>NZ_JBSGPD010000021.1:0-618 GCF_053567335.1 Leucobacter sp. GX24907 | reverse complement strand
GGGTTACCGGCCAAAAGGAGTGGATGGGTTCGGGCGTGTTCATCCTCGTCCGGCCCACCCGCTGCGTTGCCAGAGTCCTTCGCTGGCGTCGAGGCCGGTGTCGTAGAGTGCTGGCCCGTCGGGTTCGTCCTGGACGGTTGATCGTTGCTTCTGTGGCACCGGCGCTGCGGTTTTGAGTGCTTCTTCGAGCGGGAGTTCGTGGAGTGTGAGGAACCACTCCGCAGCTCGCCTGCGATGTTCCTCGCTCATGCCCCGGTGTCGTTTCAACAGGTCCCGCAGTCCCGCGTTCACACCACCCTCGAGTGGTGAGGTGGTGCGCGGGTTTCCGTACATCACATACGTGAACAAGAGGTCCTTCCGCACCACGTTCCGGATGAGGAGCCAAGCTTTGCGGAGCCTGTGATGGGTGAATCCGAAGTTCCCGTTCCGGAGCAGTGTGCGTTCACGCGTGAGATATCCGAACGCGCGCCACCACTCATCGAGCCGGATCTGCCATTCGATCGCTTGTTCCTCGTCCCAGACCTTGCTCAGTTGCAGCACGAGACCGCGGAGCGCCCGCCCGGCCGGGGTGCGCGGGTTCCGGGTGAGGTGCCTGGTCACGTTGAGTTGCAGATGGAA
>NZ_JBSGPD010000020.1:0-620 GCF_053567335.1 Leucobacter sp. GX24907 | reverse complement strand
GAACAGGCAGCGTTGATGTGTCGTGTGTGGCCATTCCTGCTGGAGTGCTGAGGGGAGGCCAGTGCCGCCGTCTGAGACGAGGACTCCAGGTGAGGGGATCTGACGTAATAGGGCTGACCAGGCCGCGATGGATTCGCTGCTGCACCACTGCCACGCCAGCACTCGGCCAGTGTCGGAGAGCGCGGTCAGGAGGCACCAGGTGCCGATCCAGATCCCGTCGACCATGATCGCGTGGAAGATCGTCTCGCAGGTTGGGAGTGCTGGGCGTAGGTCCCAGCACCAGGATGTGTTCCTGCGGAAGGATCGACCGGTCTGGGTGCCATCCATTTCGGCTTGGGAGTGTTTCCCGGTGAGCCAGACGACGAAGCTGCGGAGTTGTTTCTGTTTGGCTACATCGGGGCGTTTGCGGACCGAGGAGGTGCCGCAGGTGGGGCATCGCCAGCGTTGCGTACCGGAGCGGTGTTTCCCGTTCTTTACGAGCTTCGCGCCGCATAGCAGACACACGGTCGAGTTGAGAGAGGTCGGCACAGTTAAGGGTGCCGGACTATAACGATCCTTGTTCTACCGCGTGATCCTGCGGCTAGATCAGGATCCCATCCACTCCTTCTGGCCTATAACCC
>NZ_JBSGPD010000019.1:0-1267 GCF_053567335.1 Leucobacter sp. GX24907 | reverse complement strand
GGGGCTGCTGCACGTTTAGGTGACATTCGACATGGCTAGCTTTGGGCTGGCCTGGAAGGATGATCATCATGCCCGCAAAATATCCCGAGGAGTTCCGAGACGACGTCGTACGCGTCGCGTTGAACCGTGAACCCGCGGTCACGCTCGCGCAAATCGCGAAGGACTTCGGCGTCCATGTCGGCACCCTCGATAAGTGGTTACGGCAAGCCCGCATCGAAGACGGTGAAAAGCCCGGTATGACTCGTTCAGACAATGACGAACTACGAGAACTGCGCCGCCGGAATAGGTTGCTCGAGCAAGAAGTCGAGGTGCTCCGTCGTGCCGCCGCGTATCTGTCGCAGGCGCATTTACCGGGAAAAGGCTCTACCCGCTCGTGAGAGAGCTCGCCGCTGACGGGATTCCTGTTGCGGTGTCGTGCCGGGTTTTGAAGCTCTCACGTCAGCCCTATTATCGGTGGCGGAAATCACCAGTGCCAGCGCATGAACTCGTGCAGGCGTATCGCGCGAACGCGCTCCATGATGCGCATCTAGAAGACCCCGAGTTCGGGCATCGGTTCCTTGCCGACGAAGCAAAACAAGCGGGTGAGGCGATGTGCGACCGGACTGCGTGGCGGATCTGCCGTGACAACGGCTGGTGGTCTGTGTTTGGGAAGAGAAAGCACGAGGCAAAGGAACCAGGCCCGGGCCTGCTGTGCATGACGACCTTGTGCAGCGGGAGTTCGCTGCGACAGCCCCGAACGAGTTATGGCTCGGCGATATCTCGGAGCACTGGACGCGCGAAGGCAAGCTCTATATTTGCGCGGTGAAAGACGTGTTCTCGAACCGAATCGTTGGCTACGCGATCGACTCGCGAATGAAGTCATCGCTCGCAGTCAGAGCACTGAACAATGCAGTGATGCGGCGAGGGAACGTGGCCGGTTGCGTCCTGCACACGGACAGAGGATCGCAATTTCGAAGTCGGAAGTTCCGGCGCGCGCTTGACCAACACGGCTTGGTCGGGTCGATGGGCAGAGTTGGTGCTGCTGGCGATAATGCAGCGATGGAATCGTTTTTTAGTTTGCTGCAGAACAACGTCCTTAACCGGCGCAGCTGGGCCACAAGAGAAGAGTTGCGGCTCGCGATCGTGACCTGGATCGAACGTACCTATCACCGGCGTCGTCGACAGGCCAAGTTGGGGCGTTTGGCGCCGGTCGAGTACGAGGCCATTATGTACGAGCAGGTCGCACTCGCTGCCTGAGACAGTTGTCACCTACTCGTGCAGCAGCCCC
>NZ_JBSGPD010000018.1:0-1294 GCF_053567335.1 Leucobacter sp. GX24907 | reverse complement strand
GGGTCTGGTGCAGGAACAGGTGACAGTTCTAATCAGGCCGCGAGGGCCAGGTCGTTGTTCATGATGGTCTCGAACTCGATCGGCGTCAACCGGCCCAGACGGGCCTGGCGACGCCTGCGATGGTAAGTCCGCTCGATCCAGGTCACGATCGCGATGCGTAGTTGTTCGCGAGTGGCCCAGGAACGCCGGTTCAGGACGTTCTTCTGCAGCAGGCTGAAGAACGATTCCATCGCCGCGTTATCGCCGCAGGACGCCACCCGGCCCATCGACCCGACGAGATTGTGCGCGGCAAGTTCACGGCGCAGCTTCCTGCTTCGAAATTGCGATCCACGATCTGAATGCACGATGCAGCCGTCCACGTCACCGCGCATCCGGACGGCGTTCCTGACAGCGCGGACCGCGAGAGATGCCTTCATGCGTGAGTCGATCGAGTAGCCCACGATCCGACCGCTGAACGCGTCCTTGACCGCGCAAAGATACAGCCGACCTTCGCTCGTTTTGTGCTCCGTAATGTCGGTCAACCACAGCTGGTTCGGCCGAGTGGCATCGAACCGGTGACGCTCACGCCCGTGCTCGTCGATGACGACACAAAGATCGTCGTGAACAGCAGGGCCAGGCTTCTTCCCGTTCTTGCTCCGCTTCTTCCCGAACACACTCCACCAGCCATTCGCGGACGCGATCCGCCACGCTGTCCGATCCGACATCGCTTGTCCCTCGTCGCGGGCTTCGTCGGCGAGAAGCCGATACCCGAACTCGGGGTCGTCTCGGTGAGCGTCGAACAGCGCGTTCGCGCGATACGCCTCACTCAACTCTCGCCTGGTCACAGGGTTGCGCAGCCAGCGGTAATACGGCTGACGAGCGAGCTTTAGTACCCGGCACGACACCACGACCGGAATCCCGTCCGCGGCGAGCTCGGAAACGAGCGGGTACATCATTTTCCCGGCAGATGCGCCTGCGACAGGTATGCCGCTGCGCGACGCAGCACCTCGTTCTCCTGCTCGAGAAGACGATTGCGCTTACGGAGTTCACGGATTTCCGCAGACTCCGATTGTGTCTGGCCAGGCTGCTTGCCATCCTCGATGCGGGCCCGGCGCATCCACTTGTCGAGAGTGCCTACATGAACGCCGAAATCTTTCGCGATCTGCGCGAGGGTGACGTCCGGATCACGGTTCTGGGCGACGCGGATCACGTCATCTCTGAACTCCTTGGGGAACGGCTTGGGCATGATGACATCCTTCCAGGCCAGCCCTCTCGGCTAGCCATGTTTGATGTCACCTGTTCCTACATCAGACCC
>NZ_JBSGPD010000017.1:0-1613 GCF_053567335.1 Leucobacter sp. GX24907 | reverse complement strand
GGAGAACCTCGGCGATCTCGAGATGAAGTAGGCGAGTGATCGTCCAGAACCTCTGGAGTTCTTATGATCATCAATAGTTACGACTTCAACTGGAACGCGGTCACGAACAACTTCGATCGGCTGCTGGAAGGCCTCGGCCTCTCCCTCCAGATCGCGGTCATCGTGATCATCGTGAGCATGGTCCTCGCCGTACCCGTCGCGCTGATGCGCATGTCGAACGTCGAGGTCGTGCGCTGGCTTGCGCAGATCTACATCGAGATCTTCCGTTGCACGCCGCTGCTGGTCCAGCTCTTCTGGGTGTACTACGCACTGCCGGCCCTGACCGGCGTCACGATCCCGGGCACCCCGTCCGCGATCATCGCGCTCACCCTGAACCTCACCGCGTTCCTCGCGGAGGCCTACCGATCCGGGTTCCAAGCCGTCCCGGTCGAACAGGTCGAGGCAGGCAAGATGCTCCGCCTCACGAGGGCGCAGCAGATCCGCTACATCATCCTCCCGCAGGCGCTCAAGCAGCAGCTCCCCGTGATTCTGTCGTTGAACATCACGCTCTTCAAGGACACCGCGCTGGTCTCGACCATCGCAGTGGCCGATCTGATGTTCACCGCGAACAAGATCGCGACGGAGACCTACCGCTACATCGAGATCCTCACGATGGCCGCGCTGATGTACTTCGCGATCGCGTTCCCCGCCTCGCTCATCCTGAGCAAGATCGAACGGAACATGATGGAGGGCGACAAGCGCGGCGGCAAGAAGAAGAAAGGCGCAGTATCGGGCATGATGCCCGGCACCGCGGCACAGGTGAGCAAATGAGCGAGAACACCCCGAAGTCGGGGCCCATGCAGCGCAGCACAATCACTGCGAGTATCGGTGAGGTCCTCGTATCGTGCCGAGGTCTGCGCAAGAGCTTCGGCGACCGTGAAGTGATGAAGAGCGTCGATTTCGACATGCTCGCCGGTGACATCACCGTCATCATCGGCCGGTCAGGATCTGGCAAGAGCACGCTGCTGCGCGCGATCGCCGGCCTGACCGACCCCGATGACGGGAAGATGACCTTCGATGGGCAAGTCGTCTTCGAAAACAGCAAGCGCACTCCGGCGTGGAAGAAGGTCGAAGCCCATGTGGGCATGATCTTCCAGACGTACACTCTGTGGCCGCATATGGATGTCGCGAAGAACCTCATCCTCGCTCCCCGCAAACGCCTCGGCCTGTCCGAGTCGGATGCGATGGAGCGCGCGAAGAAGGCGCTCGCGGAAGTCGGCATGTCCGAGCACCTCCACAGCAAGCCCATGCAGCTCTCGGGCGGTGAGCGACAGCGCGTTGCGATCGCCCGTGCGCTCATGATGCAGCCCAAGCTACTGCTTTGCGACGAGATCACCAGTGCCCTCGACCCGCCCGTCGCGGCCGAGGTCCTGGACGTGCTCCGTCGACTCAAGGAAGAGGAGGGCATCGCAATTGCGTTGGTGACACACGATATGGCGTTCGCGTCGAAAGCCGCGGATCGTCTCGTGTTCTTCCACGAGGGCGAGATCGCGGTCAACGCGACTCCTGACGAAGCGTTCAACCGGTCGGAGAACCCGCACCTGAAGAAATTCGTCGACGCCGTCCGCTTCTAG
>NZ_JBSGPD010000016.1:0-2004 GCF_053567335.1 Leucobacter sp. GX24907 | reverse complement strand
GTGGATCTCGCGATGGACGAGGGTGAGGTCGTGTCGATCATTGGTCCGTCGGGTGGTGGGAAGAGCACGTTTTTGCGGTGTTTGAACTATCTCGAGGTGCCTACTGAGGGCACGATCACGATTGGTGGGGCTCGGATCAAGGCGGGTGGGAAGCATCCGGATAAAGCGAGTTTGGATCATTTGCGTCGGGTGACGGGGATGGTGTTCCAGTCGTTTAACCTGTTTCCGCATTTGACGGTGATGGAGAACATTACGTTGCCGCAGCGGAAGGTGCTGGGGCGGAGTAAGGATGAAGCGGCTGAGGTCGCGAATCAGTTGCTGAAGAAGGTGGGGTTGCCGGATAAGGCGGGCCAGTATCCGGCACGTTTGTCGGGTGGGCAGCAGCAGCGCATCGCGATCGCGCGGGCGTTGGCGTTGTCGCCGAAGGTGATGCTGTTTGATGAGCCGACGAGTGCGTTGGATCCTGAGATTGGTCTTGAGGTGCTCGCGGTGATGCGTGATCTCGCTGATGAGGGGATGACGATGCTCGTGGTCACGCATGAGATGAGCTTTGCCCGGGATGTGTCGAACCGGGTGATGGTTTTGGGTGATGGTGGGGTGCTTGAGTTGGGGCCGTCGGAGCAGGTGATGTCGGATCCGCAGAGTGAGCGGACGCGGCAGTTCCTCACGGCTGTGCTGGATCGGTGATGCGCTGATGGTCCTCGAAATATTCCAGGCGATCCTCAAGGGTGTGGGTCTGACCTTGTGGATCACGGGTGCGTCGTTGGTGATCGGTGGGGTGGTCGCGTTGATCCTCGTGGCCGGGACGCGGTCTCGGTTCGCGATTTTGCGGGGCATTGTGACGGGGTATATCGGGATCGTGCGGGTGATCCCGCCGATCACGTGGTTGTTCCTGATCTACTTCGGGTTGCCGCAGTTCGCGTTGCGCTTGTCGACGACGGAGGCTGCGGTGATCGGGTTCTCGGTGATCGCGTCGGCGTTCATGGCGGAGATTTACCGGTCGGGGTTGTTATCGATCCCGGCGGGGCAGCGTGAAGCGTCGCATGCGCTCGGGTTGCCGACGTTCACGACGGTGCAGCACATTATTACGCCGCAGGCGTTCCGGGTCGCGTTGCCGGCGATCGCGACGTACGCGATCGGGTTGCTGAAGGATTCCGCGCTCGCGTCGCAGATCGGTGCGCACGAGATCACGTACTTCGCGCAGCAGCAGGCCAAGCAAACTCACCAGGGAGTGCTCGCGTTCGTGATCGCGGGTGTGTTGTACATCGCGATCAGTTTGATCGTCGCGGTGATCTCGCGTCGGGTTGATCTCGCGCTGCGTCGGAAGATCGGAGTCGCATAATGTTGCAAGATTGGATGAGTTGGCTGCCGGATATGTGGCCGGGCCTGGTCGTGAGCTTGCAGCTGACCGGGATGGCGCTGCTGTTCGGCCTCCCGCTCGGGTTGCTGCTTGCGGTGATGACCGAGGCGCATAAAGTGCCCCCGTTGCAGTGGGTCGCGTTTTTGGTTGTGGAGATCGGGCGTGGTCTGCCGGCGCTGGTGTTGCTGTATCTGATGTACTTCAGCTTGCCCGAGGTCGGGTTGGTGTTCGATGCGTTGCCGACAGCGATCGTGGCGATGGCGTGGAACACGGGCGCGTATGCGTCGGAGTATTTCCGGGCCGGGATCGCTGCGGTTCCGAATGGGCAGAAAGAAGCCGCTCTCACCAGTGGGTTGCGTGGGTGGACCGGGTTCTCGCACATTATTCTCCCGCAGGCGTTGCGGATCTCGACGCCGCCGTTGGCGGGGCTTGCGGTGTTGGCGTTCCAGGCGTCTGCGTTGGCGTTTATTATCGCGGTGCCGGAGTTGATGTCGAAGGCGTACGAGATTAGCTCGATGTCGTTTAAGTATTTGAGTGTGTTCTCGTTGACTGCGGTGTTGTACGGGTCGATCACGTTGGTGTTCCTGGGTCTGGTCAGGATTCTGGAGTGGCGTTTGAATTTGCATCTGAAACGTAACTAACCA
>NZ_JBSGPD010000015.1:0-4174 GCF_053567335.1 Leucobacter sp. GX24907 | reverse complement strand
TCGGGAACGTCACCCAGGACATCGAGCTCCGGTACACGCAGAACAACAAACCTTTCTGCGGTGTGACTGTCGCGGTGAACGACCGACGACGCAACCGGCAGACCGGCGAAATGGAAGACGGTCCAACATGGTTCGCGCGAGGCACGATCTGGGGTGAGATGGCTGAGCATGTCGCACAGTCGGTCGGTCGTGGGTCGCGTGTCATCGGGCACGGGAAGATCGTGCAGCGCGATTACGAGACAAAGGACGGGCAGAAGCGATCCTCGGTCGAGGTTGAGTTTGAGGCGTTCGGCCCTGACTTGCGGTGGGCGACAGCTCAGGTGACACGCTCACAGCCACAACAGGGCGGCTCAGGCGCGACGGGAGGTGGCGGGTGGCATAAAATCCCCTCACCTGTCGCTTCCGGGGCCGCAGCCGGCGATTCTGGCTTCGATGGCTTCGATGGCTTCGATGGCTTCGATGGCTTCGGCGACGAGGGCCAACCCTTCTAAGTCGACCGCAACACCACATTCAGCGCCCTAGCGACGGGGCGCTATTTCTATACCCGGAGGGGGGTGGCCGTCACTCTGGTCGGTCATCCCAGAGTTTTAAGCGTTCTTTGAGGAAGCTCTTTTAGCACTCTAAGGTTGAGAGTGCTAATCTAGCCTCAACTTGAGCGAAACGGACTCAAGTTCTTAACCGAAAGGAGATTGATTCATTATGGCTATGTCTTTTGACCCTTTCACGGAGCTCGATCGACTCACGGCAGGCATGCTCGCTCCACGCTCAGCACCGCGAGTGATGCCGGTGGATCTTTATCGAGACCAGAACCGCTATGTGCTCACCGCAGACATGCCAGGAGTAGACCCCGGCAGCGTTGACATTGACCTTGACGGGCAGCTCCTGACCATCCGCGCACAACGCTCGAGCGGTACCGCTGAAGGAAAGAAGTGGCTCGCCCAGGAACGCTCTTTCGGGAACTACCTCCGGCAGTTCAGCATCGGTGAAGGCGTAGACACGTCAGACATCTCGGCCTCGTACGACAACGGCGTGCTGAGCGTCATCATCCCGCTGAGCGAGAAGGCCAAGCCTCGCAAGATCACAGTAGAAACACCTACCCGATCTGAGAGCGAGCAGCCTTCGCTAACTACGTGATCTCTCACATCACGAACGAGACCCCCGGATAACCTCCGGGGGTCTTTTCTTTTCATCGCGTCCTACCCAGTGCAGGGCGCTTTTCTTGTACCACGAGGGGCCAGCCACCGTGCTGGTTCCTCACGACTTTCAGGAGGCCTACGTGGTCATCAGAGATATCCCATTGATCGAGGACCGTGCAGCATGAGTGCCCCGGTAGCTGTCGACCACTTCGCAGGGCTCGGTTGGGGGTGCGTGCGATCGCCTCGGGATCCGTGAGTATGGAGTGGAGATCGCCGGATGAACGCCTGCGTTTCAGAGCGCCAGTGGGATGCCCAGTGCCGCGTCTTTAATGGATTGCTCAGCGATATCCACGCTCTCGAGGTTCTTGGAATAGAACACTTCGCGTGCGAGCTGAGACATGCCTTGGCTGAGTGTGTGGCGTTCGCTCCGGGAAATGGTCTTCACCTCGTCACGTCTCAGGAGATCCCGCACCACTTCCGCGAGCCTCAGCACGCTGCCAGACCGCACCTTCAGCTCGTTTGCTTTGAACCGCCTGGACCAGTTCTCAGGTTCCTCGCCCGAAACATTGCTGAGCGTTCCGAAGAGCTCATCGAGACTCTCACCGCTGATGACGTTCCTCACTCCAGATGCAGCGTACTGGTCGACAGGGATCGTGAGGGCGAGCGCGTACGTGTCGAGGGCTTCCAAGTTCAAGCATTCGTGGGTAGTCCCGTTGGGAAACCTGCGCATCGTGGTGGATACCACTCGCATGGGCCCGTGCGCGGGGTGGATAAGAACTGTGCCTGGTTCATGTGTCATTGGGGCCTTCAATATTTGGAGGTGCCGAGCGGGGACGCTGGGGACTGGCCGGCATATGGTTCGCCGGCCAGCCAGCTACTTGCGGGTGTTTAGCAGCGATGCTGCCGCCTGGTTTTTCTCTCGCTTCGCCTGCTTCTTTTCCTTCGCGGTGGAAGCGGCGGGCTTCTTGACGGCCTTCTGGCCCTTGTCTTTGGACATCTCTGTGCCCTCTCTTCCGGGCGTAGACACCCTTCCCGAACCATAGCCCATAAGAGTGCGGGCTCTACAGAAATAGGAACACTCCATGAAACCCTCTCCTGCGTTGTTCGCCAACAAGAAGCGCCCAGTGCCGTCTCCGCAGCAGCGCCCGGTGAAACGGAAACCGGGCCTCTCGTCGCATGTGGACGAGGAGACGCTGGCGAAGCTGCGGGCGCTGAAAGGCAGGACGAAATGAGTGTGAGAGTCCCCGCTGACCGGATCGAAAACATTGTCGGGCAACGCCGTCACAAGAAAGTGCATTACGGCAGGGCGGTGTCTGCCGAGCAGACGGTGTACATCCTGCACTCGCATGAGTGTCGGGAGGCGAACCCTGACCTGCGTGAATGCGACTACTCCGAGGCGCTCGATGAGGGTATCGACGTGACCGAGTGGCAGGGCTTCGAGGACGAGGCCGTGGTGCTGTACATCGAGGACGGGCGGTTGCTGCCGCTCGGGAAACCGAGATCGCGATGAGCGACAACCCATGCAAGTGTCACCAAAACTTCGCCCACATTGCCCCGATTCATTCGGGGCATTGCTGTTTTGTGCCGGAAACGCAGACGTGCCACGAGAAGGAAGTCGATGAGTGGGAGCGGCGTAGAGACGAGATGAGGAAGAAATGACTCGTAGAACGAAGCGCCGTTACGCGCATGAACTGTTCCCGCACGCTGAGGAGTGGGAGACGCGCCCGCTTGATGTGGAGGTGCCGTATCGTCTCGCCCGCGCTGTCGGGTTCCAAGTCGAGGGAACGTCGTGGTTCTACGGCGAGACGCAGGAGGATCTCCGCCGTACTGGTGAGCGCACGATGCAGATGCTCAACGAAACCCGGATCGCGCTGCTCGCCGTCGCACTTCACAAAGGCATGACGGGTGATGCGGCGTGGGCGTGGGTTGATTCCCATCTGCACGAGGAGATGGAGCAGCTGTACCGGTCGTGCAAGGAGTACGGGGTTGATGTGGATCGGATCAAGCCGTACCCGTGTGGGCCCGAACCGGATCATCACGACCACCTGAGCGAACCGCACACCCGGTACGGGTTTGAGGCGCGCACGGTGACTCGTGTGCAGGGCCGGGAGTCTGAGTGTGAGGAATGCACCGAACCGGCTGCACGACTACAGGAAGGCGGAGACAATGAGTGATTTCGGCAAGCAGATCGCAAAGTATCGGCGCAAGCGTGGCATGAGCGCGCAAGACCTGTCCGACGTACTCGGAGGAACGCCCAGCAGGTCATCTATCGCGAATTGGGAGACGGGGAGGCGTAAGGACATCACTGTGACTGAGCTTGTCTCGGTCGCTGGCGCGCTGAGTGTTGAGCCGGTGATGATTTGCCCCGAGTTGGATACCGGGCATGAGTCGCGGGTTGCGTCGGCGCGGTTCATTATCGATGACGCTATCGAGCGCGCAACGAGGCTGCTGACTGGCGCGGCCACCGCGCAGATCGGAGAACAGACCCATGAGTAGAGAAGTTCGGAGGGTGCCCGCCAACTTCGGGTGGCCGCTCGGCAAAGTGTGGGACGGCTACAGCACCCCAGAGTTCCTGCACGAGGATTCCTGCCCTGACTGCGAAGGCGGGTACTCGCCCGAAGCGAAGTGGTTCATGGACGAATGGTATGGGTATGTGCCGTTCGATCCTGCCTCTACGGGGTCTCAGCCGTTCGGGTACCGGCATGAATCGGTGCAGGTGTTCGCGCGCCGCAACGTTGAGCACTCGCCACAGTTCTATGGCACCGGGCAGGAGGCTATCGATAGGGAAGCGCACCGGCTCGCTGATGAACTGTTCGACAAGATGTGGATGCATCATCTCGGGCAAGCCGACGTGGACGCGCTGCTCGCCGAGAACCGTTTGTGGGAGCTCACCCGCCACGTCGAGGCAGGTAAGGGGTGGGTGGACAACGACCCGCCAACGATTCCGACACCTGAACAGGTGAATGTGTGGTCTCTCCACGGGTTCGGCCATGACTCGTCAAACTGCTGGATCGTCGTCAAGGCGCGCTGCGACCGCG
>NZ_JBSGPD010000014.1:0-5318 GCF_053567335.1 Leucobacter sp. GX24907 | reverse complement strand
GTGTGGGGTGGTATGGTTGTGGTTCTCCAATCGCTGCTTCTGGGATGTGTTCCTGGGGGTGGTGGTTCCGCGTGTGCGGGGTTCGGATGGTTGAGGCTGGTTTGCGGTTTCGGGTTCGGGCTGGTAACTTTGACAAGTTGCCTATCGGGAGTCATTTCACATGTGTGTGGGGTGGGTACGGTGGGTGTCTGGTCCTTGAGAACTCAATAGTGTGCACTTGATTGTCAAATGCCAAATTTATTATCCCCGGCATCTGTCGAACCCAGTGGGTTTGGTGGGTGTGGGAGATTCCTTTTGGACAAAATTTATGAACGTCAGTATTGATGTTTGTTTTGTCAGGTCAAACTCGTGATCATGCATCGTTTTTCCCGGTGGATGGTTGCTTTTGTTTTTTACGGAGAGTTTGATCCTGGCTCAGGACGAACGCTGGCGGCGTGCTTAACACATGCAAGTCGAACGCTGAAGCCCGGTGCTTGCACTGGGTGGATGAGTGGCGAACGGGTGAGTAACACGTGAGTAACCTGCCCCTGACTCTGGGATAAGCGCTGGAAACGGTGTCTAATACTGGATACGACCCATAGAGGCATCTTTTGTGGGTGGAAAGATTTATCGGTTGGGGATGGACTCGCGGCCTATCAGCTTGTTGGTGAGGTAGTGGCTCACCAAGGCGACGACGGGTAGCCGGCCTGAGAGGGTGACCGGCCACACTGGGACTGAGACACGGCCCAGACTCCTACGGGAGGCAGCAGTGGGGAATATTGCACAATGGGCGCAAGCCTGATGCAGCAACGCCGCGTGAGGGATGACGGCCTTCGGGTTGTAAACCTCTTTTAGTAGGGAAGAAGCCTTCGGGTGACGGTACCTGCAGAAAAAGCACCGGCTAACTACGTGCCAGCAGCCGCGGTAATACGTAGGGTGCAAGCGTTGTCCGGAATTATTGGGCGTAAAGAGCTCGTAGGCGGCTTGTCGCGTCTGCTGTGAAATCCCGGAGCTCAACTCCGGGCCTGCAGTGGGTACGGGCAGGCTAGAGTGCGGTAGGGGAGATTGGAATTCCTGGTGTAGCGGTGGAATGCGCAGATATCAGGAGGAACACCGATGGCGAAGGCAGATCTCTGGGCCGTAACTGACGCTGAGGAGCGAAAGCATGGGGAGCGAACAGGATTAGATACCCTGGTAGTCCATGCCGTAAACGTTGGGAACTAGATGTAGGGCCTGTTCCACGGGTTCTGTGTCGTAGCTAACGCATTAAGTTCCCCGCCTGGGGAGTACGGCCGCAAGGCTAAAACTCAAAGGAATTGACGGGGGCCCGCACAAGCGGCGGAGCATGCGGATTAATTCGATGCAACGCGAAGAACCTTACCAAGGCTTGACATATAGAAGAACGGGTCAGAAATGATCAACTCTTTGGACACTTCTATACAGGTGGTGCATGGTTGTCGTCAGCTCGTGTCGTGAGATGTTCGGTTAAGTCCGGCAACGAGCGCAACCCTCGTCCTATGTTGCCAGCACGTAATGGTGGGAACTCATGGGATACTGCCGTGGTCAACACGGAGGAAGGTGGGGATGACGTCAAATCATCATGCCCCTTATGTCTTGGGCTTCACGCATGCTACAATGGCCGGTACAATGGGCGGCGATACCGTAAGGTGGAGCGAATCCCAAAAAGCCGGTCTCAGTTCGGATTGGGGTCTGCAACTCGACCCCATGAAGTCGGAGTCGCTAGTAATCGCAGATCAGCAACGCTGCGGTGAATACGTTCCCGGGCCTTGTACACACCGCCCGTCAAGTCATGAAAGTCGGTAACACCCGAAGCCGGTGGCCTAACCCCTTCTGGGGAGGGAGCTGTCGAAGGTGGGACTGGTGATTAGGACTAAGTCGTAACAAGGTAGCCGTACCGGAAGGTGCGGCTGGATCACCTCCTTTCTAAGGAGCAACTCACCCAAGCCCGCAGGGCCTGGGTGCAGAGAATGCATGACCAAGAACAAACGTTTCTTGCATGCAGCTCAAGGGTGGAACATTAGACAAGCAAGCTTGTGTCCTCGCCTCTGCTAGTACGCCTGGTGCCCCTCGGGGCCTGGGTTGGAACGTGTGGGTGGGGTGTGAGTGAGCGCTGAGTGCATACTATTGGGTCCTGGAGGCCCAGGCCGGGCCGTCCCTGTGTGGGGTGGTGTTGGGCTGGTCTTCTGACCTGCTGTTCAGGAACGTGTTGTCCTGGGGGGTGGGATCGACCGTACGTTGAGAACTACACAGTGGACGCGAGCATCTTAGCCAGCGTGAAACCGTCACACACTCTTTGGGTGTGTGGGGTGGAGTGTTGGCTGATTTACTTTAATTTCATTGGTCACGTGCCCACCTGGTGGGTGCGTGTTTCAAAATGATTGCTTATGTGATTTTCAAGTTTCAAAGAGCAAACGGTGGATGCCTTGGCATCTGGAGCCGAAGAAGGACGTCGTAATCTGCGATAAGCCTCGGGGAGTTGATAAACGAGCTGTGATCCGAGGATTTCCGAATGGGGAAACCCCGCCAGGGCGCGTGCGTACCTGGTGACTCCCGCCTGAATATATAGGGCGGGTTGAGGGAACGTGGGGAAGTGAAACATCTCAGTACCCACAGGAAGAGAAAACAATAGTGATTCCGGGAGTAGTGGCGAGCGAAACTGGATGAGGCTAAACCAGTCATGTGTGATACCCGGCAGGGGTTGCATGGTTGGGGTTGTGGGACATGCCTGGGGGGTCTGCCGGCCTTCCGACGTGAGAGTGCAGCTATAGGAGAACCGCTTGGAACGGTGGACCGGAGTGGGTGAGAGTCCCGTATCCGAAATGGTTGTGCCGCGTGGTGTGTATCCCAAGTAGCACGGGGCCCGAGAAATCCCGTGTGAATCTGTCAGGACCACCTGATAAGCCTAAATACTCCCAGATGACCGATAGCGGACTAGTACCGTGAGGGAAAGGTGAAAAGTACCCCGGGAGGGGAGTGAAAGAGTACCTGAAACCGTTTGCTTACAATCCGTCGGAGCACCCATTGTTGGTGTGACGGCGTGCCTTTTGAAGAATGAGCCTGCGAGTTAGCGATATGTGGCGAGGTTAACCCGTGTGGGGTAGCCGTAGCGAAAGCGAGTCTGAATAGGGCGATTCAGTCGCATGTCCTAGACCCGAAGCGAAGTGATCTATCCATGGCCAGGTTGAAGCGTGTGTAAGAGCGCGTGGAGGACCGAACCCACTTAGGTTGAAAACTGAGGGGATGAGCTGTGGATAGGGGTGAAAGGCCAATCAAACTTCGTGATAGCTGGTTCTCTCCGAAATGCATTTAGGTGCAGCGTTGCGTGTTTCTTGCCGGAGGTAGAGCTACTGGATGGCCGATGGGCCCTACAAGGTTACTGACGTCAGCTAAACTCCGAATGCCGGTAAGTGAGAGCGCAGCAGTGAGACTGTGGGGGATAAGCTTCATAGTCGAGAGGGAAACAACCCAGATCGCCAACTAAGGTCCCTAAGCGTGTGCTAAGTGGAAAAGGATGTGGAGTTGCTGTGACAACCAGGAGGTTGGCTTAGAAGCAGCCACCCTTGAAAGAGTGCGTAATAGCTCACTGGTCAAGTGATTCCGCGCCGACAATGTAACGGGGCTCAAGCACACCACCGAAGTTGCGGCAATCCAGGTAGAGACAGGCCTTCGTGGTCCAGTCCCTGGGTTGGGTAGGAGAGCGTCGTGTGGCGAGTGAAGCGGCGGAGTGATCCAGTCGTGGATGCCACACGAGTGAGAATGCAGGCATGAGTAGCGAAAGACGGGTGAGAAACCCGTCCTCCGGAAGACCAAGGGTTCCAGGGTCAAGCTAATCTTCCCTGGGTAAGTCGGGACCTAAGGCGAGGCCGACAGGCGTAGTCGATGGACAACGGGTTGATATTCCCGTACCGGTGATAGACCGACAAAGACCTAACCAGTAGTGCTAAGCAAACCAATGCCGGGACGGATCCTTCGGGTGATGTTCTGGTGGCGGCTGCGAACCCGATGCTGGGGTGGTGAGCGTGTTAACAGGTGTGACGCAGGAAGGTAGCTGGTCCCGGGCGATGGTTGTCCCGGGCTAAGCATGTAGCCCGTCTCGGAGTAATATTTCGGGGCTTTGGGTGAGATGTGATGGGGACCCGTATGGGGAAGTCAGTGATCCTATGCTGCCGAGAAAAGCATCGACGTGAGGTCTATTGTTGCCCGTACCCCAAACCGACTCAGGTGGTCAGGTAGAGAATACTCAGGAGATCGAGATAATCATGGTGAAGGAACTCGGCAAAATGCCCCCGTAACTTCGGGAGAAGGGGGGCCATCCACTTATTAGGATTTACTCCGAAAGGGTGTGGTGGCCGCAGAGACCAGTGGGAAGCGACTGTTTACTAAAAACACAGGTCCGTGCGAACACGCAAGTGGATGTATACGGACTGACGCCTGCCCGGTGCTGGAAGGTTAAGAGGAGAGGTTAGACCCTTTGGGGTCGAAGCTTTGAATTTAAGCCCCAGTAAACGGCGGTGGTAACTATAACCATCCTAAGGTAGCGAAATTCCTTGTCGGGTAAGTTCCGACCTGCACGAATGGCGTAACGACTTCCCAGCTGTCTCCACCGTGAACTCGGCGAAATTGCAGTACGAGTAAAGATGCTCGTTACGCGCAGAAGGACGGAAAGACCCCGTGACCTTTACTACAGCTTGGTATTGGTGTTCGGTGTGGCTTGTGTAGGATAGGTGGGAGACTATGAAGCGGTGACGCTAGTTATCGTGGAGTCGTTGTTGAAATACCACTCTGGTCATATTGGATTCCTAACCACGCACCCTGATCGGGTGTTGGGACAGTGCCTGGTGGGTAGTTTAACTGGGGCGGTTGCCTCCTAAAGAGTAACGGAGGCGCCCAAAGGTTCCCTCAACCTGGTTGGCAATCAGGTGGCGAGTGTAAGTGCACAAGGGAGCTTGACTGTGAGACTGACAGGTCGAGCAGGGACGAAAGTCGGGACTAGTGATCCGGCAGTGGCTTGTGGAAGCGCTGTCGCTCAACGGATAAAAGGTACCTCGGGGATAACAGGCTGATCTTGCCCAAGAGTCCATATCGACGGCATGGTTTGGCACCTCGATGTCGGCTCGTCGCATCCTGGGGCTGGAGTTGGTCCCAAGGGTTGGGCTGTTCGCCCATTAAAGCGGTACGCGAGCTGGGTTTAGAACGTCGTGAGACAGTTCGGTCCCTATCCTCTGCGCGCGTTGGAGATTTGAGAGGATCTGACCCTAGTACGAGAGGACCGGGTTGGACGGACCTCTGGTGTGCCAGTTGTTCTGCCAAGGGCATGG
>NZ_JBSGPD010000013.1:0-17223 GCF_053567335.1 Leucobacter sp. GX24907 | reverse complement strand
CTATCACCGGCGTCGTCGACAGGCCAAGTTGGGGCGTTTGGCGCCGGTCGAGTACGAGGCCATTATGTACGAGCAGGTCGCACTCGCTGCCTGAGACAGTTGTCACCTACTCGTGCAGCAGCCCCCTCCGTCCCTGTTCCACTTTCGAAGCTGAGAGGCAGTGGCGCCGGTTAAGTGGGACGCGAGGTTCAATGGGAACGCCATAGGCTTACCTCACCTGCCCCTCCTCGCCTGTACATATGTTGATCCTAGCCCGGCTATGAGCCTTCTTGAACCAGTAGTAGCGGTGTGGGAAAAATGGGGCCAGCAGAGGTGCAAGGTGTCTGCCCAAGCGCATGCTGGCCGGTGCGTGATGCGACTGTGCACAGTCGCTTGCTGGATACTAACGGGGCGAACCCTCTCCTGCTCCCGTCACGCGCGGGAATACTGTGGGCGTTGGCCGCGTTTCTACTCTCACCAACGATATGGAGGGAGGAACATCATGACCGACTACATGACCACGGTGCAGAGGAACACCACAGTGCCCGAGGTAGACGATCTCGTGACACTCTCGCTCCTCGAGCCACCCTGCTAAAGCAGTGAGCTCCTGACGCTGGCTACGACCACGGTCAGGGGCTCAGTGCCGCCATTGATCAACCAATCAGGAACATGGAAAGCGACACGAGGTAAGTGTCCGGTTTTGCCCAACCCGAGTCAACCAGCACGTGTGGAACATCCAGAGTGTCCGAATGCTCGGGGACACCGAGGGCTTTGATTCCTGGCAATACTCACAGACCCGATTACCGGCTTCGATTCCGGATAGAGTCAGGCATAGAGGCGCAAGAACTCTTGAGCCTCAATGAGAAAGCAGGGACACTATGTCCGATCAGAAGAACAACACCGTCAAGCCCGAGGCCAAGGAAGCGGCTGGAGGCCCGGAGCAGAAGCCGGCACCGTCGGAGAAGCCCGCGGGTGAGTAACGCTGAAGACTCACGAGCCCCTGTTCTCTTCGGAGAGCGGGGGCTTTCTCGTAGGGGCGGGAAGAGGGAGGTGGAGTAGGCGTGTAGCGACGCCTCGTTCTTAAGCATCCAAGTGGGCGTAGAGCCGCAGACCTTGCCAGGCTACCTGTGACTTTTCCTCTACCTAGTCGCGCAACGGGACATGCCCTTGTACCGACTCGGAGCCTCCACCAGAGCCTCTACCGGGTCTCGAACCCGGGCATCCAGTTTGGAAGACTGGCGCTCTGCCGACTGAGCTATAGAAGCAAGTGGGAAGGGGTTCTTGAGGCCCCGTTGAGAGTGTCGCTTCAAGCAATGATTCTCTCAAGCCGCATCCTGCCTGCTAAGGCGAGACGTGTTCACTCCCGCTAAGGAGATCCGCAGTGCCGCAGCCTCACCCATTCGGGCATACTCTGCGATGCGTTTGCGTCTACTCGGGTGCGCACGTTACCTCCACCGTTGGTCACGACAACCGCGGGTTTCGGCACTCCGTCATTCCCTAACGCTGTCTGCCTGGCCGGGCTTCTAGCGTCGCGCCCCCGGATGGAGTCGAACCATCCGCCTGCATCTAGTGCAGCGTTCTATCCCTGTGGGGCTGCCCGCGAACCTTAGCTCCGGGCTGATTAAGTTGTGTCCACTTAAATGCGAAACGCGCTCCGGACATACCGGTAGCGCGTACCCCTAGTGCAACTGATAATCGACAGGCGCGCAATTGTCAGATTGCGCGGGTTCGTTCACGAGCTCGCGTAACGCGATGAAGTCAACCTCGATACCCATGCCGTCAGCGAGCGCGAGCAGGTCAGCTTCGATCGCCCACATGGCTTCGCAGCATCGGCACTCCGCAATCACGGCGCGGCCCTTCTTGACCGGGATCACGACAGCGGCACGTTGCTTCGTGTCGATCACGTTGCCCTCCTTGTCGCGCTCCACCACAAGGTGCCACCGCTCCCCGCACTCCGGGCACGGTGCCGTGAGCTCCTTCTGATGGGGAGGGTCAAACAGGTCTTCGATCTGTGCAACCCACTGCCCGAACATCGCATCCAAGCGCTCCCGCATGTGGTCGTCGATGATGTTGTTCGCGTGCTCCGCCTGGATCGCGTGGGGGAGGCGCTGAATGATGTCTACGATGTCGCCTCGGCGATCGCGGGTGAACGAGTCCATCCAGCCGCGGGCAATGCCGTCGATGTGCTCCCACAGGGAGAACGCACCCAAGTTGATGAGGCCCCCATCGTTGGAGCCACCACCAACGGAGCTCCCGGCGCCTAATGATGAGGTGAGCGCTTCACGGAGCTGCTCGAGGAGCGCGTCACACTCGTACTCTGCGCCCTCATAGTGGACAGTAATGTGTCTCGGTGAGCCGTTCAACAGCTCGCAACGTGGACTCGGGAATGGACGCGGACTGTTGGAGCATGACACTGTTCTCCGGCCCCGGCTTGCACCCTGCTCGCTCGGGCTATGCAATTGTGAAGTCCAGTTTACGCGCAATCTCAGAATTGCGCATGGTGACACGGACGGGCTGGGGGAGGTTCCGTGAGGTCGGCGTTTACCCGGCGTTTTGGCGCTCGAAAGTGGAGTATCCCCTGAGTGCCCTGGATGACTCGTCCGTTCGTTATGCCTGATCACCGCCATTTTCGAAGTCACTCAGGGACACTCAGGGATGCGCGGCCCTGTATCGATTCAGTCTGGGTTCGAATCCCAGTGGGGGCACAGCGCGAGAAAGCGAAGCTTTTGGGCGCCGTGCCCCGCGCCGACCCCGGCGAGGGTCGAAAAAACGATGCAGGACTCAAGTCTTGCGTGAGTTTTTCTACCTTCGCCCGACTTCAGGGTGAACCTTTCCTGCTTCGTGATCGCGCGGCTTGACGCGACCCCCTCTGAGGCGACAGATTGGTACTCCACGTGAAAGGAGCGATCATTGGATTTCTCGACGATGCGAAGGAGACCGCCGAGGCTGCCGCGAAGAAGGTTGGCCGGGCGGTTGAAGACGGTGTGGACCGTGCCAAGGACAGGTTCGATGAAGTGAAGGCTGAGGCTGATGTCAAGAAGGCCGAAGCGGAGCGCGATGCGACGAAGAAGCGCAACGAAGTGAAGGAAAATCTGCGCGACGACTGACGTGACGTTCGGCCATGATGCCCCTGTGCTCGCGAAGCGTGAGCGCAGGGGCATTCTTCGTGTGAGCGTCCATTGGCCGCGAGAGGCCGGCTGCTCTCTGTCGTCATCGGCGGCGAGGGCCTGGTGCGGAGCACATGTATTGTGAAGACCCAGCTGATTCCTTGACGGCTCCAGTATGCTGAGCGCATGTCTGCAAGCTTGATCACGGTTCTCGTCGTTCTCGGCCTCGTGCTGATTCTCGGCATCTACGTCTGGGCGACCTATAACTCTCTGGTCACCCTCCGCGTCCGCGTCGACGAGGCCTGGAGCGACATTACCATCCAACTCAAACGTCGAGCCGACCTGATTCCCTCGCTGGTCGAGACGGTGAAGGGCTACGCAGCACACGAGAAGGGCGTCTTCGAGGCGGTCACTCAGGCTCGAGCAGAGACGATCTCAGCCCAGGGCCCCGCCGAGGCCTCCGTGGCCGAGAACCACATGCAGGAGGCGCTGAAGAGCATCTTCGCGGTGGCCGAGGCCTATCCGCAGCTGCAGGCGAGTCAGAACTTCCTGCACCTGCAGGGCGAGCTCGTCGACACCGAGAACAAGATCCAGGCCGCGCGGCGCTTCTACAACGGTGGCGTGCGCGAGTACAACACGAAGATCCAAGTCTTCCCGAACAACATCTTCGCCCGCATGCTCGGCTTCACGCAGCGGGAGTTCTTCGAGGTCGATGACGTCGCGGCCATTTCTGAGCCGCCGCGCATTCAGTTCTAGCAAGGGGGCGACTTGTACCGCGCGATACGTCGGAACAAGGTCAACAGCGTCTTCATCATCCTGTTCTTCCTGCTGATTGTCGGCGGGCTCGGGTGGCTGGCCTCGTACATCTACAGTTCTCCGGGCATCGTCATTGCCGTGGTTGCAGCCGCGCTCGGGTACGCACTGTTCCAGTACTTCGCTGCAGGTCGGCAGGCCATTTCGATGAGCGGTGCGCGGCGGATCACCGAGGCTGACAACCCGCGTCTCTACCGCACAGTGGAGAATCTGTCGATTGCGACGGGTATGCCGATGCCCGAGGTCTACATCGTGGGCGATCCGGCCCCGAATGCGTTCGCGACCGGCCGCGACCCCGAGCATGCCATGGTGGCCGCGACGACGGGGCTGCTCGACATCATGTCTGACTCCGAGCTCGAAGGCGTCATGGCGCACGAGCTCGGTCACGTACGCAACTACGACATCCGTGTCTCCATGATCGTGTACGGCCTCGTGGTGGCGGTAGGCATGATCGCGGATGTGCTCATGCGAATGGCGTTCTTTTCGCGGAGCAACAATTCGAACCCGATCGTCTTGGTCTTCGGTCTCGTTGCGATGCTGGTGGCTCCGCTCGTTGCGTCGCTCGTGCAGCTCGCCGTCTCGCGGCAGCGAGAGTACTTGGCCGATGCGACGGGTGCGCTCACGACTCGTCACCCCGAAGCGCTTGCGAGCGCCCTGCACAAGCTTTCGGAGTACGGTCGTCCGATGCAGAAGCAGAACAGCAGCATGGCGCACCTCTGGATCGCTGACCCGCTGAAGCCCGGCATCATGAGCCGGCTCTTCGCGACGCACCCGCCGATCCCGGATCGCATTCGCCGTCTGCTCGAGATCGGCGGAAAGTTCTAGTCGACGGGCTCCTGCCGACCTCTTCGGCCGACTTCTTACTCTCCGGTTGATCTTCCCGTCGCCGGTCCTTTCCGCCGATCGGTGATGCCTTGACCACGGTGATGGAGCAATGCGTCTCGATGTGCTGCCAGGTCTGCTGGATGGCAGCGCATCGAGACGCATTGTTCGGGTTGCCGTAAGTCCCCGGGCAGTCCCCTATCCCGACATCACACCACTTGCTCCGGCTCGCCCCTCGGAGACTTCGAGCCCTCGGCGATCTCCTCCGCGGCGAGATATTCGTCTGCACCGATGACTCCTGAGTCACGATCCTCCTGCTCGAGTCGCCGCGCCTGGGGGATCACGAGCCAGAGCGCCAGGAACACTGCGAGAACCCCTCCGAAGAGCTTGCCTCCCATGAGTGCTGCGATCATCGACGGTTGGAAGTTCGCGGTGAACGCGAGGTGGTCGCCGATGAGGAAGGCGGCGCACACAGCGTAGGCGATCGTGAGCACCTTGTCCTTCGGCGGCATCATTCGGACGATGCGGAAGAGGGCGAGAATGTTCGCCGAAGCCGCGAGGAAGCCGCTCATGCCCTCCTGAGAGATTCCGATCTTGCTGCCGAGCTTGCCGAGCGGCTTCGCAAGGCCCTTGCGAATCGCGTAGACCATCGGGAACGCTCCAGCGAGCATCACGCCGATGTAGCCCGCGATCTCGAGCGCGCGGAACTGATCGTCGGCATCTGCAATGAACGGATCGAGCGGCCACGAGCCGAAGATGATCGAGAAGATCCCGGTGAAGTATTCGACGATCGATACTGCGAGAGCCGCGGTCAGCACGATCTCGAGTGCCCGGCCGAGAACGAGGAATACTTTGATGGTAACCGTGGTGAAGAAACGCAAGGCGAGTGCGATCAGCACCATGACGATGGCGAGGGGCACGAGGTTGAGCAGGATCTCACCCAATGGCAGGTCGAAGGGTTTCGTGCCGGGACCGCTTGTGTTGATCTCCTCGCGAAGGAGCACACCGGAGTTCAGTGTGATGAGTGTCGCGACGAAGACGCCGAAAGGAATGGCGAGCAGACCCGACATCACGCCGAGCGCGAGGAACTTGTGATCGCGTCGATCGGTCATGGCGAGTCCGACCGGAATTGAGAACACGATCGTCGACCCGGCCATGAAGCTCGCGATGAATGCCATGATCCAGGCGCCATGGGAATCGGCGAGTTCGAAGGCGAGGTTGTATCCGCCCATGTCGCCCGCAATGAACGTACCTGCCGCGAGCGCGGGGTCGGCGTGCAGCCACGAGTAGAACGGGGCGGCAGTCGCGTTGACGATGTTGACGAGCACCGGGATCAGCGTCATCACTCCCGCGACGGGGAGGAAGATGTGGCCGATCGAAAGGATGCCCTCCTTGAACTCCTGCCCGAGGGCAGAGGAGGGTTTCGAGATGTACGCTCCTGCTCCGATGAGCACGAACGCCATCATGATGTAGATGATGACTTGGCCGACGACCTCCATGTCGTCTCCTTCCGTTGAGGCGGCACCGTTGCCGCCGGAGATGGAAGCGGGGCCAGGGGGAGTCCCAGGCCCCGCGTGCGCTATGCCAAGAGAGCGCGAGTGTGATCGTTGAGGAACACGCCGTTGGGATCGAACTCGCGGCGTACTGCGAGGAACTTGTCGAACTCGGGGAACTGCCGTTCCATGCGTTCGCGTGTCATGAAGTGGATCTTGCCCCAGTGCACGCGGGCGTCGTAGTCATTCAGCAGCGCATCAACATCGCGTAGATACGGCCAGTAATCGGTGCCAGGGGCGCCGGAGACGGACAGCACCATGGTGTCGCGCTTGGTGAACGGCGAAATGTAACCGTCGTCCTGTTGCACCCAGCGGGTCTCGATGGGGTACTTCTGATCGGTATGCGTGTGCAGAATCAGATCCTGCAGCCGCTCGATCGCTTCGAGGCCTTGCTCAGCCGGAACGTAATATTCAAGCTCGTGGAACGGAATCATGAATCCACCGGGGTAGATGCGATAGGCGCGATCGCGCCGTTGACCTTCGGTCTGGTCAATGCCTGACTCGTCAGGATCCATCTCGATCGTGTTGTACTTCTTCGTGTAGCTACGGCCCGCCATCTGTTCGCCGGGCGGGGTCGGCAGTTCGTAGAGCGCGGCCGATTCCTCGGCCTGGCACCACAGGAATGAGTAGTGCCGGTTGTTCGCGATGTCGTCATCCCAGGTGGATACGCTCTCGGCCCAGGTCGGGTACGTGATCTCCTCCTGCAAGTAGTAGCGGTCGACGACCTGCAGTTCGACTTCGAGGAAGACGCCGAGTGTGCCGATGGCGACCTGCGCCGCGAGCAGCTGGTCCATGCGATCCTCGCCGATCTCAACGATCTCGCCGTGACCGTTGACGAGCCGCACCCAACGCAGTGCCGATGAGAAGCTGCCGAGATCCTTGCCCGAGCCGTGCGTGGCAGTCGAGATGGCGCCCGAGATCGACTGCTTGTCGATGTCGCCCTGGTTGGCGAGGGAGAGGCCCTGCTCCCACAGCGGTTCGCCGATCTGGTGGATCGCGGTGCCACCGCGGAGGCGGACGCGCTTGCGCTTCGTATCGACCCCGGTGATGCCGGAGAGTTCGGAGAGGTCCATCAGGATGCCGCCAGTCTGCACGATGGGCGTGAACGAGTGGCCAGCGCCGACGACCCTGATCTGCAGACCCTCACGAATAGCGAAGCGGACCGTGTCCACAACTTCGTCGTCAGTGCGCGGCTTCACCGTGTAAGCAGGAGTTGCCGTCTGGTTGCCGCCCCAATTCGTCCAGGGCTTGTGAGTGTCGAACGGGATCGAGGGTGTTCCGGGGCGAACTGCATCATTGCTGCTCATGATTCTTCCTTCGTGTCGTATGTGGGTCAGGATCCGTGGTGCATCATCACGTGCTTCGTGCGTGAGAAGTCATCGAGCGAGTAGAGCGAGAGGTCGCGGCCGTAGCCGGAGCCTTTGAAGCCGCCCCAAGGTACTTCGCAGGCGAGTGCGAGATGCGAGTTCACCCAGACGGTGCCGAAGTCGAGTCGCTTGGGCACGACGAGTGAGCGGCTCGAATCGTTCGTCCATACCGAGGCCGCGAGACCGTAGGGAGTCTCGTTGGCGCGCTCGATCGCTTCTTCCTCAGTCGAGAACGTCTCAACCGAGATGACGGGGCCGAACACTTCGTGCTGGGTGATCCACGAGCCGGCCGGTGCGTTCGCGACGACGGTCGGCCGGATGAAGTAGCCCTCGCCTTCGATTGCCGAGCCTCCGGTCGCGAACTGGAGGCCGTCGTCCTGTACTCGGGCGAGCGCCTCCTGCACACGTTCGAAATGAGCGCGGGAGATCATCGGGCCGATCTCGGTGTCGTCGCCGGTTCCCGGGCCGCCGATGGGCATGGCCTCGACCTCGCGCACAAGCAGCTCGGTCAATTTCTCGGCGACGGACTCATGCACCAGCAGGCGGCAGGCGGCACCGCACTCCTGGCCGGCGTTCCAGAACCCGGCATTGCGCACGCCACTCGCGACGGCGGCGAGATCGGCGTCGTCGAAGACGATTACGGGAGCCTTACCGCCGAGCTCGAGGTGGACGCGCTTCAAAGTCGTCGCGGCCGCCGCGGCGACCTTGTGGCCGCTCGCAACGCTGCCGGTGAGGGCGACGAGGTCGATTCCGGGATGCTCGGCGATGCGCTGGCCCACGACCGGCCCGCTGCCGGTGACGACGTTGAAGACGCCCGCGGGCAGGATCGAAGAGACGAGCTCCGCGAACTTCAACGTGCTGAGCGGAGTCTGTTCCGACGGCTTCAGCACCAGCGTATTGCCCGCGGCGAGCACGGGGGCGATCTTCCACGCAGCCATCAGTAGCGGGTAGTTCCAGGGAGTGATCACTCCGACGACGCCGACGGGTTCGCGCAGAATCATCGATGTGTGGCCCTCGGCGTAGTCGCCTGCGGCCAGCGACGTCAGGGTGCGACCGGCTCCTGCGGTGAAGCGGAAGGTGTCGACGGCGCTCGCGATATCGTCGGCGGCGACCGCGTCGGGCTTGCCGGTGTTGGCGGCCTCGATGCGCTCGAAGGTCTCGTGCTGCTCTTCGAGGATGTCGGCGATGCGAAGCAGCAGGTCTGAGCGATGCTTCGGCGTGGTAGCGGCCCACCCGGCAAGCGCACGCCGCGCTGCGGCCACTGCAGCGTCGACGTCATCGGCGGTGCCGTCGACGACCTCGGCGATGCGGGTCGCGGTGGCGGGGTCCTCGATCTCGATCGCGTCGCCGCCTGATCCTGCGGTGAATGCTCCGTCGATGAAGTGACCGTGGGGCGGAAGCTCGGGTGCCGGAAGCCGGGAGTCGGGGCGGCGGACGTCGGGGGTGCCGTTGGACATGATGCTCCTCCTGTACGGGTGCGCCCGACATGCGGGCGGACCGTCCTCTTCGACGGTCTGCCCCCACCTAAGCAACGGAGAAGCAAAAGATCAATAAAGTGTTTTTAAATCTTTTATGGGAGCTCGAACAGACGCCAATGATCCTGCGGGGGAGCGCCGTGGTCGACCGGGAGAGACGACCACCCTTCTTCGACGCTCGGCGCGAGCAGAGTGCCGGGTGGATGTTCGGAGCTTCCTGATGCGATGACCCGGCCGTCGGAGTTTGCGAGCAGGAACAGCGCGCGCGACCCTGACTCCTGCGCCGGGGCCAGAAGGTAGCGTTCGAATCTCGACGCGACGACATCGGCGCCGGCAACGCCGATCGCCCGTCCCATGATCTCGATGGGGATCGCCACCGTCACCGTGTAGGAGTTCGTTCCGCCCATGTCCACGTACGGCCCCGTGACGATCGCCCGACCTTCGGCCATGGGCTTCGCGAACCAGATCCGTGAGGCGTAATCGTAGAACACGTCCTGTTCGGGGTTCAGACTGTGCACGACGAACTCCACCTCACCCCGGGAACCCTTTCGCCACCACTCGAGCCAGTACTCGCAATCCTCGAGGTATCCCGCGGCCGTTGCGATCCCGATCCCGTCCATGGTGGATTCCGAGTCGCGCAGCACGCCCTGCAGGTGGCTGCTCAGACGGGCGAGATCCGCGCGTGTAACTCCGTCACTGCGATGATGTACGTCTTTGATGAGCGCAGTGACCCGCTCGGTGAGCAGGACCAGTTCGTCAGTCATCATCCGGATGTGTTCCTGCAGCGCATCGGCGATGGTGCGCAATTCGCGAGACGGTGAGTACATGGCGATTTCCTCTCGGCTAGCCGACCGCGAGCTTGAGATGGTGGTCGATGAGCGAGCGGTTCTCGGTCTCGACGAGCCGGTGCGCAGTCTCACGGGCGAGCACGGCGTCCCGCGCGACGATCGCTTCGATGAGCGCTCGGTAGTGTGCAGGCAGAGTCTCCGCTGTCGTGGCTCCCGAGTTCCATAGGGGTGCGGCGAGCTCGCCGAGCAACTGCATCGTCGCCTGAGCGAGACGGGGAGACTGCGCTGCAACGGCGATCTCGATGTGGAGTCGGCAGTACGCACGGCGCCGGGCGTTCGATGCTTCCGCCGCCTCGAATACCCCGAGCATGCGATGGAGCCGCTCGGTATCCGCGTCCACGGCCCGGAGCGCTGCGAGTCCCGCTGACCTGCTCACCACTGCGGAGAACACGTCTCCGATGTCTCGGAACTCCTCAGAGCTCAGTTTGCGCAGCGTTTGCTCGGCGCGAGCCGCGTTGACGGTCTGACTGTCGCGGATGTAGCTTCCCCCGCTGCGTCCGCGGCGGGTTTCGATGATCCCGCGCTCCCGCAATGTGGCGAGCGCCTGACGCAGGGTGATCGTCGAGATGCCGAGTTGGTCCGCGAGCCGGGGCTCCGGGGGCAGCTTCTCTCCGTCGTGGAGCAGTCCGACGGTCAGTGCGAGTTCGAGCTGCCTGACCACACTGTCGGCGAGCCCCGCGGCGTCGCCCGACAGCATTCCCCCGAGACCGTGGGAGAACGGGCCTTCGCCGATGCTTCTCATGCGCTCATTCAATCACTCGGGGGCCGGTGCGGTGGTGAGCGTGTGCCGTCACCCGAGTTCGTGCCGAAGACGCCGAGTACGCAAGAGGGCCCGAAGTGTTCCTATCCCGGTGAGATAAGAACACTTCGGGCCCGAGGGAAGCGGACTGGGGCACCGGCCCTCGCCGCTCCACCTCAAGATCAGCCGCGCAGTCGGGTCATCTCGGGGTCGTACAGCGGATCGTCGACCACGGTCGCCGGAACCACCTGGTCGAAGTACGCGATCTCGACCGTGTCGCCGGTCTGAACCGTGTTCGGCAGCCAGGCGTATGCGATCGGCTTGCCGATGCTGTAGCCGTAGGCTGCACTCGTGACGTAGCCGGCGACCGAACCGTCGACGGAAACGGGTTCCTTCCCGAGTACGACGGAGCCGTCTTCGATCGTGAGGCAGCGCAGGCGAGTCGTAGCCGCAGCCGCGCGCGCCGCAAGCGCGCTCTTGCCGACGAAGTCGGCAGTCTTCGTCGCCTTCACCGCGAAGCCCAGACCAGCTTGCTCGGGCTCGTGCTCACTCGTCATGTCGGTACCGAACGAGCGGAAGCCCTTCTCGAGCCGCAGTGAGTTGAACGCGGCACGGCCTGCGGGAATGATCCCGAACTCCTGCCCAGCTTCGAACAGTACATCCCAGAGACGGTGGCCGAGATCGGCCGAAGTGTAGAGCTCCCAGCCGAGCTCGCCCACGTACGACAGGCGCAGCGCCGTGACGGGAAGCCCCCCAATAGTGATCTGCTTGTTCTGGAAGTACTTGAGACCCTCGTTGCTGATGTCGTCATCGGTCACCTTCGAGAGCACCTCGCGGGCAAGGGGACCCCACAGGCCGATGCAGCAAGTGCCAGCGGTCGTCTCGATAACGGTCACCCACTCGCCCGGATTCTCGGCGGTGTGCTCCCGAGCCTTGCGAGAGATGTATGAGAAGTCGATGTTGCTGTTCGCTCCGACCTGGTAAGTCTGTTCGTCGAGGATCGCCACGGTGATGTCGCTCGTGATGCCGCCGGCCTCGTCGAGCAGCAGTGTGTAGCTCACGGCGCCGGGCTTGCGCAGCATGTTCGAGGTCGTCAGCTTGTCAAGCATGGGGCCGGCACCTGGGCCGATGACATTGAAGCGCTTCAGCTGAGTCATGTCGTACATCGCAACGGAAGTGCGTGTCTTCCATGCCTCGACGGCAGCGATGGGGGAGTGGAACTTCGCAGACCACTCGTCTCGCTCGGCATCCTTCCACTCCTCAGGAAGATCTGACAGCAGAGCGGCATTCGACTCGTACCAGTGCGGGCGCTCCCACCCATTGGTCTCGAGGAAGAACCCGCCGAGCGCCTTCTGCTGTTCGTTGAAGGGGCTGAGGCGTACGTCTCGCGGTGCGACGCGCGGCTCCAGCGGGTGCAGGATGTCGTAGATCTCGACGAAGTTCTGCTGCGACGTCACGCTGACGTACTCGGGAGTGGTCAGAGCGTCCTCGAAGCGGTTGAGGTCGAGGCCGCTGAGATCGGTGTTCGAGTGGCCCTGCGAGATGAGCTCGGCAACGGCCTTCGCGATGCCGGCCGCGTGCGTGACCCAGACCGCCTCTGCGACGAAGAATCCGTCGACCTCGCGTGACTCTCCGACCAGTGAACCGCCGTCTGGTGTGAAGGAGAAGATGCCGTTGAAGCCCTTCTCGACCTCGTTGCTCCGCAGCTCGGGGAGCAACTCCTGGGTCGCCTCCCACTCCGGGGCGAAGTCTTCGGGCGTGAACGCCAAGCTCGACGGCATACGGTCGGCGGTGATCTCGTCGGGGTCGTAGCTCTGCAACGTATCGAGGTCGATGGGCATCGGGCGGTGCGCATAGGAGCCGATGCCGATGCGGTCGCCCCACTCGCGGAAGTAGAGGTCGCGATCTTGATAGCGCAGGATCGGGCGGCTCGTCGCGTCATCGTAGCGATTCGCGCCGATGAGACTCTCGACGGGCTTGGTCCAGGCGAACTGGTGCCCGAGCGGCAGGAGCGGAATCGAGGTGCCGACCATCTTGCCGATGTTCGGGCCCCAGAAGCCTGCGCACGATACGACGATGTCGGCCGGGTACCGATCCTCACCCGCGATGACCGCGGCGACCTTGCCGTTCTTCGTCTCGATGTCGGTGACAGTGACGCCTCCGCGGAACTCCACGCCCGCGGCCTGAGCGCGTTCGATGACGAGCCGTGTGCCGAGGGCCGCGAGTCCGCGCCCGTCGTTCGGCGTGAACAGACCGCCCAGCACGAGTTCCGGGTTGAGCATCGGGAACTGCTTCAGCGTTTCGTCGGCATCGAGAACGTGCGCCTCGACGCCCCATGAGCGGTTCCATCCGGCACGGCGATGCAGTTCGTGCATGCGCTCGGGCGTGGTGGCAATTTCGAGGCCGCCGACGCGCTCGTAGCAGCTGCGTCCGTCTGTATCGGTGATCGAGCTGAGCTTCTCGATCGTGTACTGCGCGAACTCGGTCATCGACTTCGATGGGTTCGACGAGAACACGAGACCGGGAGCGTGAGAGGTCGAACCGCCGGGCAGGTGCAGCGGCCCCTGTTCGAGTACGAGGATGTTCTTCTCACCGAGGAGCGCGAGTTCATCGGCGAGGTTGGCGCCGACGATGCCCGCTCCGATGATGACGATGCGAGGGGATGGTGTGGACACTGCTGGGAACTCCCTTGTTCAGGTGTTGCGTGATACGCACGCCGTGCGAGTAGCGCGACTAGTATCGCGGGTGAACTGGTCCTTCGCAAGCCTTGCGAAGGAGTTCGTGACTGAGTACGATCGATCGAAGTTATTGATATATCAATTGGTCACCAAGCGTTAGGCGGCACGATGACGTCCATTTCCTCCCGCGAGTACATCCTTACCTACACCTGCCCACAGGGGCGCGGCCTGGTACACGCGATCACCGGTGTGCTCGTCGCGCACCGCGGCGACATCATCGACCTCAAACAGTACGACGACCTCGTCACCGGGCGCTTCTTCTTCCGCGCCCGCTTCGTGCTCGACAGCAACGGCACTGAAGAACCCGTCGACGACGCGACCGAGATCGAGCAGATGCGGGCCGAGTTCACCGACCTCGCTGAGCAACAAGACGCAGAGTGGACGCTGCGCGCGGAAGACACCAAGCAGAAGCTGCTCGTCATGGTGTCGAAGTTCAGCCATTGCCTGAACGACCTGCTCTACCGCACGCGCATCGGCGAGATCCCGGCCGAGATCGTGGCAGTCGTCTCGAACCACCCCGATCACCGGCAACTCGTCGAGTGGCACGGGATCCCCTTCTTCCACGTGCCCGTCACTCCCGACACGAAGCCCGAGTCCGAGCAGAAGCTGCTGGAGATCGTGGACCGGTTCGAGGTGGACCTCGTCGTCCTCGCCCGCTACATGCAGATCCTCTCGGACAATCTGTCGCGCGAGCTCAGCGGTCGAGCGATCAACATCCACCACTCGTTCCTCCCGTCGTTCAAGGGGGCCAAGCCGTATCACCAGGCTTGGGAGCGTGGTGTGAAGACGGTCGGGGCGACTGCGCACTACGTGAACCACGAGCTCGACGAAGGGCCGATCATCTCGCAGCAGGTGCAGCCGGTCGATCATGAGTTCGCACCCGAAGACCTGGTTGCAGCGGGCCGAGACACGGAGAGCAAAGCACTCGCTGAGGCCGTGAAGTGGCACTGCGAGGGCCGCGTGTTCCTGAACGGAGCCAACCGCACCGTCGTACTGCGCTAAACGGAATCGTCCGTCCGTATACCGCGATTCTCGCGGGGGTCCTGGTCGACCTGAGAGTTGCAACTGAGGGCGGGGATCCATATGGATCCCCGCCCTCAGCCGCGTGGACTCACGGGACCAGCCAGGATCCCTCCCAGGCATTGTTCACGCGCGATGTGCGGTAGCGCTGATGAGGAGAGGAGGCGAGACAGAGCCAGTCCATTCGCGACACGCGAATCTCGATGAGGGCGAAGTTCTCATCGATGGCACAAGGATCCTCGGGTCCGGGTGGCTCTCCTGGACCAGCGGCCTCAGGCACTGGAATCGGAGTGCCAGGGTGCAACTCGGAGCGGAACAGAATATGGGTGTGCGGCTTGAGAGCGTCCCAGAACTCACGTCGGCGCGCAGCATCCTGGACTTCAGCGGCGCGGCCCTCAATTCGGAGCTGTTGGAGACCCTCGGCATCGTATCCGCTCAACGCGACACCGGGGTTCCTGCGAATCTCCGGGACTTTTTCGGATCTGCGGTCAGTGATGAACTCGAGGGTGCCAGTCGTTGCGAAGGCCTTCCGCAGCAGGATGGTTCGAGTTCGTGGTGTGAGGTCAGCGGCAACAGTTGCGAGCTGCATTGCGGTGAACGGTGTACGCGCGCTCGTCGCATCTTCGAGAAGTTGCCAGATCTGCTCTGCGATCTCCGCGTTGCTCAGGGGCAGTTGGCTCGGCATCGGTCGGCTCGGCATCCTCTGCACCTAACTGTTCGTTCGTCGGTTCTTGACTCTGACTCACCCGCGAGCAAGGCCGCCACGCTCAAGCGTGGGGCTACTACGAGCTGCGCGCGTAGCGGTCTCGCAGCCGAGGCGCGCGGTGTCCGAGGCGACGTGCGAGTTCGTCGGCGAACTTCCGAAGCTCGGTGGCAAGGCGAGGGAGCAGCTCTTCGGGCATGCGGAAGGCCGGCGCGGTGGTGCTGAGCGCCGCGATGACCGAGCCGTCGCTCGCGAACACGGGGACGGCGACGGCGTTCGTGTGATCCTGCCATTCGGCCAGCGCACTACCCCAGCCACGCTCACGCACCTTGCGCATCTCCGAAATCAATTGGTCAGGATCGGTGATCGTGGTGTCTGAGAATCGTTGCAGCGACCCGGCGGCCCGCTCGACGGCGGTATTCCCCGCGTATGCCAGCAACGCCTTTCCCGATGACGTGGCGTGCGCCGGGGTGCGCTGGCCGACGAACTGATCGCGTACGGCGACGCTGCTCGAACCCGTGGTCTGCGCGATGTTCACGGCATCACCATCAACCAGGATGGCCACGTTCGACGTCTCACCGAGGTGTGCGGTCACTTCGTCGCAGATGGCCTGCGCCTCGTGCGCGAAGTCGATGCGAGAGGTCACTGCGCCAGCGATGCGCAGCGCGCCTGAACCGAGCGCATAGGGTCCGCTACCAACTTCGCGCACCACGAAGCGGCGGCCCTCGAGCGTGCCGAGCAGGCGAAACGCTGTCGAGCGGTGCACATCGAGGTCGCGTGCGATCTCGCTTGCCGTCAGTGGTCCACGGTCTGCGATGGCCTCGAGAATCTGCAGCGCACGATCCACAGCCTGCACCGGCTCCTGCGCTCCATGCTTCTCTTGCATGAGGGCCAGTGTAGTGGGGCCTTGGAGGGATCCATGCGTCATGCGACCGAATCGCCTCTGCGCGTACTACGGGCGAGTGTCTGACAAGTCCGAGTTCTCGGCGAATGCTTGTGAGATCTCGGGGGCGGCGGCCTGCAGCGTATCGACGAACTGCTTTTCGCCTGCTCGTTTCATTCTGCGGTCGAGTCCGTCGGCCGTGAGCACCCCGATCAGTTCACCGCCGACATCGCGAACCGGAACCGAGACCGCGAAGAGACCCTCCTCGCTTTCGTTGTCGATCGTTGCGTACCCGCGCGCGCGTACCTGCGCGAGCTCGGCGAGCAGCACCGCTCGGCTCGTGATCGTCTTCGGGGCGAGTTTCTCGAGTGTTTCCGGGACCAGTTTCACGACTTGATCATCGGACATCTCTGCGAGCAGCACCTTCCCGTTCCCGCCCGCGTGCAGGGGGAACTTCATGCCCATGAAACTCCGGCGGAAGGCGTAATCATTGGGGCTGTCGGCTTCTGCAATGACCTCGAGCGTCAGAGCGTCAAGCGCCGCGGAGAACGCGACGTGCTCGTTGACCTGTGCTGAGAGCCGCTCGAGGACCGCCTGGATCAAGGGGAGCACACTGCGGTACGGGTCTGCGAGCCGACCCAGCCGGGTGATTTCCCAGCCCAACGCGAAGGTGCTGCCTGATCGAGTGATGATGCCCGACTGGGTGAGGCTCAGCAGCAACCGAAATGCCGTCGCCCGATTGAGCCCGGTGCTTGCGGCGAGCACCGCCGCAGTCGCGCCGCCTCGGTGATTGCCGAGTTCGCGCAGCAGTGCAACGGCCCGAGCCACAGAACGGTTGGGGCCCTCGGCCGGATGCGCCGTTCCGTTGTCTTCAGTGGAACGGGGTGCGCCTGGGGTCTGGTCGGTGGGGGAGTGGTTCGCCGAGGTGTGCTCTGCGGAAGTGCGCTCCGCATCGGAATCATCCGTATCGGCAGTTCGATCGAGCATAGCGACCTCCTCTGGACTCGTGACCACCTTAACCATCCTGCCGCAACCTTCGTGCCACAGGGGCGGGGGGGGGGGGGGGGGGGGGGGGGGGGGGGGGGGGGGGGGGGGGGGGGGGGGGGGGGGGGGGGGGGGGGGGGGGGGGGGGGGGGGGGGGGGGGGGGGGGGGGGGGGGGGGGGGGGGGGGGGGGG
>NZ_JBSGPD010000012.1:0-47131 GCF_053567335.1 Leucobacter sp. GX24907 | reverse complement strand
TCTGGGCGACGCGGATCACGTCATCTCTGAACTCCTTGGGGAACGGCTTGGGCATGATGACATCCTTCCAGGCCAGCCCTCTCGGCTAGCCATGTTTGATGTCACCTGTTCCTACATCAGACCCGCGTCATCAGCACCCGACGCATCGACAGCGGACGGTACAGCGCTCGGACCCGGTACCGGGACTGGGACGGTAAGAGCAGACACGTCCAGGCCACCGGCGCGACCAGGCCCACCGCAGAGCGCGAGTTGAAGAAGAAGCTCTCCGAACGGGATCTGTTCCACCCAGGTTTCTCCGGGATGAGCGCCGACAGCTCGTTCCCAGCATTGGTGTCGTACTGGCTCGAAGACATGGACCTTGAAGACCGTCTCTCGCCAACGACAAGGCTGCTCTACGAGCGCAACATGCGCACCCTCGTCCTGCCCTTTTTCAAGGAAGTCACACTGAGGGAGATAGGGGTGGCCCGCTGCGACTACTTCCTCAAGCAACTTGCGAAGAAAAGCTACAACCGAGCACGCCAAGCCCGAGTCGTCCTCCGGCTCGCACTCGGACTCGCCGTGCGCCATGAGATCATTCCTCGTAACCCGATGGATCATGTCTCCCGGCTCCGACGCCCCACCCGTACCCCGGACGTGTTCACCTGGGACGAGCTCAAAGCAATACGCACTGGCATCAGCACCTGGGAACAGCGACCGATCAAGGCAGGGCCGAAACCGGACGGGCAACTCGGGCAGATCGTGGAGGTCATGCTCGGAACCTCAGCACGCATCGGCGAGGTCCTCGCGATCCGCCTCGGAGACCTCGACTTTGAGGTCCCGATCCCCTCTGTGCGCATCTCTGGAACGATCGTCAGTCGAAAAGGTGAACCCACGCGCCGCCAGGATCATCCCAAGACCGCCCGCTCCGTCCGCCGAGTCGCCCTGCCGGGCTTCGCGCTCCAAGCGGTCCAGGCGCGTCTTAAGAAGATCCTCTTCACGCATCCGGATGCACTGCTGTTCGCCACCCGTCTAGGAACACCGCACACAACCAACAACATCCGCAGACAGCTCCGCGATGTGATGGAGAAGGCGGGTGTTGCGGACGTCACCCCGCATCGGTTCCGTCGCACCGCCGCCACCGCGATCAACGAGAGCGGGGGACTCCAGCTCGCCTCCGAGCTGCTCGGGCACAGCGATCCTTCGATCACGAGACAGTACTACGTCCGTCGGAACGAGACGGTGAACCCGGTCACGGCAGACTTCCTGGAGCAAGCGTTCGGAAGACCAGCGTGATGACACGGTGGGCCGCGGCCAGGGCACACGCAGACGCTTTTCGCATCGTCAACTGGTGGTTCTACGTCGGGGAGGGCTCGCCATGCTGAGCAGAATCCCCGTGTCTGTCGGAGGTGTGCGGCAGAATGGAGACATGCTTGAAACCGCTGCCACTTCTGCCGATACGGCAGAACTGCGTAAAGCTCGTGGCGCGTTCTTCACACCCGATGCGATAACGCGCTACGTCACGGACTGGGCGATCCGGAGCTCAACCGACACGGTCCTTGAACCCTCCGCGGGTGATGCAGCGTTCCTCGTCCAAGCAGTCCGTCGGCTCCAGGAACACGGATCCGGAGCTCCCACTGTCGACGGTGTCGAGATACACGAGCACAGCGCTGTAGTCGCGCGCCGTCGAGTTGAGGAAGCCGGTGGAAACCCGAGCATCACGGTCAGCGATTTCTTTCTCGTTGAGCCACAGCCCCGTTACTCAGTCGTGGTTGGAAACCCGCCTTACATTCGCTACCAGGACTTCAGTGGCGACTCCCGAACTAGGTCGCGCGCAGCGGCTCTAAAAGCCGGTGTCTCTCTGACTGCGCTGGCATCAAGCTGGGCCGCGTTCACGGTCCACTCCGCCCTCTTCTTGAAAGACGGCGGACGGATGGGTCTCGTGCTCCCCGCAGAGCTTCTCAGCGTGAACTACGCCGCGGCGGTTCGGCAGTTCCTCTTTGACCGATTCCGCAGCGTTGAACTTGTTCTTTTCACTGAGCAAGTTTTCCCTGAAGCGGAAGCCGAGGTCGTGTTGCTTCTCGCTGACGGCTTCAACGAGGGGCCAGCCGATTACGCAACGGTCTATCAAGCACAAGACGCTGAGGCGCTTGCATCGCTTAGCGGTTCGCTCACTTGGAAGCCCTCCGACCCATCAGCGAAATGGACAGGGTTGCTGGTAGACCCGGACGCGGTGGAACCTCTTCGCACGCTCCGGGAGGATGGTCACTTCACAAGCCTCGATACATGGGGTGACACCACTCTCGGGATGGTCACGGGTAACAATCGTTATTTCGCCCTCTCTCCGGCACGAGTTAAAGAGCTCGGTCTGCCCCGCAAAGATCTTGTGAGGCTTTCGCCGCCCGGGAGCTCCCATCTCAGAGGCCTTGAGCTCTCCACTGGCGCGATGACCAAGTTGGGGCAACAAGGCAAGTCGACGTGGCTGTTCCGCCCGGCAGACAAACCGTCTTCTGCTTCCCAGGCATATATCGACGCCGGACACCTCGCAGGCGTCGACGAAGCGTACAAGTGCAGAGTGCGGAAACCGTGGTACCGAGTGCCGCTTCTGAAACCTGCCGACTTGCTGCTGACGTGCATGAACGCGGACACGCCTCGGCTGACGACGAACACGGCGGGCGCGCACCACCTTAACTCGGTCCACGGCGTCTACCTCGACGATCAACACCGGAAATTGGGGCGCGAGCTTCTACCGATCGCGAGCCTTAACTCGGTGACTCTTCTCAACGCCGAGATGGTGGGGCGCTCGTATGGGGGAGGGATTCTCAAACTTGAGCCACGCGAGGCTGACGTTTGGGCTATGCCCTCACCCGCACACGTCCAGGCGTGCGCAGAGCAGCTGCGCTTTATCAAGCCAGACGTTGCGAAGCTCCTCCAACAAGGTGACCTCATCGCCGCAGTCAAGCTCGTCGACAGCGTCGTGCTCGTGGGCTCCGGCGTCATTACAGAATCAGAACTCGACCATGTGCGAGACGCCCACGCCACCCTGGCTGGCCGACGCCAAGCAAGGGGACGAAGTGGCCGCTGAACCATCGACAAAGGCGAAAGCGTGGGCGATCTTTGATCGCATCGTCGCTGATGCCGCCCCCGGCGGGGAACACAGCAACCCCTGGGTAAGAGACGAGAGCGGAGCTCTCTTTTATGACCCTGACTACGACACCCTCATCAAGCTTCTTGGAGTGCCGCTTTACCTGAAAGCGCCCACGACAACGGGTGTACCCGCTCTCGCGCTGGACGTCTGGCTTTCGTATGAGCTCCGTCGTTCTGGGTTCGATGCTGATGCAGCTTGGCCGCGTCCTTCGGCACCGAGAATCTTGCCTGGCCCCATCGTGAGCCTGCTTAACAGGGTCACGGCCAAAGAACGTGATGCACTCTGGAAGCGACTTCGGGCAAAGACACCACCCACCGGAGCTGCCGCTTCGTCGGCGAACATTCTTGGCAAGAACTACCTCAAACAGGTTGATGTGGTCATGTCGAACTGGGCAGCGGGACCGGAGCTCCTTATCAGCACAAAGCGGATGGACTCTAGCTTTGGGAAGAACGCGGCCAATCGGGTCGAGGAGTCTTACGGAGATGCGAAGAATCTCCGTCTCCGCCACCCACTAGCCGCACTCGGCTTCGTCTACGGGCTCCGATCCACCATCTTCGACGAGTCGCCCGACAAGGCGGAATGGCTCATCGATCTGCTCCAGAAGCTCGGACGAGAAGACGACGCCTACCACGCAGTCTCCCTCATTGTCATTGAGTACGGCAGTCACCTCTCCGTTGAAGACTCGGATGATGATCAGGGTGATGGCGAAGATCCACTCGCCGAGGCAGGTGTCGACGGCAGCGAAGACTCAGACGACGACATCGAAGAGCATGTCGAGCAGTCGGCTGTCGAGGTGGCACTATCAAGCCTTCCTCCGGTGCACCTTCCTTGGGACAAGGTGCCGGTTGATCTACGGCCCGACCGATTCATCGCTGAAATGGTCCGCCGAGTAATCGACGCAACTCCAGTGAACATGCACACAGAGGCACGTTCCCGGCGTGCTCGAGCTTCGCTCCGGTAGTAGTCACGAGTGTTGTGAGGATTACACGGCAGTGCTGAAAGCTACTATGAGCCGTACCGGGTGCTTTTGTGCCCGAGCAGTGCCTTTTACGTCGCTGTTGATGTATGTCCCCGCCGTGGGACAAACCGATTGGAAGTGAATTGGCTAGAAAACGTACCCAGATGAGAAGCATCGCGGCTTACTCGATTCACGGTCGAGACGCGTCTGGAGTAATTGATTACCAAGAGTTCGTGAATTTGGTCGCAGACCTCGCTTCCGCGCGCGAGAGCCGCAAGGTCGTGCTCGGACAGGTTGTAGCAGTGACGCAGACCAGCCGCATCAGCGAGGACGTCACGGCGCTGAGGTTCATCTCTGGCAGTGAAGATCAGGTGCCGGTCTTCTATAACGAACGGACTGGCTCCGAAGAGTCGGTCGAACGAGATGAAGGCGTTTTTGCGGTCGCGGTCTGGGCGATTTTTAATACGACCTCGCGCCTCGTCGCAATTGAACGTAAACGGCCAGGCGTCTCCACCGCAATCATCGAACGATACCTGCAGGCTCTTGGGCGAGATGCCGGTTATGACAGGCTGACGATCGATCTCAATCAAGTCACCTCCGAGGAGTTTGATAGGGCGGTTCAAGAACTCGAGACTGTCAAGAAGGTAACCGTTGCCGTTAATCAGCCCAACTTGGACTGGTCAGACGACAGCAACGAAATTCATAAATATGCTGAAGAATCCAGTGCAGCAAGTGCTCGCGTTGAACTTGTCGCACCTCGGGGCGAGGGCCTTTCAAAGAAGAAAGGTATTGTGCAGGATATTTTAGGTCTTGCTCGCAAGAAGATTTCCTCGCTGAAGAACGTCATCGTTGTCGGCCAAGCTCCCGGCGAAGCCGGGAACAAGACGATCAACCTTGAGAGGTATGCAAGGAAGACCCAGGTTGAGGTTGAGCGAGGAGCTACCGCGTTCGAGGAGCTCGATGCGATCAGGGAGTCCTCTTTGGAAATGATCGCAGAGGACGAAGGCGCAACTGCGTAGACAATTCCGTTGCTCATCGCGCAACCAAGGAGGTGGGGCATGGGAAAAAAGCGGACGCTAGGTTTCTGGAGTGGAGAAGTTTGGGGAAGGCGTAAACAGCTCCTGAAGGATCCCGCGCTCTGGGTCTCTTTGGTTCTCGCATGCGTTACAGGCCTTATAGCGCCATCTGTTCCGCTCGGTGCGCTGTATGTTCAGGACTTAGCGAATTACGCACTCCTCTATGCTGCGCTGAGTTTTGGGGCTGCGATCGCCGGGGCGGGTATCGCGTTGGGTGTTCCTGGTGATAAGCGTGTTCGCAGATGGTCAAATCTGATACCTCAAGGCTCCAGGTACTCCTCTTTTCAGAATTTGCTCTTCACCTTCGCCTGGTCGGCAATGATCCAGATCGGTCTGGTCTTAGCTTCTTTTCTGGCGATCGCGTTCGGGACGGGATTTACAGTAATCCCACTCGGAGTTGCGTTTTCTGACGCCTGGTTGCACTACTTCGCGGTTTATCTCGCGTTTTGGTTTTGGTGGTATGCATTGTTCGAGCTATCGGCCGTAGTGAGGATTTTCATGCAGGTAGCTGGCGCAATCGTAAAAGAGAATGTGTCGAACGTTGATGAGGGGTGCAAAGAAGAGACGGCTACCGGCGGCGGGTCGGAAGCGAAGAGGTCTCTCATCTTGCCGCATGATTAGTGTGAGATTCGGGACAGACGATCGCTAGCATCCAGGGTTCGCAGTCCCGACTGTCACGACCCGCGATCGCGGAGCACGCCATCTCAGGCGGAGACCTTCGGCGGTGTCTCCGTAAACCGCACGTAAAGGCGCGGAGACCTACTAAGAGCCGGGACCCGGCCGGGACCTGACGCATGCAAACCATGCAATCCACAACGTGAAATAGGGCCGTTTGAGGGGCAGAGATGCCCGGAAAATCAAGGATCTGGGCTGAACCGTCTACCTGGGGGTCAAGGGGTCGCAGGTTCAAATCCTGTCAGCCCGACCAGTGTCCTGAGTCGCGACATCGTTGACAAGCGGTGTCGCGCTCAGGACTTTTTCGTGGGTTCATCGTGTTGACACCCGACCGAGTTCGGTGCGTCGCGTCATCCTTGACATGGGCGGGTCATGGATTCTTGCCCTGCACGATGGGCTGCTCGATGGCGGCTACCTCGGGGCGGCATATGCTCTAGCCTCGAGGGCTCAAGATCCCAGTCGCCTCCCGGAGCGACTCGCCTGCATTATCCACGACCTCCATCACGAGTACGAGCGGGCACCTTGCCGCGATCGGCCCGACCTGGGAGCGGTGCGAAGTATTAGATCGTCGAGAGCATGCATTCTCCGGAGTTGTAAGCGCAAGCGGGGTGGCTGCCGACGCTGCGCCCCTGGTGCGATGCCGAAGACTGTCGAGCTGATCGGGATGCATGAGTACACGGCGGCATCCCACACGAGGCATTTGGGTAGGCGCGGCGCCATGCGCTGACGTATGCCGAGTTACCCGATAATAGGCCGCTCGTCAGGGAGCCGGAAGAGCTCTTTCCTCTGTCGCACGGCGAGGGCGGTCGCGAGCACGATCGGGCCCACGCGTCCGACGAGCATGAGTGCGGAAAGGACATATTTCCCGAACGGACCGACTTCAGCTGAGACTCCGACGGACAGGCCGCATGTCGCGAAAGCGGAGATTGTCTCGAACAGGAGACGATCGAGCGTGGCATCACTCACGGTGGTGAGCAGGGCGGTGGCGGTGAGCACGAGCGTGGCGCCGAGGAACACAACGCTGATCGCGAGACGCAACGTGCTGTTCGGGATTCTACGACCTGCGACGTTGGTATGCTGTGTGCCTTTCGCTTCAGCCCAGATCGCGAGGAACAGGACCGAGAGGGTAGTGACTTTGATGCCGCCGGCGGTAGAGCCGGATCCGCCACCCACGAACATGAGCGCGTCGCTAAGCAGCATGGTGGTCGCCGTCATCGATTCCGTGTCGACGACGGCGAAACCACCTGAGCGCAGCATCGCCGACGCAAATGACGCATGTCCGATCTTCGCCCACGAGTTCTCGCCGCCAATTGTGGCCGAGTTCGTCCACTCGAATCCAGCCCAGGCGACCGTGCCGAGCACGAAGAGCACGATGGTGGTGGTGATCGTGAGTTTCGTGTGGAGTGTCCATTGCCTCCGCGTCCACTTCGCGCGGATGAGATTCAGAAACACCGGGAACCCGAAGCTCCCGACGAACACGCCGATCGCGAGCGGGGATAGTACCCACGGGTTGTCGGCGAACTGGCCGATGCCGCCGGCGTGCGGGGTGAAACCTGCGTTCGCGAACGCCGATATTGCGTAGAACACTCCGTACCAGAGCCCCCACCCGAACGACTCTTCGGCGACGATGAATGCTGGGACGATCATCAGCATCAGGACGAATTCGACTGTGAATGTGGTGATGACCACGACCCGGAGAAGGCGCTTCACGTCTCCGAGCCCGGTGGTGCCGATGCTCGACTGCGCGAACACCCGTCCGCTGACCCCGAGCCTGCGGGTCACCATCCGCGCGAGGAGTAGCGCGATCGTGACGACCCCGAGCGCACCGGCCTGGATCGCGGCCAAGATCACGACTTGCCCGAACATCGACCAGTGCTCGCCCGTATCCACGGTCGTCAACCCCGTGACGGTCACCGCCGACACCGCCGTGAACACGGCGTCGGGCAGCGCGGCGATCGTGCCGGTGCGGGATGCGATCGGCAGCATGAGCAGGGCCGTGAACAGTAGCACCGCGGCGGCGAACACGAGGATCGCCATGCGCGCTGGTGCATGCCCGGCGAGATAGCGGGTGCGGGCAGTAGCGCGGTGAGCAAGATCGCGCATGTGAGCTTGCGCGAAACTCCCGGTGCGCGAGTTCATAGGGCTGTCCTCTGCGTTGATGAACACCACCCGAATAGGCGGTGTGCCGACCAGACTTCCCGGCGCACCGCACTCGACTCTACTCCTCGGCGACCCGTTGCCGCAGGCGCCGCACACCGATGAGGATCTGGAGCCCACCCCGTCGCGCGGAATGCTCTGGGGAGTAGATCTCCGGGGCTGTCCGATACGGCAGGCCGGCGAGTCCGATACCTGCAAGTGCTCGCGGAAGCGCGGGTACGGGACGCACGGTGACTCGTCATGAGACGCTGCTATCCTCGAAGGCAATGATGCATCACCGGATTCATGCGGCTTTCATGCCGATGAGCTGGGTGCTGCCGCACCCCGGCACGAACGGGTACATCTCCTCCTGGGGTGCGATGCTCTCCGGCACCACTCCCACGTCTCCTGCAGTCTGATCCAGGATCGATCCCTTGGCCCCAAGCGGGGCAAGGGCCCGATTCGAGCCGATTCTTCCAGCCTGCATGCACACCTCAGGAGATGCCTTGAACGCTGCCCCTACCCACTCCGATCGCACCTTCCCTCGCTATGGGACATTCGCCGAGGCGAAGCGCATCGGCGCTCTGCTGCGCAAAGAGGCCGTCGGCGGCATACTGCTCGTCGGCGCCGCCCTCGTCGCGATCGTCTGGGCCAACACGCCCGCCGCAGACGCGTACTTCGCTCTGCGGAATTTCAGGATCGGCTACGAGCCCTGGCACCTGAACCTCAGCCTCGGGGCGTGGGCCGCCGACGGGCTGCTCGCCATCTTCTTCTTCCTCGTCGGCCTCGAGTTGAAACGTGAGTTCGTCGCTGGGGACCTCAGGAAGTTCCGCACCGCGATCATCCCGATCGCCGCCGCCGCGGGCGGCGTTGCCGTGCCTGCGCTCATCTACGCGGTGATCGTCTGGCAACAGCCCGGGCTCCGTGCAGGGTGGGCGATCCCGACCGCTACCGATATCGCGTTCGCCGTCGCGGTGCTCGCGATCATCGGCTCCCATCTCCCCTCAGCATTGCGGATCTTCCTCCTCACCCTCGCCGTCGTCGACGATCTGCTCGCGATCAGCATCATCGCCGTGTTCTACACCGACCGCATCGAGATCATGCCCCTGCTGCTCGCGTTCGCAGTCATCGCGATCTACGGGTTCATCGCGCAACGCTACCGGGCCTTCTTCGGGCTGCACCCGTTCGCGGCCTGGCTGATCCTGCTTCCCATCGGAATCGTCGCATGGGCTCTGATGCACGCCTCAGGAGTGCACGCCACCATCGCGGGCGTGCTGCTCGGATTTACCATTCCGGTGCTCCACCGCCGCGTGGATCGCAAGGCGAGCTCGGAGCGTCCGGGGCTCGCGGAAGAGTTCGAGCACCGCTTCCGCCCGCTTTCAGCCGGAATCGCCGTGCCCGTCTTCGCGTTCTTCGCCGCAGGCGTTTCCGTCGGAGGCTCTGAGGGGATCCGTGACGCGATGATGAACCCCATCACCTTCGCGATCACAGCCGCTCTCGTCCTGGGCAAGCCGCTCGGCATCGTGGCCACGACCTGGCTCACTACGAAGGCACTGCGTACAAAACTCGACCCCGATCTACGCTGGATCGACATGACCGGAGTCGGGCTCCTTGCCGGTATCGGGTTCACCGTGTCGCTGCTCATCGCCGAGCTCAGCTTCTCCGCCGGCGCCGTCGAGCACGACTACGCGAAAGTCGCGATCCTCACCGCATCCGTGATCGCCGCAACGCTTGCGGCGATCCTGCTCGGCACCCGCAACCGCGGGTACCGACGCATCGCGTTGCGAGATGCGGTCGATGCGAACGCCGACGGCATCCCCGACGTCTACCAACAGGGGCAAGAACCTGATCGGGTCACACCCAACCCAGGCCCGCACCGGTAGCCGCCACAGTCACCCCCGCTGCTGCGCCCGCGAGGACTGCGACCCACGCGGGGAGCTTCCACACGGTGAGCATCAGGAAGCATGCTGCGGCGATGACGAAGGGCGCTACCCCGGTGATTCCGGAAGTGATCACCGGGGTCCAGAGCGCCGCGGCCAGAAGACCGACGACGGCCGCGTTCGCGCCTGTGAGCGCGGCCCGGATGTTCGGGGTCTGGCGCAGCCGGTCCCAGAACGGCAGGGCCGCGACGAGAAGAAGCAGTCCGGGCGCGAAGACGGCGACCAGCGCGAGGAGCGCTGCAATAGGAGCGAGGGGGCCGGGCACCATGTCGAAGCCGAGGTAGGCCGCGAAGGTGAACAGCGGACCTGGCACGGCTTGGGCGGCCCCGTACCCGGCGAGGAACTGTTCGGTAGGAATCGAATCGGCGATGGCGGGCTCCGCTTGCAGCAAGGGCAGCACGACGTGTCCGCCGCCGAACACGACCGCCCCGGCTCGGGTGAAGGCGTCCGCGATCCCGACCCAGGCGTTCTGGGTGAATACGGCGAGTACCGGCAGACCGGCCAGCATGCAGCCGAAGGCGGCCAGCGACATGACCCCGGTCTTGCGGGAGACCCGCACCGCCAGAGGATCAGCCCGAGACACGGCCGCGCCGCGGCACCACAGCACACCGCCAGCGAGGCCTGCGAGGATCGCGGCGACCTGCCCGAAACTACCAGGGAGCAGGAGTGCCAGGCCTGCGGCGGCGATGCCGATCAAGATGCGCCGCAGATCCGGTGTCAATGTACGCGCCATCCCGATCACCGCGTGCGCGACGACCGCGACCGCGACCGCCTGCAGCCCCATGATCAGGCCCTGCCCGATAATGCCCTCGAGTCTGACGGCGCCGAGGGCGAAGAGCACGAGCAGCAGCGCCGAGGGCAGGGTGAACGCTGCCCATGCCGCCACTGCGCCTCGGAAGCCGGCACGGATCAGGCCGAGCGCGAACCCGACCTGGCTCGACGCCGGACCCGGCAAGAACTGGCACAGTGCGACCAGTTCGGCGTACTGCGCCTCGCTCACCCATTTGCCGCGAACGACGAGTTCTTCACGGAAGTAGCCGAGGTGCGCGACCGGGCCACCGAACGAGGTGACTCCAAGCTTCAAGAATGCGCAGAACACCTCCGCGGCGCTCCTTGACGGCGTCACGGGTGACTTAGGAGCGTCGTAGGTCACGATTCGAGGAGTTCTGAGATCAGTGCCTCGACCCGGGTCTTGATTTCGTCGCGGATCTGCCCGTCCGCTTCCATGCCCCGGCCGGCGGGGTCGTCGAGTTTCCAGTCCTCGCAGCGTTTGCCGGGGAAGAACGGGCAAGCGTCGCCGCAGCCTATCGTCACGACAACGTCGGCGGCGCGCACAGCGTCGTCGGTGACCAGTGACCGGACGTGCAGGTGCACGTCCGGTCCTGGCGCCGAGCCCGCGGAGCGGGCGCCTTGAGCCGACATGCCTCTATATTGATGAATATCGAGATACATGGCGACATGCACTCACTCGCTTCACCAAGAATTCATCTGTCGACCGCCTCGCTTCTCTGTCGGCCGTCAACGACGGGCGATCTCCTCGAGGAGCTTCGTGGAAGATGAGCAAGTATTTCGCCGCGCCAGTTACTCGAGCGCTACGAATCACACGGTGCAGCATGCTGGCCGTGTGCCACTGACGCGCTCGCTCTCTGCAGAGGTAGCGATTCCCTGGTTTGGCAGCCGATAGGCCAGGGTTCGAACACAATCTACCCGGCTGTCGCATTCTGGAGAATTGTGATCGACAGCATCTCAAGATGTGGGCCGCCGGGATCGGTTCGCTGATCGCAAGCGCTTTGCTGCGGACGGCTCCGATGTGCGGGCAGCCCAAGTCCTCACCGTGTTTCAAATCTGGATCGACTGATCACCAGACCATGGATGATGTCTCTGAGACACGCGCGATCAACCCGCAGAATCGCGTGGTGCATCGAAAACACTGTCTGATCACCCCGGCCTGTGCGGCCCGGCCCAGTCTCAGATACTCCTTGCCCCAGGGAACAGACCCTGCGATGCTGAACGCACCAACCGAGCAAGACACGGAATGAGACCGGGGTACGAGCTTGAAGATCGCAATCACCCAGTTCGTCACCCTCGACGGGGTGTCTCAGGGGCCAGGATCCGCAGACGAAGACCCGAGTGACGGGTTCACCCGCGGTGGCTGGTTCGTTCCCTACCTCGATGAGAACTTCGTCAGGCAGGCGTCCGACTGGCTGGATCTCGCAGACGGACTCCTGTTCGGCCGCCACACGTACGAAGCGTTCGCTCGCGACTGGCCTCAGATTCCCGAGCCCGATCCCTTCACCGAACGCATGAACACTCTGCCGAAGTACGTCGTCAGCAGCACCCTCACCGAGGGGAGTTGGGATCCGACGACGATTCTGCGCGGCGACCTCGCCGAATCGATCGGCGAGCTGAAGGCGAGCCCTGGGCGGGAACTGCAAGTACACGGCAGCTCCCGTCTCGCCGCTTCTCTGCTCGATGCCGGGCTCGTCGATACGCTCCGCCTCGTAGTCGCTCCTGTCGTACTCGGCCAAGGCCGCCGACTGCTCACCGGCCACGCAGACGTCGGCCTTGAACTGCGCAGCCAGCGCACCATGCCGACTGGCCTAGTCATCCTCGAGTACGCGATCACGGGCGCCGCACCCTTCGCCGAGTTCAACGGCATTGATCCGCTCTCGTAACTCTCCCCGGTATTGAGAGGGCCAGGCCGGTGACAACGAACACCGACAAGTTTCAACCTGCACCCGACAAAGGAGTCAACATGACTATCCACGTCAACGTCGACCGAAGCACTGACGAACCGGTGCTGCAGTTCTCCCTCCGCTTGGCCCACTCCCCCGCACGCGTCTGGCACATGCTCACCGACCCCGACGAGCTCAGCCGTTGGTATCCCTGCCGAGTGGAGTTGGAACCACGCGTCGGAGGACGCATCGCATTCCTCATGGACGACGAGGCACCCGATGAATCGACAGTGACGGAGTTCGCCGAGCCGCAGGTACTCGCTTACGACTGGGCCGGTGAACGCCTGCGGTGGACCATCGACGCTGATGGCGCCGGCAGCGTGCTGCAGCTGAACAATTCCATCCTCGACCCCGACTGGATGCCGCGCACCGCAGCCGGCTGGGAGACCTGCCTCGAGACGCTCTCCGCGCTCCTAGAGGGTGACACGCCAGTCTCGCAAGCAGGCCCGGATCGCGCCAAGATCGAGCGCTATCGCGCCCAGTTCGAGGCCGACGCGCACTGAGCAGCAGAGCAGTAGTCGCCAGCCGTCAGTCCACTCCCCGCAAGAAGTCAAGATCTGCGCCTTCGGACGCCTGTACAACGCTGGTGGCGTACAGTCGGCGCCAACCACGCCTCGGGGGCTCAGGCAACACCAGTTCGGCACGGCGCCGCTCAAGCTCCCCTTCATCGACCAGAAGATCCACAGTCCGATCTGGGACGTCGAGCTTGATCCGGTCACCGCTTCGCACCAGTGCAAGCGGTCCCCCGAGCGCTGCTTCAGGGCTTACGTGCAGCACAATCGTCCCATAGGCGGTTCCTGACATACGCCCGTCGGAGATGCGGACCATGTCTCTAACGCCCTGGCGTGCGAGGTACTTCGGAATCGGGATTGAACCTGCCTCGGGCATACCTGCACCGACTGGACCAATGTTCCGCATGATGAGAATGTGTTCCGGAGTCAGACCCAGGCTTTCATCGTCCAGTTTCTCCTCAACCTCTTCGAGTGAGTCAAAAACATGTGCGATACCCTCGTGCTGCATGAGATGCGGTGACGCGGCCGCGGCCTTGATAACGGCTCCATCGGGGGCGAGCGAGCCTCGCAAGGTCACCAGTGCCCCAGGAGCTTTAAGTGGCTTGCCTGTACGGCGGATCGTGTCCTGCCAATCTTGTGGCGCTTCAGCTTCAAGCAACTGATCACCAAGGGTCTTCCCTGTCACAGTGAGTGCGTCGAGATGGAGCACACTCTCAAGCTCCTTGAGCAAAGCCGGTACTCCTCCGTCTCGATGCATATCGGGAAGGTAATTCGAGCCTGCCGGCTTGCAATTCACAAGCACGGGAATCCTCTGCGCGATCTCGTGGAAGTCGTCAAGATCAATATCGAGTCGAAGCCGTCGCGCGATTGCAGTGAGATGGATGATCGCATTGGTGGACCCAGCGATCGCTGCAAGCACCATGATTGCATTCTTGAAAGCTGCCTCGGTCATGATCTCTGACGGCTTCCGACCCGACCGTGCGAGTTCGACCGCTTGTCGGCCCGTTTTCACCGAGATCCTCAATCGCTCAGATGACACCGATGGTGCAGTGCCTGAAAATGGCAACGACATACCGAGAGCTTCAACGAGACACGCCATCGTTGAGGCTGTACCCATCACCATGCAGGTGCCAGCAGATGGCGCAAGCTGAGCGTTGATCTCGCTGATCTCTCCCTCATCCACGTTGCCGCTTCGGAATTCAGCCCACATGCGGCGGCAATCGGTGCAAGCGCCAAGGCGCTCCCCCTTGTAATTACCGACGGACATCGGTCCGACCACCAATTGAATTGCTGGGATGTTTGCTGATGCTGCAGCCATTAGCTCTGCTGGCACGGTCTTATCGCAACCACCGAGTAGCACTACAGCGTCCATGGGCTGAGAAGTGATCTGCTCCTCAACCTCCATTGCCATGAGGTTGCGAAACAGCATCGTGGTTGGATTAGTGAGAATCTCACCGAGCGACATCACCGGGAAGACAAACGGAATTCCCCCTGCCTCCAGTACGCCTCGCTTCACTGACTCAATCATCTGCGGCATCTCACGGTGGCAAGTCGTGTAATCCGAGGTCGTATTCACGATGCCGATCACCGGGCGGGTGATATCCTCAGGGTCAAGCCCTGCGGAGTTCAAGAATGCCCGGCGGATGAACTTGCTGAATCCAAGGTCCCCGTAGTTGGTCAAGTTGCCATCGACGCCACGAATATGGGAATCATCGGCACTTGGATGCTCTGGAGTGTCCGTGCTCATGAATATTTCCTCACAGTGTGATGATGGTGGCCTTCGCGACCGTGTAATCCAGAATTCCTTCGCTGCCGCCTTCGCGACCGAAGCCGGACTCCTTAACACCGCCGAAGGGCGACTCGGCCGTAGCAACTGCCATATTGTTCACTCCCACCATTCCAGCCTCGATCCGTTCAGAAGCTTGGAAGGCCGTACGCAGATCCTGTGTCCAGACGTAACTCGCGAGCCCAAATACCGTGGAATTGGCGATCGCGATCGCCTCCTCAAACGTGTCAAAAGTCACAATCGGCGCGACGGGCGCGAAAGGTTCGTCGCGCAAGATGCGGCTAGTCGCGGGTACATCGACTAGAACTGTTGGCTCAAAGAAATATCCCTTTTCGAAGCGTGTGTCACGCTTCCCACCAGCAGCGATTCTTGCGCCGCCTGCCACCGCATCTTCAATGAGCTCTTCCGCCTCAGACACGCGTTTCAAGTTGCTGAGAGGGCCAACGACAGTAGCCGGGTCGCGTCCATCCCCTACTTTCAATTCATGGGTCGCCGCGATGAATGCAGCAGAGAATCGCTCTGCGACAGACTCCTGCACGATAAAACGCGACGGAGAAGCGCATACCTGGCCTGTGTTCCGGAATTTCGAGGCAACGCACGCCCGCGCCGCTGTCTCAATATCGGCATCTTCAAATATGAGCACAGGTGCATGACCGCCCAGCTCCATCGAAACCGCGACCATGTTGTCGGCCGCGAGGTGCAACAATGTCCGCCCTACCGTCCCCGATCCAGTGAGAGAGAGTTTACGTACTACGCCCGAGTTGATGAGTTGCTCGCTGATCTGTGAGGCGCGACCAGTGAGGATAGTAATAACACCGGCCGGGATCCCCGCCAGCTCACAAGCTTTAGCGATAAGCAACGTGGAAAACGGTGCCTCCTCCGTGGGCCGCACGATTACCGAACAGCCCGCCGCAAGCGCCGGGGCAATCTTGCGAGCGGGCAGCAAAGCCGGGAAGTTCCACGCGGCAAACGCTGCTACGACACCAATGGGCTCACGACGCACGAGAATGCGATTGGCCGTCGAATGCCCATCGACAGTGCGTCCATAGATACGGCGCGCCTCGTCCGCGTACCAGTCGAACTGGTCGACGGCCGCATTCCACTCGGCCTCCGATTCGCGAAGCGGTTTGCCCTGCTCACGTGTCATCAACTGAGCAGCCTGCGGAATCCACCCGCGCAGGATCTCTGCCACTCGACGAATCTTCGCAGAACGAGTCCAAGCATCCGTGTTACGCCAAGTACCCAGACCAGCTGCGGCCGAGGCGAGTGCTGCTTCGACATCGTTGACGGAGGCTTGTTCGATCGTGCCGATTGACTCCTCCGTCGCCGGATCAAGCACATCGCGAGTCGACCCGCCCGAAGCGCTCACCCACTTACCGTCGATGAAGAGCCTGCCGGGAATTACCTCAGGGAATACAGTCATGATTCAGATCTCCAGTTCGTGACGGAGGGATTCGGTTTCAGCGACCCATGGGCCGACGTTCCATCGCCCGAAGGAACCGAAACCACCGAGAGCTTCAGTACCGAAGTAGACAGGAAGATGAATGAGTGAGAGTCCCTCATAGGCGTACGCCCGATCGAGCGCCTCTACCAGCTCCCGAGTACTGTATCCGCCGTGTAGCGCTTGAATGCCACCAATGGATGCTGCCCAGGCTTGGTAGTCAACCTCAACCTGGTCACTGGTCGCATAGTCAATTCCGTACTGATCGAGCTGCAACGACGAAATCGCACCCTGTCGGCGATTATCAAACACGACGATGACGCCACGGGCATTGTGCTGCACTCCGTCAATAAGCGCCTGGGGATTCATCGTGAAACTGCCGTCGCCTGTCAGCGAGATCCCGAAGAATGGCTCCCTCGCGATTCCAGTCGCAACAACTGCGCTCGTAGAGAAGCCCATATAGCTGGCACCAGTTTCCGTGATCGTGCGACCAACCCGGTCATCCTCAGCAACTTGAAATCCATTCGCCTGGACATCACCCGCGTCATAGAAGAGAACCGCGTCGTCATGGCTACGGGCCCAGTCGTTCACCGCTTTGAGAGCTACTGGCTGCGTCAGGACCTTACGCTTCCAAACTGCATCCTCCAAAGCAGACACAGAAAATCTCTCTTCTTTGAAGGCGACCCACTCGTCCCAGGTTTGCAGACAATCCTTCGCCCACTGGCTCGAGAGTCCGGCAGGGACCGCACCAAGCTTTCTCAACGCAGTGATGAGACCCTTCAAGGTAGACTTCGCATCACCCAGCAAGGGGATCGCATGGTTGTAATGCACGGCATCAGCTGGATCAGCGTTGATGTTCACGACTTTCCCGACCTTGGGATAGCCCGTGCGAGACATATCCGACTGACAGACGCCGCGAGTCCCTACTGCAAGGAGAACATCACCGTTCTCCATTGCATAGTTGCCACTGATCGAACCCTTCGAGCCCCCGACAGTAAGATTGCGCGGGTGATCATAGGCAAGTGTGCCTGAGGCCAAAGGCGAAGTAACTGCAAAACCATCGACGAGCTCAAGAATCTCTTCGATCTCCGCGCCGGCTGCTCGCGCGCCGCCGCCTACCCGAACGACCACCCGCTCACCATCGAGCAGCGCGCGCGCCGCTTCTTCGTAGGAACCGTCATCGGCCGCAGCCCCGAGGGCCAGAGGCTCAGCGACGGGCAAAGCACCGAGGTTGAAATCCGCGATCTGCGGTTGCGTATTGATCGGGAGTAGGAGGTAGAACGGCCGGGCTCTATACGGATTCTCAACTGAGTTCCTACCTCGACGCAAGGCTTCCGGCAGCGCCCAGGCAGTATGCAGCGTGTAGGCGGGGCCCATGGTCGAGACCAGTTTCAGGAAGGACTCTTGTCCACCGTCCGGGATCTGCTGCATGTTCGGGCCCTCAGCTTCGGTCGTTTCATCCGCATAGATATGCCAGACGCCAATGCCGTCGCTGCTTGCGGCAAGGCTGCCTGCGAGCGCCTGAAGTGCACCAGGCCCGATCGAAGTGAACACAGCCGCCTTTTCACCGGTTACCCAACGCAATGCCGTTGCAATATGAGCTGCCTCGACCTCGTTGCGGACCGCATGAGTCTTGAGCGCCCCGGCTGCTTCGTAGACACGCATTACTTCACCGAGGTCAGTACTTCCGTGGCCGAAGATGCCGACGAAGGTGCGGACTTCCTGCTTCAGGAGTCCAATGATCGTAGCCTCGGCGAGAGTGATCCTCTGCTGTCTTGAAAGGGAGCCGTCTGTGAGCGCTTGCTCAACTGATCCGGCCTCGACTATTGCGCTTGCGCGCGCCATACGATCCTGTTCTGTCATGAGCATGAGATTACAACGCTGTTGACTTATTCGCAACAACTTTGACCAGATTGCACCTCTTGTCCACGAAAGAGGCACGTAGTCCTCAAGATTCAAGCGCAGACACCCTCCCTGTGCCCCCTTAAAACAATTTCTTTGACAAATGAACAACCTGGGTTTAGCTTGTTACTCATGAATGAGTCACGTACCCGCAGTGGCGCCCTGGAGTCGGGCCTCGATGTGATCGAGGCCCTCGCACAGAGCAATACCGGCCTCGGAGTCAGCGACCTTGCCGCAGAGCTGTCGATGGATAAGGGGAATGCGCACCGCCTCCTTCGCACGCTGATGCACCGTGGATACGTGCAGCAAGACGAAATGACGAAGCGCTACCGCTCCTCCGCGAAGCTCCTTTCGGTCGCCGGGTCCGTGCTACGCCGACTCGACGTTCGGGCCGCAGCGGAAGACGCCTGCGATGAACTGCTCGAGTTAACTGGTGAGTCCGTGCATGTTTCACAGATGACGTCGGGCGGCCCTGTCTACGTGCTGCAGCGCAAGGCACCGTTCCGCGTCTCTGTCGACACAGAGGTCGGCGCACGCCCGCCGATGCATGCAACCGCGACAGGCAAGGCGGTTCTTGCACATGTCCCTGCAGCCGAACGCGAAACCTGGCTCACACTCCCTCTCGACCGCTTCACCATACGCACCCTCACTTCGCTCGACGAACTCGCCCGCGACCTCGACGCCATCGCAGAACGCGGATACGCCATCGATGACGAGGAATACAATCCCGGCGTGCGCTGCCTGGCCGCCCCCGTCTTCGGTATCGACGGTACCGTCACGGGATGCATCGGTGTCTCGAGTCCCATCCATCGAATGGGGCTCGACCGGGTGCCCCTTGCCGCTGAACAGCTTCTCACCGCAGCCCGCAAAGTGACCGAGCGGCTCGGCGGGCCGCTCGAGCGCCATGAACTCACTCAAGCCATCCCGGAAGGCGCTCCGCGGATCAGTAATCCCTAGGAACCCCCCAAAAGGCACATACCCACCCCGGCAGGGGAAGCATCGCCCACCCGGGCGAGGCTCAGACCTGCCTGCAATCAAAGGAGATCGCTCATCATGAATCGCACTCGCAAATTCAGCATCCTCGCGGCAGGTGCTCTAGGTATCAGTGTCGCGCTCACCGGCTGCAGCGGAGGTGGGTTGCTCGACAATGGAAATTCTTCGGGATCCGAATCCGAAGCCGAGGGCGGTAACTACACCATAGGAGTCTCGTACCCGACGTCAAACAGCCCGTTCTGGACCGCCTACATGGACTTCGTTGAGGACGGGGCCGAGCAGCTCGGACTCGAAATCAATGCCGTCGCCGCAAACGGCGATGAACAGAAGCAGCTTGCCGACGTCCAAAACCTCATCAGCCAAGGTGTCGATGGGCTCGTCATTACCCCGACCTCCACTTCGGTGGCGTCACAGCTACTCAAGACCGCCGAGGACGCTGACGTTGAGGTCGTGGTAACTGATCGTTACCCCGGCTTCGAACCCGGCGAAGACGGACAGCCTGACTACACCGCATTTATTGGACCAAATGACGAACTGGCGGGCGAGAACATCGCGAAGACACTCATCGACGCGGGGTCATCAGACCTCCTTGCGCTCGGCGGCGTTCCTGGCTCCTCAGTAACAGAGGGCAGAAAAGCTGGCCTCGAAACCGCTATCGCAGCCGGCGGCAACCTCGTCCAGTATCAAGCCGGTGACGGAGAGGCACAAGAGAACGGGCTTTCGGCCTTTGAGAATCTGCTCCAAGCAAATCCAAGCGGATCAGCCAACGGAGTCTGGTGCTACAACGACAACCTCTGCCTCGGCGCCATCAAGGCGGCACAGAACGCCGGGCGTGCCGATGAGTATAAGTTCGGCGGCATGGACCTCACCCCTGAGGCGATTACATCAATTGAGAATGGGGACTACTTCGTAAGCTTTGGCGGCCACTGGCTGCAGGGGGGCTTCGGACTCGTCATGCTCTACGACAAGCTCGAGGGCATCGACCCCAAGACTCCGATTGTCAAGCTCGATCTCCTCGAAGTAAATCAAGACAATGTTGCGGACTTCAAGGATCAGTACATCGAGAACCCTCCGGAGTACGACTTTACGGAGCTCAGCCAGGTGACCAACCCTGACGCCGAAGGTTCATTCGAAATCACTCTGCAGTAGCAGCTCACCGAAGAGAAGAAAGGAGGGCTGAACGGTGTCGTCGAAGCTCTTTGAACTCCAAGGACTCCGCAAGTCTTACGGCAGCGTGAGAGCCCTGCGCTGGGACAAGGAATCTGCAATCCGACTCCAAGCAGGGGACGTCCTTGGCCTCGCCGGAGAGAACGGTGCGGGCAAATCCACATTGCTTGGTGCGATCAGCGGTTCGCTCAGGCTTGACAGTGGAGAGATGCGATTCGACGGCACCGATTTCGCCCCTACCGGCCCATTCGATGCTCTAGACAAGGGAGTCGCGCTGATTCCCCAAGAGACATTGCTGTCACCCACACTCACAATTGCGGAGAATGTTCTCCTCGGCCGCGAAAAGGAATACACCGTCGGCGGCACGATCATACCGTCTCGGAGGGATCGACTCGCGCGAGAGGCACTCAATGCGATCGGCGCCGACTACCCCTTGCATAGTGTGGTGTCTGGTCTCCCGATCGAGCATCGAAAGATGATCGAGCTCGCTCGCGCGCTGGCGGCAAATCCAAAGGTGCTCTTGGTCGATGAGACATCGAATGTGCTTTCGCGGGACGGCGCTGTCGTTCTTTTCGATGAGATTCGGCGGTTCGCCGCCAACGGCGGTGCTGTGATCTTCGTTACGCATCGATTAGACGAGATTGTCGAGCATTGCAATAGGGTCGCAATCCTTAAGGACGGTGCATTCGTAAGAGAAGCTCTCGTCACCGAAACTGACGAAGCGGCGATCTCGCGCTCCATGGTGGGCCGAGACCTTGAGGTTCTCGCTGTCCGAGAGGCACGTGCAGATAACGCTGAGGAAGCTGCTGCTGCGCTTAGCGTAGTGAATCTGCAGGCGGATGGGTGCTCTTCCATTAGCTTCTCAGTGAGAGCCGGAGAAGTGCTGGGTATTGGCGGCCTAGTGGGCTGTGGCGCCGACAAAGTCATTCGCGCGCTCGCAGGTGCGGACAAGGCCAACTATGACAGCATCACGGTCTCTGGCATGGCAGTGCGAGGCGATGGTGTTCGAGCCCGCATCGCCTCGGGTCTGGCCTACGTTCCCAAGGACCGCGATGAGGAAGGTCTCCTATTGTTCTCCTCGGTACAGGAGAACCTGGTACTCGGCAGCCTCGACAGGTTTAGCAAGTTGGGAATGATCTCCCCGCAGGCAGGCTTGAAATCGGTAAAGAGCCTGATAGACCGGCTCAACATCAAGACACCTTCGGCAGGCACACAGGTCAGAAACCTTTCGGGTGGCAATAGACAGAAAGTCCTGCTAGCACGCTGGTTGCATCGCGATGTGCCGGTGCTCCTTCTGAACAACCCCACGCGCGGCGTGGATGTCGGCGCTAAGGGCGAGATCTATGAACTCTTGGATCGGGCCCGCTCGGACGGTAAGGCCGTGGTGGTTGTTTCAGATGAGCTTCCTGAACTTCGTCGCCTCGCTGACCGCGTTCTGATCATGAAAACAGGCAATGTCACCGCAGACTACAACGCTCCTGTTCCCGAGGAGCACGATTTGATTAGGGCAATGATATGACTTCTCCAAACCCTCAAACTGCCCCAGTGGTCACCTCACCTGAGGCAAGACGGCAGCGCTCACTACGCACCACAGTTCAAATGCTCGTACCTTATGCAGCACTGATCGTACTGTTTCTCCTCTTCACCGTACTCAAAGGGCAGACGTTCATTGCTCCATCGAATCTATTGGTGATCCTGCAGCAGTCCGTCGTCCTGGCCATAGTGGCCTACGGCATGACCTTCGTGATCACTTCCGGATCCATCGACCTGTCGGTTGGCTCAGTCGTCGGTCTTTCCGGTGTTGTCACCGCATTAGTCGGATTAGAACATGGCGCTCTCGGTCTCGTCGTTGGAGCGGCCGTCGGCGCCCTGGCCGGCCTAATCAATGGTGTGGTGTTCGCTTTCGCGAGAGTTCCATCATTCATCGTGACTCTAGGCATGCTGCAAGCCGCCCGCGGACTTACCATCCTGATCAGCGGAGGCTCCTCCAAACCCATGCCTACCGAAGGATTCCTGCCGTGGCTCGGCGTCATGCCTGGCATCATCATTGTCGGCATCGTAGTGACGCTTCTCGCCGGCTTTCTGTTTCAATTCACGGTCTTCGGGCGTCGCGTTCGGGCAATCGGCGGCAATGAGCGCGTCGCCACCCTCGCAGGGGTCCCCTCGCGTCAGACCAAGGTCTGGATCTTTGTTCTCTCCGGTCTCCTAGCTGGTATCGGGGGTGCAATTCTCGCTGCTCGACTCGGCACTGGCTCCCCGATCGCGGGTACGACATTCGAGCTCGACGTCATCGCAGCCGTCGTTATAGGCGGGACTCCGCTTACCGGAGGTCTTGGGCGGATCAGCGGGACCGTCGTCGGTGCACTGATCATTTCCATGCTCTCGAACGGCCTGGTCCTTATCGGTGTTGGAGATGCGGAGCAGACCATCGTCAAGGGTGTCGTACTTGCTGTAGCAGTCTTCATTTCTCTCGACCGCTCGAAGATCGGCATCATCAAGTAGCTTCACGGGCTACACCGTCATTCCGGGAAGGAAACTCGATTCATGACTGAATCCACCAATACTTCACGTCCATTTCGTGTCGGCGCTGTAGGGGCCGGGGCCATTGCGCGCCTGTCTCATCTGCCCTCGATCGCAGCGATCGAAGGTCTTGAGATCGTCGGCATCGCAGACCCCAGCATCGAGCGAGCTCAGGAGCTCGCGGATCAATATGGTGCGACGGCATACAGCGACTATCGCGAGATGTTCGCAGACGCTAGCCTCGACATCGTGCTTGTGGCGATTCCTAACCACCTGCACCGTCAGGTAATCGAGGACGCCGCGGCCGCGAGAATCAATGTGTTCTGCGAGAAGCCAGTCGCACACAACTTAGTTGACGCTATTGCGATCCAGGAAGCCTGTGAAAAGGCCGGGGTTCGCTTACAAATCGGATTTAACCAACGATTCTGGGAACCTACTCAGATCACAAAACGGGCAATCGACAGCGGAGTGATTGGCCAAGTTCAAGGTTTCCGTTCAGTGTATTCGGAGGGGTGGGACGTGTATCCGGCCGCCACCGGTTATCGCTATAACCTGCAGCAGTCCGGTGGCGCGGCAATCCTTGACCTTGGCGTACACCGCATCGATCTGGCCCGATATTTCCTCGGAGAAATCGTCGAGGTATGTGCGACCATGGACCACCGCGTAATTCCGCATCCTGCAGATGACAATGTGTTCCTTTTAGTACGCTTCGAAAGCGGCGCCACAGGCGTAATCAATTCGGATCGCTTCTCTCCCCAGGTTTCCGGTGCGACTGATTTGTATGGCCCCGATGGAACAATCCATCTCGCCACAGAAACGATTAATCCCTTCTCCAGCGTTCCCCTCGCAATTTCTAGCAAACTCGCCAAGGATGAACTTCCCCAGGAAGTGATCGAAGCCTACTGGCCCACCGCGTGGTGGAACGATTATCAGCCAGGAAGCTGGCTCGAGTTCACCCCACCACGTACCAACCCATACATCTCCGAATGGCAAGCGTTCGAGGGCGTGCTGCGTACTGGTATCGACGACGCAGTTGCACCAACTGGCGCAGACGGGGTGAAAGCACAAGAGGTCGTGACCGCGGCTTATCGCTCGGTACGTACACACGGCTGGGTCTCTCTGCCTCTTGCCGACCCTGAAGAGCCCATTCCTTCATACGAGTAAATCGACGCACCGGAGAAGAAAGGGACCTGACTATGCGCACGAGTTTTCATACCGGATTTTTGACTGGTATTCCGGTTCTCGAGGCTGTTGAACGTATACGTAGCGCGGGGTTCGACGGCGCTGAACTGAACGCCGAGACTCTCCCCTGGGCGGAGCCACACCTCACTCCTGACACACCATGGTCGGTGGTCAAGAAGCTCGCAGCGACTGAGGCGATTACCTCCGTTGTCGCCCACCGGGAGGGTCTTGCGAACCCTGACCCAGATAGGCGCGTTGACGCAGTAGCTTGGACGCTCGATCTTGCAAAGATCTCTGTCGACCTCGGTGCCCCACTTATCCATGTGATTCCCGGAGATGAGCCCGGCGACTCTTTGCTTGGAGTGGCCGGTGCCCGAGGTGAAATGTCAGCATTCGTGGATTCCCTGCGCCGCATCATCGACGGCACCAGGTCACTCGGCGTTGCCGTCGGTCTGGAACCCATTGTGCGTCAGCTTGTCTCTACGACCGATGCGGCTCTCGAGGTACTTCAGGAAGTACCAGATCTGGGGATCAGCTTCGATCCATCACACCTCGAAGTCACCACGCATGATGTAGATGATGCGGCACGTCGCCTCGGAAGCAAGACCCTGCTATTCGCGCTCAAGGATGCTCAGGGAACCTCTGAGAGCTTCAGCTTCCCAAAGCTTGGCACAGGAGACATCGACTTCGCGAGTGCGCTACGGATTCTTCTCTCGCAAGGATTCTCCGGCCCAGTCGTGGTGGAGCACGAGGCCCATGTGTTCGGCGATAAGAGGGGAATTGACGAGGTCCTCAGGCAGAGCTACGAGTTCACGTCTCAGCTGCTCGCAGATTTGGAATAGGACCAAAAAACTCAGACGGTGCCGCTCATTGATCCAGCGCAATTGAGCGGCACCGTCTAATGTGCACTTGGCTTGCGCTCAGTCCACGCCGAGCACACCGAGGCTCTCATCGAGTTCGACCTCGACTTCCACGCCGTTGCCGGGGTTGACCTCCACCTCGTAGCGCACGCGACCGTCGTCAGTCGAGATCGAATCGATCTCGCCCCCGCCCGCCGCGTCGAGCGCCGCATCAATGATCGACTGCAGTTTCGACACGTCAAGCAATGGATCATCGTCGGGATCGCTGTCCTCGTCTCGCACGGCCGCACTGCCGTCCTCAGCGACCCACACCTCGGCCTGGGTGCCGTTTGCAAGGCGCACGTCGACTTCCCACCCACCACGCTCGACGTCGATAGACGTGGCGCCCTTCCCAGACGTCTCGGCAAGCGCCGCCTTGATCGCGTCGGTGAGCGAATCAGCGTCAGCAGGAGCCAGCGGTGTACCCACGGTCGCTCCGCCGTCGCTTCCGGACCCGGCGCCATCCTCGTCGCCCCTCGCGGCACTGTCGTCGGTTCCGGGTGACGTACCGCCGACGGCGACGTCATCGTCGTGATCCTCCATCGAACCATGCTCAGAACTCGCGGTCGCACCACCACCGTCACCATCGTTGTTGCCGAGTGCTGCACCGAGCGCGACTCCGCCGCCACCCAGCAGGATGATCGCCGCTGCGATACCCGCACCGATGATCAGCGGGCGATTCTTCTGCACCCGGCCTGTGTCCGGGCGATCATCGCCGCTCTGCTGCGGCTCTGCACCCTGCGGCAGGCCAGTGTTCTGAGGGGCTCCGGAATTCTGAGACTCTCCGGGGTTCTGGGGCTCGTTCATCGTCATGGTGCACGCATCTCCCTTCAACGTTGACTCCACTCTGGCCGATACTGCAGGCGATGTCAGGCCCCTTGCGCGCTCATTCGCGAATAGATAGGCGGATCCCCGATCGCCACTCACCAGCTGCGCGTGTGAACTAGCGGACTTTCCACCGATTCGCCACCCCTCGAATGCCGAGATGCCTGCGCGATAGAGTGCGAAGCACGAGCCCGAGGAGGTACACAATGTCAGACGCGAAGAACTCGGCTTCCGGTACGGAGACTCCCAGCACTGAACCGGAGGAAACTCTCGACGCACCAGTGCTTGATGGGGCCGACATGAGCGACGAACGTGAGCGCGAGGTTGATAACGAGCGCCGCGGCATGTCGGATCCCGGCCTGATCAGGCATCCCGAGACCGGCGAGAAGACGCCGATTCCCAACGAAGAGGGCTGACCGCCCCTCAAAGACTGCACAGTCTCACCTGCTTCTCAGACGATCTTCGCGCCCCTCATAGGTTGGCGGGGCATGCTAGGTCGTAGCGTCGCACCCGGCGCGTAACCGCGCGACGACGAGGAGCATTCGTGAAGAAATCCCACAAGATCATCATCGGGGTCGGCGCCGGTGTGCTCGCTCTCGGGCTCACAGCCGCCATCGCCGGGCCGATGATCTACCGGGATCTCATCGCCGCCCCCGCGGCCGAGGAACCGACGCTCACCGGCGATGAGACGCTCACCGGCGAGGCACCATCCGACGTAACAACGTCTGGCGAAGCGCTCGACCCCGAGGCGCTCGTGGGCACCTGGAGGATCACCTCCGGGTCCGAGGCCGGCTACCGGGTTGATGAGGTACTCAACGGAACCGACGTGACCGTCACTGGTCGTACCGATGACGTCAGCGGCGACTTTACCGTCGACAGCACCGGGCTCACGCTCGAATCCGCACAATTGACGGTCGATGTCGCCTCGATCACGACCGATAGCGGCAATCGAGACGAGTACTTCCGCGGGCAAGCGCTGCGCACCTCGGAATTTCCCGAGGCCACATTCGTGCTCACCGAACCGGTGACGCTCGAGTCGGCACCGAGTTCAGGCGACGTCGTCGAAGTCGATGCTACGGGTGACCTCACGATCGCCGGTGAGACGCAGGAGGTCACGGCGACCATCGAACTGCGCAGCGACGGCGAGACCGCTGAGATTGCAGGATCGATACCGATCACCTTCGCCGACTACGGCGTCGAAGCACCGAACCTGGGCTTCGTCACGGTCGAACCGTCCGGTCAGGTGGAGTTCCAACTGACTGCGGAGCAGGGCTAACGTGGCTGGAGCATCTACCGCCGCAGCCGGGACATGTATCGTCGCGGCGGTGGCTGAGGCCTTCGCGTCTGTGTCTGATTCCGCTGCGGCTATGCCCTACGCTGCGAGGCCGCGGCGCAGCAGCGTCTCCCCCGCCACGCGGGGGCCCGTGAAGAACGGCACTTCTTCGCGCACATGGAGCCGGGCATCGGTCGCGCGCAGCTCGCGCATGAGATCGACGATGCGAATCAGGTCGTCGCTCTCGAACGCGAGCAACCACTCGTAGTCGCCGAGCGCGAACGCCGAGACCGTGTTCGCGAGCACATCGCGGTAGTCGCGCGCCGCCATGCCGTGCTCGCGCAGCATGGTGCGACGCTCGTCATCAGGCAGCAGGTACCACTCGTGCGAGCGCACGAAGGGGTACACGCAGATGTATCCCCGTGGATCGTCGCCCGCGAGGAACGCCGGTACGTGCCCACGATTGAACTCCGCCGCACGGTGCACGCCGATGTTCGACCAGACCGGAGCAAGACGTCCGTCGGACTCCTCGACGACCGCCCGGTACCCCGCTTGGAGCGCCTCGACCTCGGGCGCATGCAACCACAGCAGCACGTCGGCGTCGGCCCGGAATCCCGAGACGTCGTACCAGCCGCGCACTGTCAGACCCTCGACGGCGCTCAGGCGATCCAGAACCTCATCGACCGCAGCCTCACCGGGCGCCGCCTGCGACCGGTCCTCGCGAAACACCGCGTACATCGTGTAATTCACCGATTCGTTGATTGCTTCGGCCACGGCCGAGTGATCAACTTCTGGTACCTGATGCTCGCTCATACTTCTCCGTACTCCACTCTCTGACCGGAGCTCTCTGGTCCGCGCCTTCTGGTTTCTACTCTCCGAGGTCATCGCTGCCGTTGCCTGAGTTGGTGCCGGACAGGCCTGTCAGTCGTCTGCGCCGGCGAGCACGGGAATGCCCGTGACCTCGCCGTGCCGCATACGGCAGCTGCCAGGAGGCGCGACGTCGGGAAACGCTTCCAGCACCCCGACGATCGGTGCCGGCACGTCTTCGCCGCGCTCGCGAGCGGCGCGCTCGAGCACCAGGTCGACGATGCCCGCTACGAAGATCTCGCGTACGCCCACCGTTGCTGCCCGCACCGCGGCCAGACCATGCTCAGTCGCGGTCTCCATAGCTTCGACGTCGAGGTCGAAGGCGACCTCCATATGGTCTGACACGAAGCCGATCGGGGCGATGACGACCTTCTGCACGCCCTGCGCGGCGAGTTGTTCGATGTGATCGTTCACGTCGGGCTCGAGCCACGGAACACGCGGGTCTCCGGAACGCGAGCAGTACGACAGGGACGACTCGAAGCGTTCGCCGAAGCGCTCTGCGAGCGACGCGTCGATGGAACCCTGCACGTCTTCGTGCTGTTCGCGGTAGCCCGGGCCGGTGACGGCAGACGCCTCTTGCATCGTGTCGGGAATCGAGTGCGTCACATAGACGATGTGCGCCCCGGTCGGTCCCCCCTCGACCTGCTCCAGCGCTTCCGCAACCGCATCCGCGTTCGCCCGCACGAAGCCCGGATCGTTGAAGAAGGGTCGCAGGATGTCGATCTCGGGAGCCGCATCACCCAGTTCGGCCCGGGCGGACGCCAGGTGCTCGCGGTACTGCCGACTGCCCGAGTACGAGGCGTAGGCGCTCGTCACGAGCGTCAGCACGTGCTTCGCGCCGAACGCGGCCGCGTCGCGCAGCGTGTCGACGGTGTAGGGGTGCCAATTGCGGTTGCCCCAGATCACGGGCAGATCGATGCCACGACGATCGAGTTCAGCGCGCAATGCGGCGAGCAGCTCCAGGTTCTGCTCATTGATCGGGCTCTTGCCTCCGAACCCGTAGTAGTGCTCGCCGACCTCGCGGAGACGCTCTTCGGGGATGTTCTTGCCCCGGGTCACGTTCTGCAGAAACGGCACGACATCGTCGGTAGCATTGGGGCCGCCGAAGGAGCAGAGGAGCAGAGCGTCATACGGTTTCACATCTTCACAGCCCATGCTTTGCACCGTACCACCAGGTCACCTGTACATCTGATCTATGACATCTGCTCTACCCCTCCCCGACCCCCTGTCTTCGAGCCATGCGCCTGACGCGCTACGCTGAGTTCGGCCGGATCAGCCGCAGATGATGAGCACGGAGGGGCAGATGCCTGCAGTGGGGCGACGAGGATCGCAGAAGTCTCAGGAGACCCTCGCCTACCTGCGCTCCAAGATCGTGAGCGGAGATTGGCCACTCGGCGAGTTGATTCCCAAGGAGCCCGAGCTCATGGAGCTCATCGGCGTCGGCAAATCGACGGTACGCGAGGCAGTGCGATCGCTGGCAACACTGGGCATGCTGCAGACCGTGCAGGGCGTGGGCACGTTCGTGCGGGCGCGCACACCGGTCGGGTCGATCCTCACCGAATTTCTCGCCGACCACGACCTTGAAGAAGTGCTCATCTACCGTCGCTCGCTCGAAATCGAGGCTGCTCAGACGGCAGCGATCAAACGCAGCGAGGCGCAACTGGCAGCACTTCGCGCAAGCCACGAGCGCAGCATCGCACTGCACGAGGCTGAAGGCGAACAGGCGACCAGTGGCGAGCGCTGCAACGACATTACGCGTGAAGATTCGTTCCATCGCCTCATCGTCGAGGCGAGCGGCAGTCGGCTGCTGCTCGATCTGTACACAGGCGTGATGCAAGCGCTCAACACGGCGGTTGCGCGCGGACAAGTCTTCGTGGGTACCACTCGGGAGACGATGCTGCTCGATCACGGCGCCCTGCTGCGCGCGATCGAAGAACGGAACGTGCGCGACGCGGCCCACGCGATGGCGCTGCATGCAGACCGGGACCTCGGCCTGCGCACGGAGAGCCCGGAGCTCTTCTTCAACACGGAGCGCGCCGAGACGCTCATCGAGGCCGGCTACGAACCGCGCGAGGAGTAGCGGATGGGCGCGGCCAGGGCAATACCCGGCACGTGCTGAACTAGGCTGTAGGTGATGACCGCACTCAAACGCTGGGTGATCGCGCTCGTGATCATCGGCATGCTCGGAGGCCTGCTCGAGATCGGCCTGCGCACATTCATGCCCTCGGTCATCGAAACCGGTGCCAGGCTTGCACTGCGCGTTCCGAGCGAATCCCGGGTCGAGGCAGATCTGCCCGGCTCACTGGCGCTCGGCGCACTGAGATGGCGGATCGCAGACGTCACCGTCACCGCCGAGGATGTGCCCGTAACCGGTGAGATCACTTCCTCCGCGACGCTCAAGATGGACGCACTGCCGCTGATCCCGACCATCGGCAAGATGCGAGGCGGCACGGTCGAATTCGAGATTCCCGAGGATCAGGTGAATGGTCTGGCATCGCTGGTGGGCAGTGGCCTGGCAGACCGGGGCGAAATGCGCGATGGTCGGATGGTGCTCGGCGGCACGCTGAGCACCGAGCAGTTCGATCTACCGGGCAGCCCTGCGTTCGAGCTGCCCTACGAATTGACGGCCGAGCTCGGCGTCGAGAACGGCGACATCACGGTGACCCCGACCGACACGACCATCGAAGGCTCAGGCCCCGTGGCCGATTTCGCCCGCCAAGCAGTTTCCGAACCCCGCACGGTCTGCATTGCGGACCGCCTGCCGAAGGGGATGGTGCTCAGCGATATCGAGCTGCCGGAATCGGGCGGAGTCGTGCTGCGGGCCGATCTCTCGGAGTGGCTCTTCATGAGCCCTGGGGAGCGCATGCCGGGCAGCTGCGACTAACCTCGCCGATCGCTTCGCCGATCATGCAGGCTCAACCCATGACGGTCGCTGCGAGTGTGGCGCCGAGTTCTGCGGCCCGCTCCAGATGCTCCTCATCGGTGTCGCCGGTGAAGACGAGCGGTTCGGCCGCGAGCGTCCAGCCGTAACCGGTCGTGATCGAGACCATGGCCCGTTCGGCGCCGGTCGTGTCGTGGCCACCGTGAATCCAATACGAGAACGGCCGCTTGACGGTCTCCTCGCGCACGGCGTCATACGTGGTGTCGAAGAAGTGCTTCAGCGCGCCCGACAGATATCCGAAGTTCGCCGTCGTGCCGAGAATGTACCCGTCAGCCGCGAGCACATCCTCGGGCGTCGCCTCAAGAGCGGCCCGCTCGATCACCTCGACGCCCTCGATGTCCTCGTGATGGGCGCCTCGCAGCACGGCGTCAGCGATCCCTCGCACCCGCGGCGTCGGTGAGTGATGGACGACCAGCAGACGAGTCATGGCAACCTCCTGTACTGAGCGTACTTCCTCTGCGCACGTTTCGAGCGCGCTCAGGGAACACGGAGCACACGCTCAGTTCGGCTCTGACCTGCCCTTCCGCCAGTACCCCATGAAGGTGATCGAACGCCGATCGATGCCCAGGTCCCTGACGAGATGACGACGCAGACCGGTGACGACCCCGGCCTCGCCCGCGAGCCAGACGTAGCACCCGGGAGCGCCAGTGTCGGCTGCGGTATCGCCGGATCGCTGAGCTGCTGCGAGCGCCCCTGCCCGAGCACGCGCTGCCCCGTCGAGCAGCACTCCGTGCTCCGTGTGTTCCACGGGCTCCACGGGCTCCGCGCCGCTTCGAGGCAACCAGACGACCTCGACCCCGGCGGGAGCACGCAGGTCGAGTGCATCCTCCGCATCCGGGATCTCGAGGCAGACGCTCCCCGAGAAAGGCTCACCAGAGGACTCGAGCGATTCGAGGATCGCGGCAATCGCCGGCACAGCGGTCTCGTCACCGGCGAGCAGCACGGTGCGCGCAGCGCCGGGCTGCCACTCGACGCCCCCGCCGCTTGCCTGCGACCGCCCGTCGGGCCCGAGCACGATGAGCTCATCGCTCACCTGCGCGCCAGTGGCCCAAGCGGAGGCGGGGCCGTCGATACCGTGCAGTACGAAGTCGATGTCGATCTCCTGCGCCTCCGGGCGGATCGCACGCACGGTGTACGTGCGCATGACGCCGCGTTCGGCATCGTGCATCGTCGAAGACGGCACGATTGACGAGCTGCGCGCGGCGGGCGGTCGCTTCGCGCGCTTCTGGGAGCACCAGGAGCGCGCGAGCGGTTGGACGCTCAGCTAGGCAAGCTCCATCGGGCTCGCTTCCGGTTCACCAGCACTGGATTCCAGAGCCCAGAATCCGCCCCCTCAGTGCACCGTCGCCCCCACTACCGACGTCAGCCTCGGGTGCGGGTGACTCCTACCTCTGGCGAGGGTAGAGAAACTCATGCTGGATCCGGATCTTGCATGAGTTTTTCTTCCCTCGAGACCATGCTGCAGCCCGGGGCTGGATGTGGGCATGGACAGGGAGCTGGGGGCCGGGCGTCCAACATCCTCGCCCGCTTCTGGGCGCACCAGGAACGCGCGCAGCTGGACGAGCAGTGACGGCAGCGCTCAGAGCTTGGAGTCGTGGGCGGCCGTGCGCCCGGCGGCCCGGCACTCGGCGCATACCCCGAAGACCTCGACGATGTGCGAGGTGACCGTAAACCCGTGCTGCTCGGCTACGGAGGCGAACCACGCCTCATCGGGCGGAGCGATCTCGACGGCCTTGCCGCAGACCTCGCAGACCATGTGGTGGTGGTGCGATTCGAGATTCTCGCAGGCGCGGTAGAGCTGCCCGTCAACCGTCGTGATGGTGTCGGCCTCTTGCGCCGTGACGAGGGAGTTGAGCTGCCGGTAGACCGTCGCAATGCCGACCTGCATGCCGTCGTCGATGAGACGCCGGTGCAGTTGCTGGGCCGAGATGAACCCCTCGGTCTTCTCGAGAGCGGTTCGCACGGCCGCGCCCTGCGCCGTACGGCGGGTGCGAGTGGTCTCCACGGTGCCCTCCAGAACAATGCACGGATTGACTACGAATGCTAGCAGCCCCGCCCACGAAGCGGGCGGGGCTGCGCTGACAGCAGACTACGGAATCGTTACTCCCGAGTGATGAGGGTGCCCGGCAGCTCGATCTGGCCTTCCTCGGGCTCGTCGCCGTCGACGACGTAGCCCTGGATCAGATCAGCGATCTCGGTCGCGATGCTCGGCCAATCCTGCTTGACGGTCGCGACGAAGGGGCCGCCCTTCTCGATCTCCGCGATCGCGAAATCCTGGCCATCGACGCCCACCACAGGCACGTCGTCGACACCGGCGGCGTCAAGCGCCTGCGTCGCACCCAGTGCGGGCTCATCCCAGCCGCCCCAGATGCCGTCGAGCTCGTCGCCCTGCGCCGAGATCGCATCCTGCACCGATGCGCGCGCGTCTTCGACCGGACCGGGTACCTCGACGTGCTTCGCCTCGATGATGTCGATGCCCTGCTCTTCGAACACGGCCCGAGCGCCCTCGGCACGCTGCTTCACCCCGGGGTGCGGGTCGTGGGTCAGCATGAGCACCCTGCCCTCACCGCCCATCGCATCGATGAGCGCCTGTGCGCTCTGCTCTCCGAGGTCGGTGTTGTCGCTCGTCACGTTCGCGACGATGCCGTCGGCCTCACCCGCGTCGATCGCGAACACCGGCACTTCGGCGTCGGCGGCCGCCTTGAGCCCGAGCGAGATCTGCGTCGGGTCGCCGGTGCCGAGCACGATGGCGTCGGGCTTCTGCGCCGCCGCATCCTGGAAGGCACTGTTGAGCTGGTTCATGTCGCCTGCGGTATCGGTCACCGACACCTGCCAGCCCCGCGACTCGCCCTCCTCGGTGAAGAGATCGATCACTTCCTTGGTCGCGGCGTTCGCAAGGTACGGGGTGACGACGGTGATGGTCAGGCTCTCGCCGGAATCCGACGCGCCTTCGTCAGATGCGCCGCCGCCCGAGCAAGAGCCCAGCGTCAGTGCTGCGCCGGCTGCGAGACCGAGCGCGGTCATGGTCTTGGTGAACTTCATGAGTGTGCCTTTCATTGCGTATCGGAACGTGCAGGATCGCTCCCGGCGCGCGATGCCGGAGCGAGCAAGTCATAGAGGCGACGATGAGTCTCGAGCCCGGCGCGCAGCGCCGGGCTCGATGAGGAAGGCGTGGTCTCGACGACCGGTGCCCCGGGTGCCAGGAGGGGTGGGAGGAGCGGCCCAATTCCGAGGGCGGCGGCCGCGGCGCGGATGGCGGATCGGCAGCCCGGATCGGCAGCCTCACCCGTCACGATCGTGGCGTCGAACACGTCGGCCAGAATCTGGCGCCACAGCACACTCGCACCGGCACCGCCGACGAGCGGAATGCGGCGCTGCGCGATCCCCATCGCATCTGCCGCGTGCCGCAGACCCATTGCGACACCCGTGAGCACAGCGAGATAGATGTCTGCGGGCAGCGTCGCCTCATGCACGCCGATGAAGGCGCCGCGCAGTTCAGGATCGCGAACCGGCGTGCGTTCCCCCGTCAGTCCAGGCAGGCACAACGGTCGCACCGCCACCTCGCCGAGACGGCTTGCGACGAGCCGATCAGTGGCCTCGAAGTCGAGCCCGGGCAGGAAGCTGCGGCGCGCCCAGTCGGCCGCGGACCCCGCGGATTGCACGGCACCGATGCGCAGGCGGTCGTTCCAGCCGGGCATCACCAGCGAGTGGATCGGCGACGGATCATCGACCGCACCCTGCGCGCGGGTGACTCCGGCGAGCCAGCCGGTCGTGCCGAGATAGAGGTACGCGTCGCCCGGGTCGGAGCCGACGAGTCCGTCGGTCGTCGCCCCCGCATCGCCCATGGCGTGCACGATCGGGATACCGGCGCGCACCCCCAGCTCCGCCGCGGCGATCGGATCCACGGCTCCGCAGACGCTGTCACCGGGCTCCACATGGATCAACTTCGGCAGCTGCCGCGTCGTCGCCCCTGCCGCCGAGGCCGCAGCACCGAACCACCCTCGTTCGGCGACATCGAGCAGCCCGGTGGTCGACGCGGTCAACAGGTCGCAGACCGCGTCGCCGCCGGCACGCCAGGCGATATACCCGGGTGCACCGAAGAGCAGCGCGTCGGCAGAACCCAGCGTGTCTGCCTCGTGCTCAGCGAGCCAGGCGATTTTCGCAGCGACGTTCGAGGCATCCTGATGGTTCCCGGTACGCCGCTCCCAGCTCGGGATCGCCTGGCGCAAGCGCTCATGCTGCGCGGCAGCCCGGGTATCGGAATAGAGCAGTGTCGGGCGCAGTGCGCGACGTCGTCCGCCGGTCTCGGCGACGACGATCAGGTCCTGCATCTGCCCGGTCAGCCCCAGCACATCGATGCGATCTGCCACGCCGCTGTCGGCGAGTGCGCGAGCCGCCGCATGCCACCAGTCCTCTGGCTGCTGCTCCGACTCCCCCGCTGCACCCGTGTGCATGCCGTACGCGGCATACGAGCTTGCGAGGGTCATGCCCTCTGCCGTCATGACGACCAGCTTCACGCTCGAAGTGCCGAAGTCGAGACCCGCGATCACGGTCTCCGGGCCATACGCCCCCGCCGATCCTGCGCCACGATCGACCCGCAGCGCCGCCGCCTCTTCTCCCCGCAACTCAGCGTCGCTTCCGGCTCAGGCGGCTGAGGCTCACCGCGATGACGATGATGACACCCGTCAGCACCTGCTGCACATAGCTGTTCACCTGCATGATGTTGAGCCCATTCGCGAGCACGCCCATGATGCCGATGCCGACGATCGTGCCGCCGGTGGTCGGCTTACCCGCGCGCGACAGGGTGATCCCCAGGAAGACGGCGGCGATCGACGTGAGCATGTACGGGTCGGCCGCGTTCGGATGCCCCGACGCGAGCCTGGCGGTCAGCACGATGCCCGCGAGCGCGGCCCCGAACCCCGAGACGAGGAACGCGCTGAATCGCACCAGCTTCGTGTTCACACCCGAGAGTCGTGCGGCCTCGGCGTTGCCGCCGACCGCGTACCAGCTGCGGCCAAGCACTGTGCGCGACAGTGCGAACCAGACGATGAGCAGCAGCACTGCGGTGATGATCACGGGCAGCGGGATCGGCCCGAAGCGCCCCTGCCCGATCCACACGAAGCTCTCGGGCAGGCCGAACACCGTGGCACCGTTCGAGAGCAGTAGCGCGAGCCCGGTGAACGTGGTCATGGTCGCGAGCGTGGCGATGAACGCGGAAAGCCCGAGGTAGGCGACGAGCGCCCCGTTCACAGCTCCCGCCAGCAGGCCGATCCCCAACCCGATCAGCACGGCCCATCCCGGAGCCATGCCGCCGACGAGCAGCTGCGCGGTGACGACGCCCACGAGGCTCGCGAGCGATCCGACCGAGAGGTCGAAGTCTCCGACGACCATCACGACGGTCTGCACTCCCGCGATCATGGCGAGAATCGCCACCTGCTCGAGAATGTTCGTGAAATTCAGCGGAGTCAGGAAGGTCTGCGGGCGCAGCACCGAGAACAGCACGACGAGCCCGATCAAACCGATCAGGGTGCCGTACGGGGCGAAGCGGGCCAGCGCCGGCAATGACTTCGCCGGGGCGCGCACCGGCCCCGCAAGCGCCTCGCCATCCGGCACCGAGCCGTTCTCGCTAGCCGTGGGCGGCGCGCCGTTCGTCGGATTCGTCATGCGGGGTTCCTCGAGGAGTGCTGGTCGGTGCTGGGCGGTGGGGTGCGGGTGGGATCCGGTGCATCGCCGAGATCCTGCGCATCATCGGGATCGTCTTGGATCGGGATCTCAGTGGTCGGCACTGGGCCCGGCTCCGGATCGGGTGGCGGCTCCGGGTTCCCGTAGCACAGGTGCAGAATCAGACGCTCGTCGGCCCTCTCCGCGGGGACGGTGTCGATCAGGCGGCCTTCGTGCAGCACTGCGATGTCGTCGGCGACGCCGATGAGTTCAGGAATCTCGCTCGAGACCATGATCACCGCGACGCCCTCGTCTGCCAGCCGACGGATCAGATAGTAGATCTCGGCTTTCGTACCGATGTCGATGCCGCGTGTGGGCTCGTCGAGCAGCAGCAGCTTCGGCTTCCGCTCGAGATACTTCGCGAGCACGACCTTCTGCTGGTTGCCACCCGAGAGCTCATCGACCGGTTGATCTGGCGAGAGCACCTTGATCTGCAGATCTTCGATGCCCCGCTCCGCGGTGTCGCGAGCACGGCGCTCGTTCCAAATACCGAGCCCGCTGAGGGCCCGGAGGTTCGCCAACGCGATGTTGTCGGACACGGAATCGGTGACCACCAAGCCCTGGCTGCGGCGCTCCTCGGGAACCAGCACGATACCCGCGTCCATGCGTCTCACGAGCGAGCGACGCGTCACGTCGCGCCCGTCGAACAGGATGCTCCCGCGTTGCGTGCGCTCGGCACCCGAGATCAGCTTGAGCAGTTCGCTGCGCCCTGCCCCGGCGAGCCCCGCGACCCCGAGCACACTCCCGCTGCGCGCCGAGAGCGAGACACCGTTCAGGGTGTGCCCGGCGATGTCTCGCACCTCGAGCAGCTCATGCCCCGGGTGCTCCGAACGCGCCGGGAAGATCTGCCCCTGCTCGCGCCCGATCATCGCCGTGATCACGTCCTCGGTGTCCGTGTGCGCGGTCGGTTTCGTCCACACGTGCTCGCCGCTGCGCATCACGGTGATCGTGTCGGCGAGAGCGAACACCTCCTCGAGACGGTGCGAGACGTACACGATCGCAGTGCCCCGGTCACGGAGTGCGCGCAGCACTTCGAACAGCTGGGCTGTCTCAGTATCCGTGAGTGCTGCGGTGGGCTCATCAAGAATCAGGACCGTCGCATCGCGCACAAGGGCGCGCACGAGAGCGACCATGGTTTGCTGCACCGCCGACAAGTCGCCCACGGGCACGTCGAGCGGGATGTGCTGGCCGAGATGAGAGAGGTGGATGCGCGCCTCGCGATCCAGAATGCGCTGCTTCGACAGCACCCGGTGGCCACTCTTTCGCATGCCCAGGAAGATGTTTTCACCAGCCCCGAGCGTCGGGACCAGGCTGAGCTCTTGCGGCAGCGCGACGATCCCGAGTTCTTGCGCCTCACGCACCGACCGCGGCCGATAGATCGCGCCCCCGATAATGATGTCGCCGTGCGTCGGTGTGACCGTGCCCGAAAGCATCTTGATGAGCGTCGACTTGCCTGCGCCGTTCTCACCGAGAATCGCGTGAATGCTGCCGGCACGGAACGGAAGGGTGAAGTTCGAGACAACGCGAACCGTGCCGTAATCCTTGCTGAGGCCGTCGGTCGCCAGCACCGCATCACCGATGGCAGCGGTCATGGGCATCCTGTTCAGTGGTCTACGAGTGGGCGTCGTCGGCGCGCAGATAGTCTGGGTCGAGACTACCAGCAGCCGACGGAGGGGCAGACCGGATGGGAATCGCACGGGTGCGCGCGCACTTCGCTGAGCGCGAGTGGGGCGGAGAGATCCTCGAATTCGACGAGTCGAGTGCGACGGTCGAGCTCGCGGCGCAAAAGGTCGGCACTGAGCCGGCGAGGATCGCCAAGACGCTCGGCTTCTACGACCCCGAAGCGTCGGAGCGCGCCGTGCTCATCGTTGCGGCCGGCGATGTAAAGGTCAACAGCGGCATGTTCAAGAGGCGATTCGGCGGCCGGCCGAAGATGCTGCGTCTCGAAGACGTCGAAGCGTTCACCGGATACCCGGCCGGCGGCGTGTGCCCATTCGCAAACCCGCCGCACGCGCGGGTCTTTCTCGACGAGTCGCTGCGCCGATTCGAGACCGTCTATCCGGCCGCCGGTACCGCGACCTCTGCGGTACGCATCGATGTCACCGAACTCGAGGCGCTCTGCGAGGCCGAGGGCTGGGTCGATGTGACCACCGGTTGGCGCGAGGGATAGATCGCGGACCTCAACGACTAAAGACCCCGCATGCGAGCAAAGAAGTCCTCGCGCTTCAGCTGTCACAGATTGAGATATGAATGCATTCTTCATCCCAGTCTGCGCCAGCCGAAGAGAGTTTGCACCCCAGCGTGCATTCAGAACAGCCGAGAGGCGGCGGCCTCGGGCGGCTCCTCGAGCTCGAGCAGACGCTGCTTGCGCTCCTTCCCACCGGCATAGCCCGTGAGTGAGCCGTCGGCTCCGACCACGCGGTGGCATGGGATCACGATGCTGATCGGGTTGTGCCCGACCGCCTGACCGACGAGCTGCGCGAGTCCGCGACTGCCGAGCTCTGCGGCGAGCGCCCCGTACGTGGTGGTCTCGCCATATGGGATCGCGAGCAGCCGCTCCCACACCCGCTCTCGGAACTCATCTCCGCTCGCGCGCAGTGGCAGGTCGAACTCGCGGCGCTCCCCGGCGAGATACTCACGCAGTTGCTGAGCCGTTGCGGCGAGCACCGGATCCTCTGCGAGATCCACGGCTTCACCGATCGCATCGGCTGCGGGCGGATAGCTGTGGTTCGCAAAGTACAGGCCGACCAGCGCGTCGCCGTCCGTGGTGCTTCGGGCGACCAGCAGCAGGTCGCCGAGCGACGTCGCGGCCCAGGCGTGCCGAGCGCCCGGCACGCCACCCGTTTCGGCTTCGCTCGATTCCGAGGCCGGTCGCTCCGTCTCGTTCTCCATGATCCGATGCTATGCGTTACGTGCCCTGACGGAGACGCGAGCTTGCAGCTGAAGACATTGCGCGCCTCGCCACCGCACCGAGTCAGCTCGCCCAGGCACGGCTGATATCGATGCCGCGGCCGAGCACCTGCTCTGCAGCACGGTGTCCTGACGCGAATGCTCCCGTGACCGTGCCAGGGTCGTCGGTCCACGTCGCTTCGCCCGCGAAGTGCAGCACGCCTCCAATGGGGGCGCCGAGCGCGTCATGGTCGGAGGTGTGCGATCCCACGGTCATGTAGACGTAGGCTCCGCGGGCGAACTCGTCATCACGCCAGTGCGTGATGGTCGTGTGCACCGGTTCGGGAATCTCTGCCCCGTAGATGTCACGCAAGCCATCCATGACCGATGCGACCACGCGTTCCTCGCTCCAGTCACGAATCTCGCGTGCGCACTCTCCGGCGGCAAAGGTGAGCAGCGTCGGTTCACCGTGCGCCTCGGTCAAGTCGTACCAGGAGTGCCACCAGGCTCCTGCCGGGCCCTGCCTGCGCACCGCATACACGCTTTCGTCCCAGAAGACCCGGTCGAACCGCAGGAAGATCTTCTCGAAGTCGTTCATGACGAATCCGTGCAGCGCACGCCGCTGTCGCTCGGGCAACTCGGGCTCGATCGTGAACGCGTTCGACCGCAGCACTCCGACGGGCACGGTCACGACCGCCTGCGCCGCACCGAACTCGCCATGGTCTGACCGTACGACGACGCCTTCCGACCCCCACCGCACGTTCGAAACTCGGTGCTCGAGTCGCACGTCGAGTGGTTCGGCGAGTGCGGCCGCCAACCGGTCGTACCCGTCAGGGAACACGACCTCGTCGCCGTCGATCTCTTCGTTGTCGAGTCCGTGCGCGTCGAGCACGGAGGCGTCAGCACCGTCTTGCTCCTCGCTGCGATGATGCAGATACTCGCGCACGCGCTGGGCGCGATCCGCATCCCACCCGAGCGCTTCGAGAGGAGCGAGCGCGGCCTCCACCGCCTCGGCGAAGGAGGTTCCCGGCGGGGATGCAGCGACTGCGGCCTGCAGCTGCTCGTCAGCGGTCGCGACATCGGCGATGAAGGACTCGGCTTCGGCGTCCGAGAGCCGGGATCCATCTGGCCCGTAGTAGGCGACCGGGCGCCCGCCCGCCTGATAACTGCCCAGGGTGAACTCGACGGTGCGCATGCCGAACGCTTGCACTGCCGCGTAGACCGGGCTGTCGTCGATGCCGTGAATCCACGAGGCACCCCTGTCGGTCACCCGTGCGGGCGCGCCATCGATTGCGGGTTCGCGGTCGGTGTGCGTGCGGCCACCCGTGCGGTCTCTCGCCTCGAGCACGACCACGCTCGCACCCGCGTCGACGAGCAGTCGCGCGGCGACGAGACCGGAGACGCCGGCGCCCACCACGATGACGTCGAAGCGTTCCATGGGCGTTCCTTCCTCAGTTCGCGGATGCGGGCGATCATCCCTCATCGGGCACCAGCACGGGGGTGTCGCGATTCAGGCTCTCGCCCCGGAAGAAGGGACGCGATCCTGGACGAAGCCACCAGATGCCCATGAGCACGAAGCCGAGCAGAATCGCGCCGACCCCGACGACGAAGGCTCCGCCGATGCCGAGCAGCACGGTGTAGCTGTAGTCGACGCTCCACATGTCGATCGCCGACTGGATGAAGGCGTACGTGAGCAGCAGGCCGCCGAGCAGCGGGAAGATGCCGCGCATCCAGAGGTTGCGCGCACTATCGCGCAGCGTGTCCCGGAAGTACCAGACGCACGCGAACGAGGTGATCGCGTAGTAGAGCGCTACCGCGAGACCCATTGAGGTCAGCGAGTCGGCGAGCACGTCTTCGGAGATGATCGACATGCAGACGTAGTAGACGATGGCCGCGATGCCCATGAGCGTGGTGGAGAACCAGGGCGTCTTGAACTTCGGGTGCAGCTCCGCGAACTTCGCGGGGAGTGCCCGGTAGACCGCCATCGACAGCGTGCCGCGAGCCGTCGGCAGAATCGTCGTCTGGGTGGATGATGCAGCCGACAGCATGACGCCGAGGATCAGGAACCATCCCCAGGGGCCGAAGAGGGCTCCGCCGAGCACTGAGAACACGTCATCAAGGCTCTCGGGGTTCGTGAGTCCGAGCCCCGTGTCACCGAATCCGGCGAACATCATGACCGCAATCGAAGTGCCGACGTAGAGGATGATGAGCACGGCAATGCTCGAGAGCGCTGCCCGCCCGGGAGTCTTCCGTGGATTCTTCGTCTCCTCGTTGAGCGCGAGGCAGGTGTCCCATCCCCAGTAGATGAAGAGCGCCAGCAGCACTGCTTCGATGAAGCCCGACCATGACGTCAGTTGCGCGGGGTTGAACCACTGCCAGTCGAATGCGACCGAACCGGCGTTGCTGCCATCCAGCGAGTGCCAGAGGGCGAGCGCACCGAAGAGCACCATGGCGACCACCTGGATCGTCATCAGCACCATCTGCAGTTTCTCGCCGATCTGCACGCCGATCGTGCTGATGAACGTCATGATCGCCATGAACACGACCGAGGTCGCAACGACGATCACCCGGTTGTCTGCGTACTCCTCGTTGCCGAGCAGCAGCCAGAAGTACTTGCCGGTGATCTCGCCGACGTTCGAGAGCACCATGATTGCGGAGACCGCGACGGCCCAGCCGCCGAGCCATCCGATCACCGGTCCGAAGGCTTTAGCGCCCCAGACGAAAGTCGTGCCGCAGTCGGGCATCTCGCGGTTGAGTTCTTGATAGGCGAACGCCGCAAAGATCATCGGAATGCAGGCAATGATGAACACGAGCGGCGCCTGCGCGCCGACCGCGATGATCACATAGCCGAGGGTCGCGGCGAGCGAGTAGAGCGGAGCGGTCGATGCGAGACCGATCACCGTTGATCCGACGACTCCGAGTGCGCCCTCATTGAGTCCCTTACCCACGTGAATGTGGCCGGTATCTGTGGCGTTGTCGAGCGTGTGTTTAGCCATCTCAGCGCCTCCTTTCACTTCGTTGTGCGAGGCATGACGCGCTTATTCTGGCACAGCGAACAGGCTCGTGGCACTATTTGCTCCTCAACCGTTGCATTGCACACTTCGAACACACGCTCGTACTCAGCTGACCTGCAGAGCAGATACGGCCCCCGCACAAGTAGCGGGGTTAGGCTGCGGATCATGTGGTTGCGGCGTGCATTCTTCCGGTGGTTGTTCCCGGCAATCGTCGTGCTGCCCCTCTGGCTGCTCTTCGGTTGGGGTGTGTTCAAGGCCGGCGGATGGGCCTTCTTCTGGGTGCTATTCATCGCTATCCCCTCGGTCGGCATCGCCCAGCTCGTGCTCACGCTCCTCGTTCGGGCGCGTCCGTCGGTCATTCAGTCGCGCATGCTCTCCTGGTGGGACGTCGCCGGATTCGGCATCTGGCATCTCCTCACCGTGTTGGTCGGCTTCTTCTCCCAGGACTGGTTCTCGATCACCCTCGTCGGTGCGATCATGGGCGGCCTCGGGGTGTTCTGGTTGGCGCTCTGGCAACTTCGGAACGAACTGCAGCACGGCCCTGGAGTCTTCCTGAACGCACGGACCGAAACACGCCCGTCCTTCGGGTCCGCCGGTTTCGGCTCAGCCCCGTTCGATGGTTCCGGATCGCAGACGCCGAACCGCTCCGGCCACCTGCAGGCCGACGCACCCCCGGGTTGGGGCGACGCCGCAACGCATCGCGCGCCCAACGAGGATGAGACCGACGGTCGGGCGGCCAGCTAGCGCTGGCCCCTGAGCGCGCTGCCGCGAGGCTAGAGTGGGTCATGATGGCCACCGCACTTCCGACTCTGCGCGTCGCCGTGCTCGGGCACGGGGCGATCGGTTCGAAGGTCGCCGAAGAACTCGCCTCGGGTCGCGTCACCGGCGCTGAATTGGTCGGGGTCATCGGGCGATCCGGATCCGGATCCGTAGTCGGTTCCAGCCGCACTCAGCGGCACGACCACCGCAGGCTCACCCTGGATGCAGCCCTCGAAGCGGCAGACCTGGTGGTCGAATGCGCCGGCGGAGAAGCGGTGCGGGAGCACGGGCCGGCCATCGTCGCTGCCGGACGCACCCTGCTGGTGGTATCGGTCGGAGCGCTTGCGGAGCCCGGCCTTCGGCACGAACTGCTTGAATGCGGCCCCGGCACATGTCTGCTGAGTACCGGCGCGATCGGTGGCCTCGACATCCTGCGAGCAGCGAACCGAGGCAGCGGCCTCAGCACGGCCTCGCTCACCTCGACCAAGCGCGCCGCAACACTCGTGCAACCGTGGATGTCCGCGGACCAGGCCGAGCAGCTGCGAACCACTACGACACCGTACGCACTGTTCGAAGGCGGCATCGAGGAGGCGATCCGACTCTTCCCGGCTTCGCTCAACGTCGGCGTTGCGCTCGCCGCAGCCACCGGGCTCTGGGACGAGACCCGTATCTCACTCATCGCCGATCCTGAAGCCGAACTCACGACGCACGAGATTTCGGCGGCAGGCCGATCCGGCAGCTACGCATTCACCATCACGAACCAGCCACTGCCCGACAACCCGGCCTCAAGCGGTGTGGTCTCCGCAGCGCTACTGCGCGGCATCGCCGACCTGGCACGCCCCTCGGGCGCATTCGCGTAGGCTGCCTCAGCGACGCGAAGAGGCAGCAACTAGTCGGCGAGAACGTCGCCGAACTCGGGGTGCTTGCGGAACCACACTGCGACAAAGGGGCACGTCGGCACAATACGGTCGCCGCGACTGCGCACATCGTCGACCGCTCCCGCGATCAACGCGCTGCCGAGCCCGCGTCCTTCAAACGACGGATCGACGACGGTGTGCTCGAAATCAAGCGTGCTGCCTGAAGAGTCCGGCCGGTCGGGCAGTCTCCGATACGAGGCGAAACCCGCCTGCACGCCGTCCACCGAGATCGTGTACTGCTGACGCTCTGGGTCGTGCGCAACCTCGATGCGTGTCTCTTCCGATGCCTGCTCGTTCATCTTTCGCCCTTCAGCCTCAGTTCATTTGGTACGACGAGCGCGACTAGTACAGCAGCGCCTCGTAGCGATCCGGTTCCGGTCCGCGGTCGAAGAAGCGGCCCGAGACTGCCCCGTCCTGTCGCCCGGGCACGACCCTGACGAAGTTCCACTTGATCGTCGGCACCATGGGCTGCAGCGGCAGCCGTTCAGCGGCGGCGATCCCATCCGAGGTGTCGATGACTGCCGCACTCCCCCGCACGACGACGCTCCATGCGTCCATCACGTTGTACTCGTCGACCTCGAACAGTACGGAGTCGTTGATCGCTACCTGCGAGAGCTTCGTCCCCTCGGCCGTGCGGAACACGATCGACTCACCATCGATGACGTAGTTCACCGGGAAGATGTCGAGTACGTCTCCGACACGGGTGACGAGCCGCCCGAGTTGATGCGTCTGGAGCCTCTGCCAGCACTCCTCAGCGGTCAGCTTGCGTACTGGCTCTTCGGGGGCACCTTCGCTCCGGCCGTTGTCTGCCACGTTCTCCATACCTGCATTCTCCTTCCGGCAGCGGCGGATCACAATAACAGGACACCCACGGCCCGCTCCCCTAGGGTGGAGGTCAACGTGCGTCGAGAACGGGGGTGGATCGGGGTGAGCGATCTCAGAGACCCGGGCGATGCCTGGGTAACCGCCCACGACGGTGTTCGATACTGGGGCCGATTCGGGGCCGCCGGGCTGCTGGCCGTGGACCGCGGGCGCTCCGCGATCCTGCTGCAGCATCGCGTCGAATGGAGCGACCACGGCGGCACCTGGGGTATTCCCGGCGGCGCTCGGCATCAGCACGAAGCCGCCGTCGACGGCGCGATCCGCGAATCTCAGGAGGAGGCGGGAATACCAGACGGTGCCGTGCATCCGCTCTTCACCCACGTACTGGATCGTGAGATCTGGACGTACACGACCCTGCTCGCGGAAACGGTCGTCCCGTTCGAGCCCCGCATCACAGATCCGGAGAGCCTCGCACTGGCTTGGGTTCCGTGCGACGAGGTCGAGGCGTTGCCCCTGCACCCGGGGTTCGCTACGAGTTGGCCGATACTGAGGCCGCTCCTGCAAGCACCACCGGTGGTTGTCGTCGATGGGGCGAACGTCGTCGGATCAGTTCCCGACGGCTGGTGGCGGGATCGACGGGGCGCGGCCGAACGGCTGCGGGATCGACTGGTGCGCCTGGCACACACGGGGGTGCGCAGCGGCTTCGTCGAACTCCCTGACAGCCGGGTTCCCGGCCTCGATCTGGCCTTCCCCGAGTGGGTGCTAGTGACGGAAGGGTCTGCTCGTGGCTTGGAAAGCGCAGGCGGTGTGCGTATCGTCAACGCGCCAGGAACCGGCGACGATGCGATCGTGCGGCAGGTTCGCGCCGCCGTCGCCTCAGGCAAGCACGTCTCAGTCGTCACGAGTGACGTCGAACTCGCTGCCCGCGCCAGGGCCGCCGGCGCCGTCGGTATCCGAAGCTCGAAACAGCTCCTGAAACGCCTCCCCGAACTCCCCGGAGCCCGGCTCTAGTCTCGGTCGAGAGTAGTGAGCACGCGGATCGCCTTGCCGAGCGCGATCGCCATCCATTCCGCCGCGGCTTCACCATCACGGCCGCGCGCCGCTTCCAAGATTCTGCGGTCGCAGCTCGTCGTTCGCGTACCCCCCTCGCGCACATCATCGGTCGTCACCGTGATCCGGTAGAGATGGCTGCGCTTCCAGAGCGCATCGATCATGTCGCAGAGCAGCTCATTGCCTGAATCACGGTACATCGCCCGCAGGAACTCCGAGTCGTGTTCGAGGGCATCTCCCGGCCGATCCTCCTCGACCGCTCGCTCCAGCGCGACCATGCGGCGTTCCATTTCCCCGAGTCCGCGCTTCGAGAGGTTCTCCACACCTTGCCGCGCAGCTGCCGGTTCGAGCATCTGTCTGACCGAATAGATGTCGATGAGCTCCGGAGTGCTGAACTTCTTGACGACGGCACCCTTGTGCGCCTCGCGCTCAGCGAGCCCGCTCTCCTCCAGCCGACTGATTGCGTCACGGACAGGCATGACACTCGTGCCGGCCATCTCAGCGAGTTGCCGCACTCGCAACCGCGATCCTCCCGGGAGCCTTCCGCTGAGAATCTCACCCTCAATGAAGTCGTACACCTGGTCGGCAACGAGTAATGGTTCAATCACACCACCGGTGAAGGCTTCCGCGACGCTCACAGCCAGGCACCGCCTTTCAGCATGAGCAGAGGCACCCTCGTGTTGCGGGTCTTCATCGACACCACTCGGCTCGCTTTCCTTCATCGGATGCATAAATACTTCACTTTCATACCACAATTGCACCGACCAACGCGGGACCCCGGAACGACGGTCGTGGCAAGATCACATATGGGTCACGATCCTTTTCGTCAGACAACTCTCAAGTTGTGATCACATTACAAGTCTGGTTAGCTTCGATGTACCCCGGCGCGTTACAGGGCAGTGCGTGCCGTTATTCGGGAGGTATTTGAGGATATGGTCTTCAGTTTTGGTACGAAAACTTCTCCGATTCCGTTGTCGGGAGGTGTGCAGGTTGCTGGGCTCGGGAAG
>NZ_JBSGPD010000011.1:0-48498 GCF_053567335.1 Leucobacter sp. GX24907 | reverse complement strand
AGCAGCCGATCGAAGTTGTTCGTGACCGCGTTCCAGTTGAAGTCGTAACTATTGATGATCATAAGAACTCCAGAGGTTCTGGACGATCACTCGCCTACTTCATCTCGAGATCGCCGAGGTTCTCCGGGTCAACGACGCCGGCCTCGTCGAGCGCGCGCTGCAGCGAACCGTCCTGCTGAGCGTTCTGGATCGCGATGTTGAGTACCTGCAGCGAGCGAGGATCGATGTCCGGGCTCACGCCGTAGTTCGAGCTCACCTTGAAGATGGCGGGCTCGGGGCGCACGAGCTTCAGCGACGAGTCCTTCTCAGCAGCGTCGGCGAGGGTGGGAACGTCACCGAACGCGGCGTTCGCGCGGCCGGACTTCACGACCTCGATCGACTGCGGAATGCTCTCAGCATTTACGATCTCAACGCCGAGACCCTCGACGGTCGACTCGTAGGCCGTGCCGGTGGCGACGCCGATCTTGTCTGCCTCGATGATCTTGTCGACGGTGTCGAGACCCGAATCAGCGGGAACGATGAAGACGCCCTCGTACTCGTAGACCGAGTCGGTGAACTGGATGGCGAGTGAGCGCTCGGACGTGGCGTCGAGGTATGCGGCGACGTCGAAGCGATCCGCCTGCAGACCCGAGACCATCTTCGACCACTCAGCGGCGACCGGGGTGAACTCGACACCCATTTCTTCGGCGAGCTTTTCGAGCGGCAGAACGTTGGGGCCGCCCATCTGGCCGTCTTCTTGCTCGCCGGTCATCGGGGGAGCGGAGGCGATGCCGACGCGCAGCTCGCCCTGGCTTTGGATCTTGTCGAGCCAGGCGCCGTTCGCGGAGGCTCCTGCTTCGCCGCCACCTCCGCCGCCCTGGATACGGGCTCCGAGCCAACCGCCACCGATCGCGAGCGCGATCACAGCGACGATCGCGAGAATTACCTTGCTGGACTTTGACATCTTCGTCATCTTTCTTCTCGAGGTGGCCGTGCCGATAGCTCGGCACGGGTCATCTGGGAATTACAGCCCCGGGCGGAACCCAGGGGAGACACTTTCACTGCAGCAGTGTCTTACAATCTTCACTGTACCGGGCCAGTTGCCTCGAGAGCGAGTGAACAGGCCAGGAGTCGTGGGATCGTGTCTTTTTTGTGACCTTCGTCGAGCAGCGCTCCAGTTGAGGCATATCAGGTATGCGTGCCGGTACTTCACCGGCGCTCGCCCGACTACTTTCCTTCTGCCTTCAGCCGCTTGTACAGCTCGTTGGCAGAGACGAGGGTGTGATCGGAAAACGCGCGCATGATGACTTCGCGGTCGCGAGTGCGAAGCGCCTTCATGAGTCGTTCGTGCAGCTCGAACTCGCGGTGCGGATCTTGATGTTGCCTGCGATCTTCGGAGAGACCGATCGTCATCTGCGCGGCGGTCACGGGCCAAAGCTTGTTCAGGAGGAAATTGCCGGAAGCCTCCCAAACCGCATGGTGAAAATCCATGTGTGCATCGTGCTGCACGACCGGGTCCGCATCGAATGCTTCAGAGGAGTAGTGATCCCAGGCGTCTTCGACGATGGCGAACTTCGTTCCGGATTCGTCGGCGAGAATCGCGTCGATCGCAACCATGTCGAGAGCGTTACGCGTGACGGCCATGTCGTGTACCTCATCGCTGCGCATTTCTGCGACGCGTAGCCCCCGGTAGGGCTCTTTGACGATGAAACCTTCCTCGGCGAGGGCGTTGAGTGCTTCTCGCACCGTCGGTCGGCTGACTCCAAGCGCGGTCGACAACTGGGTCTCGGTCAGCTTCTCACCCGGGAGGAGAACGCCGGTAATGATCGAGCGACGGATCTCGATGCGAACGGCTTCTTTGCGCGAGACGGGCTTGATGCGCGTCGGGCCGAGCCTAGGGTCGTCGAACATCGAGACTCCGCGACTCGTCATCGTGTCACTCATAGTGGTAGGCCTTCCGGGACGTTCTCCAGAGGCTACCATTAGTGTCAGACAATGCACCATTCGGGGTGCACGGCAGTCGTGAAGCGGTGTCCGCTCAGCCGTGCCGTGGCGTGTGCTGCTCGGCCGCTTCGACGCGATCCTGGCCCGCGAGCGGATTCCACTGCACCCCGCTGCGCGCCTCCACCCCGGGCAGCAGGCGCTGCGTCCGGTCGTAATCTTCCATGGGATGGAAGAAGAGCGGCTTGACCGTGTCGAGCTGTGAGAGACGTGTATCGAGCGCTACCAGAGTCTCGGTCCGCTCTGCGTCGCTCATCTTCCCGGGGGCGAAGGCGGCGAATGGCGGCAGCACTTCGAAGCCGCAGTAGGCAAGCAGGCCATTCTGGATCGGCCAGAGCACGTGATGGAGGTCGCCGTCGATCCCATTCGGTTCGTAGAGCGTTCCTGCGGTCCCGGTGGTGACGCACAGCATGGCCTGCTTTCCCACGAAATGGCCCTTGCTGTACTTACGTCCCGCACTGTAGGCGAAGCCACGCGAGAGTACGCGATCCGCCCACCCCTTGAGGATCGCCGGCATCGAGAACCACCAGATCGGAAAGTGGAAGATCACCAGATCGGCTTCTGCGACCTTGCGCTGCTCTTCGGCGACATCGGCGGAATGTGACATGTCCGCGTGTGCGTGTTCCTGCTCGGCCGAGGGGTCGAAACGGTGCTCGTCAAGCCGATCGACGAATTCGTCCGGTGCAAGCGCGGCCTGCCAGTTCAACACGTAGAGGTCGCTGACCTCGACGTCGTATCCGGCGTGCTCAAGCGATGCGACGGCACGGTCTTTGAGCGCGGCCGTGAACGAGGTCGGCTCGGGGTGCGCATAGACGAGCAGAGCGTTCGGCATGCGGGGCTCCTTCGAAGTAGAGGACGTTGTAGATCAGCGTGAGAGAAAGTCGAGGATATCGCGGTTCACAGTCTCGGCGAACTCATCGAAGAATCCGTGCCGACCTTCGGGGTAGATGATCGAACGCGAGCGCGGAATACGTGCCGCGATGAGTGCGGAGTTCTCCGGCGGTGTGACGCGGTCGTCGCTTCCGTGCAGCACGAGCGTCGGAGCGACGATGGCGGGCAGCTCCTCCCACGCAGCATGCCCCTGGCTGATGCGGCGGTGGGCGCCGCGCTCGCCGGGAGACATGGTTGGATCTCCGAGCAGCGGGCTTTCGGACGGACCGTACGGCCGGCTCGGAGTGTAGAACATCGCGTGCAGCATGCGTAGACGATGTTCTGGGCTCGTGGCACCGACGCCGGAGAACTGAGCTCGTGCATCAGCATCGGGCGCAACCGCGTGAGTCCCTCCGGGTGAGGTGCAAGCGAGGACGAGGGCTTCGACGAGCTCGGGATGCCGTGCGGCCAGCATCTGCGCTACACGTCCGCCCATCGAGGCTCCGTAAACCGAAGCGGAGCGCAGGCCCAGTGCTTGCAACACATCGGCGGCGTCATCGGCAAAGCTTGCCGTGCTCCAGGGTTCGCGAGACGCGCGGTCCTCGAGAGAAGATCTGTTCGGCTCTCCGCTTCCGTCCGTCGCCCGGCTTCCGCCCGTCCCGCGGTAGTCGAACGTGACGGTCATGAAATCAGACTCGAACGCGCTGCGCAGACCGTCCCACCAACGGTGAGAGTTCGCCTGGCCGGGGAGGAGCAGGATCACCGGAGCGCCTGCCGGACCTCCCAGTTGCGCGGCCAGAGGGAAGCCATCACGAGCAACGATCTCGACAGACCGGGCAGAGCTACTGAGCATTGTCTGGGGCGGGGTCGTTGAGGTGCCCGGCCCTTCAGGTTCCGGCCCGGAAGGTCGCGCGCGTCAGCAGGTTCACGCCGCCTTCGTTCAGCGTGTCGTAGTAGGTGAAGCCGGTGCGATTCTTTCGGCGACCCGACATGAGTACAGGCAGGTCGACCGATGCTTGCGCAGCATCGGCATCATCGACTTCGAAGCCGAGCTGGAAGACGCCCTCGCCCTTGGCGTCGAGGAATGCGCGCTGCGGGCTCGGTTTCTCGCTCGGTTGACAGAGCTGCAGTTGAACGTTGCCGAGGTTGCAGACGCGGTACTTCAGCTCCTGGAAGGCCTCGGGATTCGGAACATCCAGCTCTTCGTACTCGGCGAGCGGCGGGTACTCGATCCAGGGCCCGATGCCCACCGATTCGTAGAATGCCTGCGACTTATCGATGTCATGCACGACGATGCACACGTGGTGCACCTTCTCGAACGGAGCGGACATGGTTCAGGCCTCCTTGCGGGGCATCACGTAGTTGAGTACGCGGCGGCCGCCGTCGGGGTAGATGGTTTCACCGGTGAAGTAGGAGGCGTCGTCGCTTGCGAGGAACGCGACGACCGACGCGATCTCGCTGGGCTCGCCGTAGCGCCCGAGCGGGGTGCGCATGAGGATGGCCTCGTCGCCCGCGCTGTTCACGAAGTCGCCGGCGACCATCTCGCTCATAATCGTGCCGGGGCCCACCCCGACGACACGGATGCCATGGGGTGCGAACGCGACCGCGGCCGTGCTCGTGACTTGGTTGATGCCGCCCTTCGAGATTGCGTACGGGGCGACATTCGGGTTCGCGAGCCCGGAGTTGATCGACGACATGTTGATGATGACGCCCTTCCCACCCTGTTCGATCATCTGGCGCCCCGCGGCCTGCGTGCCGAAGAAGACGCCCTTCAGATCGACGTCGAGCACACGATCGTAGGTCTCTTCCGAGACCTCGAGGAAGGGGAGGATCGGGCAGATCCCTGCATTGTTGACCATGACGTCGAGGCGGCCGAAGCGTTCGACCGCCTGTGCCACGAGCCCCTGCACGTCTGAGACCACGGCGACGTCTGCGACCACCGACAGCAATGTATCCGAGGTGCCGGTCTCGGAAGCGTGCAGCTCATCGACGGTCTGCTGCAGACGTTCGGCGTCGATATCGGAGATCACGACCTTCGCGCCCTCTGAGAGGAAGCGTTCGGCGGTAGCTCGTCCGATGCCCTTTGCGGCTCCGGTGATGACGACGACAGTGTCGGTGAACCTCATGAAATTTCCTTTCGCGGAGGTCGAATCAGTGAGAGCGCCTCGGTCAACGCAACGGCGCCCGTGACTGCGATCTTACTCTCGGCACCGGGTCGTGAGCGGGGCGAAGCGGGGTGCAGACCTGCAGCCAAAAGCAGTGCTTACGCGCCGTGAATCGAATCGCACTGCACGGCCGGAACGATCCGTCTTGCAGGCCCGAGCGGAGCCTGCAGGTTCCGACGGGGATACCATCGAGGGATGGATCTTCGACAGCTCGAGATCTTCCGCGCCGTTGCGACGTCCGGGAGTCTCAGTCGGGCGGCCGACGTGCTGCATATCGCTCAGCCCGTGCTGAGTCGGCAGGTCAAAGCACTCGAGATGACGCTCGGCACGCCCTTGTTCGTGCGCACGGGTCGCGGAATGGCGCTCACCGAGGCCGGGAACGAGCTGATGCACCAGAGCACGGGCATCATCACGGAGGTGCGTCGACTGCAGGACAGCCTGCGCTCCTTCGATGGTGTACCGCGTGGAGAAGTGGTGGTCGGCTGCGTCCCCACCGTCGGTGAGCGCATCGCCGGCCCACTCGCCGAACGGGTGATCCGCGATCTCCCTGAGGTGTCGCTGCGGCTCGTAGAGGGGTATTCAGGCCACTTGGTCAACTGGATGCATCGCGGAGACCTCGACCTCGCCGTGATCTACCGCGGCGACGAACGCCCGCACGTGCAGGTGGAGAATCTCGGCCGGGAGCCGCTCCTCGCCGTTGGAGCCGCCGACTGGTGGCCTGAGGAGCATGAGGAGATCTCCTTCGCACGTTTCGCTTCCCGTCCGGTTTCCCTGCCGAGCACCGGTCACGGTTTGCGCAGCATCATCGACTCCGCGGCCCGGAGCACTGGAGTCGAACTCGATGTCGTGCTCCAGGCCGATTCCTATCGGGTGCTGCTCGACGTCGTCGAACGCGGTCTCGCGGCGACCGTGCTCCCGGCATCTGCGATGGTGGGACGCGGCGGACGATTTTCGACAGCCAGGCTGGTCGATCCCGCTCTGGAGCGAGGGCTTGCGATCGCCCGACCCGTCGGCACCGCGCAGACCCTTGCCATCACGTCCGTGCACGAGCTCCTGCGGGCGCAGACCGTCGAGTTGCTCAGCGCGGGGTGAGACGCTGCGTACGCGGGAGGTACACCCCGCCGAGAAGTGCCTTGTCGTTGCATCGCGCGCCGCGAACGAACAACCCTGCTCATCTCGGCGTGAAGATCCGCGCCCTACTTCAGTACGAACGGGTTGCCCGTGTCGGGTTGCGTGGAGATCCACACGGACTTCGTCTGCAGGTACTCCTTGATCGCCTCTTGACCGCTTTCGCGCCCCATGCCGCTGCGCTTGTAGCCGCCGAACGGCGAGGTGAAGCTGACCGCACGGTACGTGTTCACCCACACGGTGCCGGCCTGGAGCCCGTCAGACATGCGGATCGCGCGACCGATATCGCTCGTCCAGACGCCCGCGGCGAGCCCGTAGAGGATGTCGTTTGCGATGGCGAGCGCATCCGCCTCGTCGTCGAAGGGGATCACGGAGAGCACCGGGCCGAAGATCTCCTCCTGCGCGACCCGAGAGCGGTTATCGACGTCGGTGAGGATCGTGGGCTCCACCATCTGTCCGCCGCTCGCATCGGGGCCGGTGTAGGGCTTTCCGCCGAGCGCGACCGTGGCTCCCTCCCGCTTGCCGATCTCGATGTAGTCGAGCACCTTCTGGTACTGGCCGGGGGTGGTGACCGGGCCGACCTGGGTGGTCGGTAGACGAGGGTCGCCGATCTTCGCGGTCTCCGCAACCTCCACGAGTCGTTCGACGAAGCGATCGTGAATCGAGCGCTGCACGAGCAGGCGAGACCCTGCGATGCAGGTCTGGCCCGACGCCGCGAAGATGCCGGAGATTGCGCCCATGACGGCCGCCTCGAGGTCGGCGTCTGCGAATACGATGTTCGGCGACTTTCCGCCGAGCTCGAGCGAGACCTGCTTCAGGTCTTTCGCGGCCGCCTGGTAGATCGATCCGCCGGCGACTTCGGAGCCGGTGAAGGCGACCTTCGCGATGTCGGGATGGGAGACGAGCGGTGCGCCGACGGTCTGACCGAACCCGGCAACGACGTTGAACACGCCGGGTGGAAACCCAGCCCGGTCCAAGAGTTCCGCGAACTCGAGCGTCGAGGCCGAGGTGAATTCGGAGGGCTTGACGACGACGGTGTTCCCTGCGGCTAGAGCTGCCGGGAGCTTCCAGGAGAGCAGGAGGAGCGGTGAGTTCCAGGGCGTGATCATCGCCACGACGCCGAGCGGCTCGTACTTCGTGTAGTTGAGGATGTTGGCCTTGTCGGTGGGAATGACGTGGCCTTCGATCTTGTCGGCGAGGCCGCCGTAGTAGCGGTACCACTCGGCGAGATATTTCGTCTGCCCTGACATCTCGGCGAAGAGCTTCCCGTTGTCGCGGGTTTCGGTCTCGGCGAGACGCTCCGACTCTTCCTCGATGATCTCGGCGAGCTTCACGAGCAGCTTTCCGCGGGCGGTTGCCGTCATGGCCCGCCACTCGGGCAGTGCGTCCCGGGCTGCCGCGACGGCGCGGTCGACGTCGGCGGCACTCCCGTCCGCGATCTCAGCCCACATTTCTCCGGTGTACGGGTTCGTGCTCGGAAAGTATTCGCCGTTCTCCGGTGGCGTCGGCTGCCCCGCGATGTAGTGCTCGTATCGGGTGACCATGGTGCTCTGCTCCTTCACCTCGGGTCTCCGAGCCCCAGTGCGGCACGGAAGCGGTTCTTGCTGTAGACGGCATCGCGAGACGGGAGGGATCGCGGCAGGTTCTCCGCAACGACCTTGATCACGTAGAGACGAGGCCCGTGGTTCGAGACGGGGTCGAGGGACTCGACTTCGTTCCAGTCGCGGATGACTCCGGTCTCGACGAAGCCACTCGCCCGTGCGATCGCGGCGAGGTCGATGCCCGCGCCAGTGTGGCTCACCTGCATGCCGGTCTCACCGAAGTGACCGTTGTCGATGACCACGATCGTGAGGTTCGGGGGTGCGGCAACACCGATGGTCGCGAGGCCGCCGAGGCCCATGAGCTGCTCGCCGTCACCCGTGATCACGAGCACGGGGCGGTCGGGTTGCGCTTGTGCGAGGCCGAGGCCGAGCAGCGACGCCGCGCCCATCGCGCCCCAGAGGTAGTAGTTGTCGGGGTCATCGCCGGCCGCGTGCACGTCGTAGCTCGGGGAGCCGAGTCCGGTGACGACGAGCGAATCGCGTCGCTTCGCGAGGAGGTGCTCGACGACGGGGCGGCGGTCGAGCACGCCGGGTGCTGATGTCAGAACTACCACTTCTTTGCTCCCAGGAGTCGTTGCGAGATGAGGACGGCGATCTGCTGATCGGCGTCGAACGCCATGCCGACACTGGAGTCGGTGATGGCGAGGAGATCCTCTTCGGTTTCTGCGCGGTACACCGTGACGCCGAGCGCCTCGAGTGTCTTCTGCACCGCATGACCCATGGGCATCTGCCAGGGGTTGAACTCGTGCCACTCTCCACGCATGGTGACGAGGATCAGGAGCGGCATCCGTGAGATGACTGGCAGCGAGAGCATGTTGATGCAGTTGCCGACGCCGCTTGATTGCATGAGCAGTACGCTGCGCTGGCCGCCGAGCCAGGCGCCGGCGGCGACCGCGATTCCCTCCTCCTCCGTCGTGAGCACGTTGGTGGTCACTTCAGGATCCGAAGAGAGGAGCTCGATGGTGCGCGTGTGGCCCGCATCCGGCACATAGGCCAGATGGTTCACGCCGTGTGAGCGGAGAACTTCAACCAGGCGATCCGGCCAGGGGGTAGCCGCGGAGGCCGCAGGCTCTTCCTCGGCGGCAGCCTCCTTTTCAGCCGCAGCCACATCCTCAGCGGCAATGGCCGGGGCATCTAATGCCTCGAATGTCATCGAACGGGCTCCTTCGCGTCGTCGAACACCAGATCTTCTGGTGGTGCTTGGGGATCACGCTAACCGCGATGCGGGGGCGGAGGTAGGGGCAATCTGCGATATCCGATATGCGCAGAGCAGCTATGGAGGATCGGTGCTTGCGGTGAGGCGCTTGCAGCTGGCACGGTGAGGGTTCTGATGAAACTCACGTCCAATCAATTGCAGCTGCTCGTCGCAGTGCAGCGCACCGGGAGCCTTGCCCAGGCGGCGTCGGTCCTGGGCGTGACTGCGCCTGCCATCTCCCAGCAGATTGCGAAGCTGGAACGGAGCGCGCACGCGACTCTCGTCGAGCGCAGTTCGAAGGGGACTCTGCTCACCCCGTTGGGTGCGGAACTCGCGGAACACGGGCGCCGGGTGCTTGCCGAACTCGGGGCGGCCGAGCAGTCGCTCGCGGATTCCACCGGCGCTTACCTCAATCGGTTGCGGGTCGGCGCACCACCGTCGCTGTCGCTTCGACTCTTGCCCGATCCGGTCGCGGCAGCACGATATCGAGATCCCGCTGCGAATCTGAGTGTGATCGAATCCGGCTCAGACGAGGGGATCGGGCTCGTGCTCGACGGTGAGCTCGATCTTGCGCTGGCAGCCTTCTACGGGGACTATGACGTCGAGGGCGATGTGACGCTTGAACCGCTTATCGATGAGCCGATGGTCTTGGTGCTTGCCGACGATCATCCGTTCGCCGGGGAGGCGGGTGCACCAGTCGAGCTTGCGCGACTCGCGGGCGATGACTGGGTCAGCGGGGCACCTGGCCGTCCGCTGAGGGAGCAGTTGGATCGTGTGGGTGATGAGCACGGGTTCGCACCTGAAGTGCCGTTCGTGACCGAGTCGTTCGATGTGGCGCAGTCTCTTGCCGATGTCGGGGTCGCCGTGACGCTGGTGCCGGCAACCGCGGTCGACGCTCGTCTCAGTACGGTCGTCAGACCGACCCTGCCCGCATTGACCAGGCGTATATATGCCGTCATGCCGACGCGCCTCGAACGTGTGCCCCTTCTGCCCGACTTTCTTGCGGATCTGCGGCGTGTAGCGCGAACCATGATCGGCCCCGACACCTATTCCCCATCGACCTCAGAGGAAGCCAGCCCATGACCACGATCTCTACATCCGCGACCGCGGCCAATCCGTCCGATTACGACGTTGTCGTGGTCGGGGCCGGTGTCATCGGTGCGAGTGTCGCGTTCCACCTTGCGGAGCGCGGGAAGCGAGTCATCGTGGTCGAGGCTCGGCCAGGGCATGGGGAGGGATCTACCGGGCTCTCCTTCGCTTCGGTGCGCGCGCAGTGGGCTGATCGCTTCAACGCTCGGATCTCATGGGAAAGCATTCAGCGCTGGCGCAGTTTCGAACAGGTCTACGGTATCGATGTCGGGTATCAGCCGAACGGGTACCTCCTGCTGTTCCCCGAAGCGCAGTGGGCGTCGCATCAGCCGGTGATCGAGATGCAACAGTCACTCGGGATTCCGGTTGAGGCGCTCACTCCGGAAGAGGCGCAGAGCCGCACGTCGTTCGAGACCGATGGAATCGGCGGGGCCTCCTGGGGTGCTGCAGACGGCCAAGTCGATCCGCACGGGGCTAACGGTGCATTTCTGGACCTCGCACGGGCTCGGGGTGCTGAGGTGCTCTTCAACTTCGCCGTCGATCGCATCGAGGCTCATGATGATGGCAGCTGGACCGCCAGTGCGGGCAAGCGCTCGGTACGGGCTCAGCACCTCGTCAATGCCGCGGGGGGCTGGGCAGGCGAGGTCGGCGCACTCGCCGGTTTCGAGGTTCCAATCGTGCATTCGCGCCGCAACGTGTTTTCGACCGCTGAGGGTTCGAGCGACCGTTACGTGCCCATGACCATCGACCTCGGCAGCGGCGTCTTCTTGCGCTCTGAGGGGAGTCGGGTGATCTTTGGCGCGACGAACCCGGACGAGCCGAACGGGTACAACACCCAGCTCGACTGGGAGTGGGTCGAAGGGGTGCTCATGCTCGGCTACGAACGCTTCCCCTGGCTTGCCGAGATGCCACTCGACCGCAATTCGAGCTGGGCGGGTACGTACGAGAACACCCCTGACCATCACGCCATCATCGGAGCGATCGCTGAGGCGCCGACCTGGGTCAATGCCGCCGGCTTCTCGGGACACGGCATGATGCAGGCGCCAGAGGTGGGCAGGATCGTCGCTGAGACGATCATCGACGGAGCCTCTCGCGACTACGATATCTCGTCGCTGTCGCTGGACCGCTTCCGAGGGGGCCGGGGGCCGGACGAGCAGGTCTCGCTCGTGTTCTGAGCGGGCGGAAGTGAGCCGTGAGTCAAACCTCGGCAGAGACGAGTCAAGCTTCGGCAAAGACGCCCAGGCGGTTTCCGCTCGGATCGTGGAACTCGAATCTGCGACCGCCCGGATACTCGTACGGGCCCGCGACGATCGTGCCTCCGGCCTCGGTGACGGCCGTGAGGCTCGCGTCGAGGTCGTCGGAGAAGAGCAGCACGAGCGGCCCGGTCGCGCTGGGCGTCCCTGCGGCATTGAGACCACCGACCTCGCCGACCCCGTCCGGTGATGCGATGCCCTGGTACTCGGGGCCGTAGTCGTTGAACTGCCACCCGAACGCGGCTTCGTAGAAGGCGCGGGTCGTCTCCATGTCGGTGACATCGAATTCGATGTAGCTGATGGCGTGATGGGTGGGTTCGGCCATGATGACACCTCCGGGTGCGGGGCTTCGTTGCAGGCCCGCCCAGTCTAAACCGGGCGCCGCTGAAGCGGCGGACTCAGATCTGTCTGTTGAGGCAGCGGTGCGAGATTACTCGACGTACTCTATCCGCCCGGTGATTGCGGGTACCCCGCCCGGACCGATCACGGCGAGCTCGTCGGCAAGATTTCCCTGCTCCCCGGGGGCTGCGTTTTTCCCGGCGACATGGAGCTGTTCACCGGCGAAGATCGGTGCGCGCGCTGAGAACTCGAATGCGGTGACGGATGCATGGGGTCGGGCCTGCAGAAACCCGTCCACGAGGTACGTGGCGAGCAAGGGGCCGTGCACGACGAGCCCCGGGTAGCCTTCAACGCCGGTGGCATAGGGCAGGTCGTAGTGGATGCGATGGCTGTTGAAGGTGAGCGCAGAGTACCGGAAGAGCGTGGTCTCCGTTGGACGTCGAGTGCGCACCCAGTCCCAGCCCTCCGGGAGTGGGGAATCGGGGCGCGGGGGGTGATGCGCCGAAGGGGCTGTCGGATCGGCCGCTGCCTGTTCACGGTAGACGATCGTGTGCCGATCAACGATGGCGAGCTGTCCGTCGGCCGAGATGTCGTGGCGCAGCACGACGAAGCAGAGGCGTCCGCTCGCACCCTGCTTCGGGGTGAGCGACGCGATCGTGGTGGTGCGCTCAAGCTGCTGGCCGACGATGATGGGGGAGTGGAATGTGATCTTGCTCCCCGCCCACATGCGACGCGGGAGATTGAACGGAGGCCTATCGAGCGGAGGCATGAAGTCTCCGAGCCGTGGGTGCCCGTCGGGACCCAGCTCGCTCATCGGCGCGGAAGGTGTGAACTGCAGCCAGTGGCCGAGCGGGAAGAGCATCGCCGCGTCGGCGTTGGCGTCGGCGCCGATCGAGGGGCCAGTGGGCGGATGGTCGAGTACGGCGTGCAGGCCGATCGCCGCCGAGCGCGAAGCCACGTCATTCGACTCTTCGGAGCGGCCCAGCCACGAGGAAAGGTCTGGATCAGGTGAGTGTATTGAGAGGTCCGAGGTCATATCTGCGCTCCCGATCTGCAGTCGTCTGATGCTGTGTCGCTTCCACCACTCATTATTCTATATTATATAGGAAGGCCGTTGATCGGCTCGATACCGAAAGGGAACTACGACTCATGACTCCCGACGCTGCGACTCCGACCGAGGCGCTGTCCTACCTATTCGTGCCGGCCTCTCGTCCGGACCGCTTCGAGAAGGCGCTCGGGAGCGAAGCCGATGCGGTCATCATCGACCTGGAGGATGCGGTCGCAAGCGACGATAAAGGCGCGGCACTCGAGCATCTCCTGACCGCGCTCGACGAGGGGTTGTCCCAACCCGCCCACGCACGGATCAATGCTGCAGGTTCGCCCTGGTTCGAGCGAGACCTCGCCGCTCTCTCTGCGCTCTCGGAGCACTCGCGCGCGTCACTCGCCGGGGTGCTGCTGCCAAAGGCTGAACGGGTAGACGACCTCGAACGGGTCATCGGTGCACTGCTCGGACTGGGTCACGGGGCAGCTGGTGGGGCAGGGCACCGTCCTGAAGTGATCGCGATCATCGAGAGCGCTGCCGGAGTCTCCGCGATCCGTGAGCTCGCAGGAGTTCCCGGTCTCTCTCGTTTCGCAGTGGGCGCCGCTGACCTATCGTTCGATCTGGATGTCGAGATGACCTCGAGTACCGTCGATTGGGTCTATGCCCAGTTGGTCGTCGAGTCCCGTGTGGCCGGCCTTGCGGGACCGATTGCATCGCCTCCATTTGAGATTGAGGATCGCGCGATCGTCGAGCGCGAGGCGCTCCGACTGCGTGGGCTCGGTGCGGCAGCGCAGTTGTGCATCCACCCGCGCCAGGTGTCCGCGATCCACCGGGGATTCAGTCCAAGCGCCGAACTCGTCGCCTGGGCAGAACGCGTGGTGCGCGCCGCGACTCAGACCGACGGCGCCGTGCAGGTCGACGGCCAGATGGTCGACAAGCCGGTGCGCGAACGGGCCGAGCGGGTCCTGGCTCGCGCCCGCTGATCTCGAACCCGACGCGCCTACGCGAGACCGAACTCCTGCAGTACTCGTTCCGTGTGCTCGCCGAGCGCCGGCACCGGCCCCATGGGGGCTTCTTCGCCCAGAGATACCGGGGGAAGCGCGACACGAGCACTGCCCGACGGGGTGCTGATAGTACGCCAGCGATCCCTCGCCGCCAGCTGCGGGTGGGCCGAGAAATCGTGCATCGTGCGCATCTGCGCGTTCGCGATACCGACCTCGTCAAGCAGCACCTGCAACTCCGCAACAGTGCGTCTGCGCACGTGTTCCCCGATGACCTGATCAAGGCGCTCCCGGTGCGCGACGCGCAAAGAGTTCGACCGGAACTCCTCGTCGCTGACCAGCTCCGGGCGTTCCAGTACGCGTTCGCAGAAGAGCGCCCATTCGCGCTCGTTCTGCAACCCCAGAAACAGTGTGCCGTCGGCCGCTGCGAACGGGCCGTACGGGGCGATACTCGCGTGCGCGGCCCCGGAACGCTTCGGAGCATTACCGGAGTACTCCGCATAGAGGTAGGTCTGTTGCATCCACTCGCCAAGCGCTTCCAGCATGCTGACCTCCACACGCGTGCCGACCCCGGTGCGGCAACGCTGCAGCAGCGCCGCGAGCGTGCCCGAGTAGGCGTACATGCCCGCGGCGATATCAGCGATCGAGACGCCGACCTTCGCGGGCTGTTCCTCGGACCCGGTGAGTGAGAGCAGCCCGGCCTCGCACTGAATGATGAGGTCGTAGGCCTTCTTGCGCGCATACGGACCGCCGCGACCGAAACCAGAGATCGAGACCGTGATGAGTTCGGGGTTGATCTCACGCAACGCGTCATCGGTGAAGCCGAGCCGCTCCACCGCGCCCGGTGCGAGGTTCTCGACGAACACGTCCGCCCGGGCGAGCAGCGCTCTAAGAGCCTCACGCCCCTCAGGGGCCTTCAGATCGAGGACCACCGACTCTTTACCCCGGTTGAGCCAGACGAAATAGCTCGCTTCACCTCCGACAGTCGTGTCATAGGCGCGCGCAAAGTCACCGGCCTCTCGCTCGATCTTGATCACTCTGGCACCGAGATCGGCGAGCTGCCGCGTCGCGAACGGGGCCGCGACCGCCTGTTCGATCGAGACGACAGTGATGCCTTCGAGGGGGCGCACGGTCACAGCCCTCCGCGCGACACGAGCTGTGAAGCGATCACATTGCGCTGAATCTCGTTCGTCCCCTCGCCCACGATCATGAGCGGAGCATCGCGGAAGTACCGCTCGATGTCGAACTCGGTCGAGTAACCGTAGCCGCCATGAATGCGCACCGCGTCGAGTGCGATCTCCATCGCGGTCTCCGAGGCGAAGAGCTTCGCCATGCCGGCCTCCATGTCGGCGCGCTCTCCGCTGTCGTACTTCTCTGCGGCGAAGCGAGTGAGCTGGCGTGCAGCGGTGAGCTTCGTCGCCATGTTCGCCAGGTGGTGGCCGATGGCCTGGTGCTTCCAGATCGGCTGCCCGAACGACTCGCGCTCCTGCGCATAGCGCAGAGAATCCTCAAGCGCGGCAGACGCGACCCCCAGCGCACGGGCCGCGACATTGATGCGTCCGGTTTCCAGTCCGCGCATCATCTGCCGGAAGCCGGCCCCGGCCTCGCCCCCGAGAATCTGCGAGCGGGGTGTGCGATAGTCGACAAACGAGAGCTCGCACGTCTCGACGCCCTTATATCCCAGCTTCGGGAGATCCTTCGAGACCTCGAAACCCTCACCCGGCTCGACCAGCACGATCGAGATACCGCGGTGACGCGGCTGCGCACTCGGATCCGTCTTGCACATCAGCGCGACGAGGCCGGAACGCCGCGCGTTCGTGATCCACATCTTCGATCCGTTGATCACCAGATCGTCTCCGTCGGTCTTCGCGACGGTGCGCATCGCCTGCAGATCAGATCCGCCGCCCGGTTCAGTGAGCGCCATCGTCGCACGCAGCTCACCGGTCGCCATCCGCGGCAGATATGCCTGCTTCTGCTCCTCGGTACCGAACTCGGTCAGCAGCTTGGCGACGACCGTGTGGCCGCCCATGGCCCCAGCGAGGGTCATCCACCCGCGCGAGAGTTCCTCGGTGACTTGCGCGTAACAGGGCATCGAGACCGGGATCCCACCGTACTCCTCGGGCACCGCAAGCCCGTAGATGCCCATCTCCTTCATCTGCTCGATCCACTGTTCCGGATACTCGTTCTGATGCTCGACCTCGCGCACCGTCGGTTTGACCTCTCGGTCGATGAACGCGCGAACAGTATCGACCAGGAAAGACTCTTCTTCATTGAGGTGGGGCATCGGTGCTTCCTTGCTTGGTGTTCTGCTAGGCGTTCCGCTCGGGTTCCTGCCGAGCTACGCGGATCCGGATATAAATATATAATATAGAAAATTGAATGTCGAGGTAGAGTGAGAGTCGAGACCCGAGAAGCGCATGAAGCGCAGTCGACCGCGCCATTCAGTGCCCCTTTGTGTATGTGAGTTCTACTCATCCACTCCGAGCTCGATCGCCCGGCTTTCTGAATCACGGAGGTACGCGTCGAGTGCGTCGGCTGCCCGGTCGCTCTCGCCGGCACGCAGCAGCTCGACGATGCGGAAGTGCTCGTCGCGGAACGATTGGTACACCGATACCTCGTAGTGCGCGTAGGCGAGCCGCATTTGCGCGAGAATCCGCGACATCATCCGGCTGAGCAGTTCGCTTCCCGCCTGTTCGACGAGTCGGCGATGGAACGCCTGATTCGCCTCGGCGAGCGATGCAGCGTCGGTGGGATCCGCGCCCCGTGCCGTTGCTTCGAGTGCATCAAGCACGTCCGTTTCGAAGGCGATGGTGCGGATCACCCCCGGTTCGATGACTCGGCGTACGCGGTAGATCTCCAGGAGATCCTCTCGCGAAGGACTCGCGACGAACACGCCACGGTTCGGTTCGTGCCGGGCCAGACCCTCTTCCTCGAGAAGCTGGAGCCCTGCCCGCAATGTATGTCGGGAGACGCCCATCGCCTCGGAGATCGCCACTTCAGGGAGCTTCACGCCCGGAGGGATCGCGCCGGCCGAGATCTCCCTGCGCAGTGACTGCGCCACCTGCTCTGGGACGAAGGCGTGCGTTTTGCTGTCTAACCGGGGGAGTGCGGCGAGGAAGGTCGGCCGAACTCCTGGTACGGGTGGTCGATCGTGGCTAGTCGATCCGGCCAAGAGCCTCTCCCGACGAGAGCGTCTGACCGAGATCCAACGCAGCACGTGCGAAGGTGCCCGCGCGGTGCGCGACGACATTGGTCTCCATCTTCATGGCCTCGATGACTGCGATCGGAGTGCCGTCTTCAACCGAGTCACCGTCCTCGACAAGCCATTTGGTGAGGGCGCCGGTCACCGGTGCTGTCACAGCATGCTCGTCGTCTACGACCCGTGCGTCGGCAGGGTTTCCCGGAGCTGAGCCACCCGTCATGCCTGAGGCCATCGCTCCGAGCACGGCTTCGGGAAGCCCGAGCTGTACCGAGCGGCCATCGACCTCGATCATGAACCGACGGACCCCGTCTTCGCGTGATCGAACGGCCTGCGCCAGGTACTCGGAGGTCTCGAGTTCGGTAGTGAACTCCGTCTCGATCCAGCGGGTGTGCACCCGAAAGGACTCGGGCCCGTCGGCAGCAATGAAATCGGGATTCTCGAGCACTTCGCGATGGAACGGCAGCGGCGTCGGGATGCCCTCCACGCGCATCTCGGCGAGGGCGGTACGGGCCCGTCGCAGCGTGGTGGCACGATCGGGGCCGGTGACGATGATCTTCGCGAACATCGAGTCGAACGCGCCCGAGATGGTATCGCCGCTGCGGATGCCGGAGTCGACGCGCACGCCGGGGCCGGTCGGAGGTTGGAAGGTGTCGATCGTGCCCGGTACGGGCACGAATCCGAGCGCGGGATCCTCAGCATTAAAGCGAAACTCGATCGAGTGCGCGCGCGGTTCGGGCGTCGTGCGTACCCTCAGCGCCTCACCCTCGGCGATCCGCAGCTGTTCAGCCACGATGTCGATGCCGGTCGTCTCCTCGGTCACCGGGTGCTCGACCTGCAACCGCGTGTTGACCTCCAGGAAGCTCAGTGTGCCGTCGGGGCTCAGGAGGTACTCGACTGTCGCAGCACCGACGTAGTCGGCGGCGGCGCAGATCGCGCTCGCAGACTCGATGATTCGCCGACGCAGTTCCGGATCGAGGAACGGCGCCGGAGATTCTTCGACGAGCTTCTGATTGCGCCGTTGCAGCGAGCAGTCGCGCGTGCCGATGACGACGACGTTGCCGTGAGTATCCGCGAGTACCTGCGCCTCAATGTGTCTCGGCCGGTCGAGGAATCGCTCGATGAAGCACTCGCCGCGACCGAACGCGGCGACCGCCTCGCTCGTCGCGGAGGCGAAGGCATCATCGATCTCGTCGATCTGACGCACCACCCGGATGCCGCGACCGCCGCCACCGTGCGCAGCCTTGATGGCAATCGGGAGGCCATGCTGCTCTGCGAAGGCGTGGATCTCGTTGGGAGAGTCGACCGGGCCGTCGCTGCCGGGCGCGAGTGGCGCGCCGACCTGCAGAGCGATGGCGCGCGCTGACACCTTGTCGCCGAGGCGCTCGATGGTGTCGGGGCTGGGGCCGATCCAGACGAGCCCTGCGGCAAGTACGGCGCGAGCGAAATCGGCGTTCTCGGCGAGGAAGCCGTATCCCGGGTGCACCGCGTCTGCTCGGGTATTCCGCGCGGCGGCGAGCAGCTTGGCCTGATCGAGATAGGTCTCCGCCGCGGTCGCCCCGTGCAGGGGCACTGCGGTGTCTGCAAGACCGGTGTGGAAGGCCTCGAGGTCTTGGTCGGCGTACACGGCGACGGTGTCGTAGCCGTGTTCCCGGGCGCTGCGGATGATACGCGCCGCAATCTCTCCGCGATTTGCGATGAGGATCCTCTTCACGAGTCCTGTCCTTCCGGTTCGGCGAGTGGAGTGAGTGTGTCGGCGGAGACCGCCGAGAATCTGACGGCGTCGCCCGGGGCGAGCTGAGCGGCGCGAGGCAGATCACTCGCGAGCACGACCGCAATGATCGGGTAGCCGCCCGTGATGCCCTGGTCGTTGACGAGAAGCACGGGGGTACCTGACGGGGGGATCTGCACCGACCCGAGCGCCATGCCTTCGCTCAGGAGTTCACCCTCGCGGGCGCGTTCAAGCGGACGAGCGTCGGCGTTTTGCGGATCAACGTCGAGACGGATGCCGATGCGGTTCGACGCCGGAGTGACGATCCATCGCTGTCTGAGGAAGCGCTGCTGCTCCGCCTGCGAGAACCAGTCGTCTCGCGGGCCGAACACGACCCGCAGCACTACGGAGCCTTCGGCATCGGTCACCGATGGTGCGGTGCGGTGCGGTGCTGGCGGCGCGACCGCGGCGACCTGAGCGGAACCGACTCGCAGCACGTCTCCGACGGCAACCGGGGGCGGGCCGACCTTGATGTGCGTGTCTGTCGAGGCGCTGCCGAGCGCTGTCGGGGCGTTGATGCCCCCGCGCACGGCAACCACACTGCGCGCCCCGGAGCTCGGGGCGCCGATGCTGATCGTCTCGCCGGGCAGGAGAACCGCGGGATCCCCGAGACGTACGGTGCGAGCGGTCACTCCAGTGGCATCGCTGGCACCAGTGGCTGCGACCCCGTCACCGTCGCCGCTGATCGAGATTTCGACTTCCGCGCCGGTGACTGCGACGACCGAGGGGCGCAGCGCACGCATGCGGAGACCGCCGAACAGAACTTCCAGAATCGGGGCTCCCGCGGCATTGCCCACGGCGTGGTTCGCCTCTCGAACCGCGGCACGGTCCATCGCGCCGGCAGGCCCAGCACCGAGCGCGGCCGTGCCCTCGCGGCCGAGATCTTCGATGAGGGTCTGCAGGCCGGTCCCGAGCACCTCAAAGGTCGCGAGGCCTTCTGCGTGTTCCGACAGAGCGTTCGATCCGCCTGCTGCAGCCGCGGCCGCAGTAGTAGCAGCAGTAGCAGTAGGGGCTGCTATCGCTGCCGGACGCACCGGCCGGTAAGTCACCGTGTCCCAGGGCTGCACGAGCGCAGGCGATTCGCGATCGAGGCTCCACATCTCGGCGTCGGTGCGGCCGATGAGCTGCCAACCGCCGGGCGCGAGACGCGGGTAGACCCCTGAGAACTCGCCCGCCAGAGCAACGGAGCCGCCTGGAACCGCGGTTCGGGGCGAGGTCCGGCGCGGCATCTGGAACTGTTCGCCGGGTGCGACGCAGTAGGTGAAGCCAGCGAACCCGGGAAAGGCGCCCATCCAGGTGCGACTACTGTGCCACTCGATGAGGGCTTCCGTGCTCATTCCGAGGAATTCCGCTGCGTCAGCCAGGTCGGGTCCGTCGTAGGCGACGTCGATGACGATTTCGTTTGCGGTCCTTGCGTCGCGCCTGGCAAAATCCATGTCTGCCAGGGAGTGCTGCGCACGAGCCGCCAGGGTATGGCCGCTCATGCGCAGCAGCACGGTGCGGGCTCCTGAGATGGCGTCGAGCTGGCCGGAGAGTGGATGCTCGATGAGATGTCCGTGCGCCGACATCGCGGCTTCGAGCGAGTCGAATTCGAGGAGCAGGCTGCGGTCGCCGGCCCACTGCACGCGCCGAGCTCTCATGCGAAGCTGCGGATTTCAACGCCGGCGCGCTCGAGGGCCGAGCGTACTTCGCGAGCCATCTCGATGGCTCCGGCGGTGTCGCCGTGCACGCAAATGCTCTCGGCCTCCAGATCGACGACGGTGCCGTCGAGCGAGATCAAGCGGCCCTCTTCCGCGAAGCGGAGCATATTGTCGACGACGCGCGTGGTGTCGTGGAGCACGGCCTCCGGGTGCGATCGAGGCACGAGGTTGCCGTTCGGCAGGTAGTTGCGGTCGGCGAAGGCTTCGAGCACCACGCGCAGGCCCAAGTCTCTGGCGTAGTCGACGGCCACCGAGTTGGGCATGAGCAGCAGTGCCAGGTCTGGATCGTAGGCCGCGACTGCGTCGACGACGGCCCGAGCCTGCACTTCGTCGTGAACGACGGCGTGGCCGAGTGCACCGTGCGGCTTCACGTAGCGGATGTGTGTTCCGGCAAGTCGAGCCATGCCGGCGAGTGCTCCGATCTGGTACACGGTTTCTGCGTACAGATCTTCTCGGGAGTAGGCGATGAATCTGCGCCCGAACCCTGCGAGGTCGCGGTAGCCGATATGTACGCCGACGCTGATACCGCGTTCTGCGGAGATCGCGAGGGCTCGCTGCATGGTGACGGGGTCGCCGCCGTGGAAGCCGCAGGCGATGTTCGCGCTCGAGACGGAGGCGAGAATTCCGGCGTCGTCGCCGAGTTGCCAGTTGCCGAATGACTCAGCGACGTCGCTGTTCAGGTCGATGGAGGGGAAGCTCTTGAGTGTGGACACAGTGCGATTATGACCCGGGAGGTTGGATTGTGCAACAATCTGGAAAGGGTTGAGGCGGGAAATCGCGGGCGAGTTCGCTTATGGACAGGGCGACCTCGCTAACTACTCAGGCGACACCGGATCAGGCAGGCGGCACCTCTCACCACCCAGTCGGCACTGCGTATTCCTTGACCAGGTCATGGTGCTCACGGGACTGCGTTGTCGGATCCCTAGAATGGAGCGGTACAGTTCCGAGATTCCCGACCCCGTATGGAGTCGGGTGCGCGCGGCAGGTGGAGGACCAATGCAGCGACGTCAGCTCAGCGACGAAGTCGCGGCCTATCTGCGGCAGTCGATCATGGCCGGTGAGCTCGCACCGGGGGCGTCCGTGAAGGCGGAGGCCGTCGGGGAGAAGCTCGACGTCTCTGCGACCCCCGTGCGTGAGGCGCTGCACGCGCTGAGGGCCGAAGGGTTCTTGGATCTCGTTCCTCGGCGCGGCTTCACAGTGCGTCCGCTTACCGCTGCCGATATTCGTGACATCTTCGAGGCGCACGCACTGATCGCGGGCGAGCTTGCAGCTCGCACCGCCGAGCGCATTACTGATGAGCAGGTTGCACGACTTCAGCGGAATCAAGACGAGCTCATGCGCGCCGCGCAGCAGCGGGATCACGTCCTACTCGAACAGCTGAACGACGACTTCCACCGTCAGGTCTACGCAGCCTCCGGATCGGAGCGGCTGCGTTGGGCGCTCGGCGGGTTCGTGAAGTACGTGCCGAGCGCCTTCTACGCGGAGATCGATGGCTGGCCCGAGACTACGGCTCGGGACCACTCCGCGGTCTTCCAAGCAGTGATCGCCCGAGAGCCTGCTTCGGCTCGATCGGCGATGTCGCAGCACATCCGCAATGCGGGGGAGCAGCTCGCGCAGCACTTCGATCGTCGGCAAGCGGAGTGACCCTTCCGCACTCTACGGAACTGCGTAGGGAGTCGGGTCGATTTCAGGTGTGGCGCCGTCGAGCAGATCGGCGAGAAGTTCGGCCGATCCAGCGGCCTGAGTCCAGCCGAGATGGCTGTGACCGCTGTTGATCAGCAGACCTGGCACTTTGGTCGCCCCGATATAGGGATTGCTGTGCGGCGTCGAGGGGCGCCAACCGGAATGGTGCACGGCGCGGTCCCAATCAAGAGCGCCGGGGAGCAGCTTCGCGGCGACGTCGCGGATCGAGGTGTAGTTCTCCGCCGACTGGGAGGTATCGTAGCCGGCGAACTCGGCGGTAGACGAGAACCGCATGCCATTGACGACGCGGGAGAACGCCACGTGGGCGCGTTCGTCGACACCGCCGATTCGGGGGAGCTGAGCACCTTCGACCGCGGGTACGGTGATCGCGTACCCCTTCGCGGGGAGGATCGGGAGCCGAATGCCTACCTCGCGCGCGAGTTCCCGAGTGCGTGCCCCGGCAGCGAGCACGACCGCATCCGCGCTGACATCGCCTGAGCCGGTGCGTACGCCGGTCACTCGGCCCGCGCGGCGGATGATTCCGAGCACCGGCGTGGAGAGGCGCACATCGACGCTGTAGCGAGCTACCGCCTCAGTGAGCAGCGCACGTGAGAACGCCTCGGAATCCCCGTGCGCAGCTCCGGGGGTATAGAGCACGCCGACACTCTCGCCCTGCTCGGTGACGAGCGATCCATAGGCCGGGTCGCGCCGTGCGAACTCCGTTCCGGGTACGGCTTCGTAGTGTTCACCGAGCTCGGCGAGGCCAGCCCGGTCGTGCGCCAGGCGTTCGAGATGCGCGGAATCGCTGCCGATGAACGCCATGCCGGTGTGTTCGAACGCGACGTCCTGACCGAGGTCCGCAATGATTCGTTCGAGCTCGAGCAGGCTGTAGGCGCTCAGGGCATGCGCATGCCTGATGTTGCGTGCGACACGTGACGGGAAGCATTCGCGAAGGAACCGAAGGCCCCACGGAATTAGGCCGAGACCTGCGCCCGGACGCACCTTGATGAACCCCGCCTTGCTCGGGATCAGTGCCCGCGCGAGCAGACCGACCGCAGCCGGACTGGCCCAGACGACCGAGTCGCCTGGCACCAACATTCCGGCATTCGAGGCCGTTGCCTCTGTCGCGACCTCCTCTGCGCGCTCGAAGAGTGCAACATCGTGACCACGCTGCGACAGTGTCCAGGCTGTGGTGATGCCGACCACTCCGCCGCCGACGACGATGACGCGCATGTTGTTCCTTCCTTGTTCCAGTGCTCGGAATATGGTCAGTCGGTGAGGAGGCCCCGGCTCCGAAGCTCTCCCGCGATCGCGTCGAGCGTTGCCGAATCGGTCACGGGGAGAAGTGGTGCGCGGACCTCGCCACCCGGCTGACCGAGCATCGCCATCGCTGCCTTGAGCTGTGCCGATGGTGACGCAAAGCGGCCACCGAAGTCGGGCGTCGTGAACGCTGCGGTGAGCGACCACCAGCGGTCGGCGTACTCGCGTGCCTCGTCGAGGCGGCCGTCCCACAACGCGTCGAAGAACGGTACTGCGAATGGTGCCCCGATTCCACCGCCGTCAATGTAGCCGTCGCCTCCCATCTCGCGGAGGATTGCGATCCCACGACGGTTGATGAGGCTCGCGAAGATGCGCACGCGGTCGGAGAGGGCTTCGATCGTGTCGACGACGCGCATCCAGTCGCTCGTGCTGTTCTTGATCGCGACGACGTGGTCGAGGTCGGCAATGCGCTGAAGCGTGTCGACTTCGATCTCGAGGGCGGTACCGCGCGGCCAGTTGTAGGCAATGATCGGCAGCTCGGTGGCCGCGTCGATCTCGCGATAGAACTGCAGGATCTCCTCTTGAGTCGGGTGTGCGTATGGTGGCGGGGTCGAGAGGACTCCACTCGCGCCGACCTCTGCCGCCTGCGCGGCGAGGCCCGCGACCTGCCTGGAGGTAAATGACGTGCAGCCCATCACGACCGGAATGCGGCCTGCTGCGGCCTCGACAGCGATGCGGGCAGCGCGTACTCGCTCGTCATCGCTCTGAGCCCACCACTCGCCGGAGCTGCCTCCGACGAGCACACCGTGCACTCCTGAATCGACATAGTGCTCGATGAGCGAGTGCATCGCCTGTTCATCCAGGGCGCCGTCGGCGGTGAAGGGGGTGGGGGAGGCGGGCCAGTAGCCGCGCCAGTCGACACTGTCGCGATCCATATCGGATCCTTTCTCAGTACGCCGAGCGCATGCCTGCGCTCGAACGGTTGGGGCTATACACGGTTGGATCAATACTCGGTTGGTTCAATGCACGGATGGGGCTCCACGCAGATCGGTCTAGACGGTGAAGCCCGTCGGGAAGGGGTCGGTCGGGTCGAGGAAGTGCTGGCTGGTGCCTGTGATCCATGCGCGACCGGTGAAGCTCGGTACGACGGCGGGGATCCCGGCGACCTCACTGGTGCCGACAATTCGGCCGATGAAACGGGTACCGAGGATGGATTCGTTCACGAACTCTTCGCCGAGTGAGATCTCGCCGCGTGCATGCAGGGCCGCCAGACGGGCGCTGGTGCCGGTGCCGCAGGGAGAGCGATCAAAGTAACCCGGGTGGTTCATCACGATATTTCGGGCATCTGCTCCGTCGGTTCCCGCCTGAACGAACTGTGCGTGGTGGATTCCGCGGATCAGTGGATCTGCAGGGTGCTGCGGTGGCTTCTGCTCATTGATCGCGGCGATGATGCGCAGGCCGGTGTCGACAATGCGGTCTTGTTGGCCGAGCTCGATCTGGAGGCCAAGCTCTGATGCCTGGATGATCGGATAGAAGTTGCCGCCGTAGACCATGTCGTATGTGACAGTCGCGGAGGCGCCGTCGGGTCCGAGACCTGGCACCTCGACAGTCTCGTCTTGTGCGAGTACGAATGCGGGAACGTTGGTGAGCGCCACCCCGGTGACGGCAGCGTTCTCCACTGATGCCTCAGCGGTGACGAGGCCCGCTGGGGTATCGAGTCGAACGGTGGTGATGGGTTCCTCTACGGAGACCATGCCGGTCTCGATCAGCACGGTCACCACGCCGATGGTGCCATGGCCGCACATCGGGAGGAAGCCGGTCGGCTCGATGTAGAGAACACCCCAGTCAGCGTCCTCACGAACTGCAGGGAGCAAGATCGCTCCGGTCATCGCAGCGTGCCCGTGGGGTTCGCGCATCAGGAGGAGGCGGAGATCGTTCAAGTGCTCCTGCGCCCATGCGCGGCGCAGAGCCATGCTCGCCCCGGGGATCGGCGGTACGCCTCCGACCACAACTCGGGTCGGCATGCCACCGGTGTGCGACTCGACCGCGTGTATGACCTGCAATGCGCGCATCGGTTGAACCTCCTCGTCCTCGAAACGTGAGCTGTGGGACAGCGACGGAATGACTCACGGTCTCCCTCGAGTCTCATTAAAATTTTACCTTAGGGAAGGAATGGCAAAGAGTCAAACATCACTTGACTCTCAGTGTTCAATCGCAAGAGATAGGCGAGGCAAGTTCTGGCTTTGAGAGTAAAATGTTTACGATTCGGCTAGAGTGGTCGGGGCCGCTTCTCCGGCGGTGAACGGCGATCGAAGGAGATACCCTCATGGCAGGGCCGCTGCCCGAGCACGTCGCGCAGACTGCGCGTGCGGCGCTGACCCAGGAGTCAGGCAAATCGAGTCCTGCGAGCCGTCGGGATCTGATGGTCGAAACGTTGCGTTCGGCGATCCTCTCGGGAGAATTGAATGAGGGGGCGATCTACCCGGCGCCGGCGATCGCAGCTCAACTCGGCCTCTCCACGACTCCGGTGCGCGAGGCCATGATCAAGCTTGCAGATGACCACCTGATCTCGGTACTGCCGAACCGGGGGTTTCTGGTCACGAACCCCACACCGACCGAGATCGACGACATTCTCGACGCGCGGTTGCTTCTCGAGGTGCCGGCAGTGCGCAGGCTGGCGGTGACTGGTGTTGAGGATCTCGACTATCGTCGCCTGCACGCGCTCGCCAGTGAGAGCGTTGCAAGTGCGGAGACTCTGGATCTCTCTTCCAATGTGCGTGCAGATCTCGAGTTCCATGTAGGGCTCGTCGAGCTCGCCGGCAACCGAGAGGTGACGCGGATGGTGCGATCGCTGCGCTCCCGTTGGCGTCTTCGGGGGCTCGGTTCTCCGGAGAAGCGAGCGGCCTTACTGCGCTCAGCGCACGAGCACCTTGACATTCTTCGACTGGTACGCGACCAGCGCGTCGATGAAGCGGCGGCGCTCTTGGAGTCGCATCTCGTCGCAGCCGGCGAAGTATGGAAGGCGGATGCCTCATGAACGCCACCGACCGAGAGGGAACTTTCGAATGAGCAATGCAGAGCAGCACACCTCAGATCAGCAGGCGTCGAGCCGGCAGGAAGCAGCGACCATTTCGCTGGGAGTCGTTGGGGTGGGGGCGATCGCCGCAGACGTCACGACGGCGATCCTCAGCGGCCCGCACGCCGACAAAGTCGAAGCTGTGCTGTCACCGCGCTCGAGAGCTCGGAGTGCCGAGCTCGCCGAGCGCTTCACACAGGCGCGCGTCGCGGAGAGCAATCAGGCCGTCGTCGATGCGAGTGACATCGTCATTATTGCCGTGCTGCCCGAACAGCTCGCCGAGGTGTGCTCCGAGCTGACCTTCTCCGAGCACCAGACGATCGTCAGCCTGGTGGCCAGTTGGCCCCCCTCGGCGATCGCCCCGTATGTCGCGCCCGCGCAAACCATCTGCCAGATGATTCCGCTCCCGATGATCACGCTGGGCGTTGGCCCGATCGTGCTCTACCAGGCGAATGCACAGATCGAGTCGCTGATCGAAGGCTGCGGCGAAATCGTGACTCTCGAGCGCGAGAATGATGTGCTGGTATTCAATGTGCTCTCGGCGGTCATGTCGACCTACTTCGAAGTGCAGAACGAGATCATCGACTGGGGGTGCTCGCACGATATCGATCGGGAACGGGTGACGAGCTACATGACGGCGCTCTTCCACGGGCTCGGAGTGCAGTCCACTCGGGCGAAGGCCGACGAGATGGCAGACATGCCCGTATTGCACGAGACCCCGGGCGGGCTCAACGCGCAGATTCGCGAAGCGTTCCAGCGACGCGAAGCCGGAGCTGCGATCCGGGAAGACCTCGAAAGCGTCCATGCGGATCGGAGCACCCGTTCCAAGGGCTGAGCGGTGAGCGTTGAACGGCTGAGCATTCAAGGGCTGAGCATTCAAGGGCTGAGCACCCAACTGCCGAGTGCAAGCACGTGTGCTGCTAGCTCGGCGGGTTCAATCGGAGCTCGTGCGCGTCGAGTGCCTCCTCGGCTGCACGGATGACGTCGGACCCGTATCGGCCGATTGCACGCTCTTCGACGAGCGCTGCGCGTTGTGCTTCGAGGACGACGCGGCTCAGGCGCAGATAGGCCCGCGCGGGGCTCTCGGTGTTCTCGACGGTGCTCACGAATCCTGTCGAGCCGAGGGCGAGCGGAGCGAAGGCCGTCTTCGCCGAGCCTCGCACCCGCGCAATGATGTCGTCGGACGGCGCAGTCCCGTCGGAGCGGTGTTCGGCGAGTGCATCGTCGAGTGCAGCCACGCCCTGCGCGATGAGATCCTCGCTCAATGCGATGGTCTCCCGGATCGCAATCGCGTCAGCGCGGTTCCCGTCGGGCCAGAGTCGCGCGATGAGGGTGGGCAGAGTCAGCCCATGGAGCAGCAGCGTCAGTGTTGCGACGAGGAAGGCGATGAGCACGATCTCCGTGCGGAATGGCACGTCGACGGCAATCGACTGCGCCGCAGCTAGCGTGACCACGCCGCGCATGCCGCTCCAGGCAAGTACGGTGCCGTCGCGCCATCCCAGGGCTTGCTGCCGTTCGTGCGCGAGGTCGGCCTCCGTGCGACGCTGCAGCAGGCGGAAGCGAGTGATCCTGCGGCCACGATGTGTGGACTCATCGGCCTCGATGCCGTCCCAGCGGTCGGCCAGATGCGTGAGTCCCTGAGACCGGGCAGCGAGACGCCTTGCCGCCCGGCGCATGGAGAAGAGGAGCGGCACGAGAAAGACGGTGCGGCAGAGGATGAGGGCCGCAACGAGCGCCAGCGCGATGAACGCCAGATGTTCGATGCGGAACGGGTGGCCTCCGGCGTCCTCGATCAGTGCGTGCAGTTGCAGCCCCATGACCAGAAAGACGCCGTTCTCGAGCGCGAAGAGCACGGTACGCCAGTTGACCCGTTCCGCGATGCGAGCTGTCGCGCTGAAGCGCCGTGCTGCGTGGTGGCCCGTATAGAGTCCGGTCACCACGACCGCGATCACACCCGAAGCGCCGAGTACCTCGGCCGGGATAAACGCTACGAACGGCACAACGAAGGAAATGATGGTGTCGTAGATGGGGTTCTCGAGCTTGGAGCGCACCCAGACTGTGAACGCGCCGATCCCGAAGCCGATCGCGGCCGCGATGGCGGTAGCGTATGCGAAGCTCCCCACCGAGCCCCAGAAGGAGAAGCTGCCGGCAACCGCCGCGATCGCAGTCTTGAGGAGAACGAGGGAGGTCGCGTCATTGACGAGACTCTCGCCCTCGAGAATCGAGACGAGACGCGGTGGCATCCCGAGGCGCTTACCGATGGAGGTCGCCGCGACGGCGTCTGTCGGTGCGATAACCGCTCCGAGAGCGACGGCCACGGGGAAGGGGATGAAGGGGAAAACGAGGTGCATTGCGGCACCCACCGCGAGTGCGGTGATGAGTACGAGCAGCACCGAGAGTCCGATGACGGGACGGAAGTTCCTGCGGAAGTCGATCAGCGGTACGTTGACCGCGGCCGCGTAGAGCAAGGGTGGCAGCACGCCGATCAGGATGATCTCGGGATCGATCTCGATGAGCGGCACGAAGGGGAGAAACCCGATCCCGATGCCGGTGACGACGAGCAGCAGTGGGGCCGCGATTCCGACGCGCCCGGAGAGGATCGCGACGCCCACGACAAGCACGACCCCGATCACTGCGAGGATCTCGATCTCCATGCGAGAAGTGTAGCGGCGTGGCGTCAGAGTCACCCGGCCCTGCCGCCTCGCCGCCACACCGCTACGTGTTGGATCGAAAGATCAGAGCTCGTAGGGATCGCCCACGTCGGCGAGTTCGGCGTCGAGGTTCCACTTCTCAAGCACCTCGACGATCGTGCCGTCATCGTGCATATCGGCGATGATCTCGTCGAGAGCCTCGCGGAGAGCCTCGTTATCGAAGCTGGTTGGCCAGTTCGCCTGCCCGGGCTTCTCGAACTCCGGCACCTCCGGGCGGGGCGTCAGTGGTTCGAGGGTGACGCCATCGATAGGGGAGTCTTCCAGGCGCAGAGTCGCGGTGGGAATCGACGCGATGATCGCGTCGATGCGGCCGGCTTCGAGGTCGCTGTAGATCGACTCGTCGTCTTGGTAGACCGTGAAGTCGTCACCGAGCCACTTCTGCACGCTGTCATTCCAAAGGTTTCCCACAACAGACGCGATCCTCTTGCCTTCAAGGTCATCGGCAGTCAGGCCTTGCGTAGAGATCACCGCGCTTTGATCGAGGTAGACAGGCGTGCTCAGCCGAACAATCTCTCCTCGCGCCGTCGTTCGGTACCAGTCCGCGGCAGCGAGGTCTGCACGCCCGGTCTGAACCGATGGAATGGAAGCGTTGGCGCCTCCCGCGGCGTCTATGACGAGTTCGAGGCATGTACGGTCAGCGACTTCCTGCAGGAGGTCTCCTTCAAGACCAGACATGCTGTCACCTTCGATGATCGACAGCGGTGGGAAGTCGTAGGCGGCGACAATCAGTTTCCCGGGTTCGACCGTCTCGAAGTCGTAGTCGGTCGTGCAGTCAGGGTCGGTGCCAGCCTCATCGGAACTGTTCGCGCAGGCGGCGAGTCCGAAGACTGTCAGGGCAGAGATTGCTCCGATTGAGAGGGAACGGCGAACAAGAGTACGAGTCATCTGGGTTCTTCCTGTGTTGTTCTGGATAACAAATGGTGTGAAAGTCCGCGTGCCCGTGGGCCACGCGAGCACCAGTCTAGATATTGGGCTACCCAATTGCTAGAGTTTGGATGACCCAATTATTTCCGTCGATTCACACCGTCGTGGCGAGGATCCCCGGACTGCACCGAATGCGAGAGAAGATGAAGATCCAGTCCATCGAAGCGATTCCGCTCGCGGCGTCGTTCAGTTCCCTGTTCAAGTTCGGCACGATCAATCGAACGACTTCGCCGAACGTGGTGATCATCCTTCGCAGTGACGAGGGGCATGTCGGCTACGGTGAGGCCGTCGCCGTACCCGCGTTCACGAGCGAAACTCCCACTTCGATCGTCGAACTCGTCGAGACGCGCATCGCCCCAGTGATCGTAGGCCGCGATCCGCTCGACCGGGGGCCGCTGCTCGCGGATATCTCGAAGTCGCTCCGCTTCGCACCCTTCACGATCGCGGCGCTCGACATCGCGCTCTTCGATCTCTCCGGTAAGGCGCTCGGTGTGCCCATGTCGCAGCTGCTCGGCGGAACCTACCGCACGAGCACCCCGGTGCACGGGTCCGTCGGGTGGGATGAAGACGCGCAGAAGATGGTCGATCTCGCCGTCGAGCAGGCGCGCACCTTCGACAGTCTGAAGCTCTACGCCGGTCGAGGAGAGATCGATGAGGATCTCGATCGCCTGCAAGCAGTACGCGAGGCGGTCGGCCCTGATGTCGAGCTCTTCGTAGATGTGAACACGATGTGGGAGCCTTCCCAGTTCGCGCGCGCACTCGACCGCTCCTCCGAAATCGGTCTGCGCGGATTCGAGCAGCCGATGCCGCTGGCGGCCGCTCCGCTGCAGAAGCAGCTCATGGCCGGCCGTTCCGTCGACATCATCGCCGACGAGGCCGTGCGCACAGTCACCGATGCGGCGCGGGTCGCCGCGGAAGGCACAGCCACCGTCATGAATGTCGGCCTGCAGAAGCTCGGCGGACCGACCGCAGCACTGCAGGCAGCTCAGCTGGCAACTGCGAACGGCATCGGCGTGCACGTCGGTGCGGTGCTCGAAATGGGAATCGGCACAGCTGCCGGTCTGCACTTCGCCGCTGCGATGCCCAGGCTCAGTTACCCCTCGTATCTCATGGGGCCGCTCAAGTACGCGCAGTGCATCACGGCCGAGCAGATCGAGATCGTCGACAGTGCGATCGCGATTCCGCAGGGCCCGGGTCTCGGCATCGAGGTCGATGAGCAGGCTGTTCGTGACCTCGACCTGCGGAAGCAGTAGAGCAACGTGAACGTTCCAGGAACAGCGGACCTGGTCGTCGTCGGTGGGGGAATCGTCGGAGTTGCTACGGCCGCCGCGGCGGCCTCGCGAGGCCAGAGCGTCGTACTCATCGAGAAAGAAGAAGGCGTCGCTCGCGAGGGATCGAGCCGAGCTCAGGGGTCTCTCCGTGTGCAGGGGCGTCACGAGGCCGAGTTCCCGCTCGCTCTCCAAGCACTCGGTTTGTGGCAGGAAGCTGCGGAAGAGGCTGCCGGAACCGATGCCGATTTCGAGTTCGTCCAGGGCGGCAATCTGTACATGCAGACGAGCGCCGATGAGCGGCCAGTTCTCGAGAAGCTCGTCGCCGAGGCTCACGCCTCGGGGCTGACCCAGGTGGAACTGCTCGATGCAGACCAGGCGCGCGAGGTGCTGCCTGCCGCGACGGGCGACTTCCATGGCGCCATGTGGAGCCCGATCGATGCTGCGGCGCAGCCGGCCACGTCGACGAAGTTCTGGGCGCACAAGGCCGAGCGTCTGGGCGCCGAACTCCGATTCGGTGTCAAAGCGCTGCGGATCGAGCAGTTGCGGGGCGGTGTGCACGCCGTGCATACTTCGGCGGGCCGGATCTTGACCGAACGCGTCGTGGTCGCCTGCGGTGTCTGGACGCCGCACCTTGCGAAGACGGTCGGGATCGAAGTGCCGATCATGCCAGTCGTCATGTCTGAACTCGAGACCGCCCCGCTTCCTCCCGTGCTCGGCCCCACGATCCGTGCCTTCGGATTCGGTGCGCGACAGCGCCCGAACGGCCGCACCGTAGTCAGTGCGGGACTCAACGCCAAAGTCGGTCACGACGTCTCGCTCGCAGACCTCAATGGGCTGCGGCACTGGCTCCCCAGAGCGATGTCGTTCCGCAAAGCCCTCAAGCTGCGGCTCGACATGCCGAGCACGCTGCGACAGGTGCGGCACGTGGCGACCCACGATCCGCGTTTGGTGCCCGACACCTCGCCCGAGCCTCGGGTCGATCGCCCGCTCGTCGACGGATCGCTCGCGCGCATGTCACAGGTGATTCCGGCGTTCAAAGATGCTCGTGTGAGCAGGTACTGGGCTGGTCTCGTCGACATGACCCCGGACGGGCTGCCCGTGATCGACGGCAATACCGGAGTGGACGGGCTCGTCATCGTCACGGGACTCGCAGGTCATGGGCTCCACCTCGGGCCGGTGCTCGGCGAGATCGCGACGGAGCTCGCGTTCGAAGGGCGCAGCAGTCGCCCCATTGATGCGTTCCGACTCGCACGCTTCGACGGACCCGACGTCAGTACTCCCAAGATGATGATTTGAGAAGCGCGAGCTCTGCAGGGCTCCGGCACCGACGAGTGGCTGATGATTGTCCTCCTGAAGGAAGAACTATGAAACTTCGCCTCACATCCCGGTCTGTTCGGGTGATGGGCTCCGTAGCGGTCCTCGCTCTCTTCGCTCCGCTCGTTTCCTGCGCGAGTCAGGGCTCCTGGTCGGAGGTGAGCGAGGACTGCCTCGCCGAGCATGATCTCAAGACCGTGAAACCTGGCAAATTGACGGTCGCGATGCCCGACCTCTCGACGCGCAGCAGCCTCAATCGGAACAGCCTGGTCGGTTTGGAAGAAGACATCGTGCGATTGATCGCGAAACGCAACTGTCTTTCCTTGGAGACGGTGCGGGTCGGCGAGTCGGGTGCTCAAATCCCCGCAGTAGAGAACGGTGATGTCGACCTCGCGCTCGGATTCTGGCATCGGAACGGCGACGAAGGACCCGGAGTGCGGTTCACTGAACCCATCGTTGTCAAGGAGAAGAATGCCGATGATGAGGGCGGCGGCTCAGGCGGGGTTGCTCACTTGCGGTGGACCTTAGAACCGGGGAATGAAAGCCTGTCTGTCGGGATCGACGAAGAGCTTATGGCGCTTCGCGATAACGGCATGCTCGCGAGGCTTCTGGAGAAGTGGGGTCTTGATCCGGAGTCGTCCGGTCGCGTTGCACCGCTAGGATGATCTTTGTCAGACAAAGAGGTGCCGACAATCAGTTTTGGAGATGCAATGACCGACGCCCTTGCAGCAGTGCCACTTGCAGCAGAGCCCCTTCCCGCCGATCAGACCCATGTATCGTTCGACGCGCTCGTATCGCGGATCGAGCGGACGCTCATCGCGGCGGGTTCTTCGCCTGAGGCCGCGGCGATCCTCGCCCGCAACTGCGCTTCATGCGAACGCGACGGCACGCACAGTCACGGCGTGTTTCGCATGCGCGGCTACGTCCATTCCCTCACCACGGGTTGGGCAGACGGACACGCTCAACCGAGCACTGAACGCGTGAGCGACTCATACGTGCGCATCGACGCGGCGAATGGCTTCACGCAGCCCGCGCTCGCGAATGCGGCCGCCGAGATCGATGATGCGCTCGAAAAGACCGGAGTCGCCGTCGTCGCGGTCCGCGAGGGCCACCACTTCAGCGCGCTCTGGCCCGACCTCGAGGCCTGGGCAAAACGCGGCTACGTCGCGCTCGGCATGATTACCGCCGGCAAACTGGCCGTGATGCCCCGCGGCGTCAAGCAGCACGTCTTCAGCACGAACCCGTTCGGGTTCGCGACCCCCGTCGAGGGAGCTCCGCCGGTCGTGTTCGACTACGCGACCTCTTCGATCTCGCACGGCGATCTCCAGCTCTACCGCCGCGAGGGCAAGACCGTGCCCCCGGGCACCGGGGTGGATCGCCACGGCGAGGAGACCGATGATCCGAACGAGATCCTCACCGAGGGCGGCATTCTGCCCTTCGGCGGACACAAGGGAGCCCTGTTCTCGTTCATGATCGAGGTACTCGCCTCGGGCCTGACCGGTGGTTCGTTCACCTACGAGCTCGACAAGGAAACACCCGAGGGCGCGCATACCTTCCGGACGGGTCAGTTGTTCATCGTGATCGATCCGGCGCGAGGCGGCAACGAGGTCTTCGAGCACCGCATCGCCGCCTTCGTGGAGATGCTGCGCGAAGCGGGCATGTCACGACTGCCGGGCGACCGCCGCTACGCCGCCCGTGCGAAGGCCGAGACCGCAGGCGTACCCGTGACCGACCTCGTACGCGAACTGTTCGCCGGCGAGCTGCTGTAAAGCTCCGACGTGACGGGATCAGCCGATCGCCCAGAAGACGGCGCCGGCGTTGCGGTCGAGCGCGTCGAACGAGCGGTGTTCGAAGAGCGTGTCGAGCGAAATTTCCTGCCAAGGATCCCTGCTTGAGTTGCGTGCCGTCACGATCCCATCGTGGTAGTCGGTGAGTACGACGGTGTGACCTGCGCCGGGCTTGGTCACCTTCTTCGGACCCACCACCATGGCGAGCACGGGCTGGTCGTTCGCGAGTGCCCGCCTGATGTCCTTCTTCGAAGCGAGCGGTGTCGCCTGCAGGCCGAAGTGCTTCGCTGCTGCGACGATCGACTTGCCACCAGCGCCGAAGGTTCCCGCCCGGTTGAAGTCGCCCTGAGCGTTCATGACGGCGCCGACCTCAATCGGGGTGGTGTCCACGCCGTAAGCGCCCGCGGCCATCGCGAACGAGGTCGGCACGCAGCCGGTGTGTCCGAATTTGAAGTGGCCGAATTTCCGGCCGGCCCATTCCCCGGTCAGTTGCGAAAAGTAGGGCACCCTGGTGCTGTTGATGCGTGCCGGGGCCTGATCCGACAGCGCCCACACGGTCTCCGTGGTTCGGTCCTCAACGGCACCGACGAGCACCAGGTCACCATCATTTCGCAGTACGGCCCGTTCGACGTGCTGATTCGACGGTGCCGATGTATCGGAATCTCGTGAAGACCATGCGATCCTCTGGTGCTTCTCGAACGCCAGGCGGCCGTCGCCGTGCATGATGAGGGAGGATCCGGCGAGGCCCTGCATGCGCCAACGCACACGGCCGTGGTTCAGCACTTGGAGCTCGCCGAGTTCGGTGACGCGCAGTTCATGCTTGCCGTTCGTCGACGTGAGGGATTTGCCGGGGGCGAGGTGCTCGCCGAGCATCATTGCGGCTCCGGTCGCGCTCGGGCAGCCCGCGTAGTGCAGCGTCGGTGATATCTGAGTCTGAGGAATGAACCCGTCCTTCGTGCCGCGCACCTGTACCCGGATCCGGTGGCACTGATCCGCCGGAGTCAAGGTGTAGTCCGCGTTGTTCGCGCCATCGATGTTCTCTCCGTCGCGCTGCCATTGGTAGCTGAACGAGGCACCGGTGGTCCACGCGCCGGGGTCTGCGGAGAGCGTGGCATCGGGGGAACCGATTGGCCCGGAGATCTGCGGGGTCCCGCTTGTCAGTTTCGCGGGCCGGCCAGGCTGCTGCCACTGCGGCGCGACGGACTGGAATGCCGGCGCTGCTACAGCTGCCGGCGTTGCTACAGTTGCCGGCACTGCTCCAGTTACGGGAACCGAGGCGAGAGGTTGCGCGGAGCCAGGAGTATCCAGCTGCGCCCCGGATGCAGCACCGAGCAGCGTGCTCGTGACGAGCGCGGCACAGAGCGGCAGCAGCGCGATGCGTGCTGCGTGCCGTCTACGATCGGCTGTGCTGCGACCGACTGCCCTGCGACCGGTTGTGCTGTCCACGATACGAGGTCGATCCTTCGATGCGTTCCTTCTGCGATATCTCCCGAACTTAGGTTACAGTCCGTGTATCGCTCGCTGCACGAGCGAACGCGCGAATGGGCCGGAGGATATTCTCCGGTCCATTCGCGCGTAGATGCTACTTCGCAGCGAAGCGGAAGAGTTTCTTGTTCGCGAATTCTTCGAGCCCGAATCGGCCGAGCTCCCTGCCGTAACCGGACTTCTTGACTCCGCCGAAGGGAACGTCGCCGGCCTCGAGGCCTGCAGCGCCGATGAATACCATGCCGACTTCGAGACGGTCGCCGACCGCGATCGCGCGTTCCTCGTCGTCACAGATGATCACCGATCCGAGCCCGTACGGCGAGGAATTGGCCAGTTCGATCGCTTCCTCATCGCTCGACACGCGGTAGAGCTGCGCAACCGGGCCGAAGAGCTCCTGATGATAGATGTCCATCTCAGGAGTGATGCCGGTGAGCACACCTGGCGTGTAGACATTGCCTTCGGGCTCGTTATTTCCGACGAGCAGGGTTGCCCCCTGATCGAGCGCGTTCTGCACAGGCTCCACGATGTCGCGTGTTGCCGCGGCTGAGGCGAGCGGTCCGAAATCGCCGTTCTCGTAGGATTGCGCGGCGATCGCAGCAGCGAACTTCTCCGCGAATTCGTCGTAGTACTTGTCGAGCACGACGATGCGCTTCGAACCGTTGCAGGCTTGACCGGTGTTCTCCATGCGGCCCGCGACCGCCTGAGCTACGGCATGGTCGAGGTCATCGGTATCGAGCACGAGGAATACGTCGGATCCGCCGAGCTCGAGCACGCACTTCTTGAGATGACGCCCGGCCTGCTCGGCGATGATCTCTCCTGCCCGTTCGGAGCCCGTCACCGAGACGCCCTGCATGCGATCGTCAGCGATGATCTCGGCGATCTGACGGTGCGTTGCGAACACCGCGGTGTAAGCCCCCTCGGGGAAGCCGGCATCTGCGTAGAGCTGCTCAAGTGCGCGTGCGGTCTCGGGGCACTGATTCGGGAGCTTCACGATCACGGTATTGCCGAGGATCAGATTCGCAGCGGCGAAGCGAGCGACCTGCGATGACGGGTAGTTCCAGGGCATCACACCGAGGGTCACACCGATGCCCTGCATGCGGATCACAGTGCGCAGTCCGTCGGCAACTGAGAGTTCTTCGTCGGCGAGCCACTCTTCGGCACCATTCACGAAAGCTTCGATCTTGGAAGCCGCGCTTTCGACCTCACCGCGAGCCTGGTCCAGCGGCTTGCCCATCTCGCGGTGAATGTTCGATGCGAGTTCTTCGATGCGTTCGCGGTGCAGCGCGGCGGCGCGTGCGGCGACTGCGACGCGCTCCGAGACGGTGGTGGATCGCGACCAATTGCGGTAGGCCTGATCTGCGGCGGCCAGGATCTCCTGGATCTCGGCGTCGGTCGAGGCCGGGTATTCTGCCTCCACCACACCGGTGGCGGGGTTGGTCACAGCGTATGTGCTCATGGGCGTCCTTTCAGTGTCCGGGATAGGGGAGTGCGATCGGGGAACCGGCCCTAGCGCACGCCTTCTTCGCCGTAGTAGCTGTGGTCGATGATGCGCTGGTAGTCCATACGCGATAGGTCGAGGGTGCGGTATTCGCCGTGCAGTACGAGTTCGGCCAGGCCGCGGCCGACGCCCAGTGCGTGCATGAAACCGTGGCCCGAGAAACCACAGGCCGTGAATAGATTGTCGGCGCGCCCAGGGACATTGCCGATGATCATGTTGCCGTCGAAGCGGTTCTGGTCGTAGAGGCCGATCCACGAGTCGCGCCGGGTCAATTCGCCGACGCGGAATCGCTCCTGGAGTGCGGGAAGCACACGATCGGTGTAATCCGTGGGGTCGATTGAGAAGTTCTCGCCACCAGGGAAATTGAAGTCGACGAGACCGACGGAGATGCCCTCCTGGAACGCGTGGACTGCGAGACCGTGCACATCTTTGAAAAACGGCAGGTGCGAGACGTCATTGCCGGTCTCGATGTAGTGCTCATGCCTGCGCATCGGCTCGACCGGAATCTCGACGCCCATCTGGAGGGCGAGCTCCGGTGCGTTCACTCCGGCCGCGTTGATGAATGCGTCGGCGGTCAGCACCTCACCGGTGTGGAGCGTCACTGAGCGCACGATCGGCCCGTCGTGATTGAGGGAGTGGACTCGGCCAATGCGGAAGTCCACGCCGGCGGCGACCGCCTTCTTCCGCAGCACGTCGAAGAAGACGCCCGGCTTCAGCCAACCGTCACGGGTCGACAGCACAGCTGCGACCATGTCGTCGGTGACGATTTCGGGGAAGCGCTCTGCGAGTGCGGGCTTGTCGATCCACTCGGCGACCACGCCGTTGTCGACCTGTGTGCGGTAGTTCCGTTCGAGCGTGTCGACATCGTTCTCACCGACAACGAACATGTAGCCGTTCTGCTGCCAGCCGAGTTCGGGGGCGGGGGCGCCGTCGACCGAGCCCCAGTTCTCCCAGTCATCGATCGCAGCGAGCGTGACCTGCGAGAGCAGCACGTTCTCGGGGCGGGTGAAGAGCTGGCGTACTCCGCCCGTTCCCTTCCCCGTTGCGGCGTACTTGTAGCTGTAGTCGGCTTCGACGATGACGACGTCGAGACTCGGGTCGTTCTCCTTGAGGCTGAGTGCAGCGGCGGTGCCAACCGATCCTGCTCCGATGACGATGACGTCGGCCATGTGTTTCTCCTTGCTTCTCACGTGTTCTGGATCAGTGCTTGCCGGGCTTGAAGTAGAAGCCGGCTTCGGAGGGCACGAGTTGCACGCCGCGCATGTAGTCTGCGATCTTCTCGGCGAGCATGATGATGCCGGAGTGCAGATTGCCCGTCACCGACAGCGGCATGATTGATGCGTCGACCACGCGCAGGCCCTTCACAGCGTGCACACGGCCCTGACCGTCGACCACCGAGTTGTCGTTGTCAGTGCCCATGCTGCACGTGCTGGACGCGTGGTACGAGGTGCCGGTGTGCTGCCGCACCCATGCCTCGACTGCGCGGTCGTCGGTGATGTCGGGGCCCGGGTTCAACTCCTTCGGCTTGAACCGCTGCAACGCGGGCTGTGTGGCGATGCGCTCGCGCAACAGCCGCACCCCGTCGATCACGTCCTGGAGATCTTGTCGCACAGAGTAGGTGTTGAAGACAGTCTTCACGGGTGCGGAGGGATCGGCCGAAGTCAGTGTGACCTCGCCGCGGCTCTCGGGGCGCGAAAGGTCCATCCAAACCTGGAATCCCGGCATTGCGACGACCTTGCCGCGCACGACCTTGCGCGAGAGCGGCAGGAACTCGTACTGCATGTTCGGGAAGTCGACGTCTTCGCGGGTGCGCAGGAAGGCACCGGCCTCGAAGAGATTGCTGCCGCCGATGCCCTTGCGTGTAAGCATCCACTGCGTCCCGAAGAACGGCTGCTTGAGGAGGCCGATCTCGGAGGTGAGGGAGTCCCGGTTCCTGGTGCTGAATTGCACGTCGACTCCGGGGTGGTTTTGCGCATTCTTGCCGACCTGCGGGGCCTCGGCGACGACGGAAATCCCATGGCGCTTCAGCTCGTCCACAGGGCCGATGCCCGACAGCATGAGCAGCTTCGGGCTGTTCATGGCACCTGCCGCGAGGATCACCTCGCGATCGACATCGATCGTGCGGGTGAGGCCGCGATGCTGCACCTCGACGCCGCTCGCCTCTCCACCCGTGACGATGATGCGGTTGACTGTCGCGTGGGTCATGACTGTCAGGTTCTTGCGGCGGAGCGCAGGCTCCAGATAGGCCCGTGCAGCGCTCCAACGCTCACCCTTGTGGATATTGACCTGGGCGATGTGCATGCCCTCCTGCTGATACCCGTTGTGATCGATCGGGATATCGAATCCAGCCTGATCTCCGGCCTCGATGAAGGCGTCGAAGAGCTTGTGCTTGGCCTGCGCACGGTGGATCTTCATGGGACCATCACCGCCACGGAACTCGCTCTCGCCGTTGCCGTCGCGATCGGAGAAGGTCTCGAGTTTCTTGAAGTAGGGGAGTACGTGCGCCCAATCCCATTCTGTGAGGCCGGCTTCGGAAGCCCAGCCTTCGTAGTCCATGGGGTTACCGCGGTTGTAGATCATTGCGTTGATTGAGGAGGAGCCGCCGATGAGCTTGTCGGCCTTCTCTTCGATCTTGCGGCCGGCGAGCTCGGGTTCTGGGCCCGAGTAGTGGCCCCATTGCACACGCGCGTCTTGGTAGACGAATGGGAGGCCGAGTGGCATCGTGCGAAAGAGGCTCGACTTGTCTCCACCGGCCTCGATGAGCAGCACGCTGTTCTCGGGGTCCTCGGTGAGCCTCGCGGCCAAGATGCAGCCGGCGGGGCCGGCTCCGACGATGACGTAGTCGTAGGACTTGCTCATGCGGTGCTCGCTTCTTCGTGTCGGAGTTCGATCGTAGTTGCGCGTCTACGGCGGCGCACCAGACGCAGAATCAGCGTAATCGAAAAGTGGTTTTTTGGGTAGCCCAATAATGCCATAGACCGCGAGTAATCGCGATCGCGCAGGAAAATTTGCTCTATTTCTTGACCCAAAGACTAAATTGGTCTAGATATTGGGTGACCAATATTGTTCGCCGTGCGCATGTGCGGCATCCGAGAGGAGCGTGGCATGGCAGGAGAGAGCGGCACTGCCGGGGTGGAAAATCTGGTGAGGATCCCTACCGAACGTCGTCGCTACGAAGCCGTTGTCGATGGCCTGCTCGAATTGATCGAAGACCGCGGGCTCGGCCCGGGCGACGCAATGCCGACTGAGCGCGAGCTCGCCGAGGTATTCGGCGTGAGTCGTAGCGTGCTGCGGCAAGCCTTCGGCATCCTCGAGGATCGAGGTCTCATCAATACGCTGCGAGGATCCGGCCGGTATCTGCGCGACGCGGTGCCGAGCGAGTCTGTCGGCACCGAGGCGGTGCCGGGGGCGCGCTCGCGATTCGAGGTCGCTTCGATCGCCGATGTGCTCGAGGCTCGAACGCTCGTCGAAACTCAGATCGCGAAGCTCGCATGCGAGCGGCGTACTTCTGAAGAAGCACAGCGGCTCACCCGGGTCGCCGAAGAGCTCGTTGGCTGGGAGGACAACGTCGCCTTCCACCTGGCCCTCGCGTCGTGCACGCACAACTTCATGCTCGAGCGTATGGTGCGGGAGCAGATGGAGCTCTCGAGTGAACTGCATCAGCGCGAGCACTACCGCGATCCCGATCAGCTGCAGCGCATGCGCAATGATCACCTCGAGATCGCCTGGGCGGTGACGGCGCGCGACACCGATAGGGCCGAGGATCTCGTACGCACCCACTTGCGCGGCACGAATCGTTTGCTGCACCAGCTCGACATCACCTGAGGATTCTCGCTGGCAGTTCTCACCGGGAGTTCTCGCCGGCCGTGCACACCGACCGTTCTTGCCGACCGTGCTTTCCGGTGGTCTGGGCAGACAGTTCTCCGCGAGGGTGCTGCTAACGCTGAGCGTTCTGCTCCGCGATCCTGCGCCATTCCTCCATCTTCAGATTCGACGTGTCGAACCAGGTGTCAGAGAGCACGTGACCGTTCGGGTAGGGGTCGGCCGGGTCGAGGACTGACTTGTTGAAGCCGTAGATCCAGGCGCGACCAGCAATGGCAGGAATGACGGCGTCGTACTCGCCAACCTTCGCGAGCCCCTCGATCTCGCAGGTGAAGGTCGAGCCGGTGATCGACTCGTGAATGAACTTCTCGCCGATCCCGAGCTCGCCGCGTGCGTGCATCAGTGCGAGTCGTGCTGAGGAACCTGTGCCGCACGGCGACCGATCGCACCGCCCGGGAGAGGCAGTAACCGTGTTCTTGGCAGTCAGCACTCCGTTCTCGCGGCGAAGCGGACCCATGAACTCTGTGATGGAGATGCCAGGCATGTCAGGGTTGCCGGGGTATGAGATCGGAAGCTGCTCTGCGGCTGCCATCTTGATCGTCTCTCCCAGGTCGCAGAGCTCGCGGGCCTCTGAGGGGTCAATGGTGAAGCCGAAGTCCTCTGCTTCGACGAGCGCGTAGGTCATGCCTCCGTAGGCCACGTCGAGGCGCTTCGAGCCGTACCCTTCAATCTCGACGATGGCGTCACGGTGGTAGACGAAGGCCGGCTGGTTCACGAAGCGAACGTTCAGCACCTTGCCGTCCTTGCACTCGCAGCGCACCGTGATGAGACCCGCTGCCGACTCCAGTGTGAGCTCAGTGACCGGCTCCTGCATCGGAACAATGCCCTGTTCGAGCAAGACGGTGGCGACGCACATCGTGTTCGAGCCCGACATCGCCGGGTACTCGGTCGACTCCAGGATCACATAGCCCATAGCCGCATCGGGGTGGTTGGAAGGGAGGATCATGTTCGCGTTGTGCCACACCGCGCCGCGAGGCTCGAACAGCACGAACTGCCGGATCTCATCAAGATTCTTCTCGAGCCAGATCTTCTTATCGAACATGGTCTCGCCGGGAACTTCCCCGACGCCTCCGACGATGACGCGGCCCACCTCGCCCTCTGCGTGACAATCGACGATCTCGAGTTCGCGTGCCCAAGCCATAATCTGTCCCTTGTCTTTCTCGTCCTTGAGTGTCTGTCCTCGTTATCGAGTGTCTGTCTCGTCATTGAGTGCTTGTTGACCCAATTCTGTGCATTCACCAGTGAGTGGGTGACCCAATAATAGGTAGATGCGTGCGTGCAGGTACAGGGTTGGCGAGCGCGGCCACGTCGTGCGGTGCGTGGGGCTTGGTGCGCGAGAAGCTGGGCTTACGGCACGGATGGGGCAGCTTGTCGGGGCTGGAGATGCGGGTCTTGCAGCGCGTATGAACCAGGTTGTCGGCGTGGGGTGCGCGGGTCTTCTGGGAGGTGCGTGCCGGACTTTCGCGCGAGTGATGCATGTGTGTGAACGCCGCCCACGAACGACACCCGAATCCGCACTCGACAGAGTTTGTTATAACAAGCTAATCTGATCTCATTCCTTCCCTGCGATCGGTGCGCCGCATCGATCCCCGACATCATCGATACCAGCGCAGGATCGATCCCCACGAAGGGTCGATACCTACACCGGATCGATACCCGCACCGGATCGAAACCGACACCGGATCGATACCGACACAGAATCGAGTCGAAGCGTGTGCTCGACCCGACGAAAGGAGCAGAAGCCAAGATGACCGCAGCCCACGCAGTTTCCCCGGCGGAGACCGAGTTCGAGACCTATGAATGCGTCGACTACCACACGGCAGGCGAGCCGTTCCGCATTGTGACCTCGCTGCCTGTCGACATCGAGGGCGATGACGTTCCCTCGAAGCGTGTGTTCGCGATGAACTCGCCCGAGATCGACCGCATCCGCAAGATCCTTTGCTACGAGCCCCGCGGGCACGCCGACATGTACGGCGGCTTTGTCACTCCGCCGAACGATGACGGCGCGCACTTCGGCGTGCTGTTCTGGCACAAGGACGGGTTCTCAACGGCTTGCGGCCACGGCACCATTGCGCTCGGGGCTTGGGCGATCGAGAGCGGCCTCATCGAGGCGGATCCCTCGGGCGTCACCGATGTCGTCATCGATGTTCCCTCGGGGCGTGTGACCGCGCGTGTGCACACGGCCCCCGGGAATGCTGGGGCGCCCGGGCAGATCACGGCGATCCAGTTCATCAACGTCGTCAGCTACCTGCTTGCGAAGGACGTGCCTGTGCAGACCTCCCGCGGCGAGATCCTTGCTGATATCTGCTTCGGTGGTGCGATCTACGCGCACGTCAACACCGCGCAGTTCGATCTGGCCGTGACACCCGAGAACTACGGCGAAGTTATTGCGCTCGGCCGTGAGATCAAGTGGTTGCTCAACGACACGGAGCACGCCAAGCACCCGAGCGACGATCGTCTCAGCGGTATCTACGGCACGATCATGTTCGAAGACCTCGGTGACACCGAGGCGAAGACGGCAGCTGGGGCGGCGGCTCATCAGCGGAACTCGACGATCTTCGCGGACGGCGAGCTCGATCGGTCGCCGTGTGGTTCGGGCACGTGTTCACGCGTCGCGACGCTCACCGCGCGGGGTACCCTGCCTGTCGGCGAGGACCTGCTGCACGAGTCGATGGTCGGCTCCCGCTTTACAGCACGTGTGCTCGAACAAACCACCGCGGAAGGCTTCGACGCCGTCATTCCGCAGGTCACCGGCATGGCGTACCGCACGGGGGAGCACCTCTTCACCGTTGATCCCCGCGATGAGCTCGTTCCAGGCTTCGTGCTGCGCTGACTCAACCGGCCGCGAGAACTTAGAACTCTTCGTCTGCGGGTTCGAATCGCACTTTGCTCGGTCGTCGATGCTGCGCCGGCTCGTATGCGCCGGGCGGTCGATCGATGTGAGTACGTCCGGCGGGGCTGGTCCATCGGAGCACCCCGCCGGCTACTTGCTCCACATTCCAGTCAGAGTGGTGCTTCAGCGTATGGTGGCCACGGCACAGGTGACTGAGATTGTCGGTCGAGGTCGGTCCGCCATATGCGGCATCGATGGTGTGATCGAGGTCGCACCGGTGCGCCGGGACGCGGCACCCCGGAAAACGGCACATTCGGTCTCTTGCCCCGAGCCGGCGCCGGATCTCTTCGCTTGGACGGTACCGGTTGACCGAGAGCACTTCGCCGGTGTGGAAATCGGTGGTGATCCTATCGAAGTGCGTTGCTTCAGCAGCGCTCTCGCGGATGCGGTCGAGGCCGATCGGACCGTAACCGGTGAGTTCTCCGGTGAGGTTTCCGGTCGGCATTCCCGTCAGGAGACCGCTCATACTTTCCTTGCTGCTGCCGGCGTTGTCGTCGGACGCGCCTTCGATCATCTCGATGGGTGAGAGGAACTGGATGCGCGCGTCGATGGCCTCGGCCGGGCACCCCGAGGTCAACTGGAACGGGTCGGATGAGAGCAAAAGGTCAGTGAACGCATCGGCGCGAAGCTGATCGCGAGTGCGCGGTGCAGCGCTTTCGGGAGCAGAGCCTCCGGAGGCGGAGCTTTCGATGGCAGCGTTTTCCAAGGCGGAGGTCTCGGAGGTGGCGATCCCAGAGACCGCATCCGTTCTTCCTCCTGCCCCTGATCCCGCTTCCGCGGCTTCTTCGACGGATGCGCCGGCGATGGGAACTATGCGTTCACCATGCTTCGCTGACTTCGCGACTCGAGTAAGACGGTCATGAATCGCATACGCCACGTCGGCGGGGAGGTGTGCGTACAGGTCTGCCATTCCATCTTCTGCGGCAACCACACGCACACTTCGACTCGAGACGGCTTGCTTGTGACGTTCTTCAATCGGAGCTGTCGACCACTCTTCCGCGAAGTTCTTCGCGATCGGCTTCAGCCGATTCGGAGTCTCTGTGCGAGCAGCCTCGAGCACGCGTGCTTCGTACTCGCGCCGTCGTTCGGCGGTGGCAGGATCAGTTCCCGCGCCAATGACGACGCCCGCGTCGGCGATGACCTGCAGGTGTCCGAGCGTGACCTTCCCGGATTCGACCCACGCGAGCGCCAGCGGATACTCGTGAGCGGCGCGATAGGCAAGATCCATGAGGTGCTCGGTCTGGTATTCGCTGACCTGGAGCAGAAGCGCGATCTCTGCTCGGAGGGAACGGTATCCGAGCTCATCGTGAGCGCTCGTTCTGGACTTCATGGACGCTTGCGTTCGTGGAGGAAGAGCCGGCTGCAAACGGGTGATCTCGGTAACGAGCTCGCCAACAAGACGCAGGCGACCTGCGTCGTCGGCGCGACGACGCTGCTCGAGCGATTCAAGACGTGAGAGGCGGTCAGCCTGGATGCGTCGAGCCGCTCGGGCACGCTCAGCCGTCTCGGCGTGCTCAGCAGATCGCACTTGCGCATCATCGGGCGACGGTGCTGAAACTTCGAGCGACTGCGATGAAGCGGCGGCATCGGGGTTGAACATGAACTCAGTAGACCATGCACTACCGACATTCAGGCTCGGAAGATCCGCATGAATACGGCGAAGTTCTGGGGTTGTGCAAAGACTTCGACAATCTACAAAACCGCAGGCTGAGACGTTGTTGAGTGGTCTACAAGATCCGGGGCGGGCTATGACTGAAGACTCGCGAAGAACTCGCGCATCATCTGGGTGACCGGGATCCCGAGCCGATCATTCTCTGCGCGAAGCGCGTAGCGATGCTCGCCGGGAACTCGGCTCATACCGGCTTCGCGTAGCAATTCGATGAGTCCCGAGACGCGCGCGCCATACTCGGAATTGCCGCCCCGCTCCGGGTCTGCGACCAGCAGGAACTGTCCGACGCGCGACGTATGCGCTCCTTCGGGTTTGCCCGAGTCCGCCTCCGTCGAGAACGGCGCGCCGGTCAGCGCTGAAGCCAGTAGCTCAACGGTCAGCGAGAGCAGCAGGCCCTTGTGCCCGCCGAATGCGATGAGCCCGCCCTCGTCGAGTACTTCGGCCGGGTCTTGCGTGGCACGGCCACCGCGGCCGATCCCCATGCCCGGAGCGAGTTCACGGCCTTCATTGCGGGTGATGGTGAGGTCGCCGTGCGACATGGTCGAGGTCGCGAAATCCCAGACGAGCGGATCCGTGCCCGCCCGCGGGGTTGCAAAGGCCATCGGGTTGGTGCCGAAGATCCGCTCGGACGCGCCCTGCGGAATGACGATCGAATCACCGCCGGTGACCATCGTGAGCGCAACGAGACCCTGGCGGGCGAACGGTTCGACGTCAGGCCACAGGGAGCTGAAATGGTGGGCATCGCGGATCGCGACCAGTGCAACACCGGTCTCGTCGATCGCGGCAGCAATATCTTCACGCGCCGCATCGATCGCTGACTGCGAAAAGCCGTTCGCGCCGTCAACGCGGAGGAATGACGGGCTGACGCGATCCACCACGGGCACCGCGGTGCCATCGAGCCAACCGCTGCGCACCGAGGCGAGGTAGCCCGGCATGCGGAACACGCCGTGACTGTGCGTGCCGTCGCGCTCGACCGCCGCACAGTTCCTGCCGATGAGTCGAGCCGACTCCGGGGTTACTCCAGCATCGAGGAACGCCTGCTCGAGCAGCGCAGCGAGTTCCTCGAACGGGATGCGGTCAGGGGCCTCGGTCGCGGGGCGTTGAGAAGCGAGGTCTTGAGGAGCGGAGTCCTGAGGTGTACGCGTCGTCGCATCGGTCGTCATGAAGTTGAGCATGCCAGGTTTCGCAGTGTCAGGTGAGGAGGCCCGCCGGGACCGCCCAGGGGCATACACTGCTGAGACGACGCCGAGCCCCAGCCCTGCGGTGTTTCTCGGTCAATCGCTCGCTCGCCCCTCGCTTCACTCCGTGGGCTGCTGCCGTGTGCGGCACCAGTGGATCAGCTCAAGGCTCCGCCTTTCGCTTTGATCCGCTGCCATTCCTGCATCTCGAGGTTCGAGACGTCCATCCACGTGTCGCTCAGCGCGTGCCCGGCAGGGTACGGGTCAGTCGGGGAAAGGACCGCGCGGGTGAAGCCGTAGATCCACGCCTGGCCGGCGATCGCGGGAACCACCGCGTCGTAGTCGCCGACCCGGGTCGTGCGTTCGATCTCGCAGGTGAACTTGGAGCCGGTGATCGACTCGTGGATGAACTTCTCGCCCACGGCGAGGTCTCCACGCGCATGCATGAGTGCGAGGCGGGCCGAGGATCCGGTGCCGCAGGGGGAGCGGTCGCAACGGCCGGGGGAGACCACGACCGTATTCTTGGCGGTCAGCGTGCCATCGGCGGTGCGGGAGAGCGGCCCCATGAACTCCATGTTGGTGATGCCCGGCATGTCTGGGTTGCCCGGGAACGAGACGGGCAGTTGTTCGGCGGCGGCCATCTTGATGCGCTCGCCGAGGTCCACGAGATCGCGCGCGGCGCTCGGCTCAATGGTCAGGCCGAGCTCCTCGGCCTCGACCATCACGTACCCCATGCCGCCCCAGCTGACGTCGATGCGCACACTGCCGAGCCCAGGAACCTCCACCATCGTGTCGCGGTAGTAGTTGAACGCCGGCTGGTTCACGAACCGCACGCTCGTCACCTTCCCGTCCCGGCACTCGCAGCGCACGGTGATCAGGCCGGCGGGCGACTCGAGCGTGAGGTCGGTCACGGGCTCGACCATGGGCACGATGCCCTGCTCGAGCAGCACGGTCGCCACGCACATGGTGTTGGATCCGGACATCGCCGGATACTCGGTGGACTCCATAATGATGTAGCCCATCGCGGCATCGGGGTGGTTGGAGGGCAGCACGATGTTTGCGTTGACCCATGAGGCTCCGCGAGGCTCCAAGAGGGTGAAGCGGCGGATCTCGTCGTTGTTCTGTTCGAGCCAGAGCTTCTTGTCGAACATCGTCTCACCGGGTACCTCGCCGACTCCGCCGGTGATGACGCGTCCGATCTCGCCCTCGGCGTGACAATCGACGATCTCGAGTTCGCGTGCCCATGCAACCATTACTGCTCCTTCGCAAGTAGGTGGGTTCTGCAACGAACCCGGTTAGACGCGAGCGTAGCGCGTCGTCTGAATGTCAAACAAGAGCGGGAACCTTCCTAGATGCTGTGCGCCTCGGGAGGTTCCCGCTCTGTTGCGGGCGGGTTGTGGTGTTGCAGGCTAGAAGCGGACGGCGTCGACGAATTTCTTCAGGTGCGGGTTCTCCGACCGGTTGAACGCTTCGTCAGGAGTCGCGTTGACCGCGATCTCGCCCTCGTGGAAGAACACGAGACGATCCGCGGCTT
>NZ_JBSGPD010000010.1:0-50726 GCF_053567335.1 Leucobacter sp. GX24907 | reverse complement strand
AACCCGACGGGCCAGCACTCTACGACACCGGCCTCGACGCCAGCGAAGGACTCTGGCAACGCAGCGGGTGGGCCGGACGAGGATGAACACGCCCGAACCCATCCACTCCTTTTGGCCGGTAACCCACCCCTGTTGCGGAGCTCAGCGTCGGATACGCGAAAACCCCCGCCTGAGCGAGGGTTTTCTGCCTGGTGACCCCAGCGGGATTCGAACCCGCGTTGCCGCCGTGAGAGGGCGGAGTACTAGGCCGCTATACGATGGGGCCGTGTGCTTTCGGCCTCGAGAATTTCTCCCGCTGCCCCGGCAACTCATCTATAGTGGCACAGGATTCCGCCCGGGTTCAAATCGGCATGCCGATAACGGCGTGTCGCCGGAGGAGTTCGTCTGGCCAGTTCAGCCTACGAGCTCCTCCGGGTGCGGACGAGCCCATTTCGCTGCGAGCTCCGGCCCGTCCCACACCTTGATGATGCCCCAGGCGACGGCTGCAAGCGGCACGGCGAGCACGGCACCGAGGATGCCGGCGAGCACGGTACCGATGGTCAGCGAGAGCAGGATGACCAGGGCGTGCAACTTCAAGGCTCGACCCATGAGAACCGGCTGGAGGAGGTTGCCCTCGAGCTGGTTCACGAGCACGACGATACCGATCACGATGAGTGCGTGCAGCGGGCCGTGAGTCACCAGAGCGACGAGTGCAGCAAGAGCGCCGGCGACCGTTGCTCCGACGAGCGGAATGAATGACAGCAGGAAGACCAGCACCGACAGCGGCAGCGCGAGCGGGATCTGCAGAATCACCAGACCGATACCGATACCGACCGCATCGACTGCGGCGACCGATGCCGTGCCTCGCACGTACGAGCCCAGCGTCTCCACAGTCTTTGCACCGGCTCGTTGTGCACGGGCCAGGTGGGAGCCCTGGAACGGGCGGAGTACGAAGTGCCAGATCCTCGGACCGTCCTTCAAGAAGAAGAAGAGAACGACGATCATGAGCACGAGACCCGTCACGAAGCTCGTGACCGCACCGACGCCTGCCAGAGCACCCGAGCCGAACTGGGCGCTGGTGAGGAAGTCGGTCGCATATCCGACCACACTGTCGCGCCACTCAATGAGTTGAGCTTGGTCATCGACGAACGGCAAGGACTCCACCCACGTCACGACCTGAACGAAGCCGTCCTGAGCTTGTTCCGAAAGGTCGTCCCACTGATCCCTGACAGCCCAGACGATGAGCCAGCTCACGCCACCCAGCAGGAGCAGGATCCCGAGCAGCACGATTACCGTCGCGAGCGCGTCGGGCACCCGGTGCCGACGCAGCCAGGCCATCACCGGGAAGAACGTGCTCGCAAAAATGAGGGCCAGCAGGATCGGGATCACCACTGTCGTCAACGACCGCATGCCCCAGATCAGGCCAGTAGCCAGCAGCACGACGATGATGATCTGGAGCGCTCGGGTCGCGAGAAGACCCAGATTGTCGCTCCAGATGCGTCCGACCGCCGTCTGCTGCTGCGGTGCGAGTCCCGCGGCCTCCTTCACGAGCTCTTCGGCGACCGACCCCTCTTCCCGGGCCCGGGCGACGAGGTTCGCGAGCGAATCCTCCTCGACCCGCTGCTTCGACTTTCGTCCGAACATGGTGCCCCTCCCAACTTGTCGTAATTGACTGCCTAGACCGCCCGCTCGGCGATGAATGCGCGCAGGGCGTCCTCGTCGTCGGCCATATCGGTGACGTGCTGCGGAAGATCGAGCAGATCCGCGAGATGCGCTGGCAACGGTGCCCGACGACCGATCGCAGCCTCCACGGTTTCCGGGAACTTCGCGGGCTTTGCGGTTTCGAGCACGAGCATCGGCACACCCTCCTCGAGATACTCGCGAGCGACCTTGACCCCGTCGGCGGTGTGCGGGTCGATGATCACGCCGCTGCCGTCGAAGACCGACTTGATCGTGGCGAGGCGATCCTCATGGGTACTCGTACCGCTGACAATGCCGAACTCCGATGCGAAACGATGCTGCTCAGCAGAGAGATCGATACGTCCGGTTTCGTCGAGCTCCTGCCACGCGGCTCGCAAGCGTTCAGGGTCGCGACCGAGCAATTCGTAGACGAAGCGCTCGAGGTTGGAGGCCTTCGAGATGTCCATCGACGGACTCGAAGTCGCGTAGGTGTCCGCTGCACCGCGAGGCGCGTAGACACCGGTGCGGAAGAAGTCGTCGAGCACGTTGTTCTCGTTCGCGGCAAGCACCAGACGCCGAATCGGCAACCCCATCGACTTCGCGAGAAAGCCCGAGAAGATATTGCCGAAGTTCCCGGACGGCACCGTCACCGAGACCTCAAAGCCGGCGCGCTCCTCAGGCGACACCTCATCGGTGGCGCGCAACCAAGCCCAGAAGTGGTACACCATCTGCGCGCTGACGCGACCGAGGTTCACCGAGTTCACGGCTCCCAAGTGGTGCGCGCGCTTGAACTCAAGATCACCGGAGAGCGCCTTCATCAGGTTCTGGCAGTCGTCGAAGACACCATCGATGGCGATGTTATGCACGTTCGCGTCAGTGAGCGAGTACATCTGCGCCCGCTGGAACTCGCTCATGCGCCCTTGAGGCGAGAGCATGAAGACCGCGATGCCTTCCTTCCCGCGCAGCGCATACTCGGCAGCCGACCCGGTGTCTCCCGACGTCGCGCCGACGATGTTCAGGGTGCGATTGGTGCGTGACAGCACGTACTCGAGCGATTGCCCGAGGAACTGCATCGCCATGTCCTTGAAGGCGAGCGTCGGCCCCTCCGAGAGCCCCACGAGCGAGATGTTCTCGCCGATGGACACGAGCGGCACGACCTCCTCAGCCACGAAGTTCTCGGCGCTGTAAGCCTCACGGCACATACGAGCGAGCTCGTCGCGCGGAATGTCTGTCGCATAGAGGCCGAGAAGCTCAGTGGCGAGTTCCGGGTACGAGAGTTCACGCAATTGCTCGAGACGCGACGCGGAGACCTGTGGCACCTGCTTCGGCACCGTCAGACCGCCGTCGGTCGCAAGGCCCTCCAAGAGAACCTCGCTGTAGGTCGCCGGCTCCATGCCGCCGCGCGTCGAGATGTACTTCACCTGGTCTCCATCCATCGGTCAACGTGACTCAGTCTATTCGTGCGGGGTCCGCGACCGGGTATCTTCATGACCGCGGATCCAATCGACCGCGCAGCTCCATGACCGCAGCTCACCACGAGACCGGTAGCGCCTTGCCCTCCTCGTACCCGGCGGCCGACTGCAAGCCGACGTGCGCGCGCAGGTGGAAGTCGGAGAGTGTTGCCGCCCCGGCATAGGTGAATGATGAACGCACACCCGACGTGATCATGTCGAGCAAGTCCTCGACCCCGGGCCGCAAAGGATCGAGATAGATCTTCGATGACGAGATGCCCTCCGCGAAGAGCTCCTTGCGCGCCAGCTCGTACGGATCCAGATCTCCGAAGCGCGCCTGAACAGCCTTCGTCGAAGCCATGCCCCAGGATTCCTTGTACTGGCGGCCGTCAGTATCGGCCAAGAGCTCACCGGGCGATTCAGCGGTGCCGGCGAACCACGACCCGATCATCACGGACGAAGCGCCGGCCGCGAGTGCGAGCGCAACGTCACGCGGGTAGCGAACTCCCCCGTCTGCCCACACATGGGCCCCGAGTTCACGGGCCGCCTGCGCGGTTTCGAGCACGGCCGAGAACTGCGGGCGACCCACGGCCGTCATCATGCGCGTCGTACACATCGCACCGGGGCCGACACCCACCTTGAGGATCGATGCACCCGCTGTGACCAAGTCGCTCACACCGTCGGCGGTCACGATATTGCCCGCCACGGTGGGCAAGCCCAGTTCGGCAACGACGGAGAGTGCCCGGATCATGCCGTCTTGGTGTCCGTGCGCGGTGTCGACGACGAGCACGTCTGCTCCGGCCGCTGCGAGCGTCTTGGCCTTACTCGCGACGTCGCCGTTGATACCCACCGCCACGGCGACCGCAAGTCGGCCGTCCGCGTCGAGTGCCGGACGGTAGATCGAGCCGCGCAGTGCAGAACGGGCGGAGAGCGTACCGACGAGTTTGCCGCCGTCGACGATGCACACGGTGCCGGTACCCCGTGCGCTTGCACCAGCGTCTGCAAGCGCACGTTCGACGGCATCGAACGCGTCGCGACCCGAGCCCAGCGCATCGGCCTGGAGCAGCACCGCGCGATCACCACGGATCAGGTCGCCCAGCCGGGCGTCTTGCGGAACCCCCGCAAGACGGGACGCCGCCAATGTTCCGAGCACCGCACTCGCGGCCGGCGCCTCAGCACGCCCGGATACGGCGGCAACGACCTCGGCTCCTTCTGCGACGACCACGCCCATGCCTTCTGCAACAGGGATGTGCCGCAGTGCGTCTGCGGCCGTGGCTGTCGGCGGCAGCACGACTGGCGTGTCGTATGCGACGGGCTGGCGCTTCACCCACTGCACCGACTCGACGAGCGCGTCGAGTGACAGGTCTTGCGGAAGCACCCCGATCCCACCGCGGCGAGCGAGCACGGCTGCCAATCGTGGACCAGTGACCGAGTTCATGTTCGAAGCCACAAGAGGCAGTGTCGACGGCGTCCCGTCTCCGGGTGCCAGATCGACCGCGAGGCGACTCCCGACCGACGATCGTCGCGGCACGAGGAACACGTCTGAATAGGTGAGGTCTACCGTGGGATGCGCACCGATGAACTCCATGCGCCCAACGCTACCGCAGGGCGGCGAGCGCGAGATCTGGGCGGTCGGTGACGATGCCGTCGGCCCCCAGGTCAACGAGTTCGATCATGCGCTGCGGGTCATTGACGGTCCAGACGTGTACCTCCACGCCACGGCGATGCGCCTGTTCGACGAGTCGGTGCGTGAGGATCTTGATCCGCCCCTGGCGTTCAGGCACTTGCAGCGCATCGAGTCCGGCGAACGCGCGGTCCATCAGCGTGCGCGATCCCGACGCGACTGCGCCCAGCACAGCGATCAACCTGCGCTTTCCCGGTGAGGTGGCGGGCAGTACCGCTGGTGCTGCAGCCCGGCCCTCCACGGGCTGGGCCGTTGATGGCCCTAAGGCTTCCCACGCCGCTGCGAGTGCACGACGACGGTTGGCGTCGTCGAAGCTCGTGAGCAGCACGCGATGAGCATGCGGTGCGACGATGCGTCCGGCCCGCTCTGCGGCGGCGGCCGCCTTCACATCGATGTTGAAGCGCGTGTCTGGATACCCCTCGAGCGCTTCATCGAGGGTGAGGAGTCCACCACGGCCTCGCATGCGCTCGGCAAGTTCGGCGCAGCTCGTGTCAGCGACGAGGCGCTGCTCTCCTGTAATGCGGCTGAGGCTCGTGTCGTGAAAGAGGACGACGCGTCCGTCGGACGTGAGGTGGCAGTCGGATTCGACGTAGTCGACACCCGCGTCGACGGCGCCGGTGAAGGCAGCCCGGGTGTTCTCCGCGATCCCTGCTGCGGCGAGCGCCGGAGTGACGTACCCGCGGTGCGCGAAGATACGGGGGCCCGCGAGTCCCTCGAGATAGGGATGTGCCATGTGTCAACCTTAGAGTGCGCACCGTTCCGAGACAGCCGGTGCACGGTGAGGGGTCGGGATATGCGGTCGTCAGGTCAGTCAGGTCCGTCAGTTCAACCAGAGCGGTCAGCGCGGTCAGGTCCGCGCTGGCTGCGGGTGATCCTGCCTGCAGTACTCATCGTGCTCTGGCTCGCGGGAGCCGGGGTGGGTGGCCCCTACTTCGGGAAGGTGAGCGAGGTCTCTTCGAACGATCAGACGAGCTACCTCCCCGAGTCGGCGGACGCCACGCAGGTGCAGGCCGCGCTCGGTGACTTCACCGATTCGGACGCGATCCCCGCAGTCGTGGTGTTCGCAGCGGACGACGGCGAGCTCGGAGAGGCTCAGCTGCAGGACCTTACGATCGCACTCGAGGATCTTCCGAGCATCGAGGGGGTCGGCGATGATCTGTCGCCGCTCATCCCCTCAGAAGATGGCCGCGCGGCCCAGGCGTTCGTGCCGATCCTCTCCGACGCCGACCTCGGCGACACCGTGGCGGCAATCTCCGATCGACTGAGCGACGCGTCGCCGGAGGGGATCTCCTCCTACGTCACCGGCCCTGCGGGCTTCACCGCGGACCTCGTCGCGGCCTTCGCGGGAATTGACGGGCTCCTGTTGCTCGTCGCGCTCATCGCAGTCTTCATCATTCTGGTGTTCGTCTACCGATCGCTGCTGCTGCCCGTCGCGGTGCTCGCGACGAGCGTGTTCGCGCTGACGGTCGCACTCCTCACCGTGTGGTGGTTGGCGAAAGCGGGGTTGCTGCTGCTCAGCGGGCAGACGCAGGGGATCCTGTTCATCCTCGTGATCGGTGCCGCAACCGACTACTCCCTGCTGTATGTGGCCAGGTATCGCGAGCAGCTGCGCATTCGACCCGACCGCTGGGACGCTTCGTGGGCGGCGCTGCGCGGATCGTTCGAGCCGATTCTCGCGTCGGGCGGAACCGTCATCGCCGGGCTCCTGTGCTTGCTGCTGAGCGACCTGAAGTCGAACAGCACGCTCGGGCCCGTGGCCTCGATCGGGATCGGCTTCGCCATGCTGTCCGCACTGACTTTGCTTCCTGCGATCCTCTTCCTCTTCGGCAGGGCGGCGTTCTGGCCGAAGCGCCCCGCCTACGACCCGGAGCTCGTCGCCGGCGAGATGCCGAAGACCGGGCTGTGGGCCCGCGTGGGGTCGTGGGTGCGCAGGCGTCCGCGATCCCTCTGGATCGTCACGACCGTGCTGCTGCTCGTCGGAGCCGCGGGGGCCACACAGTTGCAGGCGCAGGGCGTCGCGCAGTCGGAGCTCGTGCTCGGGGCGTCCGAAGCGCGGGACGGACAGCGGGCGCTGGGCGAGCACTTCCCGGGAGGATCGGGCAGCCCGACGTACGTCCTGGTTGAGGAGGACTCCCTCTCCGACGCCGCACAGGTCGCGCTCGGCACCGACGGCGTCGACGGGGTCACTGTGGCGTCATCGGACTCCCCCGCTGGCTCGCTTCCGATCGACGCGGACGGCGAGATCGCGGTCGGTGGCGGCGCAGGTGATACTGCTGCCGACTCGGGCGAAGGCCCTCCCGCCGGTATCGAGGTTCCGGCTGAGGGCCCGCCCCTCGAGCCCACGGTCGTAGACGGAAGGGTGCTGCTGCAGGCGACGCTGTCGGATGCGGCGGATTCCGAGGCGGCGCAGCAGACGGTGCGGGATCTGCGGGCCGACCTGGCGAGCGCCGACATCGACGCTCACGTCGGCGGCGTAACGGCGACCGCGATCGACACCAACGATGCGTCGGTGCACGACCGCACGCTGATCATCCCTGTGGTTCTGGTCGTGATCCTGCTCATCCTCATGCTGCTGCTGAGGTCGGTGCTCGCGCCCGTGCTGCTCGTGCTCACGACGGTGCTGTCGTTCGGAACCGCTCTCGGCGTGGCGGCGCTCGTGTTCAACCACGTGTTCGAGTTCCCCGGCGCGGATCCGGCGGTGCCGCTCTTCGGGTTCGTCTTCTTGGTGGCGCTCGGCATCGACTACAACATCTTCCTCGTCACGCGCGTGCGTGAGGAATCGCTTGTGCACGGAACGCACGAGGGCATCATCCGGGGCCTGTCAGTCACTGGCGGCGTCATCACCTCGGCGGGCCTCGTACTCGCAGCGACGTTTGCGGCGCTGTCGGTGATCCCGATCCTGTTCCTCGTGCAGATCGCCTTCATCGTCGCGTTCGGCGTGCTGCTCGATACCTTCCTCGTGCGTGCGCTACTCGTACCCGCTCTTATGCACGATATCGGCCGTACCGTCTGGTGGCCGTCGAAGCTTGCCCGCAGCGGCGTGCACGGGCGGCGGTGAGGCGGGGCGCCGCCGCGCATCTCTGCTCAGGCTAGAGAGATAGCAGGCGGCAGCCACTGCAGTCCCGGGGCGGCCCCGCGTAGGCTGCAGGCATGACGAATGCAGCGCAGCAGGAACACATCGTGATCTCCGGATCATCCGGACTCATCGGCAGCGCGCTCACCGAGTCGCTGCAACGCGACGGCTTCCGGGTGGTGCGGCTCGTGCGGCGGCCAGCGGAGAACCTCGACGAGGTCGAGTGGCTGACCGACCGCGTGCAGCGGCGCAACTCGGCACTCGGGCAGACGGCATCACCCGAGCTGCTGCACGCGCTCACCGGGGCGAAGGCGGTCGTCAACCTCAACGGCGCGAGCATCGGCAAGCTCCCCTGGACCGAGTCGTACCGCAAGGCCCTGCGCGCGTCCCGGATCGAGCCGACGCGCACCCTCGCAACGGCGATCCGAGAACTTGGCACAGAGGCCCCGCTGCTGGTCTCAGGATCCGCCGTCGGTTTCTACGGGGACCGCCCGGCCGAGACGCTCACCGAAGACAGCAGTGCCGGCAGCACGTTCCTCGCCGAGCTGAGCCGCGAGTGGGAGGACGCCGCGAAGACGGCCGGCCCGGAGGCTCGCGTCGCGCTGATCCGCACCGCTCCCCTGCTGCACCCGGAGAGCGTACTGAAGCCGCTCATCCTCCTGACCAGGTTCGGCGTGAGCGGTCCGCTCGGGACCGGACGGCAGATCTGGCCGTGGATCTCTCTCGATGACGAGGTACGGGCGATCCGGCACATCATCGACCGCGGGATCACCGGCCCGGTGAACCTCACAGGGCCGACCCCCGCGACCGCGAACGGTATCGGCAGGACGCTCGCCCGGCAGATGCGCCGGCCATTCCTCATTCCCGCGCCCGCGTGGGCGCTGCGGATCGGGCTCGGCCGCGATGCCGCGGACTCGCTGCTGCTCGCCGACGCACGCGTGCTGCCCGCGGCACTCGAGAATTCCGGCTTCGAGTTCCGGCACCCGACCGCGGCCGACGCCATCACGGCGGCGCTCTCATGATCGAGCTGATCCTGATCCGGCATGCGAAGTCGGACTGGGGCGATGCCTCGCTCTCCGACCACGACCGCCCGCTGAACGACCGCGGCCTGCGCGATTCCCCGGTGATGGCAGAGCGTCTCGCCGACTCCGGCGCCCGCGCCGAGCGCCTGCTCTCGAGCACGGCGGTGCGAGCGCGCAGTACGGCCGAGGTGTTCGGGGCCGTGCTGGGGCAGGATCCCGAGACCGATCGCGGGCTGTACCTCGCTCCGCCCGAGACACTGTTCGACGCGGCCGCACGCACAGGTGCATCCTCGGTGATCGTGGTGGCGCACGATCCCGGCATCTCGGATCTCGCCCGGCGCCTCTCAGATGGTGGCATCGACCGCATGCCGACCTGCGCGATCGCACGGTTCGCATGGAACGTCGATTCCTGGGCAGAGGTCTTGGAAGTCGCATCCTCCTGGAGCTTCGACGCTCCGCGGAGGCGATAAGTGGGATAGTTCTTAGTAACACTTTCCACCAAAAATGTTACTAAGATGCAGGTATGGTGACATTTCCTCATGCCGAAGGACAGGAGCAGCCGCGCCTGCCAGTTCCCCCGATCACCGACGAACGGCATGTCTGGGTTCCGTCCGATCCTGCCCTCCATTCTCGCTCCGAGTTCAGACGCCAGAGCGGCCCGTATGCTTCCGCCGTTCCGGCCGGCATCGCCGATTGGCGACCGGCGATCACCGCTGACCTCGGAGCGGACATCGAGGACGCCACCCGCGCTCTCATCGAGTTCGATCAGCACGCAGCAACCCTTCTCGGGCCGGATGCGACCGCGATCGGACCGATGACGGCGATTCTGCTCCGGACCGAGAGCGCCTCGAGTTCGCAGATCGAGCAGCTGACGGTCGGGGCGAGACAACTCGCCCTCGCCGAGATAGACGCCGGCGACTCGCCGAACTCACGCGAGGTGATCGGCAATGTTCGCGCCATGGAGGCCGCGCTATCTCTCGCGGACGATCTCACGCTCGATTCTTTGCTCATCATGCACCGTGAACTGCTCCGTCATCAGCGCGGAATGGAACATCACGCCGGAAGCCTGCGAGAAGAACTCGTCTGGATCGGACGCGGCTCCGCCGGGCCTCGCACGGCGGATTTCGTTCCGCCCCAGCCCATCCATATCGCCGCCGCGCTCGACGACCTGTTCGAGTTCGTTCACCGCACGGACCTTTCCGTGCTGGTACTTCTCGCCGTGGCCCATGCCCAGTTCGAGACGATCCATCCTTTCGTCGACGGCAACGGGCGCAGCGGCCGCGCGCTGGTGCAGGCGCTGCTGCGCGCGTCGGGCATCACGACGCACGTGACGGTTCCCCTGTCTGCAGGTCTGCTCAGAGATACCTCCCGCTACTTCGCCGCGCTCACAGAGTTCCGCGCGGGTGACGCGGAACCGATCTGCCGGTCCTTCGCTCAAGCCGCGCGGTACGCAGCACACACCGGCCGAGGTCTTATCGATCACCTGAACGCAGAACTCGAAGCGTCGCGAAGGAAGCTGACAGGCGTGCGCCGCCACGCCATCGCCTGGAAGCTCCTGCCCCACCTGATCGGCCAGCCTGTCGTCAACTCCACGTATGTGCAGCAGACACTGGGGGCGAGCGCCATGAGCGCCAATCGCGCTCTCGACGTCCTGACAGCACGAGGAGTGCTCGCCGAGCGCACGGGCAGACGCCGAGGACGCATCTGGCAGCACACCGGCATACTCGCCGTTCTCGACGGCTTCGCCGACTCGGTGCGGCGCGACTCAACACGCCCCTAGTCCGACTACCCGATCGACCCTTCGATAACCGCGCAGGCCCAGATCCCGATCAGCCCGACCGCAGCCATGGTGAGCATGCAGGCCGCCATGACCTGCAGCCGCAGCTTCCGTCGCGAGATCGTGACGCGCGCCACGAGGAGCGCGACGTAGAGCACGATGAGGCCGACGCCGATCGTCATCGCCAGCGGCGCGGACCTGCCGCTCCCCGCGAAGGCGAGCCCGGCGAACGGGATCAGCACCACGATGAGGAAGAGTCCGCCCATCACGATCCAGATCGTGCCGCGCGACTGCCGCAGGGCGGGCTGATTCACCATCTTGGTCGGATCGCGACGGCCGCTCGAACGATTGTCCATGTCAGACACGTCATCACCTCCCTGACTCGGTTTCACCCTCCCTCGACGCGAACCCCGTCGCCAGGGGGTTGACACAGAAGACGAGTAGCCGGGGTGCATTCGGCATCCCTCACGCGCCCCGCGCTACCCTGATGCGATGGCGATCCTCATCGACCAGCCCCGGTGGCCGGCTCACGGCACCCTCTGGAGCCACCTCGTGTCCGACACCGACTACGAGGAGCTCCACGACTTCGCCAAGCGCATGAGGATCCCCCGCCGCAGCTTCGACCTCGACCACTACGACCTGCCCGCGTCGCTCTACGAGCAGGCGGTCTCGCTGGGCGCCGAACAGGTCGGTCAGCGAGACATGGTGCACCGGCTGCGCGACGCCGGACTGCGTGTGCGGCAGGTGGAGCGGGAGGTCGCGACTCCGCTGCGGCGCCGGCAGTTCCTGACCATGGAGTGGGCCGGGCTCGGCGAACTGATCGGCATCGGAGGCTCCGCGCGAGCGGGTGATGAATGGAGGATCCTCGGCGACGACCTGATCTCGCGGTGGAACGAACCTCACCGCGCCTACCACGACGAACTGCACCTCGAAGACGTTCTGCTCGCGCTCGACCACCTCGCGACTCGCGGTGAGCGCCTCGAACCCGCAACGCTGCTGGCGGCGTGGTTCCACGACGCGGTGTATACCGGCAGTACCGGATCCGATGAGCTCGATTCTGCGAGCCTCGCGACATCCGCGCTCGCACCTTTCGAGGTTGACGCCGGCCTCGTGCAGCTGGTCGGGGAGATCATCGTCGCAACGAATCCTGGCCGCGCTGTCGAGGATGCTTCCCCACCGCTCGCGCACATGCTCGATGCCGACCTTGCGATCTTCGCATCGCCTCAGCATCGATATGCACAGTATGCGAGCGCTGTGCGAGTGGAGTACGCGCACGTGCCACCCTCCGATTTCGCCGTGGGACGCTCACGGATCCTCAGCGGATACCTCGGGCAGCCGACGATCTACCGAACCGAGACGGCGAGGCAGCTCTGGGAGGAGCGCGCACGGGCGAATCTCGAGCGCGAGATCTCGGAACTGCGGGAGATATAGACGCGGGACGGACATGCCGCGCGCCTTCGTGGCCCGCCTGTTCGTGATCGGAGAACTCACTCGCAATCCCCTGTTGCCACCGATCAGCACTGGATACCCTCGAGGCGATGGGCGAATTCCGGCAACATCGGACTCCCCATCATCGGGCGTGGAGAATCTTCGCCCCGCACGTGGGACACGAAGGAGCAAGCCATGAGTAGTGAAGATAAGAATCACGACCCTGCCGACGAGAAGCGCGACCCGGTTCCCGGCGCCGAGCTCGACGCCAACGAGGGCGCGGATGTGCTCGAGACACGCGAAGAAGCCGAAGAGACGAAAGGCTCGGAAGACGAGGATGACGAACTAATCACCCTCGACGGTTCGGACTAGGGCCGAATCCTGCGAGATCTCGTCGCCCAGAGGCATGATCACCCGGCTCGCAAGCGCCCCAACTGCACCCGCGAGGTTGCGCCGGTCTTGGCATAGAGCGATCCGACGTGGGTCTTCACCGTCGTGATACCGATGTGCAGGCGGTTAGCGATGGCCTGGTTCGTGAGTCCCTCGGCGAGCAGGTCGAGCACCTCGGCCTCGCGGTCGGTCAGGCTCGAGCGGTCGAGCACGGTCTGAGCTGCGGCGGTTCCTCCCGACGCCGGATTCGCCGCCGTCACCTCACTCGTCGTCCCTGCCGCGGCAGTACCGTCGGCGCTCACCCGCTGAGTCTCCGTGTGCTGCGCGAATCGCGCGATCACACTGCCCGCCACGGCGGGGTCGAGCACGTGCCGGTGCTCGGCGATGTGGTGCACCGCCTGGATCAGCTCGGCGCCCCGCGTGCTCTTCAGCAGGTAGCCGTGCGCACCGGCGGCGAGCGCCTGCGCGATGAGGTCGTCGGAATCGAAGGTAGTGAGCACGAGCACTCGCGTCGCAGTCTCGGAGGTGATGCGCTCGGTCGCCCAGATGCCGTCGGTTCCTGGCATGCGAAGGTCGATGAGGGCAACCTCGGGCCGATCCCTCACGCAGGCGGCGAGTGCGTCGAAGCCGTTCTCGGCCTCACCCGCGATCTCGATCGACGGATCGGTGGAGAGGATCGCTGCCACTCCACTGCGCACGGCCTCGTGGTCGTCGGCGATGATCACACGCACTGGGCCAGTGCCGGGGTCGCGCCTAACCGCGAATTCCGCCTCACTCAATGGTCAGCACCGCCTTCCACTGCCGTTCGCCGAGGCCAGTAACCGCGTCTCCGGTCATCCCGCTTCCGGCCTCGCCTCCGTCCGTTCCGCGGTCTTCCCCCTCCGGATCGGGTCCGCTCTCGAGCTTCGCGCCCGTCCCATCGAGCAGCAGTGCGGCCCCGGTGATTCCGATGCCGCTCCCCCGCTCGGGAGCACCGCTCGCGACGAACGTGTTGCACACGGTCACGAGTGCTCCCGAGCCGCGCACGAGCATCGATATCTCAATGTCGCCGCGCCCGTGCTTGACGGCGTTGGCGACGAGCTCTTGCAGCACCCGCAGTAGGATGCCGGCCTGCGCCGCGGACCGATCTTCGAGGAAGCCGCGCAGATCGGGCTCGCCCATGCCCCGCCAGACCAGCGCACGCCCGGCCGGAGGCAGCGACGCGAGCCGCGCCAGCTCGCCCGCGACATCCGGCTCGGCTTCACCCAGGTCGTCGACCGTGGTGAGCACCGCGATGAGCCGCCGCAACTGCCGGTGCGCCTGATCCGTGCCACGCTTGGCCTGGTCGAAGCTGCTGCCGATCTCGGGTGCGGCGATTCCCTCCCTCTCGACGCGGATCCGCGCGGCCTCGACATGCAGCCCGGCGACGGCGATCTGGTTCGAGACGAGATCATGCAGGTCGTGGGCGATCCTTTGCCGCATCTGCTGTGTGGCGCGCGCGTGCTGTTCGGCCATGAGGGCCCGGGTGCGCAGACGTTCGCTGCGCACGTTCCAGCCCCAGGCCCCAGCGATCGAAATGATGAGCGCCCACTGCACCGCGAAGATCAGCACGACAGGGTTCTCCGGGCGCAGGATCACCAGCACAGCACCCGTCGCGACCGCGAGCGCGACCGCGATCCAGGCGGCGATACGGATGCCGCGGTCGCTCCCGTACTTGACGGCGCAGTAGACAAGGTCGAAGAAGACGAGGATCACACCGAGACTGCCGCCGCCGAGGGCGTCGATGGCGGTGACGACAGTTCCGAGGCTGAGGGCCAGGAGCGGTCGGCTGGAGCGCATCGTGGCGATCGCGCAGATTCCGATCAGCGCGGCCAGGAAGATCAGGTCTTCGCCCTGGACCGGCGCGAGAGAGGAGGAGAGGCGGATTGCACCCACCCGGTACAGGGCGAGGCCGATGACGAGGTAGGTCAGGGCCGCCGTGGCATCACGGAGGCGCGGCCGGGCGTTCAGCCGATCCCACCAGTTCCGCAGCATGCCTGCCATGATGCCTCATGGTGTCAGAAACCCGCGGAACTCCGCCTCCTTCGATCGGAGGAGGCGGCGCCGGGAAGTGCGGCCTCTCGCAGGATGCCTCTGATGTCGCGTCGCGCCCAAGCTGGGGGCATGAACGATCTACACTTCAACTCCGTCGTGACGGGAATCCTTATCTGCGAGATCGGGTTCTGGGTGCTGCTGCTCGGCGGGCTCGCGGCCCGCTATCTGCTGCGCTGGCGGCGAGTATCGACGGTACTGCTGCTGTGCGTTCCGCTGTTGGACGTGCTGCTGCTCTCGCTCATCGCGTGGGATCTGCTCGTGAACGACGCGACCGCCGATTTCACGCACGGACTCGGCGGCGTGTACCTCGGCTTCACCGTGGCGTTCGGGCATCAGATCATCAGCCGGGTGGATGCGCGTTTCGCGCACCGCTTCGCCGGCGGACCCACCCCGGTGAAGCCACCGAAGTCGGGGCTCGCCCAGGTGAAGTACGAGTGGGGTCAGTGGGCGCGGATGCTGCTGTGCGCGGCACTGACTTCGGCCGTGCTGGGCGGGATCGTGCTGCTCGTCGGCGATCTCGCTCGCACCGGTGAGCTGCTCGGCTGGATCGGCAGGATCTGGCTCGTCACCGTCATCTGGTTGATCGGCTGGCCGGTGTGGGTGACGGTCGGGCACTTCGGCCGGACCCCGGCCGAGGCACGTCGGTAGCGCGACAGGGATCAGGTGGGCCCGGCTGCGCTCAGCCGTTCTGCCGCTCCGGCAACCACCACTCGACCCGCGCCCCGCCGTCCCAGACCTCCCCGAGGCACACCAGCTCCGATTCCGTCGGGAACCCGTGCACCGAGTTGTCCCGGATGATCGCCCGGTCGTCCTCCCACGGAAGCTCGGCGCTCTGCTCGAGTACGGCCCGCCAACTCTCTCGCCAGGCGTCATCGGGAAGCCCCGCGAGTGCACTGAACTCGGGCAGCCAGGTGGCAATCCGGGTCGTATTCGTGTCGTCGAGCTCGCGGTGGGCGATCATGTGCACGCCGGGTGAAACCTCCGTGCGGCGCAGTTCGTCGCCGTCCCACTGGGTCAATCGAACCGACGGCCCCTGCACCTCGATGAGGTTGAAGCTCTGGGTGTTCGGACGTTCGGGAAGCGACTCCCCCGCAACAGATGCGAGCGGGATCGTGCCGCGCGATTCGAGTTCTGTGGTGCCCGGCGCCGGGTCGACGTTCTCGGGTCGGTTCAGGATCACCGACAGCCCGCCTGCTCTTGGCCGGGCGGCGAGCCAAGCCCCGCCTGCGAGGCGATCCCTCACTCCGATGACATCGGGCAGCTCGTTCGGCCACCATTCCCCTGGCGGATCCCAGAGGCGGTGCGGGTCTTCATCCCGAATCGCGAGGATCCTGACCTTCGTCCCCTCGCTCGCAGGAACTTCGACGATGACCGTGCACATGGATTCAGACTAGCGACACACGCTCAAGACCCGATATCGCGCTCGAACTCGAACCAAGAACAACTGAACACTAGGCTTTCGAGAATTCCTAGGGTCGGCGCTATACGGTTTCAACACGATCATCCTTCGAAAGGCGGCCGCCCGATGACAAACAACACCAACGACAACTGGTACGAAGAGTTCAAGGTCAAGGGCGACGAGCTCATGGCCAAAGTACGAGAGCTCATCGAGGAGGGGAACGCCCGACGGATCTACATCAAGCGGGAGAGCGGGGAGACGATCTTCGAGATCCCGCTGACTGCCGGTGTCGCCGTTACGGCCGCCGGGGCGCTGCTGGCACCGATCCTGGTAGCGGTCGGCGCCGTGGCCGCGCTGGCTACGAGCGTGACCATCGGAGTCGAGCGGCCGAAGAACCCGGACGATGTTGATGACACCGACGGAGACACTCACGCTTCATAGAAGTCCTCAGAAGAGCGTCGGAGCAGTCGACAACGCAGCCGACGGAATCTGCCGAGCGGCCGCGCCGGCCAACGACGCCGCAGGCACGCCCCGCTCGACCGACGTTCGCGTCGCGCTCCCCCGTCGCTCCAGGCCGAACCGACGCATGATGGGCCGGATTCGACCAGCCAACTGCATCCGATACTCCTTTGTCGCGCGCACGCTCGTACCCGGATACAGGCGCCGGTACTCGGGCACCAACTCGGGGTGCTCGCGCTCCAGCCACTCGAAGAACCACGGCTTCACGTGCGTGCGCAGATGCAGCGGCCCGTAGATCACCGAGGTCGCCCCCGCATCGGCGATGTCGCGCAACAACCCCGTCAGCTGCGGAACCGAGTCGCTCAGATATGGCAGCACCGGCATCACGAACACCTGGCACGAGAACCCCGCGGCGGTCGCGGCAGCGATGGTGTCCAGGCGGGCGCGCGTCGTCGGCGTGCCGGGCTCGATCGACTGCTGCAACTCGTGGTCACCGATCGCGATCGACATGGCCAGCGAAACGGGCACGCGCGATCTCGCCTCGACCAGCAGCGGCAGATCTCGCCGCAGCAGCGTCCCCTTCGTCAGGATCGAGAACGGCGTTCCCGATGCGGCGAGCGCCTCGATGATCCCGGGCATGAGTCGATACCGTCCCTCGGCGCGCTGGTACGGGTCGGTGTTGGTGCCGAGCGCGACGTGATCCCCCGTCCAGCTCGGGCGCGCGAGCTCGCGCTGCAGCACCTCGGCGACGTTCACCTTCACGACGACCTGCGAGTCGAAATCCTGCCCGGTGTCGAGATCGAGATACCGATGCGACCCCCGGGCGAAGCAGTACACGCAGGCGTGCGAGCACCCGCGGTACGGGTTCACCGTGTAATCGAACGGCATCGACGACATGCCCGGCACCTTGTTCAGCGCGCTCTTCGCAAGCACTTCATGGAAGACCATCCCCGCGAACTCCGGCGATCGCACCGTACGCAGATGGCCGGGCATGGCTGCGACTTCCGCGAGCTCGAGACCCGGCAGCGCGCTCTGCCGCTGCTTCGCCGCCGTCACCGTCTGCCCGCTCCACCTCATGCGAATCATTCGAACATATATTCGAATGAGGAGCAAGTGGAATAAGGTGCGAAGATCCTCCGGCGCACTGCGCTCGCGCATCGTGACGGGAGCAGGCGAGCCGAGGACGGCTTGAGGATCGGCGTTAGCCCTGCACGCTCCGCCGCGCACGAGGCCGGCGCGTCTGCTGCAGGAGCAGAGCCAGCCCCCCAGCTGCTGCACCCCATAAAGCATTGAGTGCCAGCATCGGAACGATCGCAATCGGATTCGCGAGCGGTCCTTCCAACTGCCCATCGAGGATCGGCGAAAGGATCCCACTCAGCGCAATCGCGAGCACCGCATACACGACCCCTGCGAAAAGCAACGTCAGGAGCGGTTGCGCAACCTTCGACAGTCCGACGACGAGCACCCACACGGCCGAGATCACGAGCGTCGCGATCACCGGGAATGCGGCACCGAGATCGATACCGAGCTGGTCGAGCACGATACGGGATACGGGGCGGATCAGCGCGAACGCACCGAGCCCGACGATGAGTAGCCAGTTCAGAGATTTCATACGGACCACGCTAGGTTTCACTTTGGTCCGCGCCCACGGTGCTATCCGGAGAGATGGTTCCGGAAATCCGGAAGAATCGCGGTCACGACGAAAGCCTCCGCACCGCACGTGCCAGAACAACGCCTCTAGCCGGAGATCTCTGACTCTTCACCCCGGAGCCTCCCGCGGTTCACCCCGGCGATGCTTCGCATTGCCAGTCTGGTCAACGGCCCGTCCGGCGCTTGCCGCGCGCCACCGGCCGGCCAGCCTCGACAACCCACCCCTGACCGAAGGAATCGCACCGCACATGCTGCCCCTCCCTCTCCACCGCCGGCGCATCCGATCTCGGCGAGCATACGCGGCGCACGCCGTCACACTCTCGGCGTGCGCCGCCCTCGTCCTCCCGCTCGCAGCAGCGACACCTGCGGCCGCCGCACCCGAGACCTCGATCGTGATCAACGAGGTGATCCAGAGCAACGACGCGATCGATGACGCGGTCGAACTGATGAACATCGGCGACGCCGCCGTAGACGTCTCGGGCTGGGTCGTCGCCGATGACCAGGATCGCGAGCCCCGGCTCGCGCTTCCTCAGGGCACCGTCATCGAACCTGACGAGTTTCTCGCCGTCACGGTCGACGTGCCGGGCCCCGAGGGCTTCGGTCTCGGCAAGGAGGACATGGCTCGGCTCCTCCTCCCCGACGGCTCAGAGGTCGACCGCTTCACCTGGAGCGGGCACCAGCCCACCTCGTACGGGTTGAACCCTGACGGCGTCGGAGACGTCGCGGTCACGAGCGAGGCGACACCCGGCGCGCCCAATGCGTTCGCGCCGGCCGGTCTGAACGAGATCGTCATCAACGAGGTGGGCTCGAACGGCGGTGATCCGGGCGACTGGGTCGAACTGGTCAACACCGGAGACACCGTCGTCGACCTCGAGAACTGGGTGCTCTCGGACGACGACGACGCGCATCAGTACCGCCTCCCCGCGGGCACCAAGCTCGATCCCGGCGAGTATCTCGCGCTCGACGAGGCTGTCGCAGAGTCCGACACTCCTGGCGACGAGGCCGAAGGCTTCGATTTCGGGCTCGGCGGAACCGATCGCGCTCGCCTGTTCCTCGCGGACGGCTCCACCCTCGTCGATGAAGCCTCCTGGGAGGGTCACAGCCTGCCGTCGCTCGGACGCTGCCCGAACGGCGTCGGCGACTTCGAGACGACCGCCTCGGCGACGAAGGGTGCGGCGAACGACTGCGCAGCACCCGACGTACCCGCCGTCGTCATCAACGAGATCGAGACGAGCGGAGGTACGCCAGACGACTGGATCGAGTTTTTCAACACGGGCGACGAGATCGTCGACCTTGCGGGTTTCGTCGTACGCGACGATAGCGATGCCGCCGACCACAGCTGGGAGTTCCCGACGGGCACCGAAATTGCACCGGGCGAGTTCCTCGTCGTCGAGAGCGCAGATCTCGGCTACGGCCTCGGCGCCGCTGACCAGGCCCGCCTCTTCCTGCCCGGCGGCTTCACCGCGGTCGATCAGCACGCTTGGGACGCGCACTCCCCCACGACGATCGGTCGTTGCCCCGACGGTACGGGCGACTTCCGCGACACCACCGCGTCGACCAAGGGTGCGCCGAACGACTGCAGCGCCGCAGTGCGCATCAACGAGGTCGAATCGAGCGGAGATCCTGACGGAGACTGGATCGAGCTCGTCAACGCCGGCTTCGAGCCCGAAGATGTCTCGGGCATGAACCTCCGCGACGGCGGTGCCGACAATGACGCGATCGTGCTGCCCTCCGAAACAGTGATCGCCGCCGGCGAGTACCTGCGCGTATTCACCGAGCCGACCTTCGGCCTGGGTGGTAACGACCTCGTACGCCTCATCGATGTCGACGGCACCACCGTCATAGACGAGACCGAGTGGACCGGCCACGCGGCGGTCACCTGGGGCCGGTGCCCTGATGCGACGGGCGCCTTCGGTCAGACCCGCGAGGCGACCCCGGGCGCCGCGAACGCCTGCGCTGGCGATCTCATCTCCGAAGCCTGGCCGGGTGCTGAGGAAGTCTCTGACGCGGACGCTGCCGGCGCCTTCAGCGACGACATGAGCGGGCTCGCGTTCGATCCCTCATCTACTGCCGACCTCGGCATCCTGTGGGCCGTCAACAACGGCGCGGGAACGCTGCACCGGCTCGCACTCGTCGATAACACGATCTCCGAAGACGTCAGCACGGAGAACGTGAGCACGGACGACATCAGCGCAGGGAGCATCAACGCCGAGAACGCAAGAGCAGCAAACGTCGCCAGGGAGGGCGGCCGGAAACTGCGTTACCCCGACGGCACCGGCACGGTGGATGCGGAGGCCGTCGCGCTCGCAGGCGAGGCCGACGTCGTTTTCGTCGGTTCGGAGCGCGACAACGACGGCAGCGGCAGTCGGCCCTCCGTGCTGCGCTACGAGATCGACCCTTCGGGTGACGAGCTCGTAGCCTCCCACGAATGGAACCTGACGACCGAGTATCCAGGCATCGGCGCGAACTCCGGCATCGAGGGCCTCTCCTGGGTTTCGGACGCCGCTCTCGTCGAGGGCGGGCTCGTCGACAGCACGACCGGGGAGGCCTATGATCCGGACGCCTACGGGTCGCACTCGGGCGGAGTCTTCTTCGTCGGCGTCGAGGCGACGAGCACCGTTGCCGGATACGTACTCGAAGACGGAGGTGCGTTCACCCGAGTGACCGAGTTCGACACCGCGTTCCCGGGTGTCATGGAGCTTGAGTACGAGCCCGCTACGGGTGAGCTCTGGGCGATCTGCGATGAGGTGTGCGATGGCCTCTCGCAGACCTTCTCACTGGATCGCGGCTCCTTCGTCGAGACGGCCGCGATCCGCCCGCCATCGGGCATGGACACCTCGTACGCCAACGAGGGGCTTGCGTTCGCCCCGCAGTCGATGTGCACGGACGGCGCGAAGCCCACTGTGTGGGCCGACGATGCTACGACGAACGGGCACGCGTTCCGGATCGGCGCCCTGCACTGCGAGGGGTCGAATGGTGGCGGCTCGGATGATGACGACGATCAAACCGGCGGCGGCTCCGATGACGCCGGCAATGATAACGAGGGCGAGAACGGCGCAGGTGGCAACGGCGCAAGTAACAATGGCACGGATGGCAACGCTGCAGATAGCAATGGTGCAGCACAGGCCGGCGACAGCCGTTCTGACCGGGCCGACCGGCTCGCGACCACCGGTGACGGCGGCACCGCGATCCTGCTAGCCGCAATCGCAGCGATCCTGCTGGTCGCAGGAGGAACGGCACTCGGGCGGCGGCGCATCGCTCGCGCACGCGGCTGATCAGAAACCGCAGACCCAACCCGAGGAATATCGAGGGCCGTCGCCTATCCCGCGCGACGGTCCTCGTTCACTCCGCCTGGTCGCGCAGACGAACGAGGCGCTCGTGGCCGGATTCTTCGAGCTCGGCGACCTCTGAACGCGACTTCAAGAAATCGGAGAACGATCGGAAGCCGAGCGACTTCTCATTGAATGACGGATCCATGCGGCGCATCTGTTGCTTCACCGCAGAGCTGTAGAGCCACCCCGAGTCGTCTTTGTCCTGACTCAGCCAGAGCGCCCGAATCAGCAGACCGGTGACCTCGGTCTCGAGGTCCTCCACGGTCTCCTCCTCCGGAGCAGTCACGGTTCCGGCATGCGTTCCCTGCCCACCGCGCGAACGCCGCGCTCGGCGAGACTGTCCTGAGCTCTGACGCTGCTCCTCGGACGACACGTCGGCCGGCCCCTCGGCTCCGCCCTCGGCGGAAGCTTCAGCTGGTCCGTTCGCCGGCGCCCCGGCCTGCACGGCGGTCTGGGAGCTCCGCTTCTGCTCGCGCTGCGGCGCACTAATGCCCGGCAGTGAGTCGTAGGCGGCGAACTCATCGCATGCTGCAGTGAGGGATTTCGCGGTGGATCCGGCGACCCCGATGCCGACGACGTAGCGGCCGAGCCGCTTGCATCGCTGCGCGAGCGGCACGTAGTCAGAATCGCCGGCAACGATCACGACGTGGGTGAGGTCGTCGAGCCGGAACATGTCCTCGACCGCGTCGACGGCAAGGCGGATGTCGGCACCGTTCTTCGCATACGCCGCCGCCGGGAACAGCTGCACGAGGTCCACGGCGCGGGAAACGAGCTGCGTACGGTAGTCGGCATTGATCGCTGACGACCAATCCGCATAGGCCCGGGTGAGTACGAGTGTGCCGAAGGATGACGCGTAGTCGATGATCGCTCCGACGTCGATGACTGCCGCCTGCAAGCGCGCTGCAGTCTCTGCGTCGGTGGGATCCTCAGTGATCCGCTGACGATCACGACTGAATGAGTTGCGCCCGTGCACCCGGTCGTACCAAGAGAGAACGATGTTATCGAAGTCGAGGTAGACCGCCACGCGGCCATTCTGAGTATCCGGCACGGTTCCAGTGTGACAGGGATTGCCTGAGGTGTCAGCGGGAGTTCTTCGCAGGCATGAAGCGATGATCGGCGGTATCGCACAGCGGCCTCGCACAGCGGCCTCGCACAGCGGCCTCGATCCCTACTCTGGTCTCTTCGGCGCTCTGGCTTCAACTCCCGCCCAGACATATGCTTCTCGCATGATGCCGCATGATGCCGCATGATGCCGCATGATGCCGCATGGCGCGCGCATACTGCCGAATGGCTCTCGACCACGACGCCACGGCGTTTTGCGCGGTCCTGCATTGATCCGGACACATTTGGCCTTATGATGGTCGATAATCGATAACCCACAGTCGAAACACGAAAGCTTCCCCACCGACTCACACGAAGGACGAACTTGATGCGAACCGTAGACGCCGTTGTCATCGGCGGCGGGTGCATGGGCACCGCCGCGCTGTACCACCTCACGCAGAAGGGGCTCACCAATGTGCTCCTGCTTGAATCCTCCACTCTGGGAAGCGGTTCCACGAGCAAGGCGGCTGGCGGTATCCGCGTGCAGCACAGCGATGAGTTGAACATTCAGATCGCGCTTCGCTCGATCCCCGAGTTCGAGAACTTCGAGGAACTCACCGGCACCCCGATCGGTTTCCACCAGGTGGGTTACATGTTCGTCGTGAACAACGAAGAGGACATGGCAGAGGTCCGCAAGTCGGTCGAGATGCAACAGCGGCTCGGCGCCCCCTCCGAGATTCTCACCCCCGAGCAGGCTGGTGAGAAGGTACCCGGGATGCGCATCGACGACCTCGTCGGCGCCTCGTTCTGCCCGATCGAGGGCTACGCCACCCCCGAAGCCGTCGTGCAGGGCTACGCCACCGCCGCCCGCAAGAACGGCGCCAAGATCGAGAGCGGCGTGAGGGTGCTCGAGATCCTCACTGATGATCAAGGCGTGAGCGGTGTCCGCACCGACAAGGAGACCATCGAGACCCGCCAGGTGATCATCGCCGCGGGCACCGGCAGCACTGAGATCGCTGCGACCGCCGGACTTGACCTCCCCGTCCATGCCGTACCCCGCATCGTCTACTACAGCGGCAATTCAGTCGGAGTTCCGCAGGATGCCCCCATGACCATCGACTTCGCGACGAACTTCTACTTCCACCGCGAAGGCGAAGGAATGATCCTGGGCTCCCCCGCCTCCGAGATCGAGGATTTCTCGGAACTCGCCTTCGATCGCTTGCCCACCATCGAAGACGCTGAGATCCAGTCGTCATGGGTCGGCGACTACGAGATGAGCCCCGACCACAACGCCATGGTCGGCTCGGCCTCGACTCCCGGCCTGCACTACGCGACCGGCTTTTCCGGACACGGGTTCCAGCAGGCCCCCGCGATAGGCCTCCATCTCGCAGAAGCGGTGCTCGGTGAAGAGCACTCGATGGATCTCTCGGCACTGAGCGCAGACCGCCTCGCACGCGGTGAGACCCGTACGGAGAAGTTCGTCATCTAGGGCGGGGCGGCGAGCGCGGACCGGCGAACACGGACCGGCGAACACGCCGACACCACCCATATGCCTGTGGGCCGGCTCTACTTCGGTGGAACCGGCCCACAGGCATATCTCGTGGCTGATGCGCGTCTCAGGGATCCCTAACTCTTGCAGGATGCTCAAGTCTTGTAGGGGCTCAAATCTTGTAGGGTGCCCGACAAAGTCGACTTGGGACGAGTTGTAGCTTTCCAAGAAGTTCACGGGACCGTTGAAATCATGCGGCTTCTGAGTCAATGAATGTCGGAGGTGCGTGGTGGAATTCAGTCATGAGAACCTCCCCGTACACGCACCCGCATACGGCGGAACTGTCACGCCTCGAGCATCTCGAGCAGCGCAGACGTTCGGACGATGCAGAACGTTTGCGCGCGATCGGCCGACTGGTCACTCGGGTTCTCGCCTCGCAGCCAGCCCAGGCGCCGCAGGAGTCTCAGGATCCACGGGCGTCTCAGGAGTCTCAGGAGTCTCAGGATCCGAGGGGCTCTCAGAAGAGGCGAGATGCCCGCAGTAATCGCGAAGTGGCCTATCGCTCTCTCCGTGCGGAGATAGCTCTCGTACTTGGAACGAGCGAGTACCAGGCTGATCGACTCATGGATCTGGCCTACCGTGCAACGGAACAGTACTCTGCATTGATCGCGTCCTTATCGTCCGGCGCGATCTCCATACAGCACGCTCAGATCATCGCAGACGAAGGCACGATCATCGGTCCAGGTTACGACCCCATCGTCACAGCGCGCCGAGCAGAGTACGAGGATGCAGTTCTCACCGCAGCGACGCTGGAGACACCGAACCGTTTGCGTCCGATCGCGAAGCGCCTTGCCGAGGCATGTGCAGAATCTCCACTCGAAGTGCGCCAAGAGCAGGCTTGCGCTCAACGCCGAGTCACCGTTACTGACGCCGGTGACGGCATGGCTGATCTTTATGCGCATCTCCCCGCCATCGAGGCCTACGCGATTCATGACCGACTCACCCGCATCGCAAAGTCCGCAAGCCGAGGTGAGCGCATCGTTTCTCAGCTGACAGGAGCGCCTGAATCGGAGTCGACGCCGTCAGCGTCAATGATTGAAACGGCTGCATCTGCATCTGCATCTGCATCTGCATCTGCATCTGCAGCAGCATCAGCGTCAACAGCCAGTGCACGTGATGAGCGAACTCGTGACCAGCTTCGCGCGGATGCCCTTTCCGACCTTTTGCTCTCCGCTGATCCATTCAGGCTCACTGGCGGGCGTCCCGCCGAATCCATTCACGCCCGTATCCAGCTCATCGCGCCGGTTGATCTCATCGACCACCCCCACCCCGACCTCAACAATGCTGCAAGCACAGCGGATCGGCCGACGGAAGCCCTGGGCGAATGCGCAGGGTACGGCCCGATCGCTGCTCCGAGCATCCGTGAGCTTGCCGCTCATAACGCCGTCTTCGAACGAGTAGTGACTGACTCCAGAACCGGCGACGTCATCGCAGTTGATCGATATCGACCGAGCGAGCAGATCCGGCGCAGGCTTCGTGCCAGAGACCAAAGGTGCCGCTTCCCAGGGTGCCGGGTTCCGATCCACCGCTGCGACCTCGACCATACCGTTGATGCGGCCAAGGGCGGCCCAACTTCCACAGACAATCTCGGTGCGCTCTGCCGCGGCCACCACACTCTGAAGCATCACTCTGCTTGGAGCGTGCGCCAATCTCTGGGTGGAGTGTTCACTTGGACGAGCCCCTCCGGCAGAATCCACGTCGATCACCCACCCGGATGGTTTGCGCCTGTCCCCCGGCGACGAGTGTTCAGAGCCCAAATACCCGCCCCAACTGAATCACGAGAGCAACAAGCTCCCCGCCGATCGGGGTTGGCGCCTATGAAGCGAACGAGTCGCGTGCGATTCGAAACAGAGCACCCGTTTCAAGCAGAGCAACCGTTCTAAATGGAGCACCCGTTCTCAACGGAGCATCTGTTCTCAGCGGAGCATCTGCTTCCTTTCCCGCAGTAGGCTGTCGTTCGAGACGCCGCCGAGGAGTGCACGCATGAATGTCGCGCGTAAAGCCGCATGGTGGGTTGCAGACTACCTGTATGCAGCCCGATGGCAGGTTCTCGCCTTCATACGCAGGCCTGATCCGCGCAGTTTCATGGATGGCGACCGAGCGCCGATCCTCATCCTGCCTGGTGTCTATGAACCGTGGCGCTTCATGCTCCCATTGATTATGGATCTGCACAGCTCGGGGCATCCGGTCCACGTGCTGGACCCTCTTCGGAACAATCGCCTCGCCGTCGCTGAGGGTGCAGAGATTGCAGATAACTACCTTTCGACGCACGACCTCGACGGAGCTGTCATCGTGGCGCACAGCAAGGGTGGGTTGATCGGGAAGCACGTCATGTCGTTCGGAATCTCCGCCTCTCGCATCCGCATGATGGTCGCGATTGCGACGCCTTTCAACGGATCCCGCTACGCACGCTTTCTGCTTGGACCAACTCTTCGGGCTTTCTCCCCGCGCAACTCCACAGTGGCGCTACTCACTCGTTCCCTCGATGCGAACGCGCGAATCGTGTCAGTCTTCCCGCACTTCGACCCGCACGTACCCGAGAGCAGCAATCTCGTCGGCGCCAAGAATGTGCAGATCGAGACCGGCGGGCACTTCCGCATTCTCAAGCATCCGCGGACCATCGCCGAGGTGCTTCGCGCGGCGCAAGGGTGATCGCACCGTCACGTGAACTACGCGCGCTCGCCGCTCCTTAGCATCTGATCACCAGTGCACGGTCGCCGGCACCGGATCACCGGATCACCGGATCACCGGATCACCGGATCACCGGATCACCGGATCCTGGTTACACACCGGATCGAGGTTGCGCCCCGAAGTCCTGCAGGTAGAGCAGCATTCGTTCCTCATGCCCAGGCTCGGTGTTCATAAACCCATGCCGTTCGTAGAAGCGCCGAGCATCGGCGTCTGCTTCGTCGACATTGATGTGCATTTCCTCGCCACCACGATCCCGCATCTCGCGAAGCGCGTGACTGAGAATCGCGGTTCCGAAGCCTCGGGAACGTTGATCAGGTCGCACATACAGCTCATCGAGAACCGCAAGCGGCCCATCGGAGTAGATCGTGGGCCTGAGAGTCACAAGCGCATACCCATGCAATGCTCCGTGGTCACTAAGCAGCACGGCATACCCGGCGGTCGATTCAAGGATCGCCGTGAAGCGGGGTACGAGTTGCGCCTCAGTTGGGCAGGACGCGTCGAACTCCGCGTTGAACTCGATCTGCAACTGAGCGAGCGCACGAGCGTGCTCGATGCCAGCGAGCCGAGTCTGCGCGACAGTCATACTCCCAGTCTGCGGCGAATGATTAGACGTGTCGAGGACGAACCGGACCGGAATGGAGGATTCCCCGTCCATCTCGTTGGATGATCAGGGATTTTCTTATGGCTGGGATACCAGGACTCGAACCTAGAATGACGGTACCAGAAACCGTAGTGTTGCCAATTACACCATATCCCAAGGCATTGATCAGGGCCTCTCCGAAGCTCTGCAACGAGAGACAACTCTACCCGCAATCGGATCAGAACTCAAAACAACACCCTTCCATTTCCGTAGAACCGGCGTACCGTGGAAGTACCCCTCATGGAGGAGGTGCATCATGAGAAACGCAATCGCACACAAGCGCCGCGCGGGTCTCCGCAAGTCCCCGCAACTAGACCACACTGTTGCGAGGCCGAACCGCACAGTGGCTCGGAAGCAAGGAAGAGTCTTGGACCATCCTGTGCTCGACGGGGCGATTGGGGATGCGCGCATCGAGCACGGCGTTGAGAACCCCTGGCGGGGTCTCGACGATCCAGCGCTCGTCGTACACCCTCGTTGGAAGCGTCGTCGCGGCTGGCACTGGTTCTGGGAGTAGGTCCCTGAGGGACACCGCCGAGAGCGCACCGTTGCTACAGACGGTGCGCTCTCTGACCATCTACCCCCAGTCGTCCGCTGTGATCTGACGAATTCCGTCGTCGTGTAGGACAAATTGGGCCCGCAGGGTCGGGCCGTGAGCCTGGCATTCGTGCGCCATCGCTTTCGCCCAAGCCCGGTCTGAGGTGGTGAAGCCCTCGGACCCCACTCGTTCCCAGACCAGTACCAGAGATGCACCTTCCAGAAGTTCACGAATCATCGAGGCTCGCTCGGCGAGCACCCGAGCAGCGGTCACGGTCCCGAGATCATCGGTCTCCTCAGTCTCATCGGGCCCCTCCGTGAGCCCTTCGATCGGAATCAAAGGGTCGAGCAGCCGGTGGTCGTCGCCGAGCACGAGCAGCCACGTTTGGCGCTGATCGGCACTACCGAGTAGCAGGCCGAGTACCTCTTGCAGCCTTGCATCGGTGTCCAGCGGAAGTCGGGAATCGAGTACGGTGCGGGTGCCTCGAGCGTCTGCATGATGTGTCATGCAAGTAAGTCTGAACGACCTCGGGCGCACATGGGACCGTCAGTGCGAATCTGTGGAGAAACGCACGAAAATGCACATTGTGAGGCGAGATCGAACAGAGACGCAGGAACCAGGAGCGACGCACGATCGAACAGCCACGCAGGGTCGAGCCCGCATGCGGATCGAGCCACGCAGGATCCACGAACCGCGCGAGACTCGCGCCTAGCTCGTGATGCGCTCCCGCACGAGCGGCGCGGGCGAGCCGGTGGTGGCCACCGGATCGATCTCCCAGGCGTCTTCAACGGCCTCCAGCGCGCGGTCGAAGCGGGCCGCGTCATCGGCGGAGAGAGTGAAGAGCGGTTGCCCCTGCTCCACGCGCTCCCCCGGCTTCTTGTGCAGGTCGATGCCCGCGGCATGCACCACCGGATCCTCAGGTCGTGCCCGCCCCGCACCGAGTCGCCAAGCTCCGATGCCGAACGGCAGCGCTTCAAGCCGAGTCACGACGCCCGAGACGGGCGCCACAACGGTGAGCGTCTCACGGGGCTCCGGCAGCACGGCGTGCGGGTCGCCACCCTGCGCCTCGATCATGCGGTTCCACGCATCCATCGCGCGGCCGTCATCGAGGGCACGGGCAACTTCTGCAGGATCCACCCCATCGGATCCGCCGACACCAGCAAGCGTGAGCATCTCGCAGGCGAGCGCCAGCGTGAGCTCGCGAATATCGGCGGGACCGCCTCCGGCCAGAACCTCGACGGATTCCCGCACTTCGTTCGCGTTGCCGATCGCGAGACCCAGTGGAACATTCATGTCGGTCAGCAGCGCAGTCGTGCGCACGCCGGAATCCTCCCCAAGCGCGACCATGGTCTGCGCAAGCTCACGCGCCTGCTCGAACTCCTGCATGAACGCACCCGAGCCGAACTTCACGTCGAGTACGAGCGCGTCAGTACCCTCGGCGATCTTCTTCGACATGATGCTCGAAGCAATGAGCGGGATCGAGTCGACCGTGCCGGTCACGTCGCGCAGGGCGTACAGCTTCTTGTCGGCCGGTGCGAGCCCCGATCCTGCCGCGCAGATCACCGCCCCCACGTCGCCGCCCAGCTGAGCGAAGATCTCCTCATTCGACAGAGCCGCTCGCCACCCCGGAATCGACTCGAGCTTGTCGAGCGTTCCGCCCGTGTGGCCGAGGCCGCGGCCCGAGAGCTGCGGAACCGCGACACCGAAGGACGCCACGAGTGGCGCGAGGGGCAGGGTGATCTTGTCCCCCACTCCTCCGGTCGAGTGCTTGTCGACCGTGGCCTTCCCCAGTGCTCCGAAGCTCATGCGCTCCCCCGACGCGATCATCGCATCCGTCAGCACACGTATCTCGTCTCGCGCCATGCCTCGCTGAAACACCGCCATCGCGAACGACGCCATCTGCGCGTCGGTGACGTAGCCCCGGGTGTACGCATCGACCATCCAGCGCAGCGCCGGCTCGGGCACCGCCCCGCCATCGCGCTTGGCCCGGATCACATCCACGGCATCAAACGGTTCGACACTCATCAGGTTCCCTCCAAATCGTCACGACGCGCCGCCTCATCCAGATCACGCGGACCGAACGCATCGGGCAGCACCTGCTCGATGGTGCGAATGCCCGACACAGTCTCGAGCAGCATGCCCTGAGCCGCATGTTCGAATAGGAGCTGCCGACACCGCCCGCAAGGCATGATCGTTTGCCCCTCGCCATTCACACATACGAAAGCGACGAGTCGCCCGCCGCCCGACATGTGCAGCGCCGAGACGAGCGCGCATTCGGCGCACAGCGTCAATCCGTACGAGGCGTTCTCGACGTTGCAGCCCGCAATAACTCGGCCGTCATCGACGAGCGCGGCCGCTCCGACCGGATACTTCGAGTACGGCACGTAGGCGCGGTCGAGCGCTGTGACGGCTTCCGAACGCAGAACCGCCCAATCGGCTTCGGTGGCGGGATCGGCTGTGCTGGCTGAATCGGCTGTATCGGCTGAATCAGCTGTGCTGGCTGTGTCGCCTGTCCTGGCTGAATTGGCAGTGCTGGCGGTGCTGGCCGCACCAGCAGGATCGGCTGTATTGGCCGTATCGGCTGTATGGTCAGTGCTCACGCTACCCCTTCACGTAGGGTTTGCCGCTAGCCGCGGGCGGACGCGCCTTCCCGGCGAAGCCGACCACGGCGAGCACGGTCACGACATAGGGCAGCATCGACATGAACTCGCCGGGAATCGGCGATCCGAGGTTCTTCAGCAGCGTCTGCAGGTTCGTCGCGAAGCCGAACAGCAGCGCGGCCAGGGTCGCCCGCCAAGGATCCCACCCACCAAAAATGACCGCGGCCAGCGCGATGAAGCCGAGGCCTCCCGTCATCTCTTTGTCGAACGAGCCGACCGCACCGAGCGTGAAGTACGCACCGCCGATACCGGCGATCGCGCCGGCGAGCAGCAGGTTCCAGAAGCGGGTCGGGTTTACGCGGATGCCGACGGTATCCGCAGCCTGCGGATGCTCGCCCACCGCGCGCAGACGCAAGCCCCAGCGAGTGCGGTAGAGACCCCAGGTCACGAGCGGCACCAGAATGTAGGCGAGGTACACGATCAGGGTTTGGTTGAAGAGCACCGGGCCCAGAATCGGGATCTCGCTGAGTCCCGGGATCGCCCAACGCGGGAAGCGCGGCGGCGCATTCAAGGCCGCGGCGTTGGGCTGCATCAGTGCTCCGTGCAGGAAGCTCGTGAGGCCGGTGATGAGCACGTTCAGCACGACACCGACGATGACCTGCTCAACGAAATACGTGATCGAGAACACTGCGAGCACAGCCGCAACCAAAGCGCCTGCGACGAGCGCGCCGAGCAGGCCGGCGACGTAACTGCCGGTGATACTCGCGATGAGCGCACTCGTGAACGCGGCGAAGAGAAACTGTGCCTCGATCGCGACGTTCACGACGCCCACACGCTCGCCGATAACGCCGCCGAGCGCACCGAAGATCAGCGGCACCGAGAGGGAGAGCGCCCCGAAGAGCAGACCAGTGACGGGCACGAGCCCGCCGACGGCCGACCAGATGAGGAAGCCGAAGATGCCCGCGAACGAGAACAGCGTGATGAGCCACAACGATGTCCGACGGTATCGGGTGTAGAACCAGAATGACAAGGCGGCGATGAGCAGCATGAGGATTGCGCACACGATCACTGCCGGTCCAGTCGGCAGCACGAGATCCGGCAGCTGCACCGCCGAGCTCCGGTCGCCGAGGCGGAAGGTGCTTTCGCCACTGCGACTGTAGGGGAAGGCGAGCAGCAGCATGAGGATCGTCACCAGTCCGAGTGAGATCGGCGCCTTGAGACTGCGCTGCCTCACCCGGGCCCCCTCGAAGGTTGCCGGTGATGGCTGTGCGGCTTGGATGGTCATGCCTGCGCCTCCTTCGCCTGGAGTGCAACTACCCGGTTGAAGCGATTCAGGAAGAAGATGGAGCGCACGAGCGGGGGCGCTGCGATGAACAGCACGATGAGGGCCTGCACCACCAGCACGATGTCGACGGGAATGCCCTCCGCGATCTGCATCGTAAAGCTGCCGGCCTTCAGCGCGCCGAACAAGATGCCCGCGGCAAAGACCCCCCAAGCGCGGCTGCGCCCCAGAAGCGCAACCGTGATCGCATCGAAGCCGATACCGGCATCGATGTGACTGGCAAATCCGCTCGTGATCGTTCCTGCCATCTGGTTCACACCCGCGAGCCCAGCGAGGCCGCCGGCGAACGCCATAGCGTAGAAGACGATACGCTCCACTTTGATGCCGGAAGCGCGTGCCGCATGCGGATTCTCTCCGACGGCGCGCATACGGAAGCCGAGCGCTGATCGCTCCATGAGCCACCAGACGAACACGGTGGCGAGGATCGCGACCACGAACCCCCAGTTGGTCGTCAGGGGCGCACCGAACAGCAACGGGAACTGGGCGCTCTCGGGCGTGGCCTGCGAGATCGGCTGATTGCCGCCCGGCTTCATCAGCAGCCCCGGCGTCGAGAGCAGCCAAGCGATGAAGTAGAAGGCGATGAAGTTGAGCATGATCGTGAGGATCACCTCGTGCGCGCCGGTACGAGCCTTCAGGTAGCCGACGATGCCGCCCCAGACCGCACCACCGATGACACCCGCGAGGATCGTGAGGGGCAGATGGATGAAGAACGGAGCGTCCACGAAGAACGCGACGAACGCAGCCGCGGCGGCACCCATCAGCATCTGGCCGCGTCCGCCGATGTTGAAGAGACCCACCCGGAATGCGAGGCCGACACCGAGACCGGCGGCAATGAGCGGCGTCGCAAAGTTCAACGTGTCTGAAAGCGGCTTGATCGCACGAGTAAAGTTCACCGCGTCGTAGTTGAAGATCGACCCGCGGAAGAGTGCCGCGTACCCTCCTGCGATCGCATCCCACACTGCGACGAGCGTGTCAGTCGGTCGGGCGAAGAAGTAGCCGGCCGCCTCCTGCACCTTGTCATCGGTGAGCGCGATGAGCACGCCGCCGATGAGCATCGACAGCACGATCGCCATGACGGTCGTAGTAATCGAGCTCGAGAAGATCTCCTGCAGCAATCGGTTCTGGCGAGGCTGCTCGGGCAGCCTGACCGTCTGGGTATGCGTATCGGTGGTGGGCTCAAGGTTCGGTACTTGCCCGCTCATGCGGCCACTCCTTCCGGCCGCTCCCCGGCCATCATCAGGCCGAGCGTCTCGCGCGACGCGTCTCCCGGCACGATACCGATGATCGTGCCCTGATACATGACCGCGATGCGGTCGGCGAGCGCCGATACTTCATCGAGTTCCGTTGACACGAGCACGACCGGCACACCTGCGTCACGAGCTGCGACGATCTGCTTGTGAATGAATTCGATCGAGCCGACGTCGACTCCGCGCGTCGGCTGAGAGGCCACGAGCAGCTTCAGGTCGCGACTCAGCTCGCGAGCGATGACCACTTTCTGCTGGTTGCCGCCGGAGAGCCGACCCGCAAGCGCGTCCGGCCCCTGCGTACGAATGTCATACTCGTCGATCTTCGCCTCGGCGAACTCGCGCAGCGCTCCGAGCCGCACTGTACCAGCGGAGACGAACCGCGCATCGCTGGAGCGATTGAGCATGAGGTTCTCGGAAACGGTGAACGTGCCGACGAGTCCGTCGGAGATTCGATCCTCAGGAACGAAGCCCACTCCCGCGTCGATGATCTGCTTCACCGTTCGGCCGAGCAGCTCGCGACCATCGAGCTTCACTCTGCCACTGCGCACCTGTTGCAGCCCCACGAGACTCTCGGTGAGCTCGGTCTGGCCATTGCCCTGCACTCCCGCGATCGCGACGATCTCACCCGGTCTGACCGCAAGGTCGACGTGATCGACGACGATGTGTCCGGTCTCATCCACCACGGTGAGGTCTTCGATCGACAGACCGCCCTCGCCGGGAGCCGCCGGCTCCTTCTGCACCGTCAGTTCGACCGCACGGCCGACCATCAACGAGGCCAGCTCGGCGTTGCTGTCAGTCGGGTTCGCCTCCGCCACGACACGACCACGACGGATGACGGTGATGCGATCCGCCACTTCCCGCACCTCACGCAGCTTGTGCGTGATGAAGACGATCGCCGTACCCTCGTCGCGCAACTGCCGCATGATCGCCATGAGCTCGTCGGTCTCCTGCGGAGTCAGCACTGCGGTCGGCTCATCGAACACCAGGATGCGGGCGTCGCGAGAGAGCGCCTTGATGATCTCGACGCGCTGTTGCACGCCGACCGGGAGATCCCCCACGGTCGCATCAGGGTCGACGTGGAAGCCGAAGCGCTCCGCTACAGCGTTCACGTGCTTCCTCGCGCTCTCGAGGTCGAGAGCACCCGCGAACTTCGTACTCTCGTGACCGAGCATGACGTTCTCGGCGACCGTGAATACCGGGACCAGCATGAAGTGTTGGTGCACCATTCCGATCCCCGCCGCCATCGCGTCGCCTGGGCCGCGGAAGCTCTGCACCTCGCCGTCGATGACGATGTCACCTTCTTCAGCCTGATAGAGGCCGTAGAGCACGTTCATCAGCGTCGATTTTCCGGCGCCGTTCTCCCCCAGCAGTGCATGGATCTCTCCGGGGCGTACCTCGAGATCGATGCGATCATTCGCGGTGAAGTTTCCGAATCGCTTCGTGATGCCGCGCAGTTCGAGCGTCATGCTGCTCCGTCCGTATCGTGGTCGACCGTGGAACCGAGGGGTCGCCCAGCGCTTCCGCGTCCAGGCGACCTCTCCGCGATCCCTTACGGCGAGGAGACCGACTCGGCGTCGATCGACCCGTCGATGATGCCCTCTCGGATCTCGTCGAGCTCCGCCTGCAGCGCCGGATCGACCTCAGACTCGAAGTCGTGGAAGCCGGAGATGCCCACGCCGTCGTTCTCGAGCACGCCGACGAACGGCTCCGAGCTGAAGTTACCGCCCGCGGCCTCGACAGCTGCGTCGTGCACCGCGACGTCCATGCCCTTGGTGATCGAGAGCAGCAGGAGATCCTGCACGGTCTCGTCCGTCTCGTAGACGTCGGCGTCGACGCCGAGCAGGGCGACATTGCCGCCCGAATCGCGGATCGCCTCAGCTGCCGACTGATAGATCGGACCACCGACAGGTAGCAGCACATCGACGTCTTGGTCGATGAGACCCTGCGCCATCTGCTTCGCCGTATCGTTCGCGGCGAATTCGTTGGTGAACTGACCGTCCTGCGAATCGACGTCCCAGCCCACAACCGTCACATCGGCATCATTCTGCTCGTTGTAATAGTCGACGCCCTTCGCGAAGCCGTCCATGAAGATCGTCACCGGCGGAATCTTCGCACCGCCGAAGGTACCGACCTTTCCGGTCTCGGACTGCGATGCAGCAGCATATCCGCCGAGGAACGCCGCCTGTGCAGTATCGAACACGAGCGGCTTGATATTGTCAGCGTCCGTCTCGCCGTCGCCATCATTGTCAGCCCAATCATCGATGATCGCGAACTGGATGTCTGGGTTTGCCTGGGCGGCAGCAACCGTCGGCTCGCTCAGCATGAAGCCGACCGAGACGATGAAGGTGCAGCCCTCGGAAACGAGGCCGTCGAGGTTCGCAGCGTAATCGCTCGCGCTCTTCGACTCCGTGACCGCGGTTTCAACGCCGAGCTCTTCAGCCGCCGCCTCCAGTCCCTCATGGCCGAGCTGGTTGAACGACTTGTCGTCGAAGCCGCCCTCGTCCGACACCATGCACGCTTTGAAGCCCTCGACGACGTCGCCGCCGCCCGCCTCGTCTTCGGCAGGGGCCTGACCGCACGCTGCGAGCCCGAGTACGAGCCCGCTCGCGGCCGCCACTCCCAGCAGCCTCTTAGTCGATGAAATTCTCAACTTCCATCCTCCTCGATGAAGTGCCCGCATGATTCGCGGACTTTCTGTTGGGTGGGATCACCACCCGCGTTCCCTCATGAATATGGCAGATCGCTCCGCGCCGCGCATCTGCGTCGGCGGAATGGTTGCAAATCCGCAATCAGGGCCCATGGACGTCGGGCATCAATTGTGCGCGATCCACCGTTCATCGTGTGCTGACCTTTGAGCCGCCGTCGGCGCGAGATACAACAGCTACCCGAAGCTGTGCACCGGATCTGCGCCACGCGCATCGAGCGCATCGATGTAGCGCAGCACGATGCCCTCACGCAGTGCCCACGGCGAGATCGTCAGCGTCGACACTCCGAACACTTTCATGGCGGTGCGCAGCACCACGGCCCCCGCGAGAATCTGGTACCCGCGCTCGGGCGTGATGCCGGGGAGATACTCGCGCACCGATCCCGGCATCTCGCGCAGCGTCGGCTCCCACTCGCGCAGGCCGGTGTAGTGCAGCGGTGCGAGATCACCGGTTTCCGGATCGGGCGGCCCACCGATCAATCGAGCCAGCGAGCGGATCGTCTTCGAAGTGCCTACGACCCGCTTCGGACCGGGCCGGTCGCAGAACAGCTCGTCGCGCACTCGCGTGAACTCCGCGCGGGCATGCGCGCGCAGCGCGGAGACGGCTTCGCGCTGCGGAGGGTCTTCGCGCAGGAAATTGACCGTGGAGCGCCCCGCCCCGAGCGGCAGAGACACCTGGACGTCCGGATATTCGTCGGCTCCCTGCGCAATCTCGAATGAGCCGCCACCGATGTCAAAGAGGAGTACCTCGCCAGCCGACCAACCCAGCCAACGACGCACCGCGAGCATGGTGATTCGCGCTTCGTCTTCGCCCGAGAGCACTTGCAGCACGACCCCGGTCTCGCGGGTGATGCGCGCAAGCACTTCCTCACCGTTCGCGGCTTCGCGGATCGCGGAAGTCGCAGTCGAGATGAGATCGTCGACACCCACCTCATGGGCGGCCTGCACCGATTCGACTATCGACTCGATGATCAGAGCGATTCCCTCTTCAACGATCGCGCCATCGCCGTCGAGATATCTCATGAGCCGCAGGATGGATCGCTGCGAGTGGTACGGCACGGGGCTCGCCCCCGGATGCGCGTCGACGACGAGCAGGTGGACGGTGTTGGATCCGACGTCGATCACTCCCAAACGCATGGGGAGAGTCTAAAGGGTGGCGGGGGCTCCCTATGCTGGGCGCATGACGAACGCGCATGTTTTCGACTCGTTGACGCTCGAACGGGGATCCTCCACCCCGCCGAAGCACCAGCTGCACCGCTGGGTGATCGAGGGGGTCGCAGCCGGTCGGTTGAAACCAGGCCAGAAGCTCCCGACGATCCGCGCACTCGCCGAGCGCCTCGGTCTCGCCGTGAATACGGTCGCGGGCGCGTACCGCTCTCTCGAAGAGGCAGGCGTCGTCGAGGGGCGCGGCCGGTCTGGCACCTTCATCGCCTTCGACGACGACCCGCTCGAGGCTCAGGCGCAGGAGATCGCCGCCGAGGCCGCAAGGCGCTTGCGCGCACTCGGCATCACGCAGGATCGCGCGATGCAGATCCTGCGGGACGCGGTGGAGGTTGCCGCGGAAGTCGACACCTCGGGGTAGACGCGGCCTAGTACCCGCCGGAATTCGCCTCGTCGACCTGCTCTGCGTCCCACGAATCAACGATCGCAGCCGTGCCGGACACGCCGAACCGTGTGGCGCCCGCAGCCCACAGCTCGCGCACGGTCTCGGCGGTGCGCACGCCGCCGGAGGCCTTCACCCCCAGGCGACCCCCGACGGTGTCGGCCATCAGACGGACGGCGTGCAGCGTCGCACCGCCGGACGGGTCGAAGCCGGTCGAAGTCTTGACAAAGTCTGCGCCGCCGGCCTCGGAGGCTCGGCAGGACTCGACAATCTGCTCGTCGGAGAGGGCTCCGGTCTCGAGAATCACCTTCAGCACCTTGCCCGGGCAGGCCTCGCGCACGGCGCGCACTTCGGCCTCGACGCCGGCCCAGTCTGCCGCCCGCACGAGGCTCCGATTCACCACCATGTCGATCTCATCCGCACCGTCCGCGACGGCGCGGCGCGCCTCGTCGGCTTTGACCTGCGCGTGATGCGACCCCGAGGGGAACCCAACCACCGTGACAATCTCGAGTCCATGCTTCTCCACGGGAAGCAATTGGGGACTCACGCAGACCCGCGCGACACCGAGCCGCACCGCATCTGCGAGAAAGCCGTCGAGTTCTTCCGCCGTGGTTCCCGGCGCCAGCAGCGTGTGATCTGCGATGCTGAGGAAGGTATCGGCGGTAATGTCGGCGTGCTCCGGCGTGTGGTTCATGACCTCCAGCCTAAGCCTTAGAAATCGCTAGGCACCGAACGGCCCCACACGCTCGACACGCAGCACGGGTTCGCCCGACTCCTCGGAGGCTGCGAGATCGATGCTCCCCTCGATACCCCAATCGCGATCGCCCTCGGGGTCGAGCAACACCTGACGAAAACGCCAGGTTCCGGTCTGGTTCTCCTCGTGCTCCTCCTGTTGCTCCTCCCGATTCGGCGCACGGTCGAGTTCGAACAGTCCGACCGCGCGGGCGTCGGCATCGATCCGGATCTCGTCGTATTCCGCGTAGTAGGCATCGAGCGCGGCCCGCCAGTCATCCACCGAGAACTGAGTGCCCGACTCGATCTCGGCCAGTTCGTCGTAGCGCTCGTGGGCAGCGGCCTGTACCCGGCGGAACAGCGCGTTGCGCACCATCACGAGGAAGGCTCGCTCGTTGCGCAGAATCGAACGCGGCGCTGGTGGTGCTGTGTCACGGCCGGCGGCGAGCGCCATTCGCGCCGCTTCCGGGTCGGCGTCGGGATCGGCCAGCGCCTGCCACTCGTCGATGAGACTGGAATCGATCTGCCGCACGAGCTCGCCCAGCCAGTCGATGAGCTCGTCGAGTTCGTGGTTCTTCGCCCGCTCGGGGACGGTGCGCTCGATCGCACGGTACGCGTCGCTGAGGTAGCGCAGCACGCCACCCTCGGCACGGCCCAGTTGATAGAACGAGACGACATCTCGGAATCCGAAGGCGCGCTCGACCATGTCGCGTACGACCGATTTGGGCTGCAGCTCGAAATCGCGCGCCCAGGGCACTTCCTTGGCATATGCCTGAAACGCTTCGCCGAGCAGCTCTTGCAAGGGTCGCGGGTAGGTGACCTCTTCGAGCAGTTCCATGCGCTCTTCGTATTCGATGCCCTCGGCCTTCATCGCGGCGACCGCCTCGCCGCGCGCTCGATGCTCTTGGGCACGCAGGATCGCCCGCGGGTTCTCGAGCGTGGCCTCGATGACGGAGATGACGTCGAGCGCGTAGGTGTCGGTCTCTGGATCGAGGAGCTCGATCGCGGCAAGCGCGAATGGCGAGAGGGGTTGGTTGAGCGCGAAGTTTGCCTGCAGCTCGACGGTCAGCCGCATGAGGCGCTGCCCGTCCTGCTCGTACACTTCGACGATGCCACCGTTGCGGAGCGTGCGCAGGATCCCGAGCGCGGTGCGGGCGTGCTCGTACTGTCTGGCGCGCGGCTCGTGACTGTCGAAAATCAAGGTGCGCATCACCTCAAGCGCCTCGCCTTCGCGCTGCTCGCCGCGTGCGATCACGGAGAGCACCATGGAGTGCGTGATGCGCATCCGGCTGACGAGCGGTTCGGGCTGCGCGGCGACGAGCTTGTCAAGGGTGGATTCGTTCCAGGAGACGAACCCCTGTGGCGGCGCCTTCTTCTTCGGGCCTTTCCCGATCTTCTTGCCAGCAGCCGCCTTCGCCTGAGCCTTCGCGCTCTGCTTCGCATTCTCGACCTCATGCTCGGGCGCAAGAGCGATGACATCGCCCTCGGTGTCGAAGCCGGCTCGGCCTGCACGACCGGAGATCTGATGGAACTCTCGCGCACTCAACCGACGCATCCGTTCACCGTCGAACTTGGTGAGCGCGGTGATGACGACGGTGCGGATCGGCACGTTGATGCCGACCCCGAGCGTGTCCGTGCCGCAGATCACTCGCAGCAGGCCCTGCTGGGCGAGTTGCTCGACGAGGCGACGGTAACGAGGCAGCATGCCGGCGTGATGCACGCCGATACCCGATCGCACGAGACGCGAGAGCGTTTGACCGAAGCCCGTGGAGAAGCGGAAGTCGCCGATCGCCTCAGCAATGCGATCTCGACCGGCGCGATCCACCAGCTTGATCGACGAGAGCGCCTGCGCCTGCTCAACCGCGTGCGACTGGTTGAAGTGCACGAGGTACGCGGGGCTCTCTCCGCGCTCGAGGATCCCCTCCACCGTCTCGTGGACCGATTTCACGGCATACGAGAAGCTCAACGGAACGGGGCGCTCGACTCCGGTGACGAGCGTAGTGTCGCGTCCGGTGCGGCGGGAGAGGTCGTCCGCGAGTTCGGTGACGTCGCCAAGCGTCGCCGACATCAGCAGGAACTGGGTGTGCGGCATGAGCAGGAGCGGCACTTGCCAGGCCCACCCCCGGTCGGGCTCCGCGTAGAAGTGGAACTCGTCCATCACGACCTGCGTGATGTCGCCCGCGTCGGTAGCGTTCGGGTCGATACCGTCTGGGCCGGTGCTGTTTGATCCCCGGTCTCGGAGGGCGAGATTCGCGAGGATCTCTGCGGTGCAGCACAGTATCGGCGCGTCGGGGTTGATCGACGTGTCTCCGGTGACCATGCCGACGTTCTCCGCTCCGAACGCGTCGACGAGTTCGAAGAACTTCTCGCTCACGAGCGCTTTGATCGGAGCCGTGTAGACGGTGCGACGGTCTTCGGCGAGCGCGATGAAATGGGCGCCGAGGGCGACCATCGACTTACCGGTTCCCGTGGGGGTCGCGAGAATCACATTGCTGCCGAGCGCGAGACCGAGAATCGCCTCCTCCTGCGCCGGGTACAGCTGCAGCCCTCGCTCCTCCCCCGCCCAGCGCTCGAAACTCGCGAAGATATCATCGGGTTCGGTGAGCCCGGCGTCCTCGAGTTCGTCGAGCATTCCGTTCAGGTTCATCTGAATTCTGCGCTCCACTGGGTTCTGCGCTCCTTGCATGGGCTTGGGCGGCTCCGGATCAGGCCTCCGTGCCGCGCACCTCAAGCTTCGCACAGGAGAGCCGAGCACTCTGAGCCGAGCACTCTGAGCCGAGCACTCTGAGCCGTGCTACCCCATGAGGTCTCCGAGCGCCATGATCCCGAGCGTCGTTGCGGCGACGAGCAACGACAGCAGCCCGCCCAGCGCCAGCGGCTTGAGACCGGCGGTGCGGATCGCCGCCAGGTCTGTCGACAGGCCGATTCCAGCGAGTGCCATCGCGACCAGGAACACGCTGATCCGCCCTAGGATGTCCGCTCCGGTGGGCGAGATAATTCCGGTCGAGCCGATCGTCGCCATCACGACGAAGCCGACAAGGAACCACGGCACGAGACGCACCATCCGGCCCGGCGTCATCCGCTGCCCATCGTCGTTCCTGCGGGCCTCGACGACCGCGAGCGTCACGCTGACCGGGATGATCATGAGGGTGCGCACGAGCTTCACAACGACGGCGAAGCCGAGTGCAGCGCTGCTGAACACGCTCGCCGCCGCGACGACCGAGCTGGTGTCGTTCACGGCTGTGCCCGCGAACAGGCCGAAGGCGTGCGGAGTCATGCCGAGCGCATGCCCGACGAACGGGAAGATGATGACCGCGAGGATGTTGAAGAGGAAGACCGTCGAGATCGCATAGGAAATGTCGTGGCTTCTCGCCCCGATGATCGGTGAGACCGCGGCGATGGCGGAAGCCCCGCAGATGCCTGTGCCGACCCCGAGAAGCATGCGGATGTCGCGTTCGATTCCCAGCCAGCGGCCGAGGAGTTGGGCGGCGAGCAGGCAGACCGCGAGCGAACCGAGCATCACGGGAAGCGACTCCGCACCCACCTCGACGATGCTGCGCAACGACAACTGCGACCCCAGCAGCACAACCGCGCACTGCAGCACGAACTTGCTCGAGTAGCCGATCCCCGGGACGATGCGGCCGCTCGGCTTGTGGAAGACGGTGATGACGACGCCGATGACGACGGCGGGGATCGCCGAACCGATGAGCGGCACCGCCGTTCCGATCGCGGTCGCTACCGCGGCGATGGCGACGCAGACGAGCAGGCCGGGCCAGACGTCCCTTCCGCGAGAGAGGAGGCGCTGCGGAAGCGTGGTAACGGGTGCGATCTGCATGGTGATCAGCATGCAGCACACGACGCCCGCACGGTATCCCGCGCTCTTTGGCGAGGTACAAGAATTGGTTGTATCGTACGCATATGGCTTCTCCGACGCTCGCAGACCTGCGCTGTTTCGAGGCCGCCGTTCGGACGGGAAGCATCTCGCGCGCTGCCAAGGATCTCGGCGTCTCGCAGCAGGCGGTGTCTTACCGGCTCCGCGCGCTCGAACGGACACTCGGACTCGAACTCATCCATCGATCGCACACCGGAATCACCCCGTCGGAAGCCGGCACCTCGATTCTCGACGGAGCGTCGCGGGTACTCACAGAAATGGGCGCGCTCGAGGCAGCGATCGCTGCAGCGCAGGGTGCGTCGCAGGAGACCCTGAGCGTAGCCGCCAGCCAGACGATTGCTTCGCACCTGCTCCCCGGCTGGTTGATCGCATTGCGTCACGCCCAGACCCGAAACGGCGGCGCGGTCACCGCCGTGCAGCTCCACACCGCGAATAGCACGAAGGTCGCGGCGATGGTGCGCTCCGGCGAGGTGGACCTCGGATTCATCGAAACGCCCGAACTTCCTCCAGACCTCGGCACGGCTGTCGTCGGCTGGGACGAGATGGTGCTCGCCGTGGGGCGCCACAGTCCGCTCGCGAGCAGCGATGCTACGACCCTGGAAGAGGCGGCCAGACTGCCGCTCGTCTCGAGGGAGCCCGGAAGCGGCACCCGGACGGCGTTTGAGATGGCCGTCTCACATGCTGTGGGACGCGTACCGGCGAATCCTGCCGTCGTGCTCGGCACGGAGGCCGCCGTGCGCTCGGCGGTGGCGGCCGGCGTCGCGCCGGCGGTACTCAGCACGCTCACGATCGGCGACGACGTGCGTCTGGGCCGTATACAGCGCATCGCGTTCGCCCCGGAACCGCTCATGCGGCCGCTGACCGCCATCTGGCGAGGATCGGGTCGAGACCTCGGCGGCGCGCGCCGCGAACTCGTCTCGATCGCGTCCGAGACTAACCACCGGTGAGGTCGTATCTCTTCAACCGCTTCCGCACCGACTTCGACGGCGAATTCTGCAGGGCGAGCAGTTCCGCGTAGATCCCGCCCGACACGGCGAGCTCCTCCGGCGATCCGATCTCATCGATTCGACCATCGCGGAGGGTGATGATCCGGTCGACCTCGGCGATAGTCGAGAGCCGGTGCGCGATGATCAGGCTCGTGCGGTCACGCATGAGGTCATCGAGCCCCTCCTGCACGAGTCGCTCCGATTTGGTGTCCAGAGCGCTCGTCGCCTCGTCGAGCACCAAGATCGGCGCATCTTTGAGCATCGCCCTCGCCACCGCAATACGCTGCTTCTGTCCACCTGACAGTTTCATGCCGCGCTCGCCGATGACGGTGTCGTATCCGCGCGGAAACGACTCGACGAAGCGGTCGACCGCCGCCCGTCGGGCGACAGCCTCGATCTCATCCCGAGTCGCTTCGGGGTATCCGTATGCAATATTCTCCGCGATCGTTCCGGAGAAGAGCACAGGCTCCTGGAAGACCGCACCGATGCTGCGTCGCAATGCGGCAAGATCCACGTTCTCGCCGGCGCTCTCGCGCGTACTTTCGCCCTTGCTCTCGCCCCCGCGCGCCGCGGGCACGTCGATGTAGCCGGATCGTGGCCGGTACAGCCCCATCAGCAGACTCGCGATCGTCGTCTTGCCGCCGCCCGACTCGCTGACGAGCGCGATCCGCTCGCCCTGGCGCGCCGAGAAGTCGATGCCAGTCAATACGTCTTGCCCGGCTTCGTAGCCGAAGTTCACGTCGTGGAAGGCAAAGGCGAGGGCGCCCGGGTCGCTGATGGCACGCACGGGCCAGTGCTCGTCGTGCATGATCGGCTCCGGATCCTCGTCCATGACTTCGAAGTACGACCGGGACCCGGCAATCGCCCGCTGCCCCGCATCAACCGCCCAGTTCAGGCTCATGATGGGCTGCCTCGCCATCGCGACCAGCTGGATGAGCATCACCATTTCGCCGGGAGTAAACGCTCCCGTGACCGTACGGACGAAGATCATCGCGTACAGCGCGAAGAAGATGAGGTTCAGCACGCCGCGCCGCAGGGCGTCCATACGGTGCCAGTACCTCGATTGCTGACCGGTGATGCCGACCGTCTCCGAGAAGTGTCGGTCGAAATGGCGCAGCTCGCCGTGCTCGCGCACGAAGGACTTCACGACCCGCATCTGACCGACGACCTCGGCAAACCGACCCGATGCGATGTCGACGTGCTCGTTCTTCCGGCTCTCAAGGCGCTGCCACTTACGGCTGGTCAGCGCCGTCAGCCAGAGATACAGCGGATAGCTGATCGCCAACAGCACGGCGAGCGGCCAGTAGTACCAGGCACTGATCACGAGCACCGCGACCGCCGTCATCAACATCGTGACCAGCAGGTTCGAGAACGTCTTCACGAAGTTCGTGATCTCGGAGATCGAACGATTGAGCCTGGCCACGATGGTGCCGGTCATCTCGTCATCGAAGTAGCGCTGCGGTAGCGACAGCAGCTTCTCGAAGTACTGCGTCGAGAGACTCGATCGCATCTTCGCAGCGAGCACATCACCCCAGTACCCGCCGACGGCGCTCACCGCGGTTTCGAGCAGCGAAACCGCGAGCACGGCGACCGCGAGCAGCAGCACGGTCCGCACAGTCGCGGCGACGAGCCCCTCGGGCACGCCCCCGCCACCGGTGCCCTCGCCGATCGCCTCGACGATCACATCGGTCACCCGGCCCGTGAGAAACGGGATCGCAAGACCCGACAGCGTCGTCACGATGGCAGCGAGCATGATCGCGACGTAGTAGGGGACGAACGAGCGAGTGAATCGCAGGATGCGTACGAGTGCGGTCAATCGAGACCTTTCGGGATTCGAGGGCGACAGCCAGCCGCCCGCACGAAGAAGCAACGAGTGGTTACGGTGAATTATTCCGGATGGTGTCCCGCCGTGGCATCCGTAAAGCGCGGTGTTGAACTAGCGCGGTGTTGAACTAGCACTGCGCCGATCAGCTACCCCTGACCCGCGAGCTCCCGGAAGTACGCCTGCGCGAACTCGGCGAACTCGATGCAGGCGGGATGCACCCGATCCCGTCGCCACACGATCGAGACTTCGACCGGCGGCGCATCGCTGATGCTCCGGTAGACGACTTCCTCGCTGCGATGCCCATAGGCGGTCGCAGCCGATGTCACGCCGACGGCCTCGTCGAGCGCGACGCTCACGAGCCACTCATCGGTGTTGCCTGCGAGCAGCGAGGCCGGCATGCGCTCCCGCCCCTCCCACAGCCGCAGACTCGCGGTCGGAGAGACCGAGCAGAGAGCCACCGCCCCATCGGCGAGGTCGTCGAGCGAGACCTCATCTTGCGCCGAGAGGCGATTCGACGTCGAGATCGCAGCGACCAAAGTCTCGGTGAACAGCGGCGCAGCGATGAGGTTCTCGGGAAGCGGCGCTTCGCCGCGTGCTCGCTTCACGATCGCGGTATCGATACGCGATCGCTCGAGAGCGAGAAGCAGGTCATCGGGTCGACTCGCTTCAATGGTGGATCGCGAGACTCCTTGCCACTGCTTGATGAGCGCGAGGGTGTGCTTGCCGAGGCCGGCCCATGCCCAGCCGAGACGCAGCGGACCGGCGTGCGATCCGTCGAAGCTCGAGACCAGGCGGTCCAGGCCGGCGAGCAGCGCACGACCCTGATCGACGACCTCTGCTCCGTGTTCAGTCAGGCGCAGACTGCGGGTCGTGCGCATCACGAGATCGGCGCCGAGCAACTCCTCCAGTTGACTGATCGTGCGAGACAATGTCGGCTGCGTGACGCCCAGCATCTCGGCGGCTGCGGTGAACGATTCGGCCTCCTCCAGCGCGACTATGGCGCGGAGATGGCGCAGTTCGATACTCATGTCCCCAGCGTATGCACCTTCGCGGAGATCGCCGAGAGTCCCCTCCTTTTCTTATGCATCTCGCGCATGAAACATGCGTCCCACGTATTTCCCAACGAGCACCTGCACTCGTACGCTCGGAGACAAGGGAACGGATCTCCGCATCCCCGTTATGCACCAACCCGCGTTATGCGCCAACCCGAAGGAGCAGCATATGAGCAAGAAGGTTCTCATCATCGGAGCGAGCGGTGCCGTCGGTTCGGCCGCGGTCAAGGCGCTTGCGAAACAGCATGAAGTCATCGAAGTGACTCGCAACACGACCCCTTCGGTGGACCTCGACGACCCCGCATCGATCGAAGCGCTGTTCGCAGAAGTCGGCGAGGTCGACGCGATCGTCTCGGCCGCAGGTCACGTTCCGTTCAAGCACCTCTCGGAGTTGACCCGCGACGACTACATCACCGGATTCTTCGGAAAGACGCTCTCCCAGCTCGATCTCGTGCGCATCGGCACCCCGTTCGTGCGCGACGGTGGCTCGATCACGCTCACGACCGGCATCACGGCCCGTGAAGCGATCGCGACCGGGTCGGCCGCCGCCATGGCGAGCGGCGCGCTCGAGGCCTGGGTCATCACCGCGGCACGCGAGATGCCCCGCGGAATTCGCGTGAACATCGCGAGCCCGACCGTGCTTGAAGCGGCTCCCGGGTTCCACGAGTTCTTCCCCGGCTTCCCGCCCGCGAGCGACGACGCCGTCGGCAACCTGTACCGCCGGGCCGTCGACAACATCGAGACCGGGCAGGTCTACAAGACGGAGTAGGTGCGGCCACAGAGTAGCTAGAACTGCAGGAGGCGTCGGGCTTTCAGCGCGAGATGAAGCGCGAGCCTGACGCCTCCATTGTCGAGTTCAAGCCCGGTAGCACTCTCGATCCTCCCCAGCCGGTGATACAGGGTGGACCGATGAATGTGCAGAATGTCCGCGGCCTTTCGAGTGTCACCCGCACAGTCGAGGAAGGTCTCGGCCGTCCTCAGGAGTTCACCCGTGCCATCGGCTTCGCCCAGCGCTTCAACGGCCGGGATCGAAGCATGCTCTGCCAGGTCTTCAGCCGGCAATTTGAGTAACGCAGCGAAGACTCCCAGCTCCCTCCAGACGGCCACCCGCCCGAGTTCGGGAAGCACTTCAGCGGCCCGGCTCGAAAGACGTGCTTGCCGAAACGCAACCGCTGACCCCGACAGACTCGAACTGGCGTCACTCACTCCGCAGTAGACGTCGGACCATCGATCCACAGCGCACCGCGCCAGGCGGAGGGCCGCCTGCAGCGCCCCGGATTCCGACTCGCGACCGTCGTCGCCGATGAGAAACGTCACGCTGTTGGGCGCGGTCATCCACAGCGCGCTTCGACTCTCCGTGTGAGTGAGCTCCCGCTTGAGCTGAGCACCGAACTGGTTCGCATCGTGCGCGGCCCCGGGGTTCCAGTGCACCGTCACCACCACGAGGCGGTCGACGTGCTCCAGCATTCGGGTGTCTGTGATCTGATCCTCTGCGTCATTTCGCGAGCTGCTGTCGTTCGCGAAGAGATCCCTCAGAACCGCCTCTTCGCGGTTGCGGTCGCGCTCGGAGAGCAACGTCTGGGTGTAGAGCAGCATCGCAACCTGGTCTGCTGTGCGTTCGACCTCGCGCAGCTCGGTCTCCGACATGCTGCGGTCGGGGTCGATCACGCAGAGCAGCCCGAATGTGGTGCCGTTGCATTTCACCGGTGAGAAAAGCCGCCCCTCAAGTCCGAGGTCTTCTCGGCCTTCGATCCACACCGGCTGCTGCGACTCGGCTACGCCACGGGACTTGTGATACTCCCGGCTATCCGAATTCCAGCCCCCGTTGACCAAGCTTCTCATCCGTGCTTGATCCGCGTCGCCGTAGTGCGCACTCGACACCAACGCGCGCAACTCGAGGCTGTCCAGGACGACTGAGCGCCCTAAACGCCGCGCACAGTCGTCGATTGCTTTTTGAACCTCGTGATCCATCGCGCCCTCCCGCCGCATGCCGCGATGTGGAAAGCCTATACGCGCCACCCATCAGGAAATATTCGCGTCAGACTCGAAAACCTTCGTATCCGTGCCGATGTGCTTCGCGACGAGCGTCACTACCTTGAGATGCAAACAACACGCGATACAGGGAAAGCGAGGTCGGTATGGCCCGGCGCACAGACAGCGCATGCGACTCATGCGAGCTGCGCAGCAGGGCCTGGTTCTCAGGCACCGGAACCGCGCCCTTCAACCATCGTGCGAACCTCAAGGCGCTGGGGCATCAGGGCGAAATGTTCGATGGCCGCCCGGTGATCGGCATCGCGAACTCGGCTTCCGACCTCGTGCCCTGTAACTCGAGCTTGACGACCCTCGCCGAATGGGCAGTACGCGGAGTTCTCGAGGCCGGTGGGTTCCCGCTCGTGTTCCCTACGATCTCGATCGGCGACTCGATCATGCGCCCGAGCGGCATGATGTATCGCAACTTGATGAGCCTCGAACTCGAAGAGCTCGCCCGCGCCAATCCCATCGACGGACTGATCCTGCTTACCGGTTGCGACAATACGGCTCCCGCATATGCGATGGGGGCTGCTAGCACGGGGCTCCCATGCATGTTGCTGCATGCGGGTCCCATGCTCAGCGGAAGCTGGCGCGCCCGCCAGCTCGCCTCCGGAAGCGATGTGTATCGCCTGAACGACGAAGCACGGACCGGGCACCTCACGAACTCAGACCTCGACGAGGCCGAGTATGGAATCTCGCGTAGCCCGGGCACCTGCAACACGATGGGCACCGCCTGCACCATGGGTGCCGTTCTCGAGACGATGGGCCTCTCGCTCATGGGCACCGCGAACATACCGGCCATGGACGCCCGCAAGAAGGCCGCTGCACAGCGCACCGGACGCAGGATCGTCGATCTCGTCAGAGAGGGCGTCGGCATCGCCGACATCCTGACCCCCACTGCGTTCCGCAACGGCGCCCGAGCGAACGCAGCAATAGGTGGGGGCACCAACACCACCGCGCACCTCATCGCCCTCGCCGGGCGACTCGGCATCGATTTCACCCTCGAGCACATGGAGGCGTACAGCCGCGACGTTCCGCTCCTCACGAACATCATGCCTTCGGGCGAACACCTTATGGAGGATCTCTTCAACGCGGGCGGCCAGGCCGCATTGCTCAAGAATATGGGGGACCTGCTCGACACCTCCGCACTTACGGTCTCCGGTCGCACACTCGCTGAGGAGATCTCAGATGCGGTCGTCTGGGACCCGGAAGTGATTACGACGCGCGATCGGCCGTTCAGCTCGGAACCGGCGCTCGCAGTACTCCGTGGCAACCTCGCCCCGCACGGTGCGATCATCAAGGCAACCGCGGCAGATCCTCGCCTCTTGAATCATCGCGGTCGAGCTGTCGTATTCGATTCGGTGGAGGATCTCGATGCCCGCCTCGATTCCGATGATCTCGACGTCGACGAGGATTCCGTGCTCGTACTGCGCGGAATCGGGCCGCGCGCCTACCCCGGCGCTCCGGAGCTCGGCAACATCAAGATCCCCAAGAAGTTGCTCGACCGAGGCGTCACCGACCTGGTTCGAATCTCTGACGGCCGAATGAGCGGTACCGCGTTTGGCACGGTCGTGTTGCAGGTGGCGCCCGAGTCCGGGGTCGGCGGTCCGCTCGCGCTCGTGCAGAACGGCGATGTCATTCACCTCGACGTCGCGAACCGCACGCTCACACTCGATGTTCCGGAAGAGGAGCTGAACTCCAGACGAGCCGGGTGGACCCCGCCTGAACAGCAGTTCGAGCGCGGATACCGACGACTCTACGTCGATCACGTGCTCCAGGGCGATGAAGGCTTCGACTTCGATTTCCTCCGCGGAGCATCCGGAGCGCCACCCCTGCTCCGAAGGCCGTACTGACCTCAATACACCCCACCCACACTCCGCCTGGCTCTATCAGGCAAACTCATAGGAGAGACGAAGATGTCAAAGTCCAGCAAGGTAATTCTCGCGATCGTCGCTGTGATCGCGCTCGCGATCGGTGGCGGTTGGCTCGGAGCCCGTATCCAGGGCGGCGGAGGTGGCGGCGAAGCAGGAGCCTCCGCGAACGGCGCCTGGCTCGACAAGATCCAAAGCCAGGGCGAGCTGCGCGTCGGCATCGCCTCCGCTCCCCCGATGACCGGCGAGCAAGAAGACGGCCAGATGGGCGGCCCCAACGTTCTGCCGCTCGAGAAGCTTGCCGAAGAGATGGGTGTCGAGTTCACGCCGGTCGCCGCTGAGTGGTCGAAGATGGTCTCGGGTCTGCAGGCGGATCGCTTCGACGTCGCCGCGTACCTCGACGCGACCTCCGAGCGCTCACTCGCCATCCAGTTCACCGACAACGTGTACACGAACGAGTACGTCTTCATCGTCCCCGAGGCATCAGGAATGAGCACTGCCGAGGAAATCATCGAGGCCGACAAGATCGCCGTGGCGACGGGAACTTCCTATGAGCCTGCCGTCGAGGCGCTGAATGTCGAAACCCTCAGCGTCGAGAGCATCCCGCAGTCGATCGAGGTCGTGAAGGCCGGCCGCGCGAACTCCGCATTCGGTGATCTTCCGACCCTCGCCGAAGCGGCGAAGCAGAACCCTGATCTCAAGATCGTCGTTCCGGAGACTCCGATTTTCAAGTCCGACACCAATTACGGAGTGACCGCCGATGTCGACGCTCGCTCGCTGCAGGTGCTGAACATCGCGATTCGCAGTGCTCAGCAGGATGGTTCCCTGCAGCGCGCCTTTGATGACGCAGGTGTGATCACGTTGGAGAACCTCGGCGATCTCGAGATGAAGTAGGCGAGTGATCGTCCAGAACCTCTGGAGTTCTTATGATCATCAATAGTTACGACTTCAACTGGAACGCGGTCACGAACAACTTCGATCGGCTGCT
>NZ_JBSGPD010000009.1:0-55918 GCF_053567335.1 Leucobacter sp. GX24907 | reverse complement strand
TACCATCGCAGGCGTCGCCAGGCCCGTCTGGGCCGGTTGACGCCGATCGAGTTCGAGACCATCATGAACAACGACCTGGCCCTCGCGGCCTGATTAGAACTGTCACCTGTTCCTGCACCAGACCCCGCCAAAAGTTCCGATTGGGGTGCGAGGTCTAGCCACGGCTGGCCACCTCCGGCGTGGATTTCATGCGGAAGAGGACGGCTTGGTGGTCGTTGTGTAGCTGTTGGCACATCCGTCCAGTCTGTCGAGCGAGAGACTGCTCACCCTCGTAAGGGGCCTTGGTTCTGAAAGGTTGTCTCCGAAACACTGGCAGTAGCGTTTCTCTTATGGAAGTGGATCTTGAGGCGATGTACCGGATCCGTCTGCGCTCGCTCATGTGGGCAGCAGGCTTGTTGAAGGAGCTGCGCCATTCTCGTGACGTCGAGGCTGTGGCAGTGGCAGCGAACTGGGGACTCGATGCTGTGTACGACCTCTTCGAGGCTTACATCGTTATCGAGGGCATCCAGAAGAACATGAAGCAAGACGATGCTCTGCTGGAGTCGACCTCGGGCGAGGTAGTCGGCGGGCTAATGTTCGTACGCGGCGAGAAGACACATCGCGCGAGACGTGTTGATGCTCCCAGCCCGTTTAAGGATCTGCCATACGACTTCGCTGATCTCACCGACTGGACGTGGTCCAAGCTCACGGCCATACCGACCGACCGTCGTTACGCTCGGCGGGCAGAGTGGTATCAGCGGCACGTCCAGGATCGCCCGTTATGGGTGCCACTTGAATCTGCGGAGTATTGGTTTCTCACGAACTGGCCTGCGGAAGTCCCTCGCTCCGAGATCATTGAAACGTCCGACTGGGTGGAGGGTGTGCGCCCGTTCTATGACTCAATGTCCGACACGTGAGCTGCGGACTAGAAAGTGATGGCAAAGACTGCCGCGCTACTCAGGCTTGGGGTATCTGGAGCCTCTGTGCGACCGCATCTCACGTGTCCGTGCGCGAGCGAGCAGTACGAGGCTCCACGGGCCGAAGAACAGGAACTTCAGTGCATTCCAGAGGGCGAGGAAGAACACGAGGTAGAGCGATTTGCTCCAGCCCTGCTCGATAAGCCCGGTGCAGGTGACTGCGATTAGTAGGTAGACGATACCGAAGAGCATCGCGGGGATTCCCCATTTGAGGCCGCGTCGGGTGCGCAGCTTGTCGAGGAGGATGTTGGTGGGCATCCAGCCGCGCAGGAAGATGCGGGTGTGGATGCTGGCGTTCCAGAGTCTGTTCAGGAGCATGGTGTGGGCCTCGCTTTCGCACACAGGACTATCGCGGTGTGGCTGGTCCTGAGTGGTTGAGTGCCCGAGATACTTCTCGAACGGTCTGCCTCACCCCAGCTTGCGGGGATCGGCGCGTGGTTGCTCCTGCCACCATCAGGATACCCACCGCTCCAGCAAGAAGGAAGGCCCCGAGAGATGAGGCGCTTCTGCGTTGTGATATCTACAGCCTGCGCTCATCCCGTCGCTGCGCGACCTCTCGGGTGTGGTCGTCTGGAACTTGGTTCATGCGCGTGAGCGTCTCGCGGGCACGTTCGTAATCGATCCGCTGTGCGTCATCAGCGGGCACCGGCCCAAGAGCGCTTGTCGAGGTGATTCCCCACCGATCACGGTACGCGGCGACCACGCGAACCATCTTTTGCAAGGTCCCCTGGTCGAGATCTCCAAGCATGGGCAGCCACGGTGCGGGCTGCTCGATCGCGGCCTGGGTGAGCGCGTCAAGGCGTTCGCCCATGAGTTGCTCCCGTTCGTCCAGCGCTGTGCGCATGGCGGGGTCGGTGATGTCGGTGGCGCGTGGCACGAGTTCTGCGATGAGCCCGGTCGCGCGTCGCGGGCTGGGTGGGTAAGTGCTGGTGATCTTCTGGATCCGGTGCCGCAGCAGTGACCCGAGATCATCGACGCCATCGAGGTTCCCGGCCTGCACGACTCGCGGAAGCAGCTGCTCGATGTCGTGGCCTGCAGCTTCGAGGCGACGCAACTCGGTAGTGAGGATCCCAAACGACTCTGTCTCAACGAGTTCATCAACTACATCGGTGGTGAGCCCCCCGTGTTCGAGGAGGCTGGTCCAGCGGTGTTGCTGGGCTTCTTGGGCGATGGTTTCGTACTCTGCTGCGAGTTGCGCCAGCGATCCCCACGTTTCTTGCTCCGCGGTGATGGTGTCGTGCGCGGATGGTTCGGCACCGACGTGTTGCAGGATGCCGTAGAGGATGCTCCGGGCGGTCATGTGCAGGTCGTCGCGGTGCTGGTGCTCTTCGAGGTGGTGCTGGTCGGTGGCGATGTAGGCGCGGTTGGATTCCCGGCCACGGGTCATTGCGACGTAGAACGATTCGCGAGTCATTTCCGGCGACGTCACGATCGCGTGCGCCGTCGTCACGGTCAAGCCCTGCGCACGGTGCGCGGTAATCGCATACCCGAGTTCCACGTTCTCGGCGACATACGCGGCAGGCAGGGTAATCGTGGTGCACCATTTCGAGTGCGCTCGGCGCACAGTGAGTGATCCGTCATCATGCGCTCGGGTCACGGTCCAGCGGTCGCCGTTCTTCACCCAGCCCCGCCCGAGCGACAATCGCCGGTCATTCTTACGCGTGATGACCAGGTCACCACGCGAGGCATCGTTCCCGTCATGCAGCCGGATACCATCCAGCGCGACCTCGCCTGCAAGGATCCGATCGGTGCGAGCACGAGTATTGAGCTGAGAGACAGTGTCAAGGGTCTCCGCGATCAACACCGAAGTCTTCCCCACCGCTTGGTCTAGTTGCCAAGCTTGGTAAGCCTGCTCGAGAATCTCCTCGTACCCGCCGGGAGTGACGCGGTCGTGGGCGAGATACGTGTCAATGATGTCGGTATCGCCGATCCGTAGTCCGAGGGAGGCGTGTTTCTCCCAGTCATTTCGGAACCTGCGCACATCCAACAGCTCCGGGGCATCGTCCCGCTCACGCACCAACATCCCAAACGCCCCACCCGCATCAACGGCCGCGAGTTGCGCCCAGTCACCCACGAGCAGCACCTTCGCACCGACCGCGTTCGCGTGGGCGGTGATGGTGGCGAGGGCGAGGGTTCCTGCGAGGGATGCTTCGTCGATGATGACAAGCTGACCACGCGTGAGGTTCCAGTTGCCGTGGCGGTGTTCGTGGAGCCACTTCGCCGTGTTCTCCGTCGCCACTCCCAATTCACCCGCCAAGACTTCAGCTGCTGCAGCCGACGGCGCGAGTCCGATCACTGAGCTCTTGCTGTGGCGTCTTTCCCACGCCGCATGCAGGGCTCGCATGGTGGTGGTTTTCCCGGTCCCGGCGGGGCCGACGAGCACATCCAGGGTGCGGCCGGAGACGCCGATCTTCGCGATCGCCTGCTCCTGATCAAGCGACAACGTGTACCCATCCTTGTTCTCTGTACGGGCGGCCTGCTCGATCCACGCAAGCGGCACCGTCGGCGCAGTGCGATTCTCTGCCGCTGTAAGGAGCCGGTCTTCAGCCGCAAGGACCCGTTCGGAGGAGTACACAGTGGACGCTTTCGGGCGGAACACACTCGTGCCATCGGCCTGTTGGAATAGGGGTGGGCTCGACGCCAGCTCCGGCGGGGTCAACCGGAGGGATGCGTGTTCAGCGGCATCAACGATCTGCCGCGTGATGGTGTCACGCTCCTGGGCAGTGGCGAACCGCAAACCCATCGTCTGACGGACGGCTTCGGCGTGGAGGTTCCATCGCTTCCATGTCGCCCTCCGCTCACCTACCCGCTCCACCACGACCGCGGCTACCGCGTCGAGGTCATCGAGCGGGATGTCGTCAGCTCGTAGCAACGGATCAGCTGCGCTACTTGTGAGGAGTGCTGCGGCCCAGGTCGGTGCGTCCTCTCCGAGTACCTGGGTGGCTCGTTCACGCCACTGCGCGGTGAGGTCGCTCAGGGAGTGCTGTTGCTTGGGTGGTCGGGTTTCGAGAGTCGCCTGCTGCCGGAATTGCCACAGCAGCTTCGGTGACGGCTGCCTGCCATGCTTTTCGACATAGTCAGCGACGAGGCGGTCTTTGGCCTGCTCGATATCGCGGGTCCGGGAAGAGAATTCATCAATCAGCCCCTGCGAGACTCCGGTGATCTCCCACGCCGCCGGCCGGCCCGTACCCCGCTCGCGCGCTTCCCACCCCACCCCGAGTACCTGGGTGATCCTGTCGGCTAGAACGGCGTTGTAGTGCTCCGACAGCCCGGTCACTGCTGCGTGGAGTGCGCGGGAATCGAGGGTGCGCCACTTCCCATCCCGCACAGCTTGCACTCGGTTCGCGATCACCACATGGGTATGCAGCTGCGGATCAGACGCTCGTGAGTCGTAATGGTCATACGCAGCCGCAAGCACACCCCGCACCGGTACCTGAGCGACCGCGCCACGCGGACCCTTCGCGCCCACCCTCGTCGCAGCGACATCCCGCTCCAGCAACTCGATGACCTCCTGGATCGCGGTGTGGTGTGCCTGCGCAATCAACGCTTGAGTTCCACCGTCAGCGACCGCCCAAAGCGTGGAGACGGACTTCGGGACGGAGAAGGTGAGATCGAAACCAGCGACAGGCGCACCAGTCGGCTTCGCTGCTTCCTCAGCCTCGATCAACCTGACCTGGGTCGCACGCTCTTCAGCCGTGAGCGTCTCGGGGAGTTTCTCGATTCGACGCTGAACCCGCTCCGTAGGAGTGGCGAACTTCCGGTACGGACGACCAAGCTGCCCACCCGTGCTCGGGTCCTGCCCGTAACCCATAAGCCGCCGCAACTGCTCCTCAGACACAGAATCCCCGTTAATGAGATCACCGGAGAGACCTGAAAGGCCCGACCCGATCCATGTACCGGGCGGGGTCCCAGATTCTTGGTAGTACCTGATCAGTGCTGCGGCAGCATCACGGTCACCATCTCCGTTGACGACGGAGTTCAGTAGGTACCGGTAGCCATGCCCGGCAGTCATCACTCTGATTGAGACCGTCACATGGCGTAGGTACGAACGCTCGAGGCCAGGAGTTGTAGGAGTGTGACGTTCTCGGGACTCGGTTCCGTGTCAGTCCTCAGGCAAGCGGCCGGTCTCGGCTGGCAACCGCCTGACGGTCATCGGGCGTGCGTCACGCGGGGCCGTCGCTGGTCGCGGCGAGGAGGGTGGTGATCACGTCACCGATCGGTGTCGGGATGCCGTGGGCTCGGCCGAGGCGGGATATGACGCCGTTACGGATGTCCCATTCCAGCGGGCGTGAGGCTTCGCGGTCGGTGAGGATCGAGGTGCTCATGTCGGCGGGGAATGCTTGGAAGCGGGCGAGGATCTCCGTGGGGGTGTCTGCGTGGAGGCGTGCGCCCTCGGCGCGGGCGACCGCGAGGCACTCGTGGAGGTAGGCGACGGTGAGGTGCGCGACGTCGGCCCGGGCATACATTCCGGAGCGTCGACCGGTGAGGGCCATCAGTCCAGCGGCGGCGTTCTGAAGCAGCTTGCGCCATGCGACCGAGAGAAAGTCATCGGCGAGTTCCACGCAGCAGCGCGTACCTTGTAGGAGGTCGGCTACCCGTTGAGCGTCGCTCGTATTCGGCAGGGTGAGTCGGGCGTCGCCACGCAGGAGCACGGCGCTATCGGGGTGAGCCTGTGCGGGGAACCACACCACAGACGGAATGATCGCCGTTCCCTGAGGAAGAAGCGGGGAGACCATGCGGACCTGCTCCACACCATTCTGGAGGACGCACACCGCTGTCCCGGTTCGGCACAGCGCTCGCAGCCACGCTGCGGCGGCGTCGATCTGCGTGGCTTTGACAGCGAGGAACACCACGTCGACGGGGCCGGCCACCTCTCGCGGATCGGCAACCACCGGGCCGGGAACCAAGATGCGCGTATCGGCGGTGATGAGTTCCAGGCCCTCTCGTGCAGTCCGACCGTACAGGCGGGGCGTGCGTCCCGCCTCGTGCAAGGAGGCCGCGACCGTCGTACCGATGGCGCCGGGACCGACGACGGCTGTTACTGCGTTCGGCGCCGTGTTCACGCTCATCTCCTTCGCACAGGTCTCGCGTCTGTTCGGTAGAAGCCTATGGGTAGCATCATGCGCGGGGTCCGTTGTCGATAGCCCGACTTCGCCCGCTGAGGTATCCAAGGGCAGCGAGGATGATGCTGATGGCGACCAGTCCGGCCAGTATCGGTGTCCAGTCGCCCGTGGCGTCGTGGAGGGCGCCGAAGGCGAGGGGGCCTGCGGCGGCGACGAGGTAGCCGAGGGTCTGGGCCATGCCGGACAAGCTCGCGGCTTGGCTGTGGTGCGTGGTGCGCAGGCCGAAGAACGATAGGGCGAGGACGACGTTTATTCCTGCTGCGAACCCAAGTACGCAGATCCAGGCCAGTGCGAGTTGCGGTGCGAAGTAGATTCCCGCGAGTCCGGCGGCGATGAGGAGTGGGCCGGTGACCGCGAGAAGTCGTTGGTCTCGCATTCGGGGGATCATGACGGCGCAGACGAGACTCGCGAGCACTCCGAGCGCGTTGAGGACGAACTGGTGGATGTTGATCTCATAAGCACGGATTCCGGCAGCGGCTTCGATGGAAGGCAGCCAGGTGATCAGGCTGTAGAAAATCAGGGACTGCAGTCCCATGAACAAGGTCACCTGCCAGCCGAGCAGGCTCATCCATGGGGAGCGCCACGTCGCGTGATGCGCTTTCGGGAGCTCGAGTGCGATGTCTTCTTCGGAAGCGGCGAGCACGGTTCGCCTGCGCAGCTGCGGCGCGAATACCCCGAGGCTGATGAGCGCAAGCCCGGCCCACATTCCCAGTGGGAGTCTCCATCCGAGGGCGGTCGCCCCGGCGAGCGGCGCTGCAATTCCTGCTGCCACCGCTGCGAAGGTCGACTGCAGGGCGGAGTATCCGCCGGTGACTTGCGCGATCTTGTTCGGGAAGTCGCGTTTGATGAGTGCCGGGAGGACGACGTTGAGGATCGCGATGGCCACCCCAATGAGGACGGTCCCGATCCACAGCAGTGCCAGTGGTGGTGTGGAGCGGGTGATGAGTCCTGCGATGAGGAGGAGCAGGCTCATCCCGATCGTGCGTTCGAGCCCGAGTCGGTGAGCGATGCGCGGGGCGATGGGTGACACGAGCGCGAACGCCACCAGCGGCAGGCTGATGAGCGCTGACGAGAGCAGCGCGCTGATCTGGGTGGAGCGTGCGATCTCCGGCAGCACCGGGCCGACAGTGGTGATGGCCGCACGCAGGTTACCCGCGACAAGCAGGATCCCGATAAGAACCAGCAGGGCCGACGGGCGGATACGTGCCCGCCGCGGATGGGTGGATGTGGGCAGGGTGTCAGTGTGAAGCATCGTGTCTTTCTTGAAAGCTGGATCCGCAGATCATTCGATCGTCGTCGGCTGTAGTGCAGGGCCCCGCAGCGATGATGAGGTTCGTGTACTCAGGGCAGGTGGCCTAGATCCAAAGCGGAGGAGGACGTCCGCTCATCACTGCCGTTTCCAGTAATTCCCTGCGTGGATCGCACTGCGGGGCACACCGGCCCGGCGGAGGCGTGTGACGAGTTCGTGTGTGAAAGAGCGCTCCCCCGCGATGCCGACGAGGTCAGGAACCAGAGGGAGTCTGCGTGCGAGAATCGTTGATGCGAACGCGTCCCCTGAGGCGCTTTGCTCGCCCTGCGTCGGTACAGCGACGACCGTGACGTGGTCGGCGGATCCATTTACTTCTGTCGCAGCCACCGTGCGGGGAACGTACAACGTTGTCGGCACCGCTGACGGGGTCTCTGCCGCGACAGCGAGAGCTGCGGGAGCGCCTGCCTCATCGGCAATGAGCACCTGCCACCGGGTGCCGACGGGGACATGGTAGCGGCGCCCGTTGTCGATGACACCGACCGTGGACCCGAGCGATGCATCCTCGGCCCAGATACTGAGCGGACTCTCGCCGTGCAGCAAGATGTCGAAGTCGATCTCTAGCGCGTCCGCGCGGTAGCCACTGACCGTGAGACGTCGACGGAGTGGGCGGGTAAGCGCTGCTGCGAACCCCCACTGCGATGCTGCGCTCCATGGATCCGCGATCATCGGCACCATGTAACGCCAGGCTTCTTCCTCAGGCCAAGGGATCAGCAGCGTGCATCGCTGATCCCCGCCCTGGTAACGGAAACTCTCTAGGCCGAACCCGCCCAGGGTCACGCGGACCGCACTTTCCCCGATCGGACGACGCTCCACGAGCGTCAACTCATGCCTGCGTCCGAGGAGGGGGCGCCTATCCCATGGCGGAGTGCGGCGGCGATCGCCGCTGTGGAACGAAGACATGGAGTTCACCTTTCTGGACCGGCGACACTCATCGCCTACTTGATTAGGACACCCTAACTTTAACTTGATTAGGATACCCTATCTGTGAACGAAAGCGCACACCGAGCAAGGGAGGGCGAGGATGCCGCCACGCAGACACACCCGTCAGGACGTGATCGACGCGGCGCTCGAGCTGCTGAACGAACATGGCTTGGACGCGGTCACCATCCGCGAAGTCGCCAGACGCATGCGGGTCAACGTGAACACCGTTTCTTTCCAAGTCGGGACAAAAGCCCGCCTGCTCGGACTGATGTCAGACGCTGTGCTGGCACATCTCTCCTTGGAAGAACTGCCCGAGGACGGGTTTCAGCGAGCAGAGGAAATCCTCCGCCGCTACCGGCACACCCTGCTGACATACCGCGACGGTGCACGCCTCACCGCAGGCAACACGCCGTTCGAGGAGCACACACGGGACTTCACCGAGGAACTCGTAACCGCCCTCAGCACCGCTGGCGTGCCCGATAAGGAAAGCGCGCACGGCATGTGGGCACTGTTCTACTTCCTGCTCGGCATCACCCAAGAACAACAAGCCGCACAAACACAAGCCGCCACAGAAGAAGCTCCACCCGCCGACAGATACCCCACTCTGCACCGCCTCCACCCGCACCTGTTCTCCGCAGACTTCGACGCACGCTACGACTTCGGTGTCACCGCCATCCTCGACCACCTCCGTCAAAGCATCCCGATACGAGAACAACCGATGGAGAGCTGAAGGCTTCGGCGCGATCGCGCTGATTACTTGCTCATGACAGCAAGACAGGGGCCTCTACCACCCGCGGCCGATACACTTCCCCTTGGTTAAAGCCAGTCAAGACGGAGCTATTCTTGCTCCCCTACGGGGTTCCAGACTCTAGGTAGTACCTAGTCGGAGCTGCGGCAGCATCGCGATCGCCGTCTCCGATCACGACGGAGTTCAACAGATAGCGGTACCCAGTACCGGCAGTCATCACTCTGATCGAAACCGTCACACGAACCAGGTGCGCCTCTGAGCGGGGCAACGGTGCAGGCCCGAATCGACCCGAGGTGAGCGTAGACAGAGCAGTGCTTTGGAACGTCGGACGACACGGGCGTTTGAACGGTCGACTGTCGGCTCAGCTCGTCTCCGCAGACGATAGTTACGCGAACCGACGATGCGGCCGGGAGCGATGGGGGTTGCGCTGTGAGGTCTGAGTTCCGTCGAGATAGCGAGCCCCGCGAGTCAAGCGGGGCCAGTTGTTTGTGCAAGGAACTTCAGCTCACCGACGTTCGCGTCGACAACACGCTTGGACTATGGGCCGCGGCGCTGTAACTACTCTGCAGGCCCTCGCGATGCGCAGCACAGCACCGCCCGCGAGGTCCAAATGATAGACGAGCGCTAGCGTTCCCACCACCACTCCTCGCGCGGAGAAGCTGGGGCCTTTTGCCCGACCTCATGGCCGTTGGAGCGAATCTTCGTTGAACGAATCGTTCGACACATGAAGCAATCTAGATCTTGAGCTCGGAAGATGGGAGCACCTTAGCACCGCGCCAGTTGGAAGCCTCCTCTCTCCGACGGACAACCCGCTCAACTTTAGCGATTTACGCTAGTGAGTGTATAGTCACTCACATGTCAGATCGATCACTTTCCAACGCAGCCGACCGTCGCTCCACAATCGTGAGCGCCGCCCTCACATCGTTTTCGCGCGGAGGCTATGCGGGCACGACCGTCGCCGATATCGCGAACGAGGCCGGGATCTCAAGTGCATACGTGCTCAAACTGTTCGGCGGGAAGGAGGCGTTGTTCGTCGTTGCGCTCGCGAGGTGTTTCGAACGCATCGAAGAGACGCTGGCGGCTGTTCGTGAGGACGGGACGCCGGTCGCGATCCTCGACGCGATGGGCGACGCCTACGCCGACCTCATCTCGGATCGCACGCTGCTCCTGATCCAGGTGCACGCCCAGTCCGTCGCGACGACTCCCGCGATCGGTGATGCGCTGCGCACCGGCCTAGCCCGTATCACCCGTTTCGCGAAACAGCGATCCGGAGCAGAGGACCGCGATGTGCAGCGGTTCATGGCCTACGGGCAGCTTTGTCATCTTGTGGTGACGTCCGGCATCTCGGACGTCGATGCCGATTGGGCGCATATCTTGACCGACGGCCTCCGTCACCCCGAGATCTGAAGGAGAAGTCATGTCCAGCACACCCGACATCCTCGTTACCGGAGCCACCGGTTCGACCGGTCGCGCCACTGTCGACGCCCTTGCCGCGCGCGGTGTCCTGTTTCGCCCGATGTCCCGGAGCCAGTCGTCCGCCGAGTTCGCCGTGCAGGCCGATCTCGACGACGCCGATGCCGTTCGAGCGGCACTCCGTGGGATCCGAGCCGCATACTTGGTGACGCCGTCGACCGAACGTGCCGAGGCGCAGCAGAAGCAGTTCATCGATCTTGCGGTCGAAGCCGGAGTGCGCCACATCGTGCTGCTGTCGCAGCTCGGATCCGTCGTCGATTCCCCGGTGCGCTTCCTGCGGTATCACGCGGCCGTGGAGGACCATGCGTTCGCGTCGGGTCTTGAGGTCACGGCGTTGCGTCCCAACCTGTTCATGCAGGGTCTGTTCGCTGTGTCCAGCATCGTGAAGTCCGCCGGGGTGCTCCCGGCACCGATCGGCGATGCACGGGTGAGCCTCGTCGACGTGCGCGACATCGGCGAGATGGCCGCGCACGCGTTGCTTTCCTCTGTTCCCCTGGGCGTCCAGACGCTCACAGGGCCTGAATCGCTCACTCATTCCGACCTCGCCGACCACCTGTCGTCCGCGACTGGCGACGAGATCCGCTTCGAAGCCGTTCCGCCTGTGAAGTTCGGTGAGATGCTCACCGGCGTTCTCCCGCCATGGCAGGTGGATGGTCTGCTCGAGGACTATGCCCACTACGCGCGAGGCGAGGCCGCCGAGCTTTCGTCGGCGGTTCCTGACGTGCTCGGGCGTCCGGCGCGTAGCTTCGCGGACTTCGCGAACGAGCACGCGGCGGCCTTCCGGAGGGAGTGACGCGCGCATAGACGAAGCGGTAGCGGCGAGGTGAGTCCTCGTCGCTACCGCTTTGTTGTGACGCCCCTTCGATACGGGCCTCGCTGGCTCTCTACTCCTCGATGGCGACTGCCGCGCGCGGAAGCAGCGGCACGGCCAGGAGACACAGCGCAGCGACGACGAGGATCACGATGAGCGTGGTCGTCATCGCTGCGACGGTGCCGCTGGCGAGGGTGCCGATGAAGATCGTGGTGACAAGGGCAGAGCCGATGCCGTTCGCGATCTGCTGGATGGCGCTGAGGGAACCGCTGGCGGAGCCGGCCTCTTCGGGCTGCAGGTTGCCAAGGGCGGTGTTGAAGACCGAGTTGAAGCAGATTCCTGCGGCGATCCCGAGAAGGCTGGTCGCGATGAGGTTCTGCCACCAGGTCACGTGGATTCCGGAAGCGAGCACGAACACGAGCAGCAGGCCGGTGCCGAGGAGTGTGGTGAGCATGCCGATGAGCACGAGTCGCCGGCCGAGCTTCAGGATGAGCGCGTTAGCGATGCCGGAGCCGGCCATGATGCCGACGGTGAGCGGGATGAGGTTGAGGGATGTCTCGGTCGGGGTGTAGCCGAGGCCGAATTGGAAGAAGAGGCTGATGACGTACATCAGTCCGCTGAAGCTCGCGAAGACGCAGAGTCCGACGATGAGCCCGGATGTGAAGCCGCGGTTGGCGAGAAGACTGCGCGGGAGAAGTGGTTCGTCGGCGCGAGCCTGCCGCCATCCGAACAGCGCCAGGAGTACGACTCCGACGATAACGCTACTGATCGTGAGTGCGTTCCATCCGTCCGACGAACCGGTGACGAGCCCGAACAGCAGGCCGAACAGCGCGAGCGCGAGCAGGACGCTGCCGATCAGATCGATGCGCGTCGAGCGGTGCGCGGGCACGACGGGCAGGTAGCGGAGGGCAAGGAGGAGAGCGATGCCTCCGAGAACGATGTTGATGAGGAAGATCGGACGCCAACCCAGCCCGAACATGTTGGCATCGATGATCAGCCCGCCGAGGATGGGGCCACCGACAGCGAACACGCCGAGCAACGGCGCGAAGACAGCGAACGCCTTCTGCAGCATGGGCTTCGGGAACGTCGCCGCCATGATGGCCATACCCTGCGGGATCAGCAGAGCACCGAATGCTCCCTGCACGACCCGAGCAGCGATCAGCACTCCGGCGGACGGAGCAAACCCCGCAAGAGCAGAACCGACGACGAAACCGATGAGGCCCGTGAGGAACGTGCGTCGTTGGCCGAACTTGTCTCCGATGCGTCCGCCGAGGACGAGGAGAGAGCCCAGCGCGAGCGCGTAGGACGCGCCGAGCCACGGGATGACGCTTTCGCTCACCCCGAGTTCCTTCACGATCGAGGGGGCTGCGACGTTGGCGATCGTCGCATCCATAAGGTCCATCGCATCTGCGAGGAGGACGACGATCAGGGTCAGCCAAACGGCTCGCGTGGACAGGGGTGGCGTTTCAGCGGTGGTGGTGGTCATGGAGACTCCAATCTCAAGTAACGAACATGATCGTAGCGAACACGTTCGTTACGATCAAGATCGTTGTTGGTAGAATCGGTGCCATGACGACGCGGACACCCATCAGCAGGCGCGAACGCCCTGCCAAGCCGGCCCTTTCACGCGAGGCGATCGTTGCGGCTGCACGCCTCGTTCTGGAGCGCGACGGCGCGGACAAGCTCACAATTCGCCGAGTCGCCGACGAGCTGGACACCGGCCCCGCCTCGCTGTACGTCTACGTGAAGAACGTCACCGTCCTACACGCCCTCTTGATCGACGGGTTGCTCGCCGACCTTGACCTCGCGTGGGACGAGGTAGAACCGTGGCGCGAACGCCTCCACCGCGTCGTCGAGGATTACATCAACCTCCTCACCGCTCACGGGAACCTCGCCCGCTCGGCGATGTTCGTCTGGCCCGACGGGCCCCACTACCTCAGCCTGATCGACCTGCTTCTGAGGCTCTTGCGTTCCGGCGGCATCGGTGACCAGCCCGCGGCGTGGGGCATCGACCTTCTCCTTCAGCACGCAAGCGTCACCGCCGCCGAATGGGCAGCACGTGCTTCCGGCACCGGCCAGGAAGTCAGCGAGCTTGCCACCGCGCTCGCTTCGGCCGACCCTCAGCGCCAGCAGACCCTCGCGACGTTCCCCACGGCGGCGTTCACGCAAGGAAGTCCCGAAGAGCGCCACCGTTGGGCACTCGATGTCCTTCTCGACGGCATAACGAGATCCGAGCCCTGAGGAGAACTCCAGATCACACCAGCCATGCTCTCGGTCCCGGCGAGTAGATCGAGCCCAGCTGGTCGCTTCGAACTCAGGTCGGAGGTGACATCTCTCTTGCCGCACGCATGAGAGCAGCAACAGACTCCCGCGGATCGGTTTCCCGGCACCCGACAACTATCGAGCTGCGCCCGGCATCGCGCACAGGCACACAAGCGATTCCTTCGGGTGGTCGCCCAACCAGCGACCGGGGAAGAACAGCAACCGCCCGACCGATCCAGACCAAGGGGATCAGCTCAGCAACGGTACTGATTGCGGGCCCAGCAATGCCGTCGTCCAGCCCTTTCCAGCGCGGCGACGACTCACCGTCGAGGTCACCGAGGGTGAGGCTGTCGCGTTCCGCCAGCCGATGGTCAGCGCGGAGTACTGCCACGCGATCTTCGAGGTGCAGAAGTACCGTCTTCAGACCATCTGTGTTTTCGAATGGCGTGTACAGCAACGCTGCGTCAGCTTGCCCGGATCGCACGAGCTCCGCCCGCTCGGGACCTGGATGGAACAGAATGTCGACCTGCCTGGCACCAGGATGAGCCGCATACTCACCCAGCAGTTCCGACAGCAATCCCGCATCTCCTCCCGGCTTCAACGCCAGCCTGAGAGCGTCGACCTCCCCCGCCTGACGAGCAGCCTGCACGGCCATAGTCATCGCGCCGAGCGCGTGCCGACCGCTCTCAAGAAGGGCCTTACCTGCACTAGTGAGCGCCACGGTCCGACTCGTTCTCGTGAACAGCTGAACTCCTATGCGCCGCTCGATGCGCTGGATGGCCTTGGACAGCGCCGGCTGGGCGATACGCAGGATCTCGGCCGCGCGGCCGAAGTGCAGCTCGTCGGCGACCGTGAGGAAGTACCGCAGCTCTCGAACCTCCAGGTCATCCATTCCTCCAGGTTATCACTCTGGCTCACGGAGGTATTGGACGAATCCGACTAATTGATGCTGTAGTTGAAGCATGTTTACACACACAATGCTCGTCTCCTTCGCCGAATCAATCTCCAAAACCGATCTGGACCAGTTCCTTGCAGACATCGAAGCGGCCATGAAAGACACGGGCGTGGTTCGGAAACTCACGTCCTACAACCATGTCCCCACACCCGGCGAGGACGCGATCCCAGCGTTCATCGCCACCGCAGTGCTCAATTTCACCGTCGAGGCACGCGACGACCTTGCGACCTTGTTTGCGGCCCCCGGTGCGGTTGAGGTGATCCACAAGTGGCAGGCCACCCACCCGTACAAGGTGGCCTGGGTCAACTACGAAGCCCACGCATGACCGAAGCCGACATAGAAGGGCAGGAGCGCCTCTTCCGCCCTGACAATTCACCGCCGCCGAGGTACAAGCTGGCGGTGATCAACTGGATCTCGGCATACCCGCTCATTACGCTCCTGCTGTGGATTGGCCAGCCGCTGATCCGGCAGGTACCGGTCTACGTCACCACACTCGTCCTGTCTTTGACCCTTGTCTGCCTCCTCACGTTCATCATCATGCCGATAATGATGAGGCTGTTTTCGCGTTGGCTCCAAGAAAAGTAAAGACCCTCATGGCCCTCGGCTCAGTCATCAATGCTGCAGCCGGGGGCCTCATTCATGCCCGCACCGAGTTCGCACAGGCGAATTGTAGACAGTCGCCTGTCCACGCAGCAGACCCGACCAACATGGGAGCACCTCGGCACAACACCCAGTCGGGAGCCGCCTCTCGCCGACAGAAAGACCGCTTGACTTAACTGATCCACGGACGGTGGATGTAAAGCCACTCTTCGCCCGCAGGTCGCTGGGTGTCGACGCACGCATCGTCGACGTGACAACCAACATTGTCATCGTGAGAGCCTCCGAAGACGTTGCAAAGCCGACCGACTCCTATCGATGGTCGGTCAGCAGGAACCGGCAGCCGGGTCCGGAGGATCCCATCGATCACCCGGTTGCTCTCCCGTTTCGCGTCCATAACGATACTGGCGTGCTCTCTCGAGGCCTCGATCACGCTGCACGCGCGAAGACATGGTGTCGGGTAAACAATGATGTTATGGTGTCCTTACCAAGTTTGATCAGTGAGCGCGTCCTCGTGATGGCAGCACGCTGACTCCGGCATCAGAATCCGGCACCGACGCCCCTACGTCTCACTCCTGACGATTCAGGGACAATACGGACTCGCTGCCGCCCCGGCACGGAAAGTCGAAGTAACAATGGACAACTCAGGCGCGCCTCGCGCACGCACAGGCATCGTTCTGACCGCAGTGGTGCTGGCGAACTCAGCCGTATTGCTCGGAACGACCATCCTCAATGTCGCGCTGCCGCGAATGACCAGCGCTCTCGATCTCAGCAACACGTCCCAGCAATGGGTGTTGAACAGCTATACCTTGACGTTTGCGGGTTTCTTGCTGATTGCCGGAGCGTTCGGAGATCGCTTTGGGCTTCGTCGGATGCTACTGGTCGGGCTCGCTGGCTTCATCGTGACAACGGCCTTGGCGAGTTTGCCGCTGTCTGTGTCGTTCATCATCGCGATGAGAGCGCTGATGGGTATGTTCGCTGCGGCGATCATGCCAACGACGTTGGCGATTATCACGCGGACGTTTGTCGGCCCGCGCCGTGGACGAGCGATCGCGATATGGGCGGCGCTCTCCGGCGCGGCGATCTCTGCCGGCCCCCTGCTAGGCGGCTTCCTTCTCAGCATGGGGCTGTGGTGGGGTTCACTCCTCATCCTCGTCGCGGTCATTGCTCTCGTGGCATTCGTCCTCTCGCTGATCGGGGTGCGATTGAATGCGCCCGACGGGAAAGCCCCGTCCACGCGGTTCCTGCCTGTGGCGGTTTCGGTCGCAGGCATCGTCTTGCTCGTGTGGGGCGTACTCAACGGCGGTGAGCATGGGGAATGGCTGGCCTGGAGCACGCTGCTGCCGTTGGCCGCAGGCGTTCTGGTCCTCGCGGCACTGGCGACCGTTGAGGCACGTGCAACAAGTCCCGTCGTCGATGTTCGTCTACTCGGGCGGGCCCGGTTCTCGGTACCGGTGATCGCGCTGGGCTTGGGATCCTTCGTGATCTTCGGCTATCTCTACATCGCAACGTTCTATCTGCAGGTCGAGCTCGGGTTCACCCCTTTCGAAACAGGTCTAGCTTTTTTGCCGCAGTCCGTTGCGATGTTGCTGGGATCGCCGCTCTCGCATCGGCTCTCCCTGCGAATCGGTCAGCGAGCGACGATGATCATCGGCCTGGCGTTGAGCACGGGCGGCTTCGTAGGGCTGGCGCTGGTCACGGTGAACACACCGCTGGTGTGGTTCCTCGCGGACATGTTCGTCGTGGCATTCGGATTCGCCCTCGTACTCACCACCGGCACCACCGCGGCCATGTCAGCAGTTCCGGAAGATCGGAGCGGTGCGGGGTCGGCATTACTCAACACGATCCGGCAGCTGGCCAGCGCCCTGGGCGTCGCGACGTTGGGCTCGGTTCTCTGGTCGCAATACCGCAGCAGCATCTCACCCGAGCTGACGGAATTGGGTACCGAGGAACGCATCGCGGCTGCGGAGTCGCTTGGAGCAACGCTGCAGACCGTCGCCGCAGATGAGCGCCTCATCTCCGCCGCGCACGGCGCTTTCGACTCCGCGATGGCACTGACGGCGATCATCGCCGCTGCATTGTCGCTCGTCGCAACAGTGATCGCGCTGATCTCGCGCGGTCGACTCGAAGAGCCGAACCCGCCGACGATGCGATGACGAAGGCCACCCAGTGAAAGGAAACCCCATGACCATCATCGAGGAACACGATTCCCAGCGTGTCAGCAAGCCACTCACCGCGCGAAAGTTTGGTGTACTGCTCGTCACTCTCGGCGCGCTCGGGTTGATTCTGTCATACGGTCTCGCTATCGCAAAGCTCGAACTGATCGCGGATTCAAGCGCTTGGCTCGTCTGCGACCAGGGCGGAGCGATGAGGTGCAGCCCGGTACTCGCTTCTCCTGGCGCAGCGATCTTCGGCTTCCCGAATTCGTTCTTCGGAATGTCCGGGTTCGCTGTCGTGATCGTCGTAGGCGTCCTCGTTCTCGCCCGCGCGAGTCTGCCGTCCTGGTTCTGGACCTGGTTCGGCATCGGCATGGCCGCTGCGCTCGTCCTGGTCGTGCTGTTTGAGATTTACAGCCTCGCTGGCGTCGGCGTGATTTGTGGTGACTGCGTCCTTATGTGGTTGATCACCGCCATCGCATACTTCTACACCCGTGCATGGCAGGTCCAAGAAGGGCATGTACGGCGTCCGCGCGCTCTCGGGCGTCTCATCGCGCGCCACCGCTTGCTCGTCACCGTCATCTGGGCAGGCATCGTCTTGACGTTCGTCGCCGTTCGCGCGGTCATCGGATGAGCCGTCTGCCAGCCCCCATCGCCACGAGTAGACCGGGAGAGAGCCCTTGCCAAGCCTGAAGATCCGCAACCCTAGCTACCGAACGTTGATGCGAGCACAGGTCGTTCGGGTGCACCGACTTACTCCGAACTTAGTCAATGTCACCTTTCACTCGGAGGCGATGAGCGAGTTCGAGTACCTCGGCTTTGATCAGTCCGTGCGCCTATTCATTCCTCGGGTCGAACAACGCGAGCTTCGGCTCCCGTCCTCGACCGGAAACGGGTGGATCGCGAAGTTCTTCATGACGCCCACGTCGATTCGACCCCATGTGCGCAACTACACGATTCGCGTCTGCCGCCCAGAAAGGAACGAGATGGATATCGAGTTCGTCGTCCACGGTGAGCATGGGCCAGCCTCCGCCTGGGCGGGGCGTGCGCGACCGGGCGATGAAGTGGGCTTGTTCCCCGAGGGCATCCAGTACCTGCCCACAGCAAACGCCGCAAAGCACCTACTCGTAGCCGACGAGAGCGCATTGCCCGCCATAATGAGCATTCTCGACCATGCTCCCCGAGACTTCCGTGCCGACGTCTTCCTCGAAGTTCCCACCTCCGACGATGTGCGAAGTTCGCTAGACAGGGATGGCGTCCATGTGAACTGGTTACCACGCGACGGACGCGGTGGCGTCCCTGGCCAACTCGCACTCGAGGCGGTCCGTCAAACAGATTTTGCCACTGAAGAGCTCTATTGTTTCCTCGCCGGAGAAAGCGGACTGCCAACCGCCCTTCGCCGACACCTGGTCGCCGAGCGCGGAATCCCGAAGTCCGCCATCACGTTCGTCGGCTACTGGAAGCACGGCAAGGCCGCCGTCGGATGAACAAGCATGTGCACGCACTTGCTCGGTGGGCCGCCCCATGCTGACCGCACGATAGCTCGCGGTCAGGGGCCCACTTGCGGAGCGACGGAAGAGAGAAGCGATCGGACTCCATGAGCGAACCGCGCGTCGAACGGGTCGTCAACGAGCTGCCGCCCGACCACCGCCAGAGCCGGATATTCCTGCGTGGACAGGCGGCGGGCGAAATTGTCCGCCGCCTCGAGTGACGACGCCTGCTGCTCTTGTACCAGACCAAGAAGAAAATAGTGGAGGCTCCAGAAGATGCGAACGGCTTGGATCGGGTCAACCCCGGCCTCCAGAAGAGCGGCCACAGCCGCGTCGGCCACCCGCAGCGTATTGCGCTCGATCGCCTCGGTTCCCGCAACCAACCGCGCACCATCGCGATAAGCCAACAGCGCACCACGATAGCGCTCGAGAAGTGCTCCTACCCGATCGACCGGATCTACTGGAAGGTTCTCAAGACTCAACCGCCCCAGCACCTCATCCGCCATCAGATCGAGCAGTCGGCCCTTGGTCTTGACCTGGAAAGAAACGGAATTAAGATGAGCACCCAGCCGACGTGCGATCGCGTTGAGCGTCACCGCCTCCAAGCCGCTTTCTTCGAGCAGCTCGAAGGCCGTAGCTATTACGTCCGACCTGTTTCTCCGCTTGCTCACTGCTGCACTCCTCTACGTGCTGACACACACTTGACGTGTTGGTTGCCATACAACTATAGTCTTGGTCGGCAAACAAGACTTGCGCCCACACCATCCTGCCCGGAATCCGCACCCCTCTGAGGTCAAGCCCGGACGTGCCGCCTTGCCGTGCCGGGTATGCCGCGCTCGGACTCGGGCTCGGGAGTGGTGCCCGTGCGCCCGCTCAAGATACAACGCAGAAGGGGTGACATGACAGAGGCGATCATCGACAGGATCGAAACGGTGCTGTCATCGCGAATGTCATCCGATGACCTTGCGGAGCTGGCCCGACTCGTTCCGGAGATCGATCGTCAGGAACTGATCCGCCTGGTCCGGACGAATCCACCACTCGAGTCGGCGATGCTGTTCCGAGTGCTAGGAAGGACCACCGCACTCGCCGTTTTCGAGAACCTCACACCGGCGTACCAAGCCGAGATCATCAGAGCTCTGCGTCAACCAGAAGTAGCTGAGATCATCGAGGGACTGGACCCCGACGACCGCGCAGAACTGTTCGGGGAGCTCCCCGCGGGTGTCGCCCACAAGCTGATGCACGGGCTGAACGCTTCCGAACGACAGATGACTGCTCAGGTTCTCGGCTATCCGAAGTCAGCGATCGGCCGGTACATGTCACCGGAGGTGCTCGACCTGCACGACGACTGGACCGTGCAGCAAGCGGTGGACGTCGTGTACGCGCGCATCGACCGCCCCGAAACTGTGTACCTGCTGCCCGTTGTCGGTACCGGGCGCAAGCTCATGGGCGTTGTCTCCCTCCGCAACCTCCTCGCGGAACAAGCCCGCGATCCAGCTCAGACTGTTGGCAGAATCGCACGTGAGCCTGTGGCTGTGCATGCGCTCGCCGACCGCGAGACCGCCGCTCGAGAGTTCCTCGCACACCGTCTCATCGCAATGCCGATCGTCGATGAGGAAGAACGCTTGATCGGCATCCTCACGATGGATGATGTCCTCGACATCGCGGATGAGGAGAACGCGGAGGACGCCGCTCGCTCCGGCGGTGCCGAACCACTTGATCGCTCCTACCTGTCCAGCACCATTCTTCGCATCGTCCGAAGCCGGATCGTCTGGCTGGTCGTCCTTGCCGTCTCGGCGGTTCTGACCGTTCAGGTTCTCGAGGTCTACGAAGACCGACTCGACCAAGTAGTCGTGCTCGCGCTCTTCATTCCCCTCCTCACCGGCACCGGAGGCAACACAGGAAATCAAGCCGCAACAACCGTCACCCGCGCACTCGCTGTCGGCGAGGTCAGAGTTCGAGATCTCTGGCGCGTCATCTGGCGAGAACTGCGTGTCGGCGCAATGCTCGGGACTGTGCTCGGCTGCCTCGGTTTCCTCGTCGCCGGGCTCGTCTACGGGTGGGCGATCGGCACCGTCATCGGCGTCACTCTTCTGGCAGTGTGCACGATGGCTGCGACAGTAGGGGGTCTAATGCCGATCATTGCAAAGAAAGTCGGAGCCGATCCCGCCGTCTTCTCCAACCCGTTCATCTCCACCTTCTGCGACGCCACCGGTCTTATCCTCTACTTCACCATCGCCACAATCGTCCTCGGCCTGCGTTGAGCAGTACACCTTCTACCTCTCACGAACGAGCGAGACTTGAGGGGCGAGACGATGCGCGGTCCAACGCTAACGAAGTCATCGCGCCGCGGGCGAATATCGAGTCTCTACTCAGTAGCGCGGCATAGACCGCCAAGAATAAGGGCCGTTCTTCGATCGTAGTCTTCGCGCGAGGGCCGTGCCCGGCCGTACTTCAGTGCAAGCGCGTTGTCCATGGCCAGCGCTCGGAAGTCATCAGCCGTGACCCCGTCAGCAAAGACTCCGATCGAATGCCCCTCCGCGACGAGTTCGCTGTGGAAGACATCCCCTGCGTGGCAGAGCGCCATAAGCGGCTCAGAGTCAGGAAACTCCTGCAATAGGACGTCATTGACAGCGGGCAGCGAGTATTGCAGGCCCCGAATCGCGCGAACGTAGACGTCGACTCGGTCCCGAATCGCTTCGACCGCCCGCGCCTCTTCGATGACGCTTAGCAGTTCGGCCGTCACGACCTGGTCGATGACGGCGTCGATCAGGCCAACCCGCCCGCCGAAGCGGTTGAAGATCGTCGCCTTGCTGACGCGGGCTGCAGCAGCCACATCCTCAAGCGGCACCGACAAGCCACGCGCACGGAAGACCTGCACTGCGGCGGTGCGAATCAGCTCGACATTCCGACGTGCATCAGCACGGAGCGTCGATGAGGTCGACATCACTCACGCTCCCTTCATGAAGACACATCTAACTTGACCTAACTGGTCAACTTCGTTCACTATGGTACCGGCAGCAACTTGACCACATGGGTCAATTTATGCATCCGCCCACACCGACGAAGGGACGCCATCTTGATCATCGTGACCGGAGCAACAGGTGCGCTCAACGGAGCCACCGTCGAGCACCTGCTGAAGCGAATCCCTACGAGCCGCATCGGAGTGAGCGTTCGAGACCCTCAACGCGCCCAGCACCTGGCCGACCAAGGCATCCGTGTACGGCAGGGCAGCTACGATGACCCGAGTTCTCTCCGAGAGTCGTTCGCCGATGCTGAACAGGTTCTTCTCGTCTCATCCAGCGACATGACGACCGACGTCGTCGCGCAGCACCGAACTGCTATTGACGCAGCGGTGGACGCAGGCGCAGAGAGAATCCTCTACACGAGCGCCCAGGGAACCGGCTTCAACACTCCCTATCCGCCGCTCGCCATACATGCCGCCACCGAACAGTACCTTGCTGAGTCTGGCGTGGCGTGGACAGCATTGCGCAACGGCTTCTACGGAGATCTCGGCCAATTACTCGGACCCTGGCAGGAAACGGGAATGATCGCAAAACCCGCTGACGGCCCCTTCTCCTGGATCGACCGCCGAGATTCCGCAGAAGCCGCCGCTACCATCCTCACCGGCGCCCCACAAGCAAGCGGCCCCGTGGACCTGACACTGACGACGCCGATCACCCTCGCGGACTTCGCCTCCGAGGCTTCGGATCTGACCGGGCGCCAGATCGAACGTATCGTCGTCGACGACGAGGAATGGCTCGCCGACGAGGTTACTAGCGGAGTTCCCGAGCAGGTCGCGCGCTTCACCCTTTCCATGTTCCAAGCGACACGGAGCGGCCACTTCTCACAATCCAGCCCGGAGCTTTCACGACTACTCGGAAAAGAGCCGCGCAGCATCGCTAAGCAGCTCGCCGACCATGTCACCGGTTGAGCACTCGCAGCTTCTAAGCGAGCAAAATGTCAGGGCTCGTGAGCCGAGGAAGCCACCGGCCTGCTTTAGAAGGAGACGGCCTATCGCGGAAGGCTCCGGGCAGCGGCGAACCGCAACCCCATCGGCCGTCGGACAGCGGGTGCACGGAGGTTCCGCCGTTTCCAAATCGCACGCCTATTATTTACCCGCTCCGCCCCACCGCATCCTGTCCCGCGCTCTCGACCACGATTCGGTGGGCGTTTGAACGGTGCACATGAAGATCAGATTGGAAGACCTCACGCATGACCACCCGATGCGCGCGGCATCCGGTTCACTCGCAAACGCAACTTCACGCCACCCGAGCGGCTGACGGCAATTACGCCTATTCAACGGTCCGCTCGGCGTAGCTGAGAGCATGCAGGAATGAGGAGGGTCGTCAACGATCCCTTCGACCGTCTGACGATCCCGCCACCATTCGTCGAATCGTCCTCGATTCAGATCATGCCAGCCTTGACACCTCGCTCACGCCTTGCGACGAGCGACGAGCGACGAGCAACGAGCAACGAGCAACGAGCGACGAGCGACGAGCGACGAGCGACGAGCGACGAGCGACGAGCGACGAGCGCTATCATGATACTGTCGAAACGTTCGGTCTTTGCACGAGAGAAGAACAGGCGAGGAAGTCCTGACCGCGATCGAGCTAAAGGACACGAACCTCAGTGATCCATGGACAGCAGAATTCCTCGCCCGCGAAGTAGCGCTCTCTCCCTCCCAACTCTCGTCTCTCTTTCGAGCTCAACTCGGAGCCTCACCTGCGGCTTATCTTCGCAAGATTCGCGCTGACCGCATGGCGGACCCGCTCGCCACGACAAGTCTCACCGCCGGTGAAGGTGGCGCCGCGGTCGGTTGGCAAGACCCGACCTTCGCGTCGCGATCCTTCAAGCATCGGTACGGAATAGCCCCGAGCACCTTCGCGAGGGTATACCGCGAATGCTGATGGCTCCTTGGCGCCCCCACTTCCTCACGCGATCGCTCTCCGGCGGCGTCCGGGAGAAGCTCTCCCTGCCAGAATCTGGCCAGGGCAATTCAGTGATGCCTCAGTAGATTCGTGACGATTCTATGCACAGACGTGGTGACTGCGAGTCTTGAGGTGGCGATCCCGGACCGACTGCTGAGCGATGGGAGGTGCGTCTCGTAGCGTGGTGTCACTTCCCGCAGGGTTCTCTCTGTCGTCGTTGGCGTAGAGGAGGGCCATCGTGGGAGACCTGTCGTTCCGCTAAGAACCGCGGAAGTTGCCTTCACGCGGCATCCCCGATCCTCAACGCCGGGAAGCAGCTCGGCTGCGCCGTCGGTGTCACCCTCCTTGCCGCCGTCATTTCCCTCGCCGCCTCACCCGCTCGGCATCGGGCGTCGGCCAGACGGAGCTGTTCCCGTTCCACCTCGCCTTCATGGCCGTGGCGGCGGTGGCACTCCCCTTCACGCCCATCGCCCTCTGGGACCGTGACGACGATGCGTGCGCGACCATGGTGCGCCGTGGGCATCCGGCGAGGGCCGCATAGCAGGTCAGTGCCGCTTCAGGGCGAGCGGAGACTCGAGGGGGACGATTGGAAGGCACGGGTGAAGGCATAGGAGAAGGCTGCCGGAGTGGAGTAACCGAGTCGCGCGGCGACGTTGGTCACGCTCTGGTGGCGCAGCAGCGGGATCGCCGCGAGAAGACGGGCGCGCGAACGCCATGCGGCAGGACTCATCCCGACATCTTCCCGGAACCGGCGTGCGAAGGTGCGTTCGCTCATCCCGGCTTCCCCTGCCCATACGCGGTTGTCGACCGCCAGGTCGGGGTCGGCAAGGTAGCGGTGGCAGAGCCCGGCCAGAGGGGGCGCGTGCGGGATCGGAACGTGCAGCGGCAGCTCGCTGAGCCGGGACGTCTCATGCAGGATCAGCTCCAAAACCACCTCGTCGCGCCCATCAAGCCCGGCGCAGGGATCAATGTCGGACGCGGCCAAGAGCAGCTCCCGCAGGAGCGGGGCAACCTCGACAACTTGGCACGCGACAGGCCACCACGGAACCGCTGCGGGCTCGATGTAGAGGCTGTTGGTCTTCACATCGAGCATCCGCACCTGGTGCCGCGTATTAGGAGGGATGAGCACCGCCCGCTCACCCGGGACCGTCCAGGCCCCGTGCTCTGTCTCGACAAGCATCGTCCCCGTCGCGGCGTAGAGGAACTGCACCCTCCGGTGCTCATGCCACCCCAGCAAATAGTCGGGCGGATACGCGGTGGCGATCGGCAACACCGCAACGGGCAGTGCATCGACCTCGGGCAGCGTCACGTTCCGCACAGAACCAGAGTACTGGCTGAAACTCGATAATTCTTGCCTCACACTCGAATGCGGATATGACGGGAAGCCACTGGAATGGGTTCAGTGACCGTTCTCGTCCTTGTTCTCATCGGTGTTCTCACAGGCCTAACCACGGTGCTGTTCGGCTTCGGAGGCGGGTTTGTCACCGTCCCCGTCATCGTCTGGGCCGACGCAGCGCTCGGCCCCGTGGCAGGCACGGTCGCTGTGGCGACATCCGCGATTGTCATGGTCGTCAACGCCGCGGTCGCCACCACGGCCACGCCCCGGGTGGTCCTCGCCCGGCTCCGCGGCCGTGGAACGCTCCTCGGCCTCCTCGCCGCAGGCGGTCTCCTCGGCGCCCTCGCTGCCCTGGCGGTGCCGGCAGCCGTGCCGTCATGGGGGTTCGTGATCTACGTCGCCGTCACGATCATCGACGTGCTCGCCCGACCCGGATTCCTCCGCTCTGCAGACCTCGCGCGCGACGATACGTCGCACCGGGCAATTCCGACCGCTGCCGGTGCCCCGATCGGTGCGGTCGCGTCGTTACTCGGCGTCGGCGGCAGCGTCATGACCGTCCCGCTCCTGCGCCGCGGCGGCCTGCCCATGGGGCACGCCACGGCCCTCGCGAACCCGCTCACCCTCGCCATCAGCATCCCCGCCGCACTCGTCTTCCTCTTTGCCCAACACACGACCAACCTGGAGCGTGCCGTGTTCAGCGTGGGGATCATCGACCTCGGGGCCGCAGCACTCCTCCTCATCGGGGCAATCCCAGTCATCGTGACCCTGCGCCGCCGCCCACCTCGCATTCCCGACCGCGTACACGCCTGGGCCTACGTCGTCATGCTTGTTGTCGTCTTCCTCGCAATGATCGCCTCGCTGCTTCAAGCAACGTGAAGGAGTGGTCTCGGGAGACGGAGCTCAGCGGAGGCCGTGAGCCGTCCTCCCGAGCGACGCTCGCGATCGACGAGCGAGGCACGTTTCCACGCACGAGACGCAGAGTCGGAAGGACATGCGGCCCAGCTCGACGATATCATCGAACGTCTTCCCGACGGCTGGGATACTCACGTCGAGGAAGGCGGCATGCGACTCTCGGGCGGCGAGCGCCAGCGCGTCTCTATCGCACGCGCCCTGCTCAAGAACGCACCGGTCGTCCTGCTCGATAAAGTGACCTCCGCACTCGACCCTACAAGCGACGCCGCAGTGCACCGAGGGATCGACCGGCTGTGCACGGGACGAACTGTCGTCATGGTGTCGCACCGAATGCACTCCGTTGAGGCCGCCGACCAGATTGTCTTCCTCGACCACGGTCACATCATCGAACAGGGCACTCACACCGAGCTCATGCAGTCGAACGGCCGGTAGGCCGACTACTGGAAGATCTCCGACCCTCTCGAGGCGACGTAACGATGGTCACCGGGCAGACCTACCGACCATTCCTCTTTGCTCGTTCTAGTCGAGGAGGTCAGGCCGGAAACGAACGCCCTCGCGCGGCATTCGGACCAAGTCGTCCAGCACCCGTGCGATAACTTCTAGTTCTTCCACACGGTACCGATTGAGAAAGACTGCCGGGAGTGCATTCATCTGCTGATGCAGTTCACGGTGAGCCGCCTGGATTTCTCTGCCGATAGGGGTCAGTCTCAGGTGGACTTCTTTGCGATTCCCAGGCAACTGACGGCGCTCCACTACACCGCTTTCGGCGAGCCGTTGGATGCGTTTCGAGACAGTGCCTTTAGGTGAACCTGTAGCTTTGGACAGCCCCACGACATTTACTGTTTCCGATCCGGAGCCACTTCCTTCGGCGGGGATGGCGTCGAGCAGGTGAAGCGCTCCCACACTCATGTGCTCAAGCGCGTTCTGCGCGTCCGGTGAGCACTGAACCTTCATGTGGGTGCGCTCGCCTGCGTCTTCTTCGACCAGCCGCTGGAAAAAACGGGCAGTCAGGTCAGTGATTGCTGCGATGAGCTCACGCTGAGTTTCCATGGAAACCATCTTGCCAGGTCCCCCGCCTTCGCGTATTGTTTCCATCGAAACCAAAGAAGGGAACTACCATGAAGGCTGCGATCCTCGACCAATTCGGCGACGCGCCGGCGCTGCGTGAAATCCTCGAGCCGCAAGCGGGACCGGGCGAAGTGGTAGTCGATGTACGTGCCGCTGCGCTCAAGAACATTGAGCGAGTGCTGGCAGCAGGAACCCACTACGCCAGTGCCCAGATGATGCTGCCGTCACCGATCGGCATGGATGCTGTCGTGCAGATGCCGGATGGGCGACGCGCCTATGCTGGCGCATTACCGCCGGGCGGAGCAATGGCCGAACGGATGATCATCAACCCCTCGATGGCTCTTGATATTCCCGCTACGGTGGACGATGCCACAGCGGCCGCACTGCCAAATGCCGGAGTCTCCGCGTGGCTTGCGCTCGAATACTCCGCGCGCGTTCAGCCAGGTGAGTCCGTACTAGTTCTTGGGGCGACAGGCGTTACCGGCGCGCTCGCTGTGCAATTGGCCAAACACAAGTTCAGCGCGGGCCATGTCGCGGCTGTAGGACGCAACCACGAACGGTTAGTCGAGCTTCGACAGCACGGCGCCGACCGAATAATCAGCCTGACAAGCGACCCCGGACAGTTCGACTCGGCGATCGCCGAGGCTCACACGCAACATCCCTTTGACGTGGTGATCGATTTTCTTTGGGGTGCACCCGCAGAACAGACGCTTCGGATGCTCGGAGGGGACGACCTCAGTGCCCGCTACCATCGCACACGGTTTGTCCAGGTAGGCGAGATGGCTGGGCCGGATATCGCACTGCCCGCGTCTATCTTGCGCAGTGCGGCCATTGAGCTCGTCGGTCAAGGTGGTGGCAGCGTGCCGCGCGAAGCCTACGCGCGAGTTCCGGACGTGATTGGTGAGCTCTTCGATATGCTTGCCACCGGCAGGCTCGCAGTCACTACTATTTCTCGTCCACTCGCGGAAGTCGCAGAGGCCTGGCGCGAGAATATCCCGTCCGGAACACGGATCGTCCTCATCCCCTGAGGCAATAACTTCACGGCGCTCATGACCGGCATACGTCCGGAGGCTCAGACTGAACGAACGATGAGCTCTGACTGCGTTCACCTCTCACGAGCGAGCTCCACGATTTCCCGAGCAGCTTGCAGCACTGCCTCGTGCCGCGCTGTCCAGTCGACGGATGCTTCTCCGAGGTACTCTGCGCGAGCAAGCAGCAAAGTTGCTTCACTAGCAGTGGTGAGGCGAGCGGCAGCCCAGTCGGCAGCGCGACTCTTGGAGACGATGCGACCCGAACTGCTGGTGAAGGCGATACGGGCGAGGGTGAGGAGCACGTTGCGCTCGTCGCCTGTCAGCTCATCGAAAAGGGTCGGGATGACTTCGAGTCCCGCACGTCGCAACATCGCTTCGGGGATTGTGGAGACGAGTGAGCTGAGTGCTGCTCCGTGTAGCCGCTGATGACCGGATTGCGCGGTTGCGAGGAGAATTGGCGTATCTGGATCGTATTGGGGTTCGGGTATCGCGCCAGCGTAGAGTTCTGAGCGTAACCATTCTCCGTACTGGTAGTCGTGACCTGAGTGGTGTGTTGCTGGGTGTTCGTCGCCGATTGCTATCGAGGTGAGCTCAATGGGCCTTCGCGTTGCGGCCTCTGGGTCTGTGTGCGCGTGTCCACTCCATCCAGATAGTTCGAGAAGAAGGCCGGTGAGCGCTTGGCGCTCGTCTTTGCCGAGGGATGCTCGGGTGATCAGGAGGAGATCGAGGTCGCTGTCTGGGCCTCGTTCCCTTGAAATCGTTGAGCCGTAGAGGTACAGTCCGAGCACTGTTCCGGGGTTATGTTCCGCGAGATGGGCTTGGATGAGGCGAAGCGAGCGGCGGTCCGCATTATCGAGAGGGAGAAGCTTCGTCATAGCTGCTTGAGGAACACTACCCGGTCCAGGCCAGGGCCGTCGTAATCCGCGATCGCCTCAGAGGCGGTGAAGCCGATTGCTTGGTGAAACGCGATGGAACGTTCGTTGACCTCTGAGGTGATCGCTTTCACCTTGGTGCAGCCTGCGGCGCGGGCTGTACCGAAGAAGCGCTCGTAGAGGTCTCGTGCGAGTCCCGTCCGGCGCATTTCTGGGTGCACACCGGTGAAATGCATGTAGCCAGTGTCCGGCTGGGCGGGTGAGATGAATGCGATCGCGAATCCTGCTAGTGGAAGCTCGTCAGTGAACGCGGTCAGGCTGGTGTTGTGGAAGTGGTCGAGGAATAGCCTGGTGAGGTCGCGGGAGGCGGGTCGACCCCACCAGTCGTCTACGACCGCGATGATCGAATCGAAGTCTTCGGACTGGGCTTGGCGGACTTGGTATGGGGTTGTCATGTCGCTCCAATCACTGGTGTGGCTTATAAGCGCTATGGCGAATCGTCTGTTTCTGCAGATAAGAGGTGTTCGGGCCGCTGCCAGCGCAGGTGCCCGGTCTCAAGGTCGCCGATGAGGGCGGCGATCCAGTCCCGCTCCGCGAGGAGCATCGTGCGACGGTATTCGTCCTCGAGCACGAAAACGCGTTCAAGTCCGTAGTCACGGCGCACCTGTTCAGGCTGGATCTCGGTAAGGGTCGTGTCGAGAGCGTGGAGACGTTCTTGAAGCAACCCCAAGAGCCGCAGAGGAGTGGTCAGGGGGAGGCAGGAAAGCGCCGCGGCAAATGACGGGTACTCGTTTCGCGGATGCGCGAGGGTGTCGGTCAGCCAGGACAGTAAGACCTCGCGTCCGCGGTCCGTATTGCGGTACACCACGCGGGTTCCGGGGGCGTCGTCAGGCACGGGCACGATGAGGCCGTCGCGCTGCAGGCGGGCGAGTACCTGGTGGATTGAGTTGCGGGACGAGACGTTCACGACCGCGTCCTTATCGCGCATGCGTATGAGCTGCTGCATCCGATACGCGTGCATCGGGGATTCTTCCAGCAACGTCAACACGATCATCGCGAGCGGTGAACGTCCCTGCTGCGGTTGCGCCATGCCCCTCCCTACGTACCGATCCCATGCAATCTTGACAGTCATACTATATCTAGTCATACTATGACCATGAAACGTGTGCTGATTATTGGAAGTGGAATCGCCGGCCCCGCCGCCGCCCTCGCCTTCGCGAAGGCCGGCATCAAGGCAGAGATCTTCGAACGACACCCGCACCCTGCGGATGAAGCTGGCGTGTTCTTCACGCTCGGCTCCAACGGACTGGATGCTCTCGCCACACTCGACCTGCAGGAGGACGCCCTTTCGCACGGGTTCGCGACTCCTGCGATCGAGTTGCGCAGCGGCACCGGGCAGCCACTCGGGGTGAGCCGCATCGCAACGACGAGAACTGACGGTATAACGAGCCAGACCATGCGGCGCGCCGATCTGTACACCGTGTTGCGTGACCGCGTCGTAGCCGAGGGGATCCCGATCAATTACGGCAAGGAGCTCGCCTCCGTCACCGAGTCCAGAGAGGGCGTGACGGCAACGTTCAGCGACGGTTCCACTGCAGAGGGAGACTTCCTCGTCGGCTGCGATGGCGTGAACTCACGAACCAGGATGCTGATCGACCCGAAATCGCCTCCTCCCGTCAGTGCGGGACTCATCAACTACGGCGGATACACCTCAGGTATCGCCGTCGACACCGAACCCGGCACCTTCCGGATGATCTTTGGCGACCGCGCCTTCTTCGGTTATGCAACAGCCCCGGACAAGACCGTGTGGTGGTTTGTGAACGAACCCACGACTGTCACCTCTGCCACCGCTTTCCCCGCACGCAGCGACACGGAACTGCGCACGCATTTGAGTGACTTGTTCCAGAATGATGCCGGGCCTGCCGCCGCGCTGATCGCCGCCGGACATGACCTTGCCCGGCCCACGCTCACGCAGCTGCTCCCGCACCTGCCGCGTTGGCAGCGGGGACGGCTGGTCGTCATCGGCGATGCCGCGCACGCCCCCTCACCAAGCTCAGGGCAAGGTGCGTCACTCTCGATCGAAGACGCGCTCGTTCTCGCCCAGTGCGTGCGAGACCTCGGTGCTGTTCCCGCCGCGCTTGAAAGGTTTGAGAGCATCCGTCGCCCGCGCGTCGAACGAATCGTGAAAGCCGCCGCCCGCATCAACAGCAACAAAGCCGCCACCGGAGTAAACCGCCGCATTCGCGACGCCGTGCTCCCCATCGTCCTCAAGCTCAGCGGTACTCGGGAGATAGAGAAGACTTACGGGCACCACATCGATTGGCACCAGCAACTCACGGCATAGCCGACGCGACATCAGACTGTATCGAGCCTCGGGCATCCTCAACCAGGAACGAAAACTATTTCAAGTGGCTAGTGCTTCCCAACGAGATGAGCGAACGGTTGTGGAATCGGTCATCCTCTGCGAGGTGAGTGATGCTACCAGGAGGGGCATCAAAGCGAGCGTATGAGCAACTCTCCCGCGAAATACGCATCCAAGCAGCGATCACCCAACTTGCCGTACCGCCGTGTGTAACGACAATCTGGTGTTCTGCGGATTGACGCTCCAGCCACGCAACGGCACGGTATGCACGGTCAATCCATGCCCGTTTCGTCTCCGAGCCTTGGAGCCCGTCATGATAATCCAGACGGTCTCCATTCTGCGGCGGAAGGACAAAGTGTTGTTCTAGCCATTGCTCAGACCGGCCCTCTGCTTCTCCGTACGACTTTTCTCGTAGGTCCGTCATTGGCTCCGGCGTAATGTGAAATGCGGCCGCAATTTTCTCCGCGGTCTGCATGGTACGACGCAGGTCCGATGAAACCAGCAGGGGCACAACGTCGTCGGGTAGGCTCGCTCGGAGCTGGGCGCCTACTGCTGCTGCCTGTTGCTGACCCCTCAAAGTCAAAGCCGAGTCGAACCATCCCCCGACTCGCCGGTCGAGATGGTGAGTCGACTCTGGATGAGTCACTACGTACAGGCTTTTCATTAGGGCTTGTTCCAGTCTTTGAGCGCGTAGCTGAGAAGACTACCCACTTGCGGCACCGATCTCGCAGAGCTTGGCACCTGTCGATAGTGACGCCAATTCCTTCTTCAATCGTTCTAGGCGCGACTCTGCCTCTTCCACGAGCTGAGTTGCGATCACCTCCCAGTTCGCAGGACCGGGGTCAAGGGAAAGGCCTTCGAACAGTGAAGCGATTTCCTTCACTGTCAGCCCTACTCTTTGCGCAAGTTTTGCGACCTGGATGCGGCATATTGACGATCCGTCGAACCGCCGCTGGTTGGTCTGAGTGCGTGTGGCTACCACCACTCCGTGCTTCTCATAGAACCGGACTGCAGAGGCGTTCACGCCAGTAGCTGCCGCGACCTGACTGACCGTGTAGAGACAAGCCGAGAGCTGCTCCTTTGCCGGGATCATCGCTTCCATGTTTCAAGGCTATGAGACATCTCACTTGACTTCAACATATGTTGAACCCTCAACGTTGAAGACATGTCTCAACTATCTAAACCCCGCCCCGAGCCTGCGAGTCATCCGGGGAGTGCTCCTCCGCGTCCAGGCCTCGGCCGCAAGATCCGCATTGCCCTTGTGATCAGCAGCGTTCGAGAGGGGCGCATGGGCGACCCCATTTCGCGCTGGGTGGGCAAAGTGCTCGCAGGCTCGGATGAATACGAAGTGTTCGAAGTTGATCTTGCTGACGTTACTCTTCCTGATGATCGCTATCTCATACCCGGTGGAGCAGCAGAACACATTCCCGAGCAAGCCAACCTGATCGATTCATCGGACGCCTTCGTGTTCGTTACTCCTGAGTACAATCGTTCCTTCCCCGGGACGCTCAAACGATTCATCGACTGGCATTATCGGGAGTGGATGTTTAAACCGGCCACCGTTGTCTCGTATGGGGCGCACGGTGGTCATACTGTCGTCGAGAACCTCCGGGCGGTGCTTGCCGAATTGAATGTTGTGACGACGAAGCACACTGTCTCCATCGCGTCACCATGGGAGAAGCTTGGGGCCTCTAACCAGTTTGAACCCGGTGACCGCGAGCTCCGTCGTCTTATTGAGTCGTTGAATGAGTTGCTCTGGTGGGCGCAACTACTCGCCGCCGCACGTGTTGAGAGGCCATTCACGACGTGATCACTGTCTTGAAGAGCCCTTCGACACGCATCGGTCTCGCAGTTGCGTACGGGACCTTACTAGTAATCGTCGATACGGTAGCCACCGTCATCGCGCTTCCGGCGTTCGTTGCAGACCTAGATACGACCCTGGTTCGGGGTTCCTGGGCTACGACCGGGTACCTACTCGGAGTAATTTCCGCAATCCCGGTCACAAGCTGGCTGGCTGACCGATTCGGGGAACGCAACGTATATCTCACGGGTTTACTCGTGTTCACGGGATTTGGCTTCGCTGCCGGCATGTCCAATAGCATCGAAATGTTAATCGGGCTGCGATTCTTGCAAGGAATTGGCGGAGGCACCTTCCCTCCGGTGGGATCTGCGATCGCACTGCGCTCTGTGGCACAGGAACGACGCGGCGCGATGATGGCAATACTCGGTTTACCGTTGTTATTGGGGCCCACTGTCGGCCCTGTGGCACTGGGACTCCTCGTCGATCTGAGTTCCTGGCGCTGGCTCTTCTGGATCACCTTGCCGCTCGGCGCTCTAGCGTACTTCATGTGCATGAAGGTATTGCCTGCACCAGAGCATTCAGTCAGGACGCGACGACTGGACTGGCAGAGCCTTCTCTACTCCATTCCAGGTTTCGCAGCTGTTCTTCTCGCTACCACGAGCATCGGTGGCTCCGGTCACCTGACCGTTCAAAGCCTTCTAGTGCTCCTTGCAGGAGCAATCCTCATATACCTGTTCGTGCGACGGAGTCTGCGAATCCCCTCGCCCCTTCTTCGCATCGATCTTCTTAGACATCGCCCGACAATGCTGGCAGCTGGCGTGGTCGGACTGTTCACCGCCGGATATTTTGGGGGAAGCCTCATCCTTCCTACCTATGTGCAAGTCGTCCGCGGTGACCCTGTGTCAGTTGCAGGAACCCTGGCAGCTCTCACCGGACTTACCGTGGGAGTAACCGTTCAAATCTCCACCAGACTGCTCGACCGATATCCAACCGGCTGGATCATTCCGATCAGCGTTGGGATCACGACTACCGGCACGCTTCTTTTGGGCATCCTCGTGATTACGGAAAGCCCCTATTGGTCATTCACCGCCGCCAATCTCGTCATTGGCATCGGCGCAGGCGGCACGCTAATGCCGGCGATGGCAACCGCTTCACGTCCTTATAAAGGCACCGCGCTGCTCAACATCTCAACTCTCCTCAGCCTCATCCAGCAGATCGGCACAGCCATCGGCACTGCGCTCATCGCTGCAGCGTTAACCATCGCGGTCAGCGTGGAAGTATCGGCACCATCCAGCCTTGAAAGAGTGGTGCCCCCGAGGAAGTCAGGCTCTCTCGATAGAGACGAACTTTCCTTGCCAGGCCCGCTCGATCCATTGGCTCTCGCTGTAGGGGGCGTTGCGCTTATCCCTGCCACGCTTCTCCTTTTCGCTACAGTTTTGGCCATTCTCATGAGCCGGAGCGACCAGCATCGATCACATGTTCAGGGCTCTTAGATGACTGTTTCAAACCGAGATTCACACTTATGGAATGGGGATATGCGCGGTGAAGTATTACAAGGCGACCATGGACCGGTTCTCCTCGCAGGGGCTTATGTCGGGATTATTGGAGCAGCGCTTTGCTACCTGTAGGTATCTTCGACGGTGCAGGACCTCCTGTGATCGCCAAGGAAATTCACCTCAGGCAACCCACCGAGGTTGCGAAATTCGACTCGATCCAGGTTGCGTTCATGGTTTCGGGCGCAGGAAGAGTCACAGCACCGCGGCAAGATTCGACCGTGAGGCTGGGAGACATCGTTGCTATCCCTCCAGGTCTTCCAAGGAGAGTATTCCCGCTACGCGGAATGAGATTTGTCTCCTTACACCTCCACCCGAGATTCGTAGCGGAGCAGGTGGAATGGTTTACTCCGTCTCACCCGATGACACGTTTACTCAAAAGCACCCTGTCCGAAGTAACGGAGTTCCACATCCTTAGGCTTAGCCCTAGTGCAGTGCAAACGTTTGCGTCCACGCTGCCGTCTCTAACGTGCATCGAGTCGCAGAACTACTCGTGGTTCTTCACTATGGCCCACGTTGCAATCCTCTTTGATTATGCAGGAAGGCTCGAGAGCACCCCCCGCACGGGACTGCATCAGAAGCAGACAAACTTATACCCTCGTGAGGAAATCAGCCGAGCGATCTCCATCATGCAAAACGACCTCCAGCATCATTGGCGCATCAGTGACCTGGCCGCAAAAGTTCTGCTGTCTCCCTCCCAGCTGACCCGCCTATTTCGGCGGCATGTGAATTGTTCCCCTTTGAAGTTCCTCAACCAGTTACGAGCCGACCACATGGCAAAGACTCTCGTAGCGTACGACGCGAGCGTCACGGAAGCGGCAAAGCAGGTGGGATGGAGTGATCTCCCCACCGCTTCTCGGCTGTTCAAACAGCGGCATGGGATGAGCCCAACCAGGTATCGAGCTCACCATCGGCCACTCAATTGACGGGCCGCCGCTATCGGGAATACCATTCGCCGTCATCGGTCGACAACGTTGATTGCCGATCGTGTGTGGGAGAACGGAGCTCGGGATTTCAGGGTCGCGCAGTTCGCTCGTGGGATGCGGGGAGGCGGAGTAGCTTCTCTGTTTCCAGGCTGTTCGGGGGTGCCGCGACGTGGGCTCAGGAATGCTGGGACGGCCCGTACCTGCTGGGTGATCCTGATCGTCGCACACGGCGGCGAACAGGCCCCGAACAGCAGGGAGCCCTCGTCATGCCAGACCCCACGTCGCCCGGCCCGGGCGCCGCCGCCCTTCCGTCCCCGGCCTTCACCGATGGCCGCGTCACGCTCTACCACGGTGACGCGGTCGAGCTTCTGCGACTGCTGCCCGAGGCCGGCGCCGACGCGCTGGTATCGGATCCGCCGTACGGGTTGAACTTCAACGGGCAGGCCTGGGACGACGCGGCCGGGTTCCGCGAGTCGCTCCCGCATCTCGACACGGCGGGAATGACGCCGCCGGAGGTGTTCGAAGCGTGGTGCGGCGAGTGGGCTGCGGGTGCGCTGCAGGCGTTGAAGCCGGGTGCGCATCTTGCCGCATTCGGCGGTGCACGCACATGGCATCGCATGGTGCGCGGCCTGGAGAACGCAGGCTTCGAAATCCGCGACCAGATTGCATGGCTGCACACCACCGGGATGCCCAAGAGCATGGATCTCTCGCACGCAATCGACAAGCACTTGGGCGTGCAGCGTGCAGACCGGATCGTGCAGCACAGTGAGCACGAGGGCGTCCTCGGCGCAACGCGTTCGGTGCTGTCCAAGGGCACCCCGGTCACCGAGGAAGCTGCACGCTGGGAAGGGTGGGGCACAGCACTGCGCCCCGCGTTCGAACCGATTATCATCGCCCGCAAACCACTGTCGGACAGCATCGTCGGCAACGTCCTCGAGCACGGCGTCGGCGGCATCAACATCGACGGTGGCCGATTCGCCGACGAGCGGTGGCCTACGAACGTGGCATTCGATCCGGGGCAGGCCGACGCGCTGGATGTGCTGACCGGAACGTGGCAGGGCGAGTCGCTGTCGCGGAAGTTCCCGATCTTCCGGTTCGAGCACAAGCCCACCGCCTCTGAGCGGCCCCGCGCCTACGGCGTTTCACACACGACGGTGAAGCCTCTCGCGCTCATGCGCTGGCTGGTCGCCCTCGTCGCCCCGGTCGGAGGTGTCGTCCTCGAGCCGTTCGCGGGCTCGGGCACCACCGTGCAGGCAGCAGCAGCCGCAGGGTTTCGGGTGGTCGCGTTCGAGAAGAACGCCGGCTACGTCCCGCTCATCCGTTCCCGCATGGAATAGTGACCGGCCCGCAGTGGCCGCGGCGCACGGGCGGTGCCCTACCTGAGAGGTAGGCCGTCATCTGGCGAGCCAGCACCGTAAGCGGAGGAACCATGACGACGAGCGAAATGCACGCAGAGGAAGAACGCCCGCAGCGATCGGTGTATCTCGGGGTGATCATCTGGTCTGATGACCCGGACGTTGAGCCGACGGTAATCGCGGACCGGAACCCGGTGACGTTGGCGCGCAGCCTCGCCCTCACGATTCACGAGATGCTCGCCGACATCAACCTGTACGTGGGCGCGACCGAGTTCCTGCAGGAACAGCCGCCGCCACAGGACTGGGCTCTGCCCGAGGACGTCGACGACTGGCTGGAGGCGCTTCGTGCGGGAAGCCCGTATCCGTCGTACTCGTTCCACCAGGTGCCAATCACCGGCGGCGTCGACGGGACGAACCATACCGTCGTGAATCGCCACCTGCAGCAGGCCCTGCATGATCGCGAGCAGGCGCTCGCCGCCGACACCGACGCCACGTCCCCGGCCCCCGCATCGTCTCGGCCGGCGCCCGGCCCGGCTGGGTGGGGATGACGATGCGGCGCAGATTCTTGACCGTACGCCGCAGATCTGGTCCGTCGGCTCGACCGGGCCGACGCGAATCACGTAATCCGGAAGGGGCTGCCTGTGCTTCAGCGGTCCTGGTCGCCGCTTGAATCCCTGGTCCCTGATCGAAGGAGTATGCCCATGTCAGATCCGACCCTCCCGCCCGCGTCCGAACCGGCACCGCTGCGTTCGCATCGCGTGACGATCGAGTTCGACGTCCTCGCCCGTTCCCAACCCGAAGCCGACCACCTGGTGAACGAAGTGCTGATCGAAGAGATCGCAGGCCCGCCAGAGCAGCTCCGCACGGACGGGGATCGCGCGTTCGGCGAAGACTTCGGCGACGACGTGGCGCACGTCCTCTCCTGGGCTTCCCGCAGCGAATCGACTGCCGCTTCGCCGTCCGGGGCGGTGCCGTCGCCGGAGTGGGCACCGTTCGAGGACTCGGGGGTTCCAGAGATCGTCGCCCGCATGTTCCCGCCGTTCCCGTCCGAAGACGATCATCGCCGCGCGGATGGGTCGCTCAACGAGGACGCGTTCGAGTTCGAGGTGCAGGAATGGCGAGACGCGTGCTTGGAGCTCGCAGTCCAGGCTGCCCAGTTGCCGGATCTTCTGGCGCGGCTCGAACAGCTCGAGCATGCGCAGACCAGTCAGGCACGGATCGACGAGGCAGAACGCGTGCGGGACGGGCTCATCGATCTCCTCGACCGCGACCCGCTCCCGGTCGAGCCGCGCAAGGAGGACTACCTCGTGACCATCGCGCCATCATTCGAAGGCGAAGTCGAAGACATGCGGTTCGCATGGGATCACTCGCAATGGCGATCCGACTTCACCGCTGCAGCCCTCCGACGCGACCACACCCTCCGGGAACTCCTCACAGCGGGCGGGCCGCGCACGACGTACCTGCCCGAGCAGTTCCACCGCGACTGGGTTCCCGCCGACCTGATCGCACTCCACACGCTGCGCTCCATCGTCGAATCCGAACAGCCGACCCTCGGGATCTCGATCGAACGGGAACAGGCAGCACAGCTCGAGGCACTCCTCGCCGCCGCGGATCCCGAGGTGCGCGTCATCGATCCCGACGATCCATCCGGGGTCGAACTGTATGCGGGGCCGGCCTCGGAAGCGCATGCCTGGCTCCCGTCCGGCGTCTACGAAGCGACCGGTCCCGACGGCACAGGCGAGTTCCGGGTCGTCGTCGGTCCCATCCCTGGAAGCGAGGGCGTGATGGCCTCGGCCGGGTTCCCGCCGCTCGAGCACGATAGCGCCGCGCTGAGCGAGATCGCCCGCATCCTCGAACACGACACCGAGGTGGCTGACCCGGCGACGGTGCTCGCGCACATTAACGAGACGGTCACGGGCACCGGCCGCATCGGTGCGCTCCCCAGCGATCTCGCCCGCGCGCCCGAGCCGCTGACCCGGCTCGAGCGGGGCGTGCTGCTGAGCGAGCTGCTCGCCGAACGGGAACAGCACCTGGATCCTCCCGCGGACGGTCCCGAACCGCGCGCACCCGAGACGGGGCCGGAACGAAACCTCTAGCACGCGCCGGCACGACTTCCGGGGAGGCGGAGCCTGGCGGGTTTGACGATGCGGCGCAGATCCTTGACGATTCGGCGCAGACCGCTCCGGAATCCTCGCCAGGGCTTCCCTGGCCGGGTAAGGGTGGAGGCCTCAGAGAATGCTTGCGAGCGGACTCTCCCCAAGCCCCGGCAGCACCGCTGCCGCACCTTCTGGAAGACGCCGTACGCGGGCCGCAGAGCTCCTGCGACGTCATCGGAAAGGGGGTGATTCGGGTGTCTCGTCTTGACCCTACCGGCCGGCCGATCCCCCCGAAACTTCCCGGCACGCTCGCGGACGCCGCGGTCGCGTATGCGCAGGCGGGCATCCCGATTTTCCCGTGCGTGCCCGGCGAGAAGAACCCGCTCATTAAGCGTGGCTTCCACCGCGCCACTACCGATCTGCGACAGGTTCGACGGTGGTGGCGCCGTACTCCGGAGGCGAACATCGGGATCGCTACCGGCCGCGGAGTTGAGGTGCTGGACGTGGACGTGCACGCCATCGGGACCGGGTTCCCGCTGCTGCGGACCCTGCACCGCTCCGGGCAGATCAGCGGATGGGCGCAGGCCGTACGTTCCCCGGCGGGCGGCATCCATCTGTACTACCCAACCGATCCAGCCCGTGAACAACGGTCCTGGGCACGCGGAACGGCGCATCTGGATTTCCGAGGGCTCGGCGGCTACATCATCGCCCCGCCCTCCATCGTCACCACCGATCACGGGCCACGCCGCTACGAGCTAATCGCGACGGGTCGCAGTCCCCGCCCGATCGACGCCGACGCGATCCGTGAGTTCCTCACCCCGTCACCGGCCCCGGCCAGCACGACCGCGGCTCCGGCTCGTGGCGGGGCCGGAGCCGAGCGCCTCGTGGCCTGGGTCGCGCGGCTGCCCGAGGGGAACCGGAACGCTGGCCTGTTCTGGGCCGCGTGCCGCCTGGTCGAGGCCGGCCTCACCGAGGCGGAAACGCACGCCGTGCTCGAGCCCGCCGCCCTCGCGACCGCGCTGGACGCACGGGAGATCGCTGCGACCATCCGGTCGGCGCACCGCACCGCGAGCATCGCCCCCGACCCGGCCGAATCGAGAACGGGCGCCTCCAGCGATCTGACGGGGATGGGCAGGTAGCCCTCATGCACGCCCCGGCCCCCTTCGAGCACGCACCGCGCCGGGGCGAGCCTGCGGCCGGAGTGACGAGGCTGGTGATCGTGCTCGCGGTGACGGGGACGATCCTGCTGGCACTGGGCGCGTTCTGGCTCTCCTTCACCACCCTGATGGATCTTGCCGTCTTGTCCGGCATCCCGTCGGGGCAGGCGTGGGTGTGGCCGTTGATCGTCGACGGCGTGATTCTGGAGGCCACGATCAGTGTCGTCGCTCTCCGCAACTCGGCTCCCGCCGCGAGGCGGTTCGCCTGGCTGCTGCTCGCGGCCGGGGCCGGCGTGTCGGTCGCAGCGAACGTCACTCACGCCGTCGTCGCTTCCGATATCCGGGTGCCCGCCGTGATCGCAGCCGTGGTCGCGTCGGTGCCGCCGCTGGTGCTGCTGGCGATGACGCATCTCACCGTCGAACTCACCCGCAACGCCACCCCGCCCGGCGAGCCGCTCCGCGACGGCCCTTCATCGAACGGAGCCTCGAGCACCGCCGAGATCGAGAGCAGTCCCGAAACTGAGGCAGGGCAATCGCCCGCGCCGCGAGCGATCCAGACCGCACCGCCGACACCCGCCGCGACAGACCGGTCAGCGGAGGAGGCGCCTACGGTCTCGCCCCGGCGCGGTGACCGGGAGCAGGCGCGGGCTCGGGCACTCGCGTTGCATGCGCAGGGCGTCCCGAAGCGGCAGATCGCCGCCGAGGAAGGGGTGCATCCGACCACGGTGGGCCGATGGCTGAACGCACCTGATGAGCAACAGGACGGAGCCAATCATGACTGACCCCACCAGAGCGGACCCGATCCGTGCCGCCGCGACCCGTGACGAGGCCGCCCGCCGTGCCACGGCGGAGGCAGAGCGTGCCGCGACGAGCTCGGAGACTCGCAGCACGCAAGATGATAAAGCGTCGAGGTTCGCGACCCACGGAGACCCCACCGTCACCACAGGCGCCGAGACGGAGGCGCAGCGTGCCGGGGTGCAGTGGGTGCGGCCGACCGATCTTGCTGCCCGTGCCGGTGGCGCGGTCGTCGATCGGGGCGCGCAGTGGAATGCCCTGCTGCACGAGGCCGCCCTCGACGGGATCCGTGAGGGCCGCGCCCAACTCCACGAGCGGCTCGCACAGCGACAGGACGACCTCGAGCCTGCGACGACGACCTCGGGTCGGGCCATGCGGCCCGTGGCCGAGAGGACGGGGGTGAGCCGATGACCCATTCGTGGCCCGGCACCGCCCGAGTGCCGGACAACACCCCGACCCTCTAAGCACCGATCACGCACCGGACATCCCGTGCGGGAGATGCGCACAGACCCTCCCAGGGGAGGGCCTGCCGGTCTCGTGCGGCCTGCGCACCGCGGCGCTGTGCTGCCGTTCGCGGTCGACTGCGCCGATTGACCGGATGGGGGTCGTACCTCTCTTCCATCGACGGATCTTTCTTCTCAGGAGTCGCTATGTACCCCCAGTCTCACCACGAGTCCCACGACCAGGCACCGGATTTCACCACAAGTGAAGGCCTGCGCGTCCTGCTCACGGAGCTCAACGAGCACAACGCATGGGCGTCCAGCCCGGTCGCAGCCGAGCTCATGGCCTACGCCACGCAGAAATACACGCCCATCGCGAAGGCCTGGCATCGGGATCCGGCCGATGCCGCCTACGAAGCGTTCCTCGCGATGCGCACCCCGACCACCCTCGCCGCCAATGATCCGTGGGCGGTGATCACGCGGGCGGTGGCGCTCGGCATCGCCGCCGAGGTACACGCCGACCGGAACATGACCAGCCAAGACAAGGCCCGCCGCCCCTCGAAGCGTCCCGCGGAAGAGCCGATGCGGGCCGGGCACTACGAAGAGTTCTTCTACGACGTGCACCCGCACGCCCATTCCCTCGTGCAGCACGGCGGAGAAGACCATTCGGTGGACCGGGTGATCCGCGCGACATGCGTGTTCCTCGTCCTCACCGACTGGCCGCCCCGCCCCGTCGAGCAGGCCGTCGACTACATCGCTCACCGCGTCACCGGCCTGTCGTCGCGCAGCGCCGCAGTGGAGGTCGTCTCCAAGGAGCTGCACATCGCGCATCGGCTGGGCTACACCGCCGACACCTGGGCGGCGCTGGTGCGCCTGGTCGTCGGCACGAAAACCGGGAAACGTAAGAGCGGGCAGTACGGCCTGTTCGCCCGCGTGCTCCTCGGCGACGACGTCACCGACCTGTTGCGGGACGAGGCCCTGGTGACCGCGTCCCGGCGCAGCGCCCAGCCCGGCACGGAAGGAGACGGGGGTGCCTCATGAGCCGCGGGCATCTCGTGCTCGAGCACGCGATCGACGAGATCAGCATCGGGTACAGCTTCCGCCGCGACGCCGAGGAGGATCTCGACGAGCTGTGCGCGTCGATCGAACGCTTCGGTGTCATCCACCCGCCCGCGGTCACCGAGCAGTATTCGCTGATCTCCGGCCGACGCGTGCTCGCCGCACAGAGGCGGCTCGGTTACCGCGTCACCCCGGTCTGGATCGTACACGGCGTGTCCGACAAACTCTCCCAAGTCCTCGCGATCCGCGACGAGGAAACCCTCCGCAAAGCGTTGAAGCCGCTCGAGCAGGCCGAACTCTACGACGAGCTGAAGAAGCTCTACGCCGAGGAGAACGCACGCAAGCAGCAAGCCACCCAGTTCGGAGCCGACGCCCGCACGAATGAGGGCGGTCAGGAGCCGGGCGACGAGGCGGAAGGTGACGGTGGTGTCGATTCGACACCACCGCAGACCGCGCCCAAGGGCGAGGGACGTAAGACGCGGGTGCAGGCGGCGAAAGCCGTCACTGGGCAGGACTCGCACGGCAAGCTCGACCAGGTCGTCGAGCTGAAGCAGATCGCCGCCTCCGACGAGGAACATCCCGAGGTGCGGCAGGCCGCAGCGGAGGCGCTGCTCGAGCTCAACACCGACGGGAAAGTGAACGGCCGCTACCTCCGCGTGAAACTCCTCCAAGCACTCATGTTGCTCGAGCGTTGGTCCGCTCATCCCGACGAGCCGGATGCGATCCGGCAGGCGGCAGCGTCCGAGCTCGCCCAGGTGCGGGCGCAGGAGCATCCGAAGGACGCACTGGCAGACGCGAATCGTGCGATCGCGCGTCTCACGCAGCTCCGCAAGGACGCGGCGGCTGCCGCCCCGCGCGAGGGATGGAAGGATGCCGACCCGCTGCTGCGCGAGAAGCATCAGGTCCGCAAGCTCGTCGACCTGCTCCGTCGCGAACACGGCTGGTGGGACCGCTTCGACCCCACTGTGTTTGGGATGCACGCGGACGCGGAACAGTGGGAGCTCGTCGAGACGAGCATCACCCAGGCCGGCGTCTTCCTCGACACCGCCCGTACCGCGCGCGAGAAGGAGGCCGCTGATGCCAACATTTCATGATCCGAAACAGGATGCCGACGAGCTCGGCGAAGCTGCCCGCGGCCTCGCGTACGCGACCCGTCATATCGAACACCCGGCCGACACGTACCAGGTGCTCGGGTCTCTGCACTACGCGCTGACGAGTGTGCAGCAGTCGCTGTCGCAGTTGGCGTCGTGGCATCACCGGCATAGCGGCCACGCCGCGACCGACAATGGGAACCGGCAGGCCGGGCAGGAGCACGCTGAGAAAGCCGGAGGCTGGGCGCGGATCGCGGCCGCGTCCCTGGACCAGGTCGTTGACCTCGTGATGCGTGCGCAGGGCGAGAACGGGCACATCGCCTGGCAGCCCGACCCGTCACGGGCCGCGCTCCCGAGCGAGCTGGCTCCGCTGGCCGAAGCCCTCCGCGACCGGGAGGCCGAGCTCACCGCCGAGCCACGGCCTTCCGGCGAGCGGCCGGATCCCGGCCGGGGCATGACGCGCTGACCGCACGGGCGCCCTAACGGGGGACGCACCTATCGGCTGACCGTTGCCCCTCGTCAGGAAGGCCCGCCGCCATGTCCTCGCCGCACACCGAATATCGTTCGCGTCACCGCCGCCGCCTCATCATTACGCTCGTCGCCACCGGCCTGGTCCTGCTGCTGCTTGCCGGGATCGGGATCTACGGGCTCCTCACCGGCCCCGCACCATCCGGCACCGATCGCGATACGCCTCCGGCGACGCCAACCGCACCGCAGACGCCGGGCGAGAATCCCGACGGGACGAAGCTGGATCCGCTGCCGCGCACGGACGACCCGCAGGAGTATGTGCGGGCCATCGCACGGGCGCTGTTCGACTGGGACACGTTCACGCTCCTCACCCCGAATGATCATCGCGGCGTCCTGATCGAGGACGCCGACCCCTCCGGCACCGAAACACCGGGCCTGATCACCGACCTCGACGGCTACCTACCGTCGGCGTCGACGTGGCGAGATCTCGCCGAGTACCGCACCCGCCAGCACCTCGAGATCGACCAGATCTCCGTTCCCGCGCAGTGGGAGGAAGCGGTCGCCGTCTCCGACGGGCAGATCGCTGAGGGCACGATCGCATACACCGTCGAGGGCACCAGGCACCGGGAAGGCGTCTGGTACGACGACCCGGTCGAAAGCGCGCACCCGGTCTCCTTCACCGTGTTCGTCGCCTGCGAACCAGTATTCGACCGCTGCCATCTGCTGCGCCTGTCCCAGCTCGACAACCCCCTCCGATAAGCGGGAGGCGCGCATGAAGAAGTTCCTCGCCGTCGGCGTCATCGCGCTCTTGCTCGCCCCGATGCTGGGTCTGCTGAGCATCGGGGTGCTGATGAACCCCGCCGTCATCCACCAGGCGAACTGCATCGCCACCGGCATTCGGCTCGGCCCGATCCCCGACGAACTCGAAGTGACGACGAAGGACGGCACCCGGTTCATGCTGAACAAGCAGCAGCTCACCCACGCCGGCACGATCATCACCGTGGGAGGAAACACGGCAGGGGCCGGCCGGGACGGGATTCTCGTCGCGCTCATGGCCGCCCTCACCGAGTCCACCCTCCGGCAGCTCGCGAACACCAGCACCTATCCCGAGAGCGGCGACTATCCCAATGACGGCGATGCCTCCGATCACGACAGTTTGGGCCTCTTCCAGATGCGGCCCCAGGCCGGCTGGGGCACCGTCGCCGAGCTCATGGACACCACCTACCAGGCGCGCGCCTTCTATGGCGGACCGGACGGCCCGAACTTCCCGAGCCCGAGAGGGCTCTTGGATATTCCGGGCTGGCAGCAGATGGACAAGGGCGAAGCGGCCCAGGCAGTTGAGGTCAGCGCCTACCCGGATCGGTACCAGAACTACGAGCCCGTCGCTCGCACGATCCTCGACGCCCTCACAGTGCCTGACGGCGGCTCGGGCGAGGGCGCACCGGGCGATGAGACGATCCCCGAGACGACGCGGCTCGTGTTCCCGCTGCCCACCGGCACCTACGTCCGCACATCAGGGTTCGGGCCGCGCGTCGACCCGATCACCGGGGAGTCGAGCTTCCACTCCGGCACCGACTGGGCAGCGCCCGACGGGACGCCGATCTTCGCGCTCGCAGACGGGCGCGTCGTCTACGCAGGCATGGTGGATGGCTTCTCAGGGCAGATCACGATCGAGCACACCATCCGCGGCAAGAAGGTCGCAACGATGTACGTGCACATGTGGGCGCACGGGATCCAAGTCTCCGCAGGTGATCGTGTCACCGCCGGGCAGCACATCGGCGATGTCGGCAGCAGCGGCCACTCCACCGGCGCGCACCTGCACTTCCAAGTTCACCCAGGCGGCGCGGGCCAGCCCGCGATCGACGCCGAACCCTGGCTTGCCGAGCACGGCGTCGAAGGCATCGACGCGCCGACCGGCGGCGGACCCGGCTGCGCCGCCTGACCCCCGAACCGGGCGCCGTGCGGGGGCCGTACCTGTGCGATGCCAGATCCCGCGCAGCGTCAGGAGTCCCATATGCATTCGCTTGTCTTCCTCACCAGCAGATTCGCCCTCGTCGCCGCTGAGAACGTCTACCCGGATCTCAGCGGCGTCGGCGGCCGTTCCACACTCATCTCGATCGTCGGCGCGCTCCTCACCTTCGTGCTGATCGTCGCCGTGCTGATGCTCGTCATCTCCGGCACCGTCTGGGCGGTGTCCTCCTCAAGCGGGAACGCGCAGGCCGCACAGAAAGGCAAGGTCGGCGTGTTCGTCGCACTCGGAGCGGCGGCACTGGCAGGAGCAGGGGTGGCGTGGATGAACTTCTTGCTGCGCCTGGGCGACACGCTCTGACCGGCCTGGCGGGGTCCGTACCTGTCGCGGTGACCCCTCCTCACATCCGGGGACGGGGCGTCTGCCCGCGAAGGAGCCCACCATGCTTGCTGTCCTCGACACGCTCACGACCGTCGCCGCGGCACTGCCCGCGAACATCGACATCAGCCCGAACGATTCGGGACTGCCCGGTATCGCGGCGCTGCGCACCATCGTCGGCGCCGTGATGACGATCGGTCTGATCCTGTCGGTGCTCGCGCTCATCGTGTCCGCCGTGGTCTGGGGTTTCGGATCCAATTCCTCAAATCCCCATCTCGCCAGTCGCGGGAAGGTCGGCGTGCTGATCTCCTGCGGCGCGGCCATCGTGACCGGCGCGAGCGTCACGCTGATCAATTTTTTCTGGACCGTGGGCCAGACCGTCTCCTGAAAATCCGGCACCTCGAAGGAAGGGAGGGGTGTCGTGGCTCTGTGTGACGTCCCCATCATCTCGAACGTCTGCGACACGGTCGGCGAGACCGCCGCGACGCTGATCTCGGCCCCGTTCGACTGGCTCGCGCAAGCCATCGGGCAAGCCGCGTCGTGGATCTTCCAGGGAGTTTGGGCACTGTTCGACTCCACCACCCTGGTCGATATCAGCGGCGGCGGCTACATCGGCGTGTACAACGTGATCTTCGGGATCGCGATTTTCCTGATGCTGATCTTCTTCTGCCTGCAACTGATCACCGGGCTGATCCGCCGCGACCCCGGAGCGCTGTCTCGCGCGGCGCTCGGGCTCGCCAAGAGCGTGCTCGGCTCGTTCCTCGTGATCACCATCACCGGCACCCTCTTGGAGGTGGTCGATCAGCTCTGCGTCGGGATCATCCAAGCCACCGGAACGACCCTCGAGGAGATGGGCGGGAAGATCGGCGTCCTGGTCGCCGGCCTGACCGCAATCAATCTCACAGCGCCCGGGGCGGGAGCGATCATCACCATTTTCCTGGCGTTTCTCGCGATTTGTGCGGCAGCGATCGTCTGGTTCAGCCTGCTAGTGCGCAAAGCCCTCATCCTCGTCGCCGTCGTGATGGCCCCGATCGCGCTATCGGGGTCCTCGTGGGATGCGACGAAGGGATGGTTCGGGAAGTGGGCCAGCTTCGTGCTCGCGCTGATCTTCTCGAAGCTCGTGATCGTGATCGTGTTCCTCGTCGCGATCAACCAGGTCAACGCCCCGATCGACCTCGACCTGTCGTCGATCGCGGACCCGATCGCGGGCATCGTGTTGATGTTCATCGCCGCGTTCGCGCCATACATGGTCTATAAGTTCATCAGCTTCGTCGGCTTCGACATGTACCACGTCATGAGCGCGGAGCAGGAGTCCAAGCAGGCCATGAACCGGCCGGTGCCCATGCCCGGCAAGCCCGATGGGAAAGAGCCCCCGCGCGTCCTCGAGGACAACAAAGGCAGCAACGGCGGAGGTGGCGGGAACCCGCCCCCGCCTGGTGGCGGTGGAGGAGGAGGGAATCCTCCGCCGCCTCCTCCTGGCGGCGGCGGTGGCGGCGGAGCCGGAGCCGGAGGCGCTGCAGGTGGCGGCGCGGCGGGCAGTGGAGCCGGTGCTGCCGGCGGCGGTGCGGCGGCCGGAGGCGCAGGTGCCGGGGCTGCGGCAGGCCCGATCGGGATCGCGGCCGTGGCCGGAGCGAAGGTCGCCAAGGGCGCAGCCGAGGCCGGCCCGAAGCTCGGTGCCGCGATCGGCCGTTCCGCCGACGCACACGCGGGAGCGGCAAGCGACGGGCAGAACCCTCCGCCTCCGCCGGATCGGTCGGTGCCACCGACCCCGAATGCGCCGTCGCAGCCACCTGCGAAGCCGGCAGCTCCGCCCCCGGAGGGGCCGAAGAAGCCGCCGCCTTCGCCCTCGGGCGGGCCGAAGTAGCAGACCGTCGAGGACGCAGAGAAAGGAGGTGAGGCCGCCGTCGATGCGGGCGGTGGTGCGACATGCCCGGCACGGGTCAGCCAGCGACCTGGCTCGTGCCCGGTACGCATCACCGTCCGCTTCTGCGCTCTGGGGCGCGTACCTGATCGGCGACCGTGTCTCTTCGTCTGTTCAGGAGCATCCTCATGGCGACCACCGCTTCCACCACGACCGAGTTCGACCTGTCCCCGGTGAAGTTTTCCAGACTCACCCGGCGCGGCATCATCCTCGGCCTCTCCCTCCCGCAGGTGATCGCCCTCAGCGCCGCAGTCGCCGTGTTCGTCGCCTCCCTGTACGCGGGAGGCCCGGCCGCGCTCTATACGGCACCGATCTGGGGCACCGCACTCGGCCTCGCCTGGGTGCCCGTCGGCGGCAGGAAGCTCGTCGAATGGGTGCCCATCACCCTCCACTGGCTGCTCCGGCAAGCCCTGCGACAGACTCGCTATCGGAAGCGGGTCGTGAAGCCACGCCCCGCAGGAACGCTCGCGCTCCCCGGCGATGCGGCGCCGCTGCGCCAGTACCAGGATCCCGAGACCGACGCGGTGATGGTGCACGACCCGCACGGGCAGACCCTCACCGCACTGCTGGAGGTCACGCATCCCTCGTTCATCCTCCTCGACCCCGGCGAGCAGGAACGCCGCGTCCACGCCTGGGGCAGAGTCCTCTCCACCGCATGCCGGTCGACCCGGATCGCCCGATTGCAGGTGCTCGAGCGCACCGTCCCCGACTCCGGGTCCGGGCTCGCACAGTGGTGGACGGAGCACGGCCACGACGACGACTCCTGGGTCGCGAGAACCTACCGCGAGCTCATCGACCGGGCAGGCCCCGCCGGAGAACGGCACATCTCCACCATCTCCCTCTCCCTGGACATGCGCGCAGCCGGTCGCGCGATCCGCACCGCAGGCGGCGGCATGAAGGGCGCTGCCGCGGTGCTGCGACAAGAGATGCAGACCCTCACCACGGCGCTGCGCACCGCCGACCTGAAGCCCTCCGACTGGTACACGCCAGGACAGCTCGCGATCATGCTGCGCTCCGCCTACGACCCCGCGATCGCCGCGACCCTGGAACGGGCCGGCGATATCGGACAGGAGCTCGCCGCCGCCGGCCCCGTCGCCGTCGAGGAGACCTGGGACCGGCTCCGCTCCGACAGCGCACATCATGCGGTGCTGTGGATCTCCGAATGGCCGCGCTCGCTCGTCTACCCCGGATTCCTCGCCCCGGTGCTGCTCTCCAGTGGCATCCGCCGCGCCTTCACGCTGCTGTGCGACCCGGTGCGCTCGGACCAGGCGGCACGAGACATCCGGAAGAAGAAAACCGAGTACATCTCCGACGCCGCGCAACGGCAGAAGGTCGGGCAGATCGAGGATGCGCAGCAGACCGCCGAATACCAAGACGTACTCCAGCAGGAATCCGACCTCACCAGCGGACACGGCGTCCTCCGCTACACCGGGCTCATCGCCGTCTCCGCGACGACCGAGGATGAGCTCGAGGCGGCAGTATCCGCGATCGAGCAGGCCGCGATCCAAGCGTCGTGCGAGACGCGACGCCTCGTCGGGCAGCAGGCCCAGGCGTTCGTCGCGGCAGCGCTACCGCTGTGCCGCGGGATCTGACCGCGGGCGTACCTGATCGGTGGTATCGGCTGTGCGACAGGAAGGCCCCGGTCATGGGAGATCACCAGCGTTCGAAGAAGCTCTACTCCACGGTGCTCGTGGAGGACGGGACCGGGCGGCGCGCCCGCCAAGCCCGTGAGCGTGCCGCCCGCCAAGTCATCGCCCGCGAGCACGCCGACCAGCGGCAAGTAGTTCGGCAGAAGCTTCAGGCCGAGCGTGCGGAGGCACGCTCCACGAACTATCTTCCGCGGGGAGGCGAGCCGGGAGCGGCGGCGCTCGGTTCGTATCGGGGGTTCCGGGTGCCCGCACACCAGGACACATCGGCGGCGCTCCAGGGGGCGTATCCGTTTCTCGCGGAGGGTGGGCTCGGCTCTCAGGGCGTCTTCGTCGGGCAGGACATGTACTCCGGAGGCAGCTTCGTCTATGACCCCTGGGTGCTCTATGAGCGCGGCATCATCACCGCCCCGAACCTGGTGCTGGCGGGCATCGTCGGCTCGGGCAAGTCGTCGCTGGCGAAGTCGCTGTACACGAGGTCGATCCCGTTCGGGAGGCGCGTTTACGTCCCCGGTGACCCGAAGGGCGAGCACACCGCGGTCGCCGAAGCCGTGGGCGGGAAAGCGATCGTTCTCGGCCACGGCCTCCGCAATCGGTTGAACCCCTTGGACGAGGGGTACCGTCCTGCCGGGATCTCCGACAACGAGTGGGCGGCGACCATCGCCTCCCGTCGCCGCGATCTGATCGGGGCGCTCGCAGAGACGGTGCTCGAACGATCCTTGACGCCCCTGGAGCACACGGTCATCGATATCGCCCTTCAGTCGGTCGTCTCCACCGCATCGGTGCCGATCCTCCCGATGATCGTCGACCGCATCCTCGCCCCCGATACAGGCGGTGATGATCGTCTCGCAGAAGATGGGCGCATGGTCGGGCATGCGCTGCGCAGGCTCGTCTCCGGAGACCTCGCCGGATTGTTCGACGGACCTTCGACCGTGTCCTTTGATCCGACGCTGCCGATGATCACCCTGGATTTGTCGCGGGTGGTGGAGAACTCCACGCTGATCTCGGTGCTGATGACCTGTTCCTCGGCGTGGATGGAATCGGCGCTGTTGGATCCCAACGGCGGACAACGCTGGGTCGTCTACGACGAGGCGTGGAGGCTGATGTCGCATCCCGCGCTCCTCAAACGCATGGACGCGCACTGGAGACTGGCCCGCCACTACGGAATCGCGAACCTGCTCATCTTCCATAAGCTCACCGACCTCGACAACGTCGGCGACCAGGGCTCCGCCATGAGATCCCTCGCCAACTCGCTCCTAGCGAATGCAGAATCTCGCATCATCTACCGGCAGGAATCCGACCAGGTCGGCACCACCGGAAAGACCCTCGGCTTGACCGGCACGGAACAGAGACTCCTCCCGAGCCTCGGCACCGGGCAGGGGCTGTGGCGGATCAAGGAATCCAGCTACGTCGTGCAGCATCAACTCCACCCGGATGAGCTGCGAGCCTTCGACACGACCCAGCGCATGACGCAGGCCCAAAATCCGCGGAAACACGCCGGTCCAGGCGGGTCGGAAGACGTGTCATGAGCCTACCGAGCCCCGGCCCCGAGCACCAGGGGCCACCGTACTCGGAAGCCGAGCTCGTCCAGCGGATGGAGTCGCTCACGACCGGGCTGGAGGAGATCGCGGAACGCTACTCCGAGCACATCGCCCTCGGATGGGAAGACCCCGAGGTCTTCGGCGCCGGGCACTTCGTCTTCACGCCCTGGAACAGCCACATGTATCGCTTCGCGATCGAGGAACGCTACGCCGACACCGACTGGGAAGACCCCGACCGCGTCCCGACCTCATGGACGTGGGTCTCCGAACTGCGCGTCAGAGGAATATCGGGCGACTTGCCCTGGATGGCGATCTCGGGCGGTGAAGTCGCACCAGGTGACTACGCCGAGCTGCTGCAGGAGGCAGAGATCTGGGCGAAGGGCACCTCCGCGCTGCTGGCACGCGAGCAAGCCCTCGACCCTGACGAGATCACGTTCCGCGGCCGGGAAGCGGAGGGTCCGGGTCGCACCTTGCAGACATGAGCCTTCGACCCCGCACGCGTAAACCGACCGCTTCGACTCCCAGCCCCGAGGCGGTAGTGGTGCCGCCGGTGCTGCCGCAGATCCTGCTCGAGGCGGTGAACGCCGACACGCTGATCGTGACAGTCAACGGAAACAAGCTCGCCGCGACCCCGATCCGCCGCGACCAGATCGCGCAGACCGTGACGGAGCTCGTCGCCCGCCTCGATTCGCCGACGCGGGTGGAAGTGCGGGAGATGGATGGCAGCATCCATGCCGACGTCCTCACGCCTCCCGCCCCGCGCTCGCCATTCGCACCGGCCGAGAACACGCAGAACGCGGCCCCTGTGCCGAGCTTGCTGGAGTTCACCGGAGAGGGGTTCATCGCGGGCGAGGACGTCGCGGTCGCGCTGATCATCCGGCACGCCTCCGCCGATCACACCGGGACTGTGCGAGCGCTCCTCGACCGTGGCGAGGTGCCGCAGATCGCGGGCGAAGTCCTGCTGTTCGGGCGGATCTCCGGCACCGCATCCGTGCAGTCCATCACCTAGCCGTCGGCCCGGCTGCTGCCGCACCTGCTTCCTGACCCCTCCGTATCGGGGCAGGAAGCAGGTGCGTTGTCATGTCCGGGCCAGTGCAGGCGAAACCCGCCAACGACATCTTCATCAATCTCGCCCTCGGAGCGCTTGTCGCGGCCGCCGCGTTCGCGCTGCTACTCCGACTCGCGGGCTCCGTCACCGCGTTCCTCACGGGCCTGCCGGAGCCCGAAGGCGGGATGACGTCCGGCATTGGCGTCCTCGCAACCCCGACCGATCCGGGGACGGCGCTCGGAGCGGAGGGCCTGAGCCCGATCTTGTACTGGATCGTCGTCACGATCTTCCTCCTCGCGGTGGTCGCGGTCGGGTGGGTCGTGGCGCGCCTGATCCTGCGGGCGCGTGCGACCACGGATCCGCACCGGCTGGCAGGCACCGCCTCTGCGGTGGAGATCGCCCGCGCCGCCTCCCCGAAAGCACTCGTCAAGAAGGCCGCCACGCTGCGACCCTCCCTCGTCGGGAAGGTCGCCCCGCACGAGGTCGGGTATCTCCTCGGGCACGGGAAAGGCGGGCAGGTGTGGGCGACGGTGGAGGATTCGATCCTCCTCATTGGGCCACCGCGTGCCGGGAAAGGTTATTTCGTGGCCCTGAACGCGATCCTGGACGCCCCAGGCGCGGTGATCGCGACGTCGACCAGGCCCGACAATCTCACCGCGACGATGCAGGCACGAGCACGCAAGGGGAAGGTCGCGGTGTTCGATCCGCAACAGCTCGCTCCCGGCCTGCCCGCGGGGATGCGCTGGTCGCCCGTGCGCGGCTGCCACGACCCCCTGACCGCGATGATCCGCGCCAAAGGCCTCGCGACAGCAACCGGGTTTGGTGGCGTGCAGGACGCCGGCTTCTGGGAAGGGAAAACCACGGCCGCGATCCAGGGGCTGCTCCACGCCGCAGCGCTCGACGGCCGCGATGCGAAGACCCTGTACCAGTGGGCGCTGAACCCGACGCTCGCAGCCGACGCCGCGCGGATCCTCTCCTCGCATCCTGACGCGGCCGAAGGGTGGGCGGATTCCCTCGACGCGATGGTCCAGGCAGACCCCCGCACGAGAGACTCGATCTGGCAGGGCGTCTCGCTGGCGTTCTCCGCGCTCGCAGACCCCCGCGTGCTCGACGCGGTCACCCCCGCGCCCGGCGAGGAATTCGATCCAGAAGCGTTCCTCCGCGACAACGGCACGCTGTATCTGCTCGCGACCGGCGCCGGGGCTGGAGCATCGTCGGCGCTGGTGGCGGCCTTCATCGAAGACCTCGTCGAGACCGCCCGCAAGATCGCCGCCCGTTCACCGGGCGCCCGCTTGGATCCGCCACTGCTGCTCGCGCTAGACGAGATCGGCAACCTCGCCCCGCTTCCGTCGCTGCCGACGTTGATGGCGGAAGGCGGAGGGACGGGGATCACGTCGCTACCGGTGCTGCAGTCTCTCGCGCAGGCGCGGGAAAAATGGGGCGAGAACCAGGCGAACGCGATCTGGGACGCCTCGATCGTGAAGATCATCCTTGGCGGGGCCTCCAACTCCCGCGACTTGCAGGATCTCGCGACATTGATCGGCGACCGGGACGAGACCACCGACTCGATCACGACCGACGCCTACGGGTCGCACTCGAATCAGCGATCGATCCGCAGGGTGCCGATCCTCCCGCCGGACGTGTTGCGAACCTTGCCATTTGGCACCGGCGTCGTGATGCTCCGCACCGCCCGTCCGATCATCACCAAGCTCCGCCCCTGGACCGCACGCGCGGACGCGACGCAGCTCCGCGCCGACCGTGCCGAGGTCGAACAGGCCCTCCAGCAGGGCTCCACGACCGTGGCCTCTCCGGAGCCAGACGGGGAGACCGCGTAGGTCCTGGCCGGGTCCGTACCTGTCTGGTGACCCCGACATACTCCGTGCCGGGGCGCGAGCAGAGGAGTAAAGCTGATGGCCGAAGAACCGCAGGAACAGACCCAGGAGCAGCAGCCGCAGAAGAAGAAGCCGCTCTGGGGATTCATCGCCTCCGACCCGGAGCTGACGTTCACCAGCAGAGGCGATGCGCGCTTCTATGCCCGGATCGGTGAGCCGAAGTCTCAGCCCGAACCCGACGGCACGTTCACGGACCTGCCCCCGCAGTTCGGTGACCTGGTGATGTTCCGCAAGTCCGCAGAGCGCGCCTTCGCGAAGTTCCAGAAGGGCGACAACTTCATCGCCGTGGTTGAACCCCGCGACTACGTCAACAGCGAGGGCGTAAAGAAGCAGCAGTTCGTCGCCTCCCGCATCGGGCACGACAATAACACCACCGACTACACCGTCGAACGCCGCCGCCCCGAACGCGACGCCGCGCAGCGAGACACGGCGACCCGTGACCAGGTGCAGCAGGCCCTCGCCGAACGCGAAGCGCAGCTCGATCCCGAAGCCCCCGCGACGGCGGGCGCCGACCCGGAGCAGCGGGAAGCCGTCGCCCGATGACGCGGGTGCGGCAGCCAGCGCCCGTGTCTCCTCCTGGCCGCCGCACCCGCCCTCTGATTCGGGGCGCCGCCCAGCGGCGCACTCCTCTTTCTCCTCGTGGATGGAGCTCTCTGATGAACACCGATACCAGCCCGTCCAGTATTGACGGCGACGAGCCGAACGTAACGGATGCGGCGCTGCCGCCCGAGGTCGAGGCGCAGGCTCGGCAGGTCGCGAAGCAGGCCTACGCCAACGACATCGCCGCGACACTCGGCGCGGTCCCGAGACCGATCAACTGGCGCACCCTGCCCCCGCAGGATCTCGAGCAGGAACTCCTCGACCTCAACGCCTGGGTCGACTGGCTCCGCCACACCTATGGGCTGCCCGCCCAGGTCGTGCCCCCGATGTGGCATCGGCATCCCGAGTTGCTCTGGGAACTTTCGGCGCTGCGGCAGCACTGGCTATTCTGCTTCGACCCGCAAGCCAAAGGCAACCAGGCCCTCGCCTGGCACTACGACTTCGCCATCGCCAGGGAGCGGCTGCGGGACTGGGTCACGATCTCCGGTACCCGGCTCGACCGCGACCGCCCCACCCGCAGCACAGCGTGGCCGGGCGGTGAAGCCGAGGACTGGACCCCGCCCGACACGACCGAGCGCCCCGTCACGAATCGGACGGAGGACTTCCTCGCCTTCGTGGAAGAACAGATCGTCGCACGGCGGGCCGAGCAGGACGCCACGATCCGCGAGATCACGAACCTCGAGTGGCAGGAACAGCGATGAGCGACCAGCCAGTCCTGACCTCACCGCTCCTCGACAGTCACGAGGTCGGGTCTGATGTAGGAACAGGTGACATCAAACATGGCTAGCCGAGAGGGCTGGCCTGGAAGGATGTCATCATGCCCAAGCCGTTCCCCAAGGAGTTCAGAGATGACGTGATCCGCGTCGCCCAGA
>NZ_JBSGPD010000008.1:0-64250 GCF_053567335.1 Leucobacter sp. GX24907 | reverse complement strand
CGTTTAAGTATTTGAGTGTGTTCTCGTTGACTGCGGTGTTGTACGGGTCGATCACGTTGGTGTTCCTGGGTCTGGTCAGGATTCTGGAGTGGCGTTTGAATTTGCATCTGAAACGTAACTAACCAACTGTGTACAGGGTGTTCGGGCCTGGGTTGTCTCGTGTATCGAGCAGCCCGGGCCCTGTACATGTCTATTCACTTTCCCGGCCGCTGGCCCGGGTCTTTTTCGATTGACACGAGAACTCGCGGCCCCACAGCAGTCCCACTGTCGCGTTCGCTCTTTCGTGTTCCAGCGAAGCCGGTCGTGCTGGCTGCTTGGGAAGTTCATTCGGCTGTCACAGATTCCGCTGAAGAACCCCGTGTGAGCCACATCTGCGACAGCTGAGCGGGTCGAACCCACGGAAAGCTGCCGGAACATCGGGAGCATCAGGAACATCACATTCATGTCACATTGCACTACTTGACTTGTGATCACATATAACTCAAGCTTGAATGACGGTAGCCCGACAGGGGTTGAATGCGCGGCGCTTGAATCCTGACGGCGCGGGCGGTGCGTTGCACCGATACCGTTCAACGAAGAAAGGCCCCCGTTCACATGAAGTTCCGATCTACTCCCATCTCCCGCATTCTCGCCCTCGGCGGCGTGTCCGCGATCGCCGCGGCCGCGCTCGTGGGCTGCTCCTCCGGCAGTGACAGCGCCGCCAACGAGGATTGCACCCCGGCGCACGAGTTCGAGACCGTCACTCCGGGCGAGCTGACCGTCGCCTCCTACGACTACTACCCCGCCACGCGCGTCGTCGACGAGCACACGCTCGAAGGCATCGAGGGCGACCTGCTCCACGAGATCGCGGAGCGCGAATGCCTCACCCTCACCGTTACTTCGTCCGGTGGAGCCGGCGCGGTGATCCCTTCCGTCGAGACCGGCCGCGCAGACCTCGGCACCGGCAACTGGCTGCGCACCAAGGAACGCGCCAAGATCGTTCACCTGAGCGCACCGATCTGGACTGATGAGCAGGCCGTGGTTTCGACCTCCGGCATCACCTCAGACGACCTTGAGGGCAAGAAGGTCGGCTCCGTCGCCGGAAACCTCTGGAATGAGAGCCTCCAGAACTGGCTCGGCGACGACTTCACCGTGTACCAGGACGATGAGGCCATCTACGGCGATCTCAAGGCCGGCCGCATCGATGCACTCGTCGCATCAGCCGGTTCGGCGTACGGTCGCTTCGAGGACAACCCGATCGACGGGGCTGAGGTCATCGCAGTCACGCCCAACCCGGACGTTCCCGAGTTCGAGCAGGCCGGTCAGGTCATGTGGCCCAGCAGTCTCGACAATGAGGGCCTCTCGGCGGCGATCGACGAGATGATCGAAGAGCTTCGCGCAGACGGCACCATCGCCGAGACGCTCGAGAAGTACGGCTTGAACCCCGAGGCGGCAGAGACCGGCGAGCCCATCGAGCTCTAACGCCGCTTGTGCCACTCGAATGTTGAGCGGCACATCCGCACAGTTGGAAACAGAGGACGCTCGGATCGTACATGCGATCCGGGCGTCCTCTGTGCATAGCAGCTTGACCGGACAGACCCAGGAGTTTCCTCGATCTACTCAAGGGGTTTCCGGCGATAAGTGCCGAATACATCACGGTAGGGTCACGGTGTTCCAGAATCCGGTGTGATCACATCTGGCATCTGATTCAATGAGTCCATCGCGGCTGGAGCTCCACGAGCACCGATGCTCTTCCAGCAGGCGATACGACGCCTAGCGTCGCACCATTCAATGAAGAAAGGTCCCACTCGAATGTCGATTCGATCCAACAAGCTGACTCGCGTTCTCGCACTCGGCGGCATCACCGCTCTTGCGGCAGTCTCACTCGCCGCTTGCTCCGGCGGCGGCAGCGACTCCGCAGGCGGCGAAGACTGCACGCCGGCCCACCCCGACCTGGAGACGGTCGAGGCGGGCAAGCTCACCGTCGCCACCTATGACTACCCGCCGCTCATGATCGTTGATGGAGACACCCTCACCGGTGTCGAAGGCGAGCTGCTCAAGGAAGTTGCCGCGATGGAGTGCCTCGAACTCTCCGTCCAGGCCGCCGGCGGCGCCGGCGCGGCGATCCCCTCGGTCGAGGGCGGCCGAGCGGACCTAGCGGCAGGCGACTGGTACCGCACCAAGGCTCGCGCCGAGGTCGTCCGCCTGAGTGACCCGGTGTACCTCGATGAGAGCGCCGTTATCTCGCTCAATGACTACTCAATGGACGATCTCGAAGACATCAAGGTCGGTTCCGTCTCGGGCAACCTGTGGAATGAGAGCCTCAAGAAGTGGCTCGGCGATGGTTTCGTCGTGTACCAGGATGACGAGTCGATCTACGGCGACCTCGAGGCAGGCCGCGTTGACGCGATCATTGCGTCGATCGCTTCGTCGCAGACCACGCTCGAGGGCAGGGGCATCGAGAACGCGAGCCTCATTCCGCTGGAGCCTCATCCTGAGGTTCCTGAGGCCGAGGCGCCCGGCCAGGCCGGCTGGCCGACCAGCTACGACAACGAGGCCTTCGGCGAGGCACTCGATGAGAACATCGCCGAGCTGCACGAGAGCGGCCGTATCGTCGAGGTGCTCAAGGAGTTCGGCGTACCGGAGTCATCGGCCGACGTGGGAGAGCCGTACGAGCTGTAAGCGCTGATCCCGCGAGAGTCTGGGCTCTCGCCGGACAGGAAAGGCGGGTTGATCCTTTCGGATCAACCCGCCTTTCTGCGTGCTCCCTGAGGAGCGCCGCGGAACTACTGCGCAGTCTCCACGAGGAGTCGTTGGATGCGCTCTAGGCCTTCGCGGAGCGCATCAGTGGCGAGCGCATACGAGAATCGCAGGTGCCCCGGTGCCCCGAAGGCCTCTCCGGGAACGATCGCCACATCGATCTCATCGAGCAAAAAGCGCGACAGACCGAGCGAGGTCGTGACCGGCTGACCCTCGTGCTCGAAGCGACCGTCGAGCAGGTCTTCCACCCGCGCGAAGAAGTAGAACGCGCCCTCGGGGCGATGCGTCTGGACTCCCGGCATCTGCGCGAAGATCGAAGCAGCAATCTCGCGCCGTTCCGCGAACACCGACCGCAACTGCTCGGGCACATCACGCGCATCCCGCAGCGCCGCAAGCGTGGCACGCTGCGCGAGGTTGCTCGCGTTACCCGTCGTGTGAGACTGGAAATTCTTGGTGACCGAGATCACGCGCTTCGGCGCGACGATCCAGCCCGAACGCCACCCGGTGAGCACGTGGCTCTTCGCGAGCCCGCTCACGATGATGAGCTGATCCGGGTTCAGGTGCGGCGCGATCGAGGCGAACTCCGCACCGTCATATACGAAGTCGTGGTACATCTCGTCAGAGACCACCCAGCAGCCGACTTCCTCGGCCCACGCGGCAATGTCTCGCATCTCCTCAGCCGTGTAGACGCTGCCCGTCGGGTTGGATGGGCTCGTCAGCACAAGCGCCTTGGTCTTCGGAGTCGTCGCCTCGCGCAGCTGCTCGACCGTCGCCCGGTAGCCGTTCTCGAGCGTGGTTTCGACGATGCGCGTCTCTGCACCCAGAAGCTTCAGCTGCTCGGGGTAGGTCGTCCAATACGGTGCGGGGAGGATCACCTCATCGCCCGGATTCAGGATCGCCGCGAAGGAGTTCCAGAGCGCCTGCTTGCCGCCGTTCGTGACCGCAACGTTGTCCGCGCTGAATCGGTCCAGCTGCAGGTAGTCGTTCGTGTAGTCCGCCACAGCAGCGCGTACCTCGGGAATGCCGAGCGGCGGCGTGTAGTGGTGATTCTCTGCCTGCAGCACGGCATCGCGCACGGCTTCGAGGATCCGCGAATCTGTGTCGGCATCGGGTTCACCCGCACCGAAAGCGATGACAGGCCTCCCCTCACGCTTGTACTGCTTCGCAAGGGTATCGATGGCAAGGGGAGCGGATTCGGGGATGGAGCTCACTAGTTGCGAGAGTCCGGGGGTGGCCATGGTTCTTCTCCTACGGTTCGGGGATGGTTCTTAATCGGAAGAGGCTGAGCATCCAAGGCGGCCCCTCACCGCAGTATCGCAGTGAGGGGCCGCCTAAAACATCTACTTACTTGACTCGCTTGATCAGGTCGCCCAGCATGCCAGTCTCCTCCTCGGTGAGGTCGGTAAGCGGAGGACGCACCGATCCGATGTGCTTCCCCTGCGCATTCAGCCCCGCCTTGACGATGGAAACTGCGTACCCCTTCTTCCGGTCTCGGATGTCCAGGTACGGGAGCACGAACTCGCGGAGCGCATTGTCGACGAATGCGTTGTCGCGAGAGCGAACCGCAGCGAAGAAGCGCAGCGCGAACTCCGGAACGAAGTTGAACATCGCAGACGAGTACGTGGTCACTCCCATCTCGAGGTACGGGCGAGCGAAGGTCTCAGCAGTCGGCAGCCCACCGATGTAGGTGAAGCGGTCACCCACAGCGTTGTAGATGCGCGTCATCCGGTCGATGCTGCCGATGCCGTCCTTGAAGCCGATCAAGTTCTCGTTCTCGTCGGCCAGACGCACAACCGTCGAGGCGTCGAGCTGCATGTTCGCGCGGTTGTAGACGATGACGCCCAGCTTCGTAGCCCGGCAGATCGCACCGATGTACTGTGCGAGACCGTCCTGCGAAGCCTCGGTCAGGTAGGGCGGGAACAGCAGCACACCGGCTGCACCAGCCTGCTCAGCGATCTTCAGCTGCGCGATCGCGTTTCGCACGGAACCGCCGGCGGCCGACAGCACGGGTACCCGACCGGCTGCCTCCTCGACAGCAGACGTAACGACCCGCGAAATCTCCTCGTTGGTCAAGGAGAAGAACTCCCCGGTTCCGCCGGCTGCGAAGAGACCCGCAACGTCGTACTGGCTCAGGTAGGCGAGGTGCTCCCGGTAGCGCTTCTCGTCGAACTCGAGGTCGTTGTCGAACGCAGTTACCGGAAACGAGAGGAGACCGCTTCCGATCTTCTGGGCGAGCTCTCTCGGTGCGTAGCTAGTCATCGTCAGTTCATTCCCTTTGTGTCGATTCGGTGGAAGGGAGTTCTTCCACTACTGGTACCCAGGCTAGGAAGGCGAAGTATGCGCAATCAACACCTCTCTTGCATGCTCCAATACCTTATGTGCATACTTCTTGAGGCGGCTCTTCTCGCGCCGGATCCGCTGAACGCTCACCCATGATCACTTCGAAGCCGGCGAGCAGTTTGCCATCGTGATACATGGGATTCCGGGTCACACCGCGCTTGCGCAACTGGAACAATCGCTTCACGATCACACGCAATGCCGGGTTGGCGTTGTCCCGTCGCCAAGCTGCATGGAGGGGCATGATGGGATCCTGCAGACCCGCGATCGGACGGTAGACGACACCCACCATCTGCATGTGCATGGCCGACTCAGGAACGAACGCGAGACCCGAGTTGGCCACGACGAACGCGAGCGCACTCTGCACCTGCGTCACCTGCTGCCGGAAGGTCACGGGAACATCGCGCAGCGTGGCCTTCACCAAGTCGTGGAGGTACTTGCCCTGCGCCGGCGCATAATCGACCATTACCTCTCCGGCGAGGTCGCGCGTATCCAACGGAGCGGTGGAGACACCGAGCGGATGCCGGCTGCTCACCGCCGCCATCAACCGCTCAGTGTGCACCACCACGCTCTCGAGCTCATCGTGATTCGGTGGGGTGCGCAGCAGCCCAACATCGATCGTTCCGTTGAGAATCGCGGAGATCTGGTCCTTCGTCACCATCTCGAGCACCTCGAGCTCAAGTTCTGGTGCGTGCTCGTTCAGATCGTCGATGAGCAGAGTGAGCATCGCCAAGATCCCGGTACCGGTCATCCCGATCGAGGCGACACCGCTCTGCCCGGTCGAGATGCGCTCGGCCATATCCTGCGAACGATCTGCGAGCGAGAGCAGCTTCCTCGCCTCTTCCAGGAACGCGGTGCCGGCCACCGTGAGCGTGACCTGACGCTTCGTGCGATCGAGCAGGCTGAATCCCACTTCCTCTTCAAGCCTGCGAATCTGACGACTGAGCGGTGGCTGTGTGATCCGGAGCCGCTCAGCCGCACGACCGAAGTGCAGTTCCTCGGCAACCACCACAAAGCTCTTCAGTTGGACGAAGGTGAACATCCGCGCCTCCCATCGACCGGATCACCAGCACACCGTACGCGGCTCCTCAGCCGGAATCCCCTACTCAGACAGCGTGAGCGTGAATGTCCGATCGCGCCCGATGAACCAGAGATCCTCAGTACTGATGCCGGTCTCGCCAAAGCGCCACGGCGTCTCAGCAGCCCCGTAATCACCGACTCGAAGTACGTGGGTGTAGCCCGGGCGCAGTTCGTTGGCGAACGACTCCTGCTTCCCCATGAGATGCCCGACATTGCGCTTGTTGTACCAGCTCACGAAGTCGGTGTCTGCCGCGAGGAGGCCGGCCTCTTCCAACTCACCACGCACGGCGGTCAGCGTATCCACCGCATCCGCATGCACCTGCGACATCGCCACACCCGGGCGAATCGAGGGAATGATGTGTTCGCGGATCACGCGAGTGAGCGTGTCATAGGCCTGCGCGGCTCCCGGAGTCAGCGGCAACGAGCGCCCCATATCCGAGGTTGCAAGCACCACTCCGTCGATCGTGACCTTCACGCCGGTGTCGAGCTCGACGCAGACGCTGTCTTTCGTGATCGGGGCATCGGTCGGCGTCGTCGGGAACAGGGTGCGGTCAGACGCGTGTTGGTTCACGAAGTACGGCTCGATTGCGAACGGAACACCCTGCTCGACCCGGAACTCCTGAATGCCCGCGAGGTAATCGGCGTAGAGCACATCCTCACTGCTGTCTTGCCCCGCCTCGAGGCGATCCGACAGCTTCTGCAGTGCGCCCTCCATCGCGTGGGTGCTCGCGCGGCAGGCGATCAACACGAACGGAAGATCCTCTACGTCGCGTAGGTCTCGCCAGGAGCCGAGTGGCACTGACACGTTCGTGAGCCCCAGACCAGCGGCTTCAAGGCTGCGCGCGAACGAAGCGGTGATGTGCTCTTCCTCGACGCCGAGCGCGGTGCCGGGCAGCAGCTCGCGGAGCGCCTCAGCACGCGAAGCGAAGCGGGCTACCGGGGTCCCGGCAAAGCCCGGAGCGGCATCTTCTGCCAGGACGAGAACCTTGCCGGTCGCCGGCACCCACAGCGCACCAAGTCCCTCGGCATCGCGACGTCCGGTCACCTCGGAGAAGTTCGGAGGAGCGGCCAGGTAGACCCCGTCAACGCCCTGATCCTGCGCCAGCTCACCGAGCGCCGAGAAACGCGTGTCGGTCTGCGCATCGAAGTACTCCTCGATGCCCTCAAGCCCTGGGAACCTTCCGGCGAAGTCACGACCAAAGGCAACGCCCTGCTCGCGCCACGCGCGGAACCGCGCCTCAACTTCTTGCTCCGTCAGCTCATACACGGAAACCGGAGCTGTATCGCAAGGGTCTGCTTCGACCTCGACACGTGCGCGATCGGTTGCACGCCGCTCAATCTCCTGCAGGTGCGCGTAGCAGATGCCCGGGGCGAGCGAGACCTGCTCGTCACCGGCCAGATCCCAGATCAGGGAGGACAGATCTTCCGCGACCTCGTAGCCTGCCACGATGCGGCGATCAAACGCGATCCACTCTGAGTGGAAACGCACGCGCTCCTGCGGCACGCCCGCAAACAACACGCTCGCGGTCTCCTGCTGACGCACGAGCAGCAGCTTCTCATCATCGCGCTCGGCGATGATGGGCCGCACGATCTTCACCGCGTCGCGTCGGATATTCGCGAAGAGCAGTCGCTCCTGCGGGTCGAACCCGAACTCCTGCTGGATGGCTTCAGCGTTGTTATTGAGCCGCACCTTGGTTCCTCCGTACTTGTTCGTATCCTGTTCGGTCTGCTGCCGAGCAGCTGACCGCAAGAGCAGGCCGGCACGGATCCGATAGACAACGCGGAGCTTTTCGAGCTTCGTGACCCCGATCGCGACCTTCGCCAGTCGTGCATGTGACTCGTCTGAGCGAGTCAGGAGTGCCCTTGGGCATCAGTTTCTCACTCACCACTTCCCTTCGTCCATGACTCGTTTTATGTAGTCCGATACCTTTTGGGGTAAGAGTTACCCACGGGCTCTCACCCATGGCGGCGTCGCTTCTGCGCCAGCGATCCGCAATCCTCCTCACGCTGTCATCGCCCCTGAGACCAGCGGCCTCGCACCGATGTCGGAAAGCTGTCATGCCATGCCGAAATGGTGTTTGTACTGAAATTTGGGCCGCAATAATCTGGCAACCATCCGGGGTCGTGTCTTCAGTAAGTGCGGTGCCGAGATCGGCAGCAAGCGCCACAGAACACCAGAATGAGAGGCCGAATGCTTGAACTGAGTACCATCCGTGAGGCACGTGAGCGAATTCAAGAGTATATCTTGCACACTCCCCTCATTCGCGTTCCCGCAATGGACCCCATTCTGGGATGTCAGGTCTACCTCAAGGCCGAATGCACGCAGATCACCGCGTCCTTCAAACTGCGCGGAGCAATGAACGCGCTCCGCTCGCTGAGCGATGAAGAGCGTGACCGAGGCGTGGTCTGCTACTCCTCGGGCAACCATGCGCAGGCAATCGCGTACGCCTCGAAGCTGCTCGGCATCAGCGCGAAGATCGTCATGCCGGAGAGCGTCAACCCTGCAAAATACGCGCTCGTAAAACAGCACGATCCGGAGATCGTGCTCGTCGATGTACTCAAGCGTGCTGAGACGGCCCGGCGCTTGGCCCGCGAGGAAGGGCGCACCTTGGTCCACCCATTCGCCGGTGAAGCAGTGCGCGCAGGGCAGGGCACCTGCGGCCTGGAGATCGTCGATGATCTGCCCGATGTCGACGCCGTCGTCGTACCCATTGGCGGCGGCGGGCTGATCTCAGGCATCGCGACCGCAGTGAAGGGCATTCGGCCCGAGGCTCGCGTGTACGGCATGGAGAATGTCGTCGTGCCGCGCTACACGAACAGCTTGAAGGCCGGCTACTGCCACAACCTCGCCGAGCTCGGTGAGACCATCGCAGACGCGACCCGCGGGATCGATACAGACCAGACGTGCTTCGAGACGATCTCAGCCCTCGTCGACGAAGTCATCACTGTCACAGATGAGCAGATCGTGCCGGCAATCCGTCTCGTACTCGAGCGCGGACATATTCTTGCCGAACCCTCCTCATGCATGGGAGTTGCTGCTGCGCTCTCAGGGAAGCTGCCGGTATCACCGGAAGACCGCGTGGTATTCGTACTCTCCGGGGGCAACTGCGATCTCGATGCGATCGTGAAACTCCTCGCGGATGCTGCTGAGGGCACGCAGCGCAGCTAGCTCAGCTGCGGGGCCCATCAGAAGAGCCGGGCCGGAGAAAAGCTCAGGGTGGCAAGCGATTCGCTTGCCACCCTGAGCTTTCTTCTACTGCAGGTCGAAATCCATCGAGAATCGATCGGACCGCATCAGGCCTGCCGCCTTGGCGCCATCGACGGCGAGCGCAACGCCGCTCACGAAACTGGACTCGTCGCTTGCCAAGAAGAGCACCGCATTCGCGACTTCCTCGGCGTCTGCGACCCGGGGAGTCGGGCTGCTCGCAACCACGCGCTTCTTGAACTCTTCCTTGCTTTCTCCGGGCGCCACATCCTTGTAGAACAGCGGCGTTCCGATCGACCCCGGGCAGACCGAGTTCACTCGAATCTTCTGGTCCGCATAGTTCAACGCGAGGGCCTTCGTCAGGCCGTTGATGCCATGCTTCGATGCACCGTAGAGCGGGTCAGACGGGCGGCCGACGAGTCCGGCAACGGACGAGTTGTTCACGATCGCACCGCCGTTCTCGTTCTCGAGCATGTGCGGAAGCACATGCTTGCAGGTCAAGAACACGCTGCGCAGATTCAGCGTCATGACGGCGTCGAAGTCGTCGACCGTGCACTCGGTGATCGGCTTCGCCATGTTGATTCCGACACCGTTGAACAGCACATCGATGCGCCCGAACTCTGCAATCGCCCGCGCGACGAGTTGCTCGACATCGTTCTCACTCGAGACATCGGTGCGCACGAAGATTGCTTCACCACCGGCAGCACGAATGTCTGCTGCGGCCTGCTCACCATCTCGTTCGTTGATATCGGCGAGAACAACCTTTGCTCCTTCTTTCGCCATGAGTTTGCTCGTTGCAAGCCCCATGCCTGAGGCGGCAGCGGTGAGTACAGCGACTTTATCTTGCATGCGCATGGTTCTCTGTGTCCTATCCCTTGTAGTTGCAGTGCTGGTCGACTCGTGATCACGGATGGTCACTGTTGGGCGGCTCCCGTGAAACGGGCAGGGCTGAAGAGGTCAATATCGTACGACGTCTCACCGTCGATCGCGAGGTCGGCGAGTATCTCACCGACGACCGGAGTGAATTTGAACCCGTGGCCGGCCATGCCCGCCGCAACTGAGACGTTCGCGTGGTCGGGGTGTGTGGAAATCACGAAGTGCTCGTCTGGCGCGTTCACATACATGCAGGACTCCATGCTGACGAGCCGTCCCGCGGCACTCGGCACGTACTGCTCGACATTCCGCTGAATGCCTGCGACTTCTCCAGCGGAGGCCTCGGGCAGCAGCATCGTCTCCGGTGTGCACACCTCTGCGTCGATATCGACGAAGGTCGCCTTCACCAATGGCTCCTCGCCGAAAGCCGGCCAGCTGGTGTAGGCCACACCGCCGTCGGCCACGACATTGACGAGCGGAAACTTGCCGACCCGTAGATCCTCGAGCGCGCCCTCCTGGGGCTCGAACCAGAAGATCCAGTGCCGCTCAATCTGCAACGGCAGATCCATCTCCGACAGCAACCGTGTGGCCCATGCACCGGTGGTGATCACGAGGCGCCTGGCCTCGTACGTTCCTTCGTCGGTGCGCACGCGTACGTGGTCCTGATCCGCATCGGCCTCCCATTCCAGAACCGTCTCTGCGAAATGCAGCTCAGCTCCGTGCCTTTGAGCAAGCTGCTGGTAGGCCAGGATGCACTTTCCCGGCGTGACCACGCCCATATCGGGCTCGGAGTACGCGATCTGTCCGTCTCGAGTCATCACCTGCGGGTACCGTCTGCGCACTTCAGCGCTGTCGAGAACCTCATGGTCGATGCCGAAGGCGCGCGCTGTATCGATGCTGCCCTTGATGTAGTGCTCTTCGGGCGAACCGATGTACAGCCCTCCGGTGTTCGTCACGAGTTTGCGCCCCGTGAGCTGCTCGAGCTCGTCCCAGAGCTCATACGAACGCTTGCCGAGCGGAACATAATCGGGGTGCTCGAACGCCGACTTGCGAATCATGCGCGTGGTGCCATGGCTCGATCCCTTGGAGTGCGCGGGATAGAACTGCTCGAGTCCGAGCACGCGCTCCCCACGCTTGGCGAGTTGATACGCGGCGGAGCTACCCATCGCCCCGAGCCCGATCACGATGACATCGTAGGTGCTGCTCTCTGCCGCCACATAGCTGTTCGTCATCTGGTTTCACTCCATTCACACTCGCACAGAAATCGCTGAATACAACATAGCCACTCATTGATCCCGATGGAGCGGCAAGAGCCCGTAAACCGATTCAATTCTTGTATCACAAGTGACTCGAGAGGTATTTGCGTATGAGCACCAATAACCGCAGTAATAGAACGGGAGAGGTTCTGTGGATTCGCGCCGCCATTTGGCCGTCCGGCTCAGTGATACTTCGTTCGACGCCCACGACTCTCACATTCTTATGTTCCATCGCAGAAAGGCCCCTCCAGCATGTCGATTCGTTCCAATAGTCTGACCCGAGCGCTTACGCTCGGAGGACTCACCGCACTCGCCGCGGTCTCGCTCGCCGCCTGCTCCGGCGGGGAGGACATCACCGCAGGCGGCGATAACTGCACCCCAGCGCACCCGGATCTGCAGACCGTCGAGGAAGGAAAGCTCACAGTCGCGGCCTACGACTTCCCGCCATTCATGAGCATCAACGGCGAGGAGCTATCTGGCGTAGAGGGCGACCTGCTCACCGAGATCGCAGCGATGGAGTGCCTCGAGATAGCTGTGCAAGCCGCAGGTGGCGCGGGCGCAGCGATTCCCGCCGCAGAGACCGGCCGCGCCGATGTCGCGGCGACTGCCTGGTACCGCACCGAAGCACGTGCTGAAATTGTGCGGTTGAGTGCCCCGGTCTATCTTGACGCGACCGGAGTCGTGTCACTCCACAATTACACCGTTGACGACCTCGCCGATATCAAGGTCGGGTCGGTCTCTGGCAACCTGTACAACGAGAGCCTGAAGAGCTGGTTGGGCGACAGCTTTATCGTCTACCAAGACGATGAGTCGATCTACGGCGACCTCGAGGCTGGCCGCCTAGACGCGATTATCGCCTCAGTTCCCTCTTCGCAAGCAACGATCGAGGGCAAGGGCATTGAAGGCGCGACCGTCAACCCGGTCGAGCCTGTCGATGAAGTTCCCGAGTTCGCCAAGCCTGGTCAGGTGGGTTGGCCGACGAGCTACGACAACGAGGCCTTTGGCAAGGCGCTCGACGAGAACATCGCAAAGCTTCATGAGGACGGAAAGGTTGCCGAAGTCCTTGAGGCCTACGACCTGCCCGCCTCTTCGGCGGAGGTCGGAGACGCCTACGAGCTGTAAGCGCTGACTCAGCATGATGGGCGGGCCGATCCTCACAGATCGGCCCGCCCATCACATTTCTGCTCTAACCGGCAACTACCAGTTCCACGGTCTCGATCGGATCGGTCAGACGCTTGGCGTCCTGCGTCGCTTCAGTGACGCGGCGCGGCCGCAGCGCATCGCCGATCACGATGGGCTCGATACCGAGCTCGCGCAGGTCATCGGCGAGGCTCAGATCCGGATCTCCGCCGGCCCAGGTGACCACCGCATCGACCGCGAGCTTCTAGCGAGCGACGCCGAAAATGTCTTCGAGTTCGACTTCACCGCCAGTGACTCCGACCGGCTTCACGCGCTCGATTGTCTGGATGCCCTTCTCCGTGAGGGTGCGCAGCATCGGAACGACAGTGTTGAACCCGTCTCCCTCACCGATGTGCAGGCGCTCGGTCGAGAGCACGGGCTCCACTCCGATGGAGTGGAGGTAGTCGGCGATCAGCGGTCCATCGAGCTCGCCGATCATCTCGTGCACGAGCACACGGCCGCGCACCGCACCGGGCTCAAACGCACGATCCGCGGTGACAACCGGCACGCTTCCGTCACTGGGCACTGCGATCTTCGCGTCGGGCGCGCCCAGAGCGAGTACCACCGTGTCCGGCTGCAACTCAGCGATCGCGGAGGCATCCGCACGCGTGCCCAGACGGATGTCGGCCCCGTAGCGACGAATCATGCGCTCGGCCCACTGCACCCACTTCTTGGAGTCCTTACGGGAGGGAGCCTTCGACCACTGGGCCATGCGCCCACCGACCTCGGCAGCGGCCTCAAACAGTGTGACGCTGCTGCCCCGTCGTGCAAGGCGCCGTGCGGCCTCGAGCCCGGCAGGCCCCGAGCCCACGACGACCGAGGTGTGGCCATCGAGACTGCTGAGCTGATTGAACTCGTCAGCGTTCGCGACGTCGGGGTTCACGTGGCAGGTCAGCGGCTTCTTCAGCATGAGGGAATTCACGCAGACGTTCGCACCGACGCACGGCCGCACCTCATCGGCCTTGCCCGCGAGCGACAGCGGCATGAGATTCGGGTCGGCGATGTGCGCACGGACCATGCCCACAATGTCGGTGTCACCGGCCGCGACCATATGCTCTGCGAGCTCCATCGTCAGCACGCGTCCGACAGCGCACACCGGCACCGACTTCACGGCCTCTTTGACGACGCGGGCCTTGCTGCGGAAGAGTCCCGGCTCCGCCGGGTCCGGCGGCCAGTGCCGGGCGCGCGCCTCGAGCCTGTTGTTGTTGCCCACCATCACGCTGATGTAGTCGACCTTGTCTTCGAGGGCTGCGGCGATCCGCGCACCGTCTTCCGGAGTCAGACCCCCTTCGACCATGTCGTCGATGCCCAGACGTATACCGAGGATGCGATCGTGGCCGATCGCCTCGCGACTCGCGTCGATAATGCGGTGGATCAGGTACAGACGCCGCTCGAAGTCGCCGCCGTACTCATCGTCGCGTCGGTTCGTCAGCGGGCTGAGGAACGCGGCGGGCAGGTTGCCGTGCGCCATGCTGAGCTCGATCCCGTCGAGATCGCCGCGTCGGCACCGGTCGGAGGCCGCTGCGTACTCGTCGATCACCTGGTCGAGCTGCGCGTGGGTCGCGGCGACCGCGACCTGACGGCTGAACTCCGAGAAGTCGCGGGACGGGCCGAAGACCTCGGTGCCTTCCTCCTCGGTCGGGCCGGGGTGCGCGAGCTGGGCGATCATACGACCGCCCTCGGAGTGCACCGCCGCAGCGAGCCGCTGATAGCCGGGAACGATCGACTCATCCTTGTTCCAGAGGCAGATATCAGGCCAGACCTCTGACTCGATGATCGGATTCGCGCCGGTCACCTGCATCGCCATACCGGCACGTGCGCGCTGGCGATGGTACTCGATGTACTGGTCGGTGACCTGTCCCCCCGAGGCCAGCCCCGGCTGATGGGCCGGCAGGTACACACGGCCCTTGAGCTCGAAAGGGCCGACCTTGATCGGCTCCAGCAGAACGTTGCTCATGTCATCCTCACTTCTTCGTCTTGCCGCGGCCCCTGCACTCGCTGCGCTGCGAAGTGATCGGGGCTGTGGACCAGTGGTGTCGATTGCGGGTGGCTCGCACTTGGCGGGTCTGGCTTATCTACCCGCGGTGAATCAAATGTAGCCGTGGAACGGGCGCTTCACTACGGCGCTCTCGACCCAGTCGATCATGGTCACGAAGTCCCACACCGGCAGGTTCACGGCCTCGGCAATAGCGCGAGAATGCGCCGGATACAGCGTGCACTCCATGAGCACCGCTCCGATGCTCGGATCCTCAGCAACCAGCTTCCGCGCGGCAGCGACCAGCTCTCGCTCCAACTGGGCCGGGTTGTACCCGCCTTGATTGGTGAGCACGAGATCCATCTCCGGCACCTCGGGCAGCTTGCCGCCACTGATCACGAGTCGCGACCGGTCGGTGATACCCGCGTGAACGAGCGCATCAGCGTCTGGCAGCACGGTGGCATCGGCACACAGCACTGCGACCTTCTTCTCCGGCGCGATGCTGTTCAAGATGAAGGGCAGCTGCAGCAGCGACGACATGAACACCGGGATATTCACCGCAGCACGAACCTGCGGTTGGTAGTTGCCGAAGTACCCGCAGCCACCGATGATTGCACGGCATCCCGCTGCCTCCAGCTCCTGGGCAGCCTCGATCAGTGCGTTCAAGATCTTCTCATCGGCGCCGGGCTGCAGCACGGTCTCGGTCGTCGCCTCGGGAATCGCCCGGTAGTGCACGGGGTACTTGAATGTCGTCGCATTCTCGACCGACCCCGGGGGCAGCGTGTACCCCGCGGTGCCAAACAGCAGCACACCGATCGCGACGCCTCCGAATGTGCGTCCCGGTCGGTTCGGGACTACCGCATCCGGATATCCCTGGCTTTGGGTGTACATGAGTTCCGACATAGCCTCACTTTTCCTTTGATCTCTGAGGATCCCGCGATCCCTGAGGAACAGTCACGAGAGGTCCGAACCACCTGTCCGAACGCTCCGCTGCGCTCGGCACTCTCGTACCGTCCGTTCTGTGCAATTATCACCCGGTTCTTCAGCGCCGGCATTCACTTCCTCGCGACAGTTTCTGATCCTGGCGTAAGCTTTGCTTACACACCGTTGCATCGCAATGATCGCAGCCTGTTCACCCGCATTCGCACACGAGCCCTCTATTCATCTGACGAACCGAATGAAGCAACCATTATGCTGAATCCCATTCATCTCGAAACACTGCGCACCGTGCTGCGCACCGGTTCCTTCACCGATGCCGGTCACGAGCTCGGCTACACGGGATCCGCGGTCTCGCAGCAGATGTCTGCTCTCGAGCGCGCAACTGGTGCTCAGCTCTTCGAGCGCGATGCGCATCGGGTCCGACCGACGACAACCGCGGTGTTCATCGCAGAGCGCGCCGCAGAACCCCTCGGGCGCCTGCAGGCACTCGAAGCCGATGTTCAATCCCATCTGCGCGGCGAGATCGGCACCCTCCGCCTCGGCGCCTTCCAGTCGTTGAGCGAACGCCTGCTGCCGTCAGCGATCTCCGCGTTCCGGCTCGCTCACCCCGGCGTGGAGATCCCGCTCATCGAAGACACTCCCGCCGGGCTCATCCCCGCGCTCGAGATCCGCTCACTCGATCTCGCGGTGCTCTACCGGTACAGCGCGATGCGCAGCGGCTGGCCCCGCGGCTTCCCGGTCGATGAGCTCTTCACTGAGGATCACTTCATCTTGACTGGCCCAGACCACCCGGTCGCGATCGCCGCAGAAGCCCCGAGCTTGCGCCCGCTGCACGCCGAGATCTGGATCTCAACCGGCCCTTCCTCCACCGGCACTGCAATGCTGCGACGTCTCTGCGCACGCGCAGGATTCGAACCGAAGATCACCTACCAGAGCTACAACTACGCCACCGTGCAAGGGCTCGTCGCCGCGGGACTCGGGATCGCACTCGTGCCGGCGCTCGGCTACACCCCGCTGCCCGGCGTCGTCGCGACCCGACTCGACGTTCCCGACGCTGTGCGCGAGGTCCACGTCATGCGCTCCCCCACGCTGCTCGACGCCCCCTGGATCTCGATGCGGGAAGCCCTGCAGCGGGCCACCGCGGATCTTGCGGCGACCGCGCCCGGCATTCACCTGCCCGACGAGAAGCGCTGATCCTGCGCCCTGCCCTCCTCTTCACCCGCCCTGTCGCCGAGATGAGCCTTGTTGTTCCTTGCGGCGCGTGAAGCACCCGCAATCCTCATCTCGCGAGGGTCGACCGCTGCCAGATGACCATCCTCGTCTCACACGGCGGGTCGACCGTGGCTACGCGGCGGCTCGACCGCAACTGCACTGCGGCTTCGTCATGCACGTCGACGTCAGGTTGCTCCTTGAGCCAGGACTGACCCCAACCATCGACCGCGGCGACGATCGGCCGCAAGGTCTCGCCCAGTTCGGTGAGTCGGTACTCGACCCGGGGCGGCACCTCCGCGAAGACCTCGCGATGCACCAGCCCGTCCTGCTCGAGTTCGCGCAACTGCCGCGTCAAGGTGCGATCCGTCGCCCGCACCAGCGCGCGTTTGATTTCCCCGTATCGCATCGCCCCGTCAAGCAGGTGACTGATGATGGTGAGCTTCCACGCTCCACCGATCACAGTTATCGCAACCTCCACGGGGCAGGCGACGACAGCCTTCCTTGTAATCTCACGCATGACTGCAAACTAAGATGACCGCAGGTAATCTGCAGGAAGAACCGTACTACTGCATCTGCATCTTTCGCGCTACTGTCCGTCTGGGACGGTTTCTCCTCCCTGCAAATATCTGCAGCACACACGAATAACCGCACCACCCACCAGACAGGACTCACAGATATGCACGCTCTCGTCGTCGTCTCCCACCCCTTCACCGGATCGTTCTCCCATGCCATGGCGAACCAGGTCATCGCGGGCCTCACAGAGGCCGGCCACACCGCGGAACTCGCAGACCTCGCCGCCGAAGGCTTCGATCCCCGCTTCACCTTCGAGGACTACGAGACCTACAAACGACAGACCGGCCCCGTGCCCGACGACGTACGCGCAGAACAGCAACGCATCGAACGCGCCGACGCCCTCGTCTTCGCATTTCCGGTCTACTGGTGGTCGCTGCCGGGTCTGCTCAAGGGGTGGTTCGATCGCGTGTTCACCGGCGGGTGGGGGTATGGATCAGGGCCTGACGGGCAGACGTCGAACCTCGGCGGGATCGACGTGCACCTCCTCGCCATGACCGAGACCAGCATCGAGCGCTACGAGCGCCGCGGGTACCGAGAAGCGATCCGCACCCAGATCGAGTCGGGAATCTTCGGATACTGCGGCGGAGAGGTCTGCACCGCGGAGCTGTTCCCGATCACTGAGGAGAACTACGCCGAACGCCACCTCGCACGGGCTCAGGAGATCGGCGCCTCGGTATTCGCCCCGCGAACTAACTGAGGCAAAGGCCCACGACCACATGGCCGGTGGCGAACAACAGGAGGGACCGGGACAATAGTCAGCTCCGGCCCCTCCCGCATGATGCGACGGCGCATGAGTTGATCAGCAGCTCAGCAGATCAAACGCTCAGCGGCTCAGTGTTCAATCACTCCGCTTCGCAAGCACGCGCGCAATCACTCGATCACGCGATCACTCACTGCGCGCAATCACTCGGTGATCAGTGTGCTGAACCCCTCAGGGTTGTCTTCAATCCACTTGTCGACCGCACCCTCGGAGTCGTTCTCATACTCCTCGCTCGTGATCAGCATCTCGAGCTCGCCATAGGCCTGGTCATCAAGGTTCAGGCCCTGCATGAGCTCGGCAGCCTCGGGGAACTTTTCCGCGGTTCCCTTGTGGCCGAGCATGTGCAAGCCCTCCGGCTCACCCATCGCGCCCTCGGGGTCCTCCAGGTCCTTCACGTCGTACTCTGCGTACGCCCAGAACGGACGCCACAGCGTCACCACAACCTCTTCTTCGTTATCGATCGCATCGCCCAGAACCGTCAGCATCGACGCGGTCGACGACGTCGACAGCGTCCAGTCGTCAAGGCCGTAGGCAGGCATCATCGACGTCTGCGTCACCTCGGTCAGCCCTGCACCGGGCTCGATCCCCACAATCTCGCTACCGAAGAGATCGGCGTTGTCCTTGAGATCCGCCATCGAATCGATCTCGGAATACGACGGCACCGCGATCGTCAGCACACCGTTGTCGTACCAGACGCCCATCGACTCGATGTCATCACCGAACTCGTCCATGTAGCTCTTGTGGGTCACCTCGGGCCATCCCGAGGCGTGAATGTCGATATCCCCCTGAGACAGCGCGGCGTACATCGGGCCGTTGTCGTTGAGCACCTCCAGCTCGACCGTCATTCCGAGTTTCTCGAACTGGTCCTTCAACAGATACGCAATGCTCTGCCCGTCAGTCCATCCCTCGATGTACCCGACCGTGATGGAGCCTCCGCCCTCACTACCGCCATCGCCACCGCCGTCACCCGAGCCCCCGCCCGAGCACGCCGACAGGGCTAGCATCGTTGCTGCCCCCAGGGCAAGAACGCCCGCGTACTTCTTCTTCATCAACATGGTGTTTCCTTTCCTTCGCTGGTGCGAGTGGACCTTGGGAAATCCTGTTTCCATTCGAGCCTATCCAGGCGCTGTATCCGGTTGAGACCCGTACAACGGGATTGTTGAACCATTCGTTATGTTCCGTGTCCCTGCCCGTTCCGTTGCCCCGGGCCACGCGACGCAGGCTGTGAAGAGCGGGGTCCGGGGCAACGGAACGGGCAGGGACACCCGTCGCAATCGGACGAGCGCTCCATTCTCTTGCGCCGCGTGACACAAGATTCCGGATCACCGATCAGTCGGTTCCGATGTGCTCCTGCATGCGTGCCACGTACCAGCTCACAAAGGCATCGACCATGTACTCGCTCTGCATGTATGGGCCCTGCTCGTATGCCGGACTCGTCGCACCGCGCTGGCACAACTCGACGAACTCGCGATCCTGCAGGTTCGTCTGCTTCCAGGTGAATGTGAGTTCGTCGAGGTCATAGTCGACCCCCTCGACGGCGTCCTCCGCAACGTGCCAGATCGTGCGAATGAGCGTCTGATTCGCCGCGATCGGGAAGACCGCGAAGGTGATGATGTGATCGCCCAAGAAATGGAACCAGCTGTTCGGTTGCATATGCAGGCCCACCCGCCCGAGCTTGAACTCGGGCACGTCTCCCACGAGCTTCTTCGAGAGCCGCTTCCCTGTCGTCGAGAAGGATTCGCCCTCACCGTCCATGGCAGCGCGCTCCACCCTGAAACCGACGGGACGGTCGCGCAGATCTTCGAGGATGCCGTACGGCAGTCCGTAGCGGTCACACTTCTGAATGAGCTCAAGTTCGGCGATCCGCTCTCGATTCCAGTCATCGAGTCGGTGCTCGGGGATGCTGTTCTCATCCATCCCGAAGGTTGGGAATATGGAGCAGGAGAGCTCGGGATGTCCGTCGCAGTGGTAGCACTCTCGGTTGTTCTCGACGACGAGCTTCCAGTTACCGTTCTCGATCAAATCCTGCTGGTAGGCGATCTTGGTCTCGCCAAGTCCATAGGTCGAGAGAAAGGGATCGATGATCTCCGCGACCGCGTCGAAGTCCTCGGGCGGATTTTCGGCGAGGCAGATGTACACGAGCCCGGCAACGATGCGCACGTGCGCCCGCTTCAGCGCGAAGCAATTCTTATCGAAGTTGTCGCCCGTCGCAGACGCATGCAGGAGCTTGCCGTCCGGAGCGTAGGTCCATGAATGGTAGCCGCAGACGAGATTTCCCGTGGTTCCGGACTTCTCCCGCAGCACCTTCGCTCCGCGGTGACGGCAGACGTTGTGCAATGCGTTGACGCCGCCGTCATCATCGCGCACCAGCACGAGCGAATACGGACCGTACTCGACAGTCACATAATCGCCCGACTCCGGAATCTCCGCGATCGACGCGGCGAAGATCCACTGCTGACCGAAGATGCCCTCCATGTCGGCGTCGAACAACGCGTCGGACGTATAGAACGGGGCCTCCAGGGAGAACATCGGCCGTCGCCGTTCGAGCAGCTCTCGAATCTCGGTCGCGGACTCCTCGGGGATCGTGGAAACTCGCCTGGTGGCGACGGCGGTGTTCTGCTCAACGGCGCCTTGCCCAACCGTGCTCTGCTCAACCATGATGCACTCCTTTGTGACTGTGGGGGATATCGCCAGAATAGGCAGGAAAGATATTCAATAGAAGTGAACATTTTGCACCGATAGCGTGTACGTTTCTTTCATGATCGATCCTCGGCTCCGTGTGCTTCAGCTGGTGGCCCATCACGGCACAGTGACTGCCGCCGCCCACGCACTGAACTACTCCCCCTCAGCGGTATCGCACCAACTGAAGCAGCTCTCCGAAGAACTCGGAGTCGCACTGCTCAAGCAGGCTGGTCGCGGCATCCTCCTCACTGATGAGGCCCATCGACTGCTGCGACATGCTGAGATCCTCTTCGCGCAGGCCGAGCAAGCCTATGCAGACCTGGGAGCGAGCGCCGTGGGCGGGCGTCTGACGCTGTGCGGCTTCTCGACGGCCGCCTACCTGCTCCCCGACGTCGCCGTCAGTCTCCGGGCAGAGTTTCCGGAGCTACAGATCCGTCTCCTTGAGACCGACCCTGCACACAGCCTCGATCTGCTGCTCACCGGTGAGGCAGACCTCGCGCTGCTGACGGCAACCGCCGACCTGCCATCCCTGACCGACCACCGTTTCGACCAGCGTCACCATCTCGACGACCCGCTGGATCTGCTGGTCGCCGAGGGGCACCCGCTTGCGCGCGAATCACGGGTGTCACTCACTTCCGCAGCCGAGGAGCCTTGGATCACCGGGCACCCCGACGGCCCGTACCATCCGCTCATGATCTCAGCGTGTCTGTCGGCGGGCTTCTCACCCCGCATCGCTCACCACGCTGATGACTGGGATCTCGGGCTTGCACTCATCGAGCGCAACTTCGGTGTCTCGCTCTGGCCGCGGTCGAAGCAGATTCATCCCAGTCGCTCGGTCGTCCGCCTCCCGCTGCGCGGCAAGAACCGTCCGACACGCCAAATTCTCAGCGTGACCCGCGCAGGAGGTCGAGGAGGCCCCTTGGTCTCTGCAGCGCTCACGCAGATCGAGGCCAGGATCGCTGCCGAGCATCGGCGGTAGCACGAGAGCGGGGATCCGCGCCGGACTGCTCCTCACCCCCTCACGCCTGTGTACCCCTACGCCCGCCCTGGAGCGACCTCGAGCAGCACCTTGCCGAGGTGGCCGCCCTGCCGCAGCACCTGGTGCGCCTGCTCGGCCTGCTCGAGCGGAAACCTCGCATGGATCGGCAGTCGGATCTCACCGCTCTCGAGCAGCGGCCAGACGAGTTCCTGAGTTCGCTCGAGGATCCGCTGCTTATCCGGGGTCGACCTCGACCGCAGTGTCGTCCCGATGATCCGCGCCCGGCGGGCCATGAGCGCCCCGACGTTCAGCTCGCCGCGCACGCCTGCGATCGTGGAGATCACGAGCAGCCGACCGAACTCTCGCAACATGGCGACGTTGCCTTTCAGCTCCGGGCCGCCGGCGACATCCAAGATGATGTCGGCGCCGCTCTCCGCCTGCACCGCTGCGACGACGTCAGTCGTCCTGCGGTTCCACACGCGCTCGGCGCCAAGGCTCTCGGCGGCCGCGATCGATTCGTCCGACCCTACGGTCGCGAACACGCGGGCCCCCAGGGCACGCGCGAACTGCACGGCGAAGCTGCCAATACCTCCCGTGCCGCCGTGCACGAGCACTGTTTGGCGCTCAGCCACTTCCAAGTCAATGGGCAGCCCGGCCTCGATCACCAGGTTCGACACCACGGTCGCGGCGACCTCGATCAGGCCGCCCGCATCGTCCAGAGAGAGTGCCGAAGGAGCGGGGAGCAGCTGGCCTTCCGGCACGGCGACGACCTCGGCGTACCCGCCGCCGGCGAGCAGCGCGATCACGGCCTCCCCCGTGTCGCGCCGGTACCCCGAGACCTCGAGCCCCGGGAGCTCCGATGCCCCGGGAGGCGGCGGGTACTTACCCGCCACCTGCGCGAGGTCGGCGGCATTCACCCCGGCGGTGACCACATCGACAAGCACCTCGCCGTCGCTTGCCACCGGATCCGGAACATCCTCGAATCGCAGTTCATGGTCGTCGGTGATCGTGATCGCTCGCATACGCGTCACGCTACTCGCGCCGACAGGCCGGATGCAATGCGACTCCACGGATCCTCACCCACCCCGATATGCGGAGACCGCAGATGAGTCAGCGCACCTCGCGCGAGCGTTGCCCGCCCGCCGCTTCGACGAGCCGCACAAGCAATTCATCGGGCAGGCTCGGCTCGGCAAGCGGCTCACGACGTCGCCCGAAATCGTGGCCGATGAGAGGCCGCAACCGCTCGAAGTGCGCCTCGGTCCGCTGCACGAAATCCTCCCCGAACGCTGACGGGTCGACCACGACCATCCAGGCTCCGACGCGCGGAGGATTCGGACCTTCGTTCTCAGCATCGATCGAATAGGTGCCGCCAGCCATCGCCCCGAGCATCTCGACCATGAGTGCGATGTTCGCACCCTTGACCCCACCGAACGGCAGCACCGCACCGGCCAAGGCGGCCACGGGATCAGTCGTCGGATTGCCGGCCGCGTCAACACCCCAGCCCTCAGGAATCGTCTCGCCACGATCCGCAGCGCTCCTGATATTGACCCACGCGGTCTCACTCGTGGCCTGGTCGATCAAACGGGGGCGCCCTGCTCCCGGCAACGCATAGGAGATCGGGTTCGTTCCTGTCACCGCGCCCGGCGCCCCGAAGACCGACATGAGCGCCGGCGAATTCGTGCCGGCGATCGCCACCAAGCCTTGCTCCGCAGCATCGACCGTGATGTAGCTCAGCTCACCCCATGCGAAACAATCGGAGACCCCGAGGAATGCCACGCCCGCCTCGCGAGCCGCCCGATGCAGGTCCTCTCTCACCAGATCGTAGACGTACTGCGCCGGCCCGTCATCGGCCCCAGCCGCGATGACCGCTGGCCGCGGCGCGCCGATACGGGGTTCCGGATCAGCCTTCAGTCGACCGGTGCCCAGCGCCTCGATGGCATCGAACAGGTGTGAGACCCCGACAGTCGGGCGATGCCGCTGCTCGGCTTCGACGACCGATGCTGCGAACGTCTTCGCCAGGTTCTCCGACGCACCCGCAGCACGAAGCGCGTCAACGCACAGCGCCTCCAGCTCCGTCCAGGTCGGCTGGGGATGAGGATCAGAAGCACGCATGAAATCGGTCACGACACCCATCCTGTCGTAGATGCAGGGTGCGCCGCAGTACGCGACTCAGAATTCCTCGTACGTGTTCGGATGCTGACTGAGGAGCCGCCCGTCTGCACGGCCCAGAGCGGTGATCGCATCGACCTCGGCCGGATCCAGAACAATATCAGCAGCTTCAAGGTTCGCCCTCTGGTGTGCAAATGAGCGAGAGCGAGGGATCGCGATCACCTCGCGAACAATGTGCCATGCGAGCACGACCTGCGCCGGTGACGCGTCGTGGTTCCTCGCGATCTCCAGCACCACTGCCTCGGCGAGCAGATCCTTCCCCTTGCCGAGCGGACTCCACGCCTCAGTGAGAATACCGAGCTCGCGGTGCGCGGCAAGCGCCTCGGCCTGCGGAAAATAGGGGTGCAACTCGATCTGGTTCACCACGGGACGCACGCCGGTGGCTTGCTCGATGCGCTCGAGGTGCTCGGGCAGGAAGTTGGAGACGCCGATCTGACGCACCACCCCGCGTTCCCGGGCGGCCACCATCGCCTCCCAGGCCTCCACATACCGGTCAAGACGGGGAACGGGCCAGTGGATGAGGTGCAGGTCGATCGCGTCGACCCCCAGTCGCGCCCTGCTCTCCTCGATGCTGTGCCGATTCTGCGGCGAGGCATGGTGGCGGCTGGGCAGTTTCGAAGTGACCGTGATCTCGGAACGGTCGACGCCGGAACGACGCAGCCCTTCTCCGACGGAACCTTCGTTCTCGTAACCGGACGCCGTATCGATGAGTCGGTATCCGGCCTTGATCGCCTGGGCGATGACGTCTGCGCCCTCATCGCCGAGGAGGCGCACGGTGCCGAAGCCCATCGCCGGAAGCTTGAAGCCGTTGTGGGCGGTGAAATGCGGCAAATTCGTCACGGGGATCCTCCGATGCGTGCTGTCTGTGCGTGCTGAGTATGCGTGCTGTGTATGCGTGCTGTGTGTGCGTTCCGCCTGAGACGGGGTCAATGCGCTGAAGCTACGCCGACTTCCCTGATTCGGTCAATGCGACTCACCGGCTCTGGCTGTTGCAAAATTAGTATCGTTCGCAACCCTTCCAGCGGTGCTCTGGGCACGGCTATTCTGATCGCATTCCGCAGCACGATGCGTCAGAAAGCTGCGGAGCTGACCGCCAAAGGAGTTCGCATGTCTGGCACCCCCTCGTTCCTCGTCGGCCTCGTCGGCACCGGAACAATCCAGTCGTTGTCTCCGGCCCTGCACATGCAAGAGGGCGCGGCCCATGACTTCGCCTACGTGTTCCGTCCGGTGGACCTCACCGCGCTGCAGCTCGAGGTCGACCACCTCGCCGACGTGCTCGACTGGAGCGAACGTCTCGGCTACAACGCGATGACCGTCACGCATCCCTGCAAGCAGCTCGTCATCCCGCTGCTCGACCGCGTGGACCCCGTCGCCGAAGCGCTCGGCGCAGTCAACACCGTCGTATTCACCCCTGAGGGTCGCGTCGGGTACAACACCGACACCACCGGGTTCGAGACGGCCTTCCGCGACACCATGGCGGGCGTACCCGTCGGTCATGTCATACAGCTGGGCGCGGGTGGGGCCGGAGTCGCCGTGGCCGATGCGCTTGCGCGCCTCGGTGTGGCACGCCTCACCATCGTCGATATCGACGCGGGGCGCGCAAACGATCTGGCGACAGAGCTGCGCACCCGACGCGGGCTAAAGGTTGAAGCGGCGCAGCCCGCCGACGTGCCGTCGCTGCTGGCTGAAGCAGACGGGGTCGTGCACTGCACTCCGCAGGGCATGCACGATCACCCCGGTACGCCGTTCGACACGGCGTTGCTGCGCCCTGACCTCTGGGTCGCCGACATCGTCTATCGCCCGCTCGAGACCGAGCTACTCCGCGCCGCGCGAGCACTCGGCTGCCAGACGCTCGCAGGCGGCCGCATGGCCGTGCACCAGGCGGCCGAGGCATTCCGCCTCATCACGGGCGTCGAAGCCGATACCGGCCGCATGCTGCAGCACTTCGAAGAGCTCGCAGCCGCGGAGTGATCCCTAGAGGTGGTCGGTGCTCATGTCGAACCACAGGTCGCCGACGGTGTGCCCGTTGGCGAACGGATCAGTCGGATGCAGGCCGACCTGACGGGTTCCGGTGATCCAGGCCTGACCAGCGATGCGCGGCACGATGCCTGCCACTTCGTTACCGCCACGATCGGCCACTGAGATCTCTTCTTCGATCGTGCCCTCGAAGGTCGTGCCGATGATCGAACTGTGCCGGAAGACCTCTCCCTCACGAACGAGGCCCTTCGCGTGCAGCACCGCGAGTCGCGCCGAGGTACCCGTGCCACAGGGCGAGCGGTCGATGCGACCGGGCGAGATCACGACGGCGTTGTGCGATTCGAGACCGTCATCGGTGCGTCGCAGAGGTGCTGCGAAAAGTGTTTGGCTGATCCCGGTCATGCCCTCGAGCGTGGGGTGCTCGACCGGAAGCTGCTCGGCGGCCGCACGTTTGATGCGCTCCCCCAGCTCGCAGAGGGCCCGTCCCTCACTCGGTACGACCTCGAAGCCGAGTGCCTGGGCATCGACGATCGCGTAGGTCATCCCGCCCCAGCCGACGTCAACCGTGAGCTTGCCGATACCGGGAACGTCGATCTCGCGGTCCAAGTGGTAGGCGAAGGCGGGCTGGTTCACGAGGCTCGCCCGCACGACCTTGCCGTCCCGGCACTCGCAGTCGACGGAGATGAGCCCACCCGGGGCTTCGAGCGTCACGGTGGTGCGGGGCTCCTGCATCGGGATCATGCCGGTCTCGAGCAGCACTGTGGCGACGCAGATCGTGTTGGATCCTGACATCGCAGGGTACTCGGTCGGTTCGATGATGACGTAGCCGACCTGGGCATCCGGATGCGTGGGCTTCACGAGCAGGTTGGCATGGTGCGCGGCCGAGCCGCGGGGTTCGAAGAGCAGCGAAGTGCGGAGCCAGTCGGCGTTTCGCTGTACCCAGTCGCGCTTCTCGAGCACTGTTGCTCCGGGAGGGTCGACCACCCCACCAGTGATGACGTTGCCGACCTCACCTTCGGCGTGACAGTCGACCAGGGTCAGTACTCGTTCGATGCGCATGCGCGCTCCTCTTTCTTCAGGTGTTCCTCTTCGAATCCCGCGGCTGCAGCCTACCGCCGCATTGCGTTACAGCTCATTCGGTTCGCCGACCTCGGCGATCCCGGGGCTTAATCCCCACTTCTCGAGCAGGCCGCTCGGAGCGCCATTCATCCCCGAACGATCTATCGTTATATGCTATAACAAATACTTCGAAAGCCCACCGGATATGCTGATCCGCAGAGCCCGGTCGAGCGAGAGCCTGCAAGACCCGGCGCCGCCCCCGACCGCCTCGAACGCGATGAAGGAGATCGGTCAGTGACGACCCAGCCCCCCGCCGGCCTGCAGCAACCGCCGACACTGGCTGAAGAGATCTACCGTTTCCTCGAGGGCGAGATCCTGAGCGGACGCATCGAGGGTGGCACTCGACTCGTCCTCCGCCAGATCGCGGAGCAGGTCGGCACAAGCATCATCCCCGTGCGCGATGCCATCAACCGCCTCGAAGACGTCGGTCTCGCGGTGAGTGAGCCGCGGAAGGGTGCCGTCGTCAAGGCCTACAGCACCGCCGAACTCATCGACATCTACGAGTTGCGCCTGCTCATTGAAGCCGAGGCGACGCGGCTCGCCACGCCCCGCGTGACCGACGAGGCGGTCGCCGGCATGGAAGAAGCTCTGCGCGAGATCGCCGGGCTCATCGCCGACGGTCGGATGGGCGATGCCACACTCGCGGAGGCCGCGCTGTACCGCACGCTCTACGAGTTCTCGGGCAACAGTGCCCTGAACACGGTCATCGAGCAGCTCTGGAAGCAGAGTCACCTCTACCGCATCACGGCGCACATGGAAGACGCAGAGCAGACACTCTACGAGGTCACCGAACACACCGTCGAAGCAGTGAAAGGCCGTGACCCCGATGCCGCGGCAAGCAGCCGGCGACGCGGCATCCAGCGCTCGCTCGACAACCTCACCGCCCGCGAACGGGGTTAGTCGCGCTCACCGTTTCCGGCCGGCTCCCTCTTCCCTCTCGATCGGAGTGAGGCGCGCGAGCTGCGTGACGTGGCGGGGTTCCAGTTCGTCCACGGTCGAGACACCGAGCAGCGTCATCGTTCGCATGATTTCGCTGCGCAGGATCGCAATCGCTCGATCGACACCCGGCCTTCCTCCGGCCATCAACCCATAGAGATACGCGCGACCGATGAGCGTGAACTTCGCCCCGAGCGCCATCGCGGCCACGATATCGGCGCCGTTCATGATGCCGGTGTCGATCATCACGGTGGCGTCCTGCCCCACCTCACGAACGACCTTCGGCAACAACTGGAAGGGCACCGGAGCCCGATCGAGCTGCCGCCCACCGTGGTTCGACAGCACAATGCCGTCGACCCCGCGGTCGACGAGTGCAACCGCGTCTTCAAGGTTCTGCACACCCTTGACGACCAAGCGCCCCGGCCACATCTCACGGATGACGTCCAGATCCTCATACGAGATCGTCGGATCCATCGCCGAGTTCAGCAGGTCACCGACGGTTCCTCCGGTCGACGACAGCGAGGCGAACTCGAGCTTCGGGGTCGTCAAGAAGTCGATCCACCACCACGGGCGCGGGATCGCATTGAGCACCGTGCGCAGGCTCAGCTGCGGCGGAATTGAGAAGCCGTTGCGCGTATCACGCATTCGATTGCCCGCAATCGGCGTATCCACCGTGAACATGAGCGTGTCGAAGCCCGCCTTCTCAGCGCGTTCCACGAGTCCATAGGAGATCTCGCGATCTCGCATGACGTAGAGCTGGAACCAGTTGCGGCCGTGCGGATTCGCCGCATGCACGCCCTCGATCGAGGTCGTGCCGAGCGTAGAGAGCGTGAAGGGAATGCCTGCGGCGCCCGCAGCGCCTGCCCCGGCGATTTCCCCCTCGGTCTGCATCAGACGAGTGAACCCGGTCGGGGCGATGCCGAAGGGCAGGGAGGATCGCCCACCCAGAATCTCCACCGATGCATCGACGCGGTAGGCAGGGCGCAGCACATCAGGGTGGAACTCGATATCTTCGAACGCGCGTCTGGCGCGCTGCAACGACAGCTCACCCTCCGCGGCGCCGTCGGTGTAGTCGAATGCGGCCCGGGGTGTGCGGCGATGCGCGATCCGCCGCAGGTCATAGATGGTGAGCGCTGCATCGAGTCGACGCTTTCTCGGGTCGAGCTCCGGCTTCTTGAAGCGCATCAGCTCGAACACCTCGCTGGGGCGGGGAAGCTGTCGTTTCATGGTGCAGCCTTTCTCCTCCGGATCAGCGCGCTCACCTCACGGGTTCATCGCACCATTCTCTGGCCCGAACGTGTGGTCAGACCACAGTAAGTGTAAACCCGCGCGGTCCGACGGTCAACGGGATCGAGTTCGCCCGCGACCGCCGTTCGGTAGCTGCTCCCCGCCGTTCGGTAGCTGCTCCCCGCCGTTCGGTAGCTGCTCCCCGCCGTTCGGCAGCTGCTCCCCGCCGTTCGGCAGCTGCTCCCCGCCGTTCGGCAGCTGCTCCCCGCCGTTCGCCCGCCACTCTCCGCCGTTTGACCGCCGCTCGGCCTACTCCCCCGCGGCCTCCCGGTAGTAGCCGACGATGTGCGCATGCAGCAGTTCTGCGGCCTGCTCGCCGGCCCCGCTGCGCAGCGCCTCGAGAATTCCGCGGTGCTCTGCTCGAAGTCGGGCGGCCGTGGCCGCCCAGTCCGGGAGCGAGCGGGAAAGCCCAGCCGTATGATCCGCGATCGACAGCCGCAAGGCCTCCATCAGCGTACTGATGAGCGGGTTTCCTGCGGCGCGCGAGATCATCGCGTGGAACTCTGCATCCAGTGCAAGGAACTCGTCGACCGAGAGATCGTCATCGTCCATGCGATCCAGCAGCCGCTCCGCCGCGCTCCAATCATTGCTCGCCGGCCGTGACCGCTTGGCCGCCCACTCTTCGAGTAGCAGCCGAGTCTCGAACACATGGGCGGGGCCCGCTTGGCTCGTGGCGAGCTGCAGGTTGAGCGCCAGCGCAAGGGCTTGCTCGGGGGCGGCCGAGATGATGGTGCCGGATCGCGGCCCTGATCCTCGCGCCGACGTGACGGCCCCGAGCGCCTCCAGCACCCGCAGTGCCTCGCGAATGGAACTGCGCGAAACTCCCAGCGTCTCAGCCAGTGTCCGCTCCCCCGGCAGGCGGTCTCCGATGCGCAGCCGCCCGCTCGAGAGCTCGCCGGTCACCCAGCTCATGACCGCCTCGTGCGCCTTCATGCCTCAGATTCTCTCACCTTCTCACCGAGCGATGATCTCCCCGAGATATGACTTTGTGTTGCTTGGGCACCGTCGAAGCACCCCGAAGTCTCATCTCGACGAGCGTCTGGCTATCACTCAGAGAACCAACACCGCGAGCGCCGCGGTGACCGAGACCACGACGAGCGCGTTCGCGAGCAGTACGACGCGGATCACCACGCCGCCATCCACTCGTTCGATGTCCGCGGGTGCAGTATCGATCGGCCCGGTGTCGGTGTGCACGATCCCCCCGCGCCCGGAATCGGAGCGCGATGAGGCGATGCCGTTCGCGACGCCTTCGGCGACGAGCAAACGAGCCGGGCAGAGCATGATCGCCGCGCCGGTCGTCACCCCTTGCGCTCCGATCGCGACGGCGGCGTTGGCCCCCAGAACGTGCGTGGCGTCGGTGATCGCAACCGTCAAGATTGCGGCGCTCGCGCTGCCGGCGTTGGTCGCGTATCCCGCCAGCGCGCCGATCGATGGGATGAGTGCGAGGAACCCTCCGCCCATACTCACGGCTCCTGCGGCGAGCGCGGTGCTCATGCCGTTCACCGAGAGCAGGGCACCGAATCCGATGAACAGGATCGTGACGGTGCATACGGGAATCCACATGCGCGTTCCTCGGCGCACTGCGATCGAAACGGTCGAGCGCGGCATGCGCAGGATCACCGGCGCCACGGCTGCGGTCACCATGATCCACAGCCCTGGACTGGTGAAGAGCGCGTCCCAGTCGCCGAGGTCCATCAGCATGCTGATGACGATGACGGAGAGCATCGAGGCGATGAGCAGGCCGTAAGGAGCGAAGGCGCGCAGTGTGCTGCGATCCATCTGTGGAATGCGCGCACCCCTGATGCGGCCGAAGCCGATGAATGCGGCGATGCCGACGAGCGCAGCGATCACGCCGGCGAGCGGGGCCCCGACCCACAGGTTGACCGCGAGCAAGGACCCCCACATGAGAAGTGTGACGACCAGCACTTTGCCAAGCATCCGCCGGCCGCGCCGCCAGCCGAGGCCGACGATGGTCATGGTCGCGCCCATGATGACGAGCACCGGCAGGTTAAATACGGCGGTCCAGACGCCGATGTCGTGCAGCGGGAGGCCGCTCATGCCGGCCGCAATGAGCAGGGCGGGGCCCATGGACCCCCACGGCGCGACGACGAGTCCGAGGAGTCCGATGGTCGCTGCCTTGGTGGCGCTGAGTCCGATCCTCATGAGCAACGGAACTGCCATGATGAGGCCCACGCCGTATCCGATGATCGACTCCGCGAGTGGGGCGATGCCGAGCCCGAGCAGGAGTACGGTGCGGTCGCGCGTCTGCGCGGCGCTGCTCAACCAGGTGCTGATGCGTTCCTGCGCCCCTGAAGCGGAGAGCATCTCGGAGAGCCAGATGCCTCCGAGCATGATGAAGACTGCAGAGATCGCTGCGACCGACAGCGATTGACCGCGCTCGACCAGCGCCTGGCCGTCGATAGGGAACCAGGGGAAGAGTGCGAGGGTCAGCCCGATGCAGGCGAGTACTGCGTGGAGCGTCTTGACCCGTAAGAGGAGCAGGATGACGATCGCTGCAATCGGCAGGGCCGCGAGTATGAGTTCGAGAGCATGGCGGGTCAATCACCCCTCCTTCGCGGTTCGGGATCGGCACTCGTTGTCGGAGCGGAGTCCGGCGCCGAGAGTCCGGCTAGAGCAATAGTGCTGGATCGCCGGTGTCGCGCGCCATCTGAAGCTCGCGTGTCGCGGTCACAAATATGTACATAAGTACACAAATACGCGCACTTGCGTGCATTGCGTCGAACGCGTCCCGGTCACAGAGACCGGGCCAACATACTCTGACCGCCATCGATAGCCAGGGATTGGGCGGTCAGAGTGAGCGGAGCTTCGGTCGCGAGCCAGATTGCCACGGCAGCGATCTCCTCGGGTTCACTCGCTCGCCCCACTGGCACAATCCCGGCGAGTGCCTCGGGATCGGCATCCGCGAGAAACTCGGCGGCCATGGGCGTGCGAATCCAGCCGGGATCCACGACATTGACCGCTACCCCTCGTCGCGCATATTCGATCGCAGCTGATCGCGCCAGGGCGGTGAGTCCGGCTTTCGCAGCCTCGTATCCGCCGTACTCACCTCGGCTGATCCTCCCGGTGATCGATCCGATGTGAACGATGCGTCCTTCACCATTCCGCGCCAACCGTTCAGCGGCCACGCTGGTCACGACGGCAGGCACCATGAGGTTCGTCTCGAGCACCTCCCGGAACATCGCGATATTGAGATCCGAGAGCGGAGTTGGCAGGTAAGCGCCAACCGATGTGATGACGCCGACCACGGGGCCGAGTGCTGCTTCGACCCGGTCGACGACGCGACCCACTGCCGCGGGATCACTTGCATCGTCGGCTTCGAACACGCGGAAGGCCTCCCGGTCAGGCCCGCACGCTGCTTCGAGTCGCTCTCGAGAACGACCGATTGCGGCGACAGCAATGCCCGATCTCACGAGACCGGCCACACAGGCCGATCCGACGCCGCCCGATGCTCCGAATACTGCTATGCACGTCATCGTGCCGCCCTTCCTGAACACGAACAATAATCACTCTGATCCGACGCACGCAGCGGGCTCGGAATGTCGGCACTGACACCGCACAGTCTCGACCCCGCTGCGCTCGCGGTACCTCCGATCAACCGATCAGACGGGCTTCTCCGACGTCGGCCGCTGAGGCATCGAGCCCGTTCTCTTCGAGAATCTCACCGAGTTCACCTGACTCGCGCAGTTGTGTGATGAATTCGTCCATTGCTTCTGTGAGACTCGAGTTGTCCGGGGCGATGGGGAACATGATCTGAGCGGCCTCGAGTGACGCTGCTACCCGGTCGTCGGGCTCGACGACCTCGACCTGGAAGTCGGTGTCCTCGAGGTTGTACATACCCGATCCAAAGCTATCGACGGCAATGTCGATACGACCGTTCTTGAGGTCCTCGTAGAGGTTCTGCGCCGTGTTGTAAACCTTCATATCGTCACCGAGTAGACCACGGAGATCTTCGACCCACAGGTAACCGTCGACGGTCCCGACGTTCTTGCCCTCGAGATCGTCGACGCTCACGTACCCATCTGTGGACATCAGCGCCATCTGATCCAAGTAGATCGGTTCCGTGACTTCCACGACCTCCGCTCGCTCCGCCGTGCGGTAGAAGGCGCCGGTGCCGATGTCGGCACGACCCGACTGAATTGCCGGGATCGATGCCGCCGCGGTGAGCACATCGATTTGCAGGTCGACACAACTCTCCTCGGCGAACTTGGTCATGAGCGCCCCCTCGACGCCTTCCAGTCCGCCCTCGCCTGACTGGGTGAAAGGTGGCAGATCGACGTTGGCAACGGTCAACGTTCCATCGCTGATCGTGTCGAACTCATATTCGGGCGTGCAGTTCTCGTCTCCCGCTGCGCTTCCTCCGGTCCCTGCGCAGCCTGCGAGGGTCCCGGCGAGCAGCGCCGTCGCTGCGATGCCTGCGATCCGTCGGTTCTTCATGATGTGTTCTCCATTTCACAGTGAATTGGTTGGGTGTTGGGGTGATGGGTAGAGGAATCAGTGGGCATGCCTGCCCAGGCGCTTCTCGACGCGCTCGGTCATGTAACTCGCCGGAATCGTGATCGCCGCATACAGGAAGCCCGCGAGAATCAGTACGTCCAGGTATTTGAAAGTCGAAGAGCCGATGGAGTACGCAGTGCCGAGCAACTCGGACAGCGCAACCGTGTAGGCGAGCGATGTGCCTTGGAATATGAGAATTGCGAAGCCCATGAGTGCAGGCAGCGCGACGCGGAACCCCTGAGGAATGATGATGAACCGCAGTGTGTCCCGCGAGTTCATGCTCAGGGCTTGCGCTGCCTCGATCTCGCCCTGCGGCACCGCTTGCAGCCCGCCTCTGATGATCTCGCTCGTGTACGCGGCGGTGGTCAGCGCGAGCGCGACGGCCGCCGAGAGAAACGAGGTGAGCGAGACACCGATGCTTGGCAGGCCGAAGTAGATGACCTGCAACATGACGAGTGCCGGCGTGCCGCGTCCGATCTCCACGAGGACGATGGCGATGGAACGGACAGCCTTCGATCGCGTCTCGTTCAAAACAGCCAGGATGAGGCCCAGTGGGACCCCTGCGAGCAGACTCAGTCCGGTGAGCTTCAGGCTCACCCATAGTCCGCCGAGCAGACGCGGTAGTGGCGTCAGCCACTCGGTGAAGAACTCAATCATCGTGCGACCCGCTTTCTCAACGTCGTCTCGAGGGCGCGCGCTCCCCAGGCCGCGGCGAGGGAGAGCAGGATGTACAGGGCCGCAACGACCAGGAAGGGCCCGAGTGCATCGGCAAGCTGGCGTGACTGAGTGTTGGCGAAGTACATCATCTCGGTCACGCCGATGGTGAATGCGATGGAGGAGTCCTTCAGCAACCCGATGCCGTAGGTGGCGATCGCAGGCACCGAGATGCGCGCGACCTGGGGGCCCACGATCCTCGACATCATGCTCGTCCAAGACATACCGAGCGCCGTCGACGCTTCGTACTGCCCGTGATGCACCGCGGTGAGGCCACCGCGGTAGATCTCGCAGAGATATGTGGACGAGATGATACCCATCCCGATGATCGCAGCGGTCAATGGGTCGAATCTCACCCCAAGCTGCGGCAGACCGAAGAAGATGATGAAGAGCCAGACGATCGGTGGGGCTCCTCGAATCAGCTCGATGAGCAGACGCGTGGGCAGGCTGAGTATTCGCCAACGGGAGTTCCTGAGAATCAGGAGCGGAATGCCCCCGACCATTCCCACTGCGAGAGAGAACAACGTGAGCAGGATCGTCGTTGGCAGCCCCTGCAGCACGGTGAGGAAGACGTCGAGGTTCATCGTTCGAGCACCGCCTTCAAGAACTGACGAGTGCGCGGATGCTCCGGGTCGGAGAAGACCTGTTCGGCCGCTCCCTGCTCGATGATTCCGCCGTCGGCCATGACGACAAGGTGGTCGGAGACGTCACGTGCGAACTGCATCTCATGGGTGACGACGACCATCGTCATTCCATCGCTGGCCAGCTCTCGCATCACTGAGAGCACTTCGACCCCGAGCTCTGGGTCCAGGGCGCTGGTCGGCTCGTCAAAGAGCATGACCTTTGGGTCGACAGCGAGCGCGCGGGCGATGGCGATGCGCTGTTGCTGGCCGCCGGAACACCGACTCGGATACTGAGCGGCCTTGTCGGCGAGGCCAACGCGGTCGAGCAGCTCCATGGCACGAGCTTCGGCGTCCCGTTTGGACCTGCCAAGCACGCGTTCCTGTGGCAAGGTGACGTTTCGTAGAACGGTGAGGTGGGGAAAAAGGTTGAAGGATTGGAAGACCATTCCCACGGTGCTGCGCAACTTGTGGAGCTGCTTCTGCGGCAATGGTTCAGAGGCTTCGATGACGGTATCGTTCACGCGGATCCGCCCAGCATCAGGGGTCTCGAGCAGATTGATGCACCGCAGCATCGTGCTCTTGCCTGCACCGCTGGGGCCAATAATTGCCGCAACTTCACCCTCTTGCACACGCAGGCTCACATCGTTCAGCACGATGTGGTCTCCGTAGCGCTTCTCAAGATCGTTGACCTCGATCACCGGCCGAATCGAGTCCGCACTCATGCTCGCTCCTCTACTCTGACGACGGCATCCGCCACTCGTTTCGCATCGGCTGTCGCATCGAGCACACGCCTCGGACGCAGCAGGTCACCGATCACAAGGGGATCAATCCCGAGCTCCCGGAGTTCGGATGACAAGGTCGAATCCGGATCCCCACCCGTCCAAACGACCATGCTGTCGGCGGCGATGCGGGTCGAACTCACGCCGAAGAGATCCTCGATCTCCACCTCTCCCCGCGAGATACGCACCGGGCGACGGCGTTCCTGTATCTCGATGCCCTTCTCGGCAAGTGTCCTGAGCATCGGGATCAACGAGTTCAGCCCTTCACCCTCTCCTGCATGAATTCTGGAGGTGACGAGGGTCACGTGCTTCCCTTGGGAATGGAGATAGTCGCTCATAAGTGCGCCGTCCAGTGCACCTACGGCGTCGAACACCACCACTCGAGTTCCAGGAGCATCGACACGGAAGCTCTGTCGTGGGCCGAGCAGGGTGCTCGAGCCGTCGGACTCGATGGGGAACCCCGCGTCGTCCGCTCCTATCGCCAGAATGACCGTGTCTGGATGCAGCTCGACGATCGTCGCAGCGTCGGCGGCATGACCCAGGCGGATGTCTGCGCCACCGGCTCGAAGCATGCGCTCGCACCAGTCCACCCATTTCACTGCGCTTGGTCGTGATGGCGCTTTACCCCACTGGGCCATGCGTCCGCCGAGGAACGACTCGGCTTCAATCAGCACGACGTGCGCGCCACGCACGAGGAGGCGACGCGCAGCTTCAAGTCCTGCGGGTCCGCCCCCGACGACCACGGCATGGTGCCCATCGATCCGTTCGAGGTTCACGAGTTCGTCAGAGTCGGCGACGTCGGGGTTCACGAGGCACTCCAACGGGCGCTTCTGAATCAGCGCGTTGATGCAGACACTTGCACCGATGCAGGGCCGAACCTCATCGGCACGACCCGCGAGCGATAGCGGCAACAGCTGCGGGTCAGCGACTTGGGCACGTACGATACCGACCATGTCAGCATCCCCTGCCGCAATCATGTCTTCGGCAAGATCGGCGCTGAGGATGCGCCCGACACCCGCGACCGGGACACTTTGTACATGCTGCTTGACCGTCCGCACGACGTGCCGAAAAAGCCCTGGCTGCGCCGGGTCTGGCGGCCAGTGGCGAGTCCGTGCTTCGAGCCTGTTGTTGTTCCCGACCATGACGCTGATGTAGTCGACTCGCGACTCCAGAGCCGCAGCGATCTTGCCGGCTTCTTCGGGGTCGAGCCCGCCTTCGACCATGTCATCCGCGCCGAGCCGGATACCGAGGATCAAATCACGCCCGACAGCCTCGCGGACAGCGTCGAGGAGTCGAATGGGCAACTCTAATCTGCGATCGAAGTCTCCACCGAACTCATCGTCGCGCCTATTCGTCAGCGGAGACAGGAAGGAGGCGATGAACAGCCCGTGGGCCATACTGATCTCGACTCCGTCGAGCTCCCCACGACGGCAGCGGTCGGCGGCGGCGGCGTATTCCTGAATGACCCGGTCGATCTGTTCATGTGTCGCCTCGAGGGCCACCTGGCGCGTGACTTCGGAAAGGTCTCGTGAGGCGCCGATGATCTCAGCGCCCTCCGACTCGTACGGACCAGGGTGCGCGAGCTGCGCGATCATCCGACCGCCTTCGGCCCGCACCGCCGCACCGAGTCGGCGGTACCCCTCGATGACCGAGTCATCGATATTCCATAGGCAGATATCAGCCCATTCATACGAGGGAGCCACCGGAGTCGCACCGGTCACCTGCATCGCCATCCCTGCCTTGGCGCGCTGCCGATGGTAGGCGATGTAGCGATCCGTGACCTTCCCGTCCTTCGCCAGACCTGGCTGATGCGCCGGCAGGTACACCCGGCCTCGCAACTCGAACGGACCCACGGAGATCGGTTGCTCGATGAGTCGCACCATATGGCTCTTCCTCGTTTCATCGTTGAAATCGGTGTCACCGTCTGTCACCGGTAGGCCCATACTCACAGCAGAGGTGTCGCTCTCGACAGCCGTCGAGAGCGACAAAGATCTGGCCTAGTCCCAGCAAATGTTGGACTGGTCATCACACGTGCGCAGAGGTCAGCCCATGCGGCCTGTGAACGGCTCTCACGTCCGCGCTGACTCACGGACTCCGCGCTTCGCACTCCATGATCAAGGGGCTACCCTGGGTGGCGGGGCGCAACGGTGCGCACCTGACCCCGCTTCGCTCATCGATGAGCTGGAGCGCACGAGAGGCCCGCACGTTCATGCTCAATCCATTTCATCTGCTGACACTCCAAGCCGTCGTGCGTACGGGCTCATTTGCAGAGGCTGGGCGGGTGCTCGGGTACACGGGCTCAGCGGTCTCGCAGCAGATCGCCGCACTCGAAACCACTCTCGGTGTCGAATTGTTCGAGCGCGCCCCGCAGGGTGTCTCCCCGAACTCGACGGCCCTCTTTATCGCCGAGCGCGCGACTGACACCCTCGGACGAATCAGATCGCTCGAAGATGACATCCGAGCGCAGATCTCCGGAGAAGCAGGGCACCTGCGCATTGGCAGCTTCGCGACCGTGGTGGAGAAAGTCGTGTCGCGCGCGTTCTCGATGTTCCGTGAGGATCATCCCCGTGTGGATATCCAGCTCTCGGAAGGTGAGATCAGCGATTTGATCCCGCTGATGGAATCCGGCGAACTCGATATCGCAATCACCTACCGGTACACCCCGCTGTCGGTGCGCTGGCCAAGGGAGTTCTACATCGAACGGCTGCTGGTCGAGGATCTCTTCCTCCTCACTTCGAAGCACCATCCTCTCGCCGATGAAAAGAACGGCATATCGTCTCTGGAGGGTCTGGAGCACGAACGCTGGATCTCGACAGGGCAGCACACCATTGAGACGGCCATGATCCGCCAGATGTGCGCCACTGCCGGTTTCGTGCCGAACATCAGCTACTACGTGGCGAACTATCTGAGTTTCCACTCACTGATCGCTCCCGGGCTCGGCGTCTCGATCATGCCCACACTCGGCTACAAACCGGATCCAGCGATCGCAGCGAGCCGTCTCGAGATGCCCGACGCATTTCGTGAGGTGCTCCTCGTGCGCGCCCCGGGAGTCACTGAAGCTGCCTGGCATGCGATGCGGTCGGCGCTGCGCAGTGCAACGACGGAACTCATGCTGACAGACCGCTCAGTGCACACGCCCGCGCACTTGAACGGCCTGAACAGCCCACCTGGTTCGTGGCGCACATCGCTGCAGGATGGCGGTGCGGCTCGGTAGGACACCCGGTACGGCCGTTGGGGGTACCGGATGTCTACACGCTACCGCTGAATATACGACACATGCGTCTCCACAAACTCCATCACCCCATGCTTCCCATCAGCACCACCGATCCCGGAATGCTTCCGCCCCGCATGGAACCCCTGCATCGCCTCGAAATTCTCCCGATTCACATACGTCTCCCCATACTCCAACTCATCAATCGCCCGCAGCGCGCAGTTCAGACTCTCCGTGTAGATCGACGACGTCAGACCGTACTCCGAATCGTTCGCCAAACGAATCGCCTCATCCAGATCCGCAACCGCCTGCACCGGCAACACCGGACCAAACACCTCCTCACGCATCACCGCCATCCCGTTCTCCGCGCCGGTCAGCAGCGTCGGCTGGTAGTGGAATCCGGCGCCGAGATCGGCCACTGCGCCTCCGCAGACGACCTTCGCACCCTCTGAGACCGCACGCTCCACCACCGCGCTCACCCGATCCAGACTCTCCGCATTGATCAACGGCCCCATATCCAACTCCGCCACCTCCGCAGGATCCCCGAACCGGGTCCCCTCGAACAACACCCGCAACTTCTCCACGAACTCGTCATGCACACTCGCCTGCACGAACACCTTCTCCGCACAGTTACACACCTGCCCCGTGTTAATCACCCGAGACTCCCAAATACACCGGGCCGCGAGATCCAGATCCGCATCCTCCAACACAATCGCCGGCGCCTTCCCACCCAACTCCAAATTCACGCGAGTCAGGTTCTTCGCCGCGAGCTCCATGATCCGCTTCCCCGTCGCCACACTCCCCGTGAATGTGATCAGATCCACATCCGGGTGCGCCACTAACGCTTCCCCAGCCTCACGACCCGTCCCCCCGACCAGGTTGAACACCCCAGCCGGCACCCCCGCAGCATCCACCAACCGGGCGAACTCGAACGCGTTGATCGGGGTCTCTTCCGCCGGCTTGATCACGATCGTGTTCCCCGTCACCAACGCCGGCGCCATCTTCCGCGCGATCAAAAAGAACGGGAAGTTCCACGGCAAAATGCCGCCCACCACACCCACAGGCTTGTAATTCAACAAGATCGTCTCACCCGAACGATCACTCGGAATGATCTCTCCCTCGATCCGGCGCGCCCACTCCGCCATGTACTCCATGTAGTCCGCGGTGAACCCCGCCTCTACCCGCGCGAGCGCGCGAGTCTTGCCCTGCTCCCGCACAATAATGTCCGCGAAGTGTTCCACCTCGTCCCGCAACAACGCAGCAATCCGACGCAAATACCCCGCACGCTCAACAGCAGGCAACGCCCCCCACCCAGGCTGCGCATCCCGCGCCGCTACCACCGCACGATCAACTGTCTCAGCACTCGAACGCGGCACCCGCCCCACCAACTCCCGCGTCGCGGGATTCCACACCTCAACCACCTCAGGCTCCGACCGGAACACCCCACCAACAAAATTCTCATACGTCACGGACATGGTTTCTCCTTTGAACACCGCCTCCTCGTTGGAGGTCACTGCGAGACTCTCATTGCTCATCACGGCACCAAAAGCACCTGACCGCGACACTTCGTTGGGCTTGCACGAATTCCGCTTGGGGTAGCACCTCGGCTCCGGGTGAGTTCGCATCCAGACATCGCAGAACGACAACTTGTACAGAGGTACATAAATACGTACACTTGTACTTATTGCTGCGAGTGCGCCGCGACGCCATCCGCCCGAACGACACAACAGCTCGACCGAAAGAGGCCGACATGAGCACCGACCGGACGTCCACCCACGTCGCTCCGCGTCGACACGACCCCGCAGGCCGTCGCCGCGCGATCCTGAACGCCGCAGCCGAACTCATTACCGAACACGGCACCCCCGCACTCACCCACCGCGCCGTTGCGGCCCGCGCCGGGGTGGCACTCGGGTCGACAACGCAGTACTTTTCCTCGATCGACGAGCTGCGTGAGCTCGCACTCAAGCAGCTCGCTGACGAGATCGACGACGAACTCGCAAGCATCGAGCGGTTGCTCGACGAGCATCCGCTCGACTCCGACCCCGTCGTCGACCTCATCCACGATTTCCTCACCGAACCTTGGCAGGTGCACTCAGCGCTCGCGCTCATGCACGCCGGTGTCACCGATCCGACCCGACGCGCGCTCGCTCGACGCTGGTTCGATCGCCTCGTCGAGATACTCGCAACTCGCGTTGGCCGGGAGCAAGCCCTCGCTCTCGCCGTCTACTTCGACGGAGTCACCGTGCATGCGGGCCTGCACCACGAACCGCTCGACCGAGCCCATCTCGCCCGAGTGATTCGCGCGCTCACCGAAGAGGACTAGCTGAAGCTCACTGCACTTCGGAACACCTCCCGATCTTCTGACCTCTGGACCCCAGACATGACCTCGACCACTACGCCCAAATCTTCGACCGCGACGCTCTCGTCTCCCCGACGCTGGGCGGCCGTCGCCGTACTCACCGCCAGCCTGCTCGTCGTCACCATGGACATGACGATCCTGAATATCGCGCTTCCCGCGATGGCAGCGGATATCCATCCGACGGCGGAGCAGCAGCTCTGGATCGTCGACGTCTACTCGCTGATCCTCGCCGGCCTGCTCGTGCCTTTTGCCGCGGTCGCCGACCGCTGGGGCCGCAAGCGCATGCTCACACTCGGGTACACGATCTTCGCACTCGCATCGCTGCTGGTGCTCGTCGCAGATTCCCCCGCCATGGTCATCGCGCTGCGCACGCTCCTGGGCGTCGGTGGCGCCATGATCATGCCGAACACGCTATCGCTGATCCGAATCATCTTCACCGACCCTGCAGAACGCGCCAAGGCACTCGGCATCTGGGCCGCCGTTGCGGGGCTCGGCGCCGCCGTCGGCCCGCTCGTCGGTGGGTTCCTGCTCGAGCACTTCACCTGGCATTCGGCGTTCCTCATCAACGTCCCACTCATGGCTGCCGCCATTATCGCCGGCCTGATCTTGCTACCCGAGTCGCGAGTCAAGAATCCGGGCCCGTGGGATCCGGTAGCCGCCGCGCTCTTCCTCGCAGGCATGACGCTGCTGGTGTGGTCGATCAAGACCTTTGGCAAGCACGCGGGATTCGATGTGCTCGAGGCCTGGGGCGCGCTCATCGCGGGTACCGCACTGCTCGCCTGGTTCGCTGCTCGCTGCCTCCGCAGCCCGCACCCGATGCTCGATCTGCGACTCTTCCGCAACCGTGTCTTCTCTGCAGGCGTGCTTGCCGCGCTCGGCTCCACCTTCGCGTTCGTCGCCGCGCTCCTCCTGCTTGCCCAGTGGCTGCAAGCGGTCGACGGAGCGACCCCCGTCGAGGCGGGCATGCGGCTGATCCCCGCAGCCGCTGGAGCCGCACTCGTGTCACTCGTCGCCCCGGCGATTGCAGCCCGCATCGGTGCTCGTGCTGTGCTCGCCGGCGGCATCGGTATCGCCGGCCTCGGCATGCTGGTCATCGGCCTGCAACCGGGTGAGCTGCATCTCTTCACCGTACTCATCGCCCTCGCGATGGTGGGGGCCGGCAACGGCTCGCTCGCCATCGGCTCAGCCATGATCATGGCGGGTTCACCAGTGGAGAAGGCAGGCAACGCGGGTGCGATCGAGGAGTCGTCGTACGAACTCGGTGCCGTGCTCGGGGTCGCGATCCTCGGCTCCATCGCAGCCCTGCTCTACCGGGCGGAGTTCTCGAACACCGCGGCCTACTCCGCCCTGAATCCTGCCGCGGCCGAAGATGCTGCGCAATCCATCGGAGCCGCTTCCGCCTACGCAGATCAGGCCGCGCTCCCGCAACTCGCACACGACGCCGGCATCGCGTTCACCCACGCGATGCAGGTCACAGGCATCGCCGGCGGAGTCCTGATGCTGGCCGTGGCACTGGCGGTATTCCTGCTGACGCCCCGCGGCACGGATATCGCCGACGTCGAGCACTAGGCCCGGCCGTCACCACCCCGCGAGCAGCGAAACCGGCAGCACCAATACCCCGATGACCGCGAGCACGATGGCGAACAACCAACGCTGATCGGCGCCATCGGTCACGAAGCGCACCCTGCGCGCCTGACGAATCGCGAGGAACGCGAAAGCGATACTCAGCACGATCGACAGCGGAGTGAGGAAGAACGTGTCGGCGATCCCCATGTTCGCGCTCTCCACGAACTTCCCCAGACGACGCAGCCCGAGTGCGAGCAGTGGGAACGCCAGTGCGACCGTTCCGAGCAGAAGTGCTGACCCGCCTTCGCCCGAGTACAGGGCGCGCAGTTTCTCGTTCATGCCGCAAGCCTAGCGATTCCTCACCGGTCGGTACCCGAGTACCACCCGGTCGGCACCGGAGGCCGATCCGCAGGGAATCCGTGACTTCTACTCTGAAATTACTGAGAAACCCGTCACAGGATCAATGAAAAGGAACTCCCATCATGTCGACCACCATCACCACTGCACACCCCACCGAGACTGCGGCTGCGTCTGCGAACGCACCCGAGGGCAACCTCCAGAACACGACAGCGCTCCAGGACGCTCAGGTAGCGCCGGTCCCCCCCGAGCGGAGCGACTACCGCGGCTTCGCGATCACGAGCTTTGTACTCGGCCTGGTTTCGATCGCCGCCGGCTGGACGTTCTTCGCCCCGCTCACCGGCCTGATTCTCGGCATCCTCGCACTGCGCGGAGGCACCTCCGAACGCACACTCACGACTTGGGGCATTGCCCTGAACGGTGCAATGCTCGCGCTCTTCGCACTCGGTCTCGTCGCGGTCGTCGTCTTCGCGGCATTCGGACTCATGGCCCTACCGTTCATCGCATGAGCGACGGGAGTTTGGATGCCTTTGGTGTTCTGTTCAGGCGGATAGAACACCAAAGGCATCCAAACTCTCGCAACTCAGCGGCGGGGCGGGAGAGAGGCGGACCCCGGCTGGGCCTCGACGCGCTCACGCGATCGCACGACCAGCAGTCTGACAACCGCAACGATCCCGATCACCATCCACACCGCGTTCAGCCCGACAACCGGCAACGCTCCATGGTAGATCGCATTGATGACGAGTCCAGTTGCCCCGATGAGATTCAGCAGCTGATACCCGAGCCCCGGCGCTTTCCCTCGCGCGCTTACCAGCGCATACCCGAGGATCAGGCAGGTGGTGCCGATCCACCCAACCGCATCAACAGTGTTCACCCCCGAATCATCTCACCCGAGAGCATCCGATACCAGTGGTGCAGCGTGTCGCTTGGAGCCGCGACTACCGTCGAGCCCTGCGCTCACGGATGCGCATGTTGATGACGATCGGGGATCCCTCGAATCCGTAACGCTCGCGCAGGCGGCGCTGGATGAAGCGGCGATACCCGGGGTCCAGGAACCCCGAGGTGAACAGCACGAAGGTCGGCGGGCGGTTCTGCACCTGCGTACCGAACAGGATGCGGGGCTGCTTGCCACCGCGCAGCGGATGCGGATGCTCCTGCACGAGCTCTGCGACGAAAGCGTTGAACTTCGCCGTGGGGATGCGGGTATCCCACGATTCGAGGGCCGTCTCGAGGGCGGGTACGAGCTTCTCGAGATGTCGGCCGGTGCGAGCTGAAATATTGACGCGGGGTGCCCACGCGACATGGTCGAGGTCGGTCTCGATCTCACGATCGAGATAGCGGCGTCGCTCGTCTTCCAGCAGGTCCCACTTGTTGAAGGCGAGCACCAGTGCGCGCCCTGATTCGAGCACCAGGTCGATGATGCGCAGATCCTGATCACTGATCTCCTGCGTCACATCGAGCACGACGATCGCGACCTCGGCCTTCTCCAGCGCCGCAGTTGTACGCAGCGACGCGTAGAAGTCCGCACCCTTCTGCAGGTGCACACGGCGTCGAATTCCTGCGGTATCCACAAAGGTCCACACCCGCCCCGCGATCTCGACCTGCTCATCCACGGGGTCTCGTGTCGTACCGGCGAGGTCGTTCACGACGACGCGCTCCTCACCCGCCGCCTTATTGAGCAGGCTCGACTTACCGACATTCGGTCGTCCGAGAATCGCCACACGGCGTGATCCGTCGAACTTCGGCTGCGCCACCTCGGATTCTTCCGGCAGCGCTGCAATGACCCGATCGAGCAGGTCGGCAACACCGCGTCCATGCAGCGCCGAGACCGGTCGCGGCTCGCCGAGGCCGAGCGACCAGAGCTGTGCGGCCTCCGGCTCCTGCACGGCATCGTCGACCTTATTGGCAACCAGGAACACGGGCTTCTGCGTGCGACGCAAGAGCTGCACGACTCGCTCATCTGTAGCGGTCGGTCCCACACGCGAGTCGACGACGAACACGACGGCGTCGCACAGCTCGATCGCGACCTCGGCCTGCAGTGCCACGGATGCGTCGATGCCCTTGGCATCGGGCTCCCACCCGCCGGTGTCGACGAGCGTAAAGCGGGTGCCGGCCCACTCGGCGGGATAGCTCACGCGATCGCGTGTCACACCGGGCAGATCCTCGACGACCGCCTCTCGACGCCCAAGAATGCGATTCACAAGCGCTGACTTACCCACATTCGGGCGTCCCACGATCGCGACAACCGGCAGCGCTTCAGCTCCGGGCTCAGCGAAGCCGAGGAACTCGCCGTCCTCGCCGATAAGCGCAAAGTCCTCGTCCTCGAGCGCGAAGGCCTCGAGGTTCGAGCGCATCGCGCGAAGGCGCTCCTCGTCGGTGACGGAGTCGTCCAAGCCAACGGCCTCCTCGCTGTCAGCTGCCCCGCCAGGGCCAGCAGCCCCATCCAAGCCAGCAGTCTCCTCGAAGTCGCCGGCACCGGAGACCTGATCCTGCTCATTCATCATTCGCTCTCTCCTGCGCCCCGCAGGGCGCTCACGATATCCACCACAGCCTGCACCGACTGCTCAAAATCCAGATCGCTCGTATCGACGAGCGTCACCCCGGGTGCGGGAGTGAAGAAATCGACCACCTGGGCGTCCTTCTCATCTCGCGCACGCAGATCCTCAAGCACCTGTTCGGGCGAGAGTCCCGGCAGCTCGCCGGCGCGGCGCTGAGCTCGCACCTCGGGCGAGGCGGTGAGCAGGATCCGTACCGGAGCATTCGGAGCAACGACGGTCGTGATGTCGCGTCCTTCGATCACGACTCCGGGCAGACCGGATTCGGCCACGAGTCGACGGAACATGCCGTTGAGGCCGTCACGCACACCGGGGTGCTGCGACACGCGACTCACCTGCACACTGACAGCAGGGTCGCGGATCTCCGAGGTGACGTCGATCGGCGTCGAAGGGCCCGCGGGATCGAACGCCGGAAGTCGCACGGTCACCCGCTGCTCGCCCTGCAGGGTAATGGCGTATCGCCAGGATTCCAGCAGGTTCTCTACTGCCGGAGCGTTGTCGAGATCAAGGCCGGTGCGCAGGGCCGCCCACGCGAGTGTGCGGTATGCGGCACCGGTATCGAGGATGCCGAATCCGAGCCGCTCGGCGGCGGCTCGAGAGACACTCGACTTGCCGCTCCCCGCGGGGCCGTCGATCGCGACGAGGATGGGTTCGGCAACCGATGCGTCGACGCTTGATGCGGCAGTGTCGGTCACAGGGTTCTCCATCCACGATCAGTGAGTCCCGAGACCGCGAGGTCGGCCACCTCGGGCAGCACCGCGATCTCGGCGAAGCCGATCTGCGCTCCCGGCGAGTGCTCGAGGCGCAAGTCTTCCATGTTAATGCCCAGTTCTCCGAGCTCGGTGAGCAGACGGGCGATCTGCCCGGGTCGATCGTCCACGATCACGGTGATCGTCGTGAACCGTTCAGACGATCCATGCTTACCGGGAATGCGCGAGACACCCCGATTGCCTGCTGCAAGGAGGTCGGCGATGCGGCGGCGTGCGCCGGTTCGGGCAGGATCGCGGAGCGCATCTGCGAGGTCGGCGACGTCTCGCCCGAACGCGTCGAGCAGCTCGACGACGGGCTCGCTGTTCGCTCCGAGAATCTGTACCCAGAGCTCAGGGTCGCTCGAGGCTACTCGTGTCGTGTCGCGCAGGCCTGCACCAGCGAGCCCGATGGCCTCGTCGCTCGCTGGAACGAGGCGGGCGGCCAGCAGGCTCGACACGACCTGCGGCAGGTGCGACACGAGTCCGACAGAGCGATCGTGCTCCTCAGGCGTCATCTCGAGCAGCACGGCGCCGAGATCGAGAGCAACGGCTTCGACCAAGGCGAGCGCCTGCGCCGGAGTCTCATGGTCACGGCAGATCACCCAGGGCCGTCCGACGAACAGGTCGGCCCGCGCCATGATCGCACCGCCCCGCTCACGCCCTGCCATCGGGTGGGAGCCGACGTAGTTCGTCAGGTCGACGCCACGGCGACGCAGTTCGAGGAACGGCTCGAGCTTGACGCTGGCGACGTCGGTGACGACGGCTTCGGGGAAAGTCTCGAGCGCCCGCTGCACGACATCGGCCGTGACATCGGGTGGGGTGGCGATGACGACCAGGGCGGGGGCAGGATCCTTCGCAGTCCGTCGACGACCGGCTCCGTAGTCGGCGGCGAGCGCCTCTGACGTCGGCGATCGGTCTTCGAGCGTCACCTCGACGCCGCGTTCACGCAGCCCGAGCCCGACGCTCGCGCCGAGCAGGCCCGTCCCGATGATGTGGACCGGCCGATCCACTCGGCTCGCGAGCCCCTCATTCATGCCAGGCCGCCTTTCGTTCAGTACCCGTACCAGTTTGCCCTACGGGTGGAGGTTCATGCGTTCCGGATCCCACCAGCCCCGCCACCTACCTTCGGCGAGATACGCCTTGTGGTTCCTTCACGCCCGTGAACCAACCACGATCCTCATCTCGCGTGCAAGGAAAGAGTGCTGGTCGCGGGCACGGCCTAGAAGCAGCGGTCGGGAGCACGCCGTGCCAGGAGCGGCGGCCGGGAGCAGGCCCTGCAGAGAGCACGGGTCGAGTGCACGTGGTGCCGCGAGCTAGCGGCGACCGTGCGGGTTTCCGCGCGCCGCAACCCCGCGCATTCCGCGAGCCCCCTTGCCGTCACCGGGACGCCCTGCCGTGATCTCGCCGTCGCGCTGCGTCTGAGCTTTGCCAGAACGTGACTTGCCAGCACTCGACTTGCCAGAACGTGACTTGCCAGCACTCGACTTGCCCGACCGGGACTTGCCGGCGCTCGGTTTACCAGCACCGGACTTACCGGCACCGGACTTCCCAGAACCCGCTGAGCCTGCGCCGCCGGCCGTGGAACCTCCGTCTTCGGCCGCACTCAGCAACGCCCCGCGTTCGGCAGGCGCCAGCTCGCGCATCTCTCCCGCACGCAGCGTGCCAAGGTGCAGCGGCCCGAACTGTCGCCGAACCAACTCTTCGACCGGATGCCCGACCTCCGCGAGCATGCGTCGCACGATGCGGTTTCTCCCCGAGTGCAGCGTGATCTCAACGAGCGAGCGCGACGATCCGCCCCCGCCCGGCAACAGTTTGGCTCGATCGGCATGGATCGGGCCGTCGCTCAGCTGCACGCCATCCTTCAACTGTTGGATCACCGCCGCCGTCACCCGGCCGCGCACCTTCGCGATATAGGTCTTCTGCACGCCGAAGCTCGGGTGGGCGAGCTTGTGTGCCAGATCGCCGTCATTCGTGAGCACGAGCAAGCCGCTCGTGTCGGTGTCGAGGCGTCCGACGTTGTAGAGGCGGTCTTCGATCTGGTCGGTGAACTCGCGGAGATCCGGCCTGCCGTTCTCGTCGCGCATTGTTGACACGACGCCGCGGGGCTTATTGAGAACGAAGTACCGCTTCGTCGCATCGAGCTGCACGATGACGCCGTCGACTCTGACCTCGTCCGCTTCTGGATCGATACGACTGCCGAGCTCATGCCGCACCTCGCCGTTCACGGTCACACGTCCACCGGTGATGAGCGATTCACACGCACGGCGCGAGGCGACTCCCGCGTTAGCGAGCGCCTTCTGCAGGCGCACGCCGGTGTCCTGCGCAGGCCGACCATCGGGATGATCGGCGCTCTGCCCCACGCCGCGATGCTCACCGCGGTCCTGACCGCGATCCGCCTTGCGGTCTGCAGTGCGCTCAGCGGGCCACCCCCACTCGGCCATGTCGATCTCAACCGATCCTCCATCGACCGAGAAGGCCCCTCCGAAGCTCCCGCCCGATTCGTTCGTCCGGTCGCCACTCATCACGCCTCCTCAGTGCTGAGCGGTGCACCGCTCGTCTGCAGGTCCTCAGCTTGTGCGCCGCTCGCAGGCCCAGAAGACGACTCTTCCTGCAACGCGGTCCCACCGCCTCGCCCTGCGTCTTCATGTTCGAACCCCGCGCTGCCGTCGTCGAGCAGCGGTGCGATGGGCGGCAACTCCTCGAGACTCGTAATGCCGAGGTGTTCGAGCAGCATCTCGTCAGTTCCGTAGAGCACCGCTCCGGTCTCCGGGTCATGGCCTGCCTCGACGATGAGCCCGCGCCCGACGAGCGTGCGCACCACCGAGTCGACGTTCACTGCCCGAATGGACGCAATCGCACCGCGCGAGATCGGCTGACGGTACGCCACGACCGCGAGGGTCTCGAGCGCCGCCTGGCTGAGCCTCGCGGGTGAACGCTGGTGCACGAAATCGGAGATCAGCGGATCAAGCGATTCGCGCACGTAGAAGCGGAAGCCGCTCGCGACTTCCCGTATTTCGAAGCCGCGGCGCGGCCCGAGGCTCTCACCGTTGTAGTCGGCAGTGAGGGTCTGCAATGCGCGGCGCACCTCTCGCACGGGGCGGTCGGTCGCGGTGGCGAGATCCACATCGCTCAGGGGCGATTCGGCGATCATCAGAAGCGCCTCGAGCTGTTGTTCGAGTGCGTGCTCCGAGCGCACCCGATCGACCGTGCTCGCGGGCACCGCAGTACCGTCGCCGGGCTGGTCCGCAGCACCCTCGGTGTGTTCCGCGTCGGCTTGCTCCGCAGTATCTTCGGCATCTGCCAGATCCGGGGTCGCACTTGAAATCTCAGTCATAGTCGCTCCCCAAGGTAGCAAGCTCGTCATCAGACCAGTTCTCGCTCGACCAGCGCACGAGCAGCTCGCCCAGTGGCTCAAGCTGCTCGAAGCTCACCGCAGAACGGCGATACAGTTCGAGCAATGCGAGGAATCGGGCCACAATCACGCCCCGTTCGGATTCTCCCACGATGAGCTCGCGGAATGAGTGCGTGCCGCCTCCTCGGAGCGTTGCGACGACGGTCGCTGCCTGCTCCCGAATCGAAACGAGCGGGGCATGGAGATGGTCGAGTCCGACGGTCGGAATCTCGCGCGGCGCGAATGCGAGCATTGCGATCGCCGCAAAGTCCTGAACGGTCGCCGTCCATACGAGTTCCGGTGCACTCCGACGGAACCGCTCATCGAGCGGCACCCGACGCGGATGCCGCTCGGACTCGAGTTCGAGTCGCTCTCGAAACCATGCACTGGCCTGCTTGAACGCCCGGTACTGCAGCAACCGCGCGAACAACAGATCCCTGGCCTCGAGCAGCGCGATGTCTTCGGCATCGACGACTTCACCCTGTGGCAGCAGACTCGCGATCTTGAGGTCGAGCAGCGTTGCGGCGACGACGAGGAACTCCGAGGCACGGTCGAGTTCGACGATGCCCTGGCCCTCGATCGTCGCCAAATAGGCGATGAACTCGTCGGTGACGAGGCTCAGCGCGACCTCGGTGATGTCGAGTTCGTGCTTGCCGATGAGCGTGAGCAGCAGATCGAAGGGACCGTCGAACACCTCGAGGCTCACACGGAAGCCGTCGCCCGGGCCTTCCGCTCCCGGTTCGGCTACTGCGGCCGTGTCGGTGGGGTCCATGGGCTGGTTCAGGCGACGAGCCGGCGCTCCACGAGCTCCCTGGCGAGCTTCAGATAGGCCTCGGAGGCGGCATTCGATGGGGCATACTCGAGGATCGGCTGCGCGGCGATCTGCGCATCGGGCAGCTTCACGGTACGACTGATCACGGTGTCGAACACCTTGTCGCCGAAGGTATCGACGACGCGTTCGAGCACTTCGCGGGCGTGCAGCGTACGGGCGTCGTACATCGTCGCAAGAATTCCGTCGAGCTCGAGTTGCGGGTTGAGCCGGTCGGTGACCTTCTCAATCGTCTCGATCAGGAGTGCGACGCCGCGAAGCGCGAAGTACTCGCAGGCGAGCGGGATCAGCACCCCGTGGCTCGCGGTGAGCGCATTCACGGTGAGCAGGCCGAGCGAGGGCTGGCAATCCACGAGGATCACATCGTATTCGGATGCGACCTTCCGCAGCACCCCCGCGAGGATCTGCTCGCGGGCCACCTCTGTGACCAGGTGCACCTCGGCTGCTGACAGGTCGATGTTGGCCGGGAGCACGTCGAGCAGCGGCGTAGCGGTCGGCTGGATGGCGTCTCGCGGATCCTTCACGCTTCCCAGCATGAGTTCGTAAATAGTGGGAACATCATGCGCCTGTACGCCGAGACCTGCCGAGAGCGCGCCCTGCGGGTCGAAGTCGACTGCGAGGACCTTGCGTCCGTAGCGCGCGAGCGCGGCTGCGAGGTTGATGGTGCTCGTAGTCTTCCCGACGCCGCCCTTTTGATTGCACATCGCGATAATGCGGGCCGGGCCGTGCTCTACGAGCTCGTCGGGCACGGGAATCAGACGCTCGGGTCTGCCGGTCGGGCCGAGTTCGACCTGCTGTTCTGTCACTCGGTGCTCCTCTCGACGCTCTGAGCCCCCATCCTATCGCTCTGATCCATCCGGGCCTCGTGTGGGGTCGTGCAGCTGGCGAGGAATTGCCATAATGTGGCCATGCCCGAGTTACCGGAGGTATCCGCCCTGGTCGATGACCTGAGGCGACGAGCCGGCGGGCGCGTGCTCGAGCGCCTCGACCTGTTCGCGTTCGCAGCACTGAAGACTGTGGCGATATCTCCTACGGAGCTGCATGGACAGACCATCGACGGGGTCGATCGGCACGGGAAGTTCCTCGATCTGCGCATCGGCCCCAGTCATCTCGTCATGCATCTGGCACGGGCGGGCTGGATCAAGTGGCGTGATGAGGTACCGAAGACACCTGTCAGGCCCGGCAAGAGTCCACTCGCCGCCCGTCTGGTTCTGGCTCGGGACACCGCCGACGATGAGGGGCAACCCGCCTGCCTCGATATCACCGAGGCCGGGACGAAAAAGAACTTGGCGATCTACCTGGTAGCGGACCCTGCCGAGGTGCCGGGCGTCGCCAGACTCGGGCCCGATCCCCTGGATGACGAGTTCACTGTCGAGGCGTTCGCCGACATCCTGGCCGGTGCCGGGAAGGCGCAGATCAAGGGGGTGCTTCGGGACCAGTCGCTCATTGCGGGAATCGGGAACGCCTACTCGGACGAGATCTTGCATGCGGCACGCATGTCACCGTTCAAACCTGCTGCGATGTCACCTGAGGAGATCACAAGGCTCTACGAGTCACTCGGCTCGACGCTGCGGGAGGCGATCGGACGGGCCGAGGGCCGCGCGGCTGCCGAGCTCAAGCAGGAGAAGAAGTCGGGCATGCGAGTGCACGGGCGGGCCGGAGAGGAGTGTCCGGTCTGCGGAGACACGGTGAGGCAGGTGATCTTCTCGGATTCCACCCTGGAGTACTGCCCGACCTGCCAGACCGGGGGAAAGCCTCTTGCCGACCGAGTGCTCTCCAGATTGCTGAAGTGAGGGCTGCGAGTCGCCAACGCATCACTGACACGTTTCCGAGCCTCACCGAGCCTCGCCGAGCTTCACCGGGCGCGGGGGTGCGCCATCAGGTAGTGCTCCCGGAGCGTGTCTGCAGTGACCCGGGTGTAGATCTGCGTCGTCGTCACCGAGGCGTGCCCGAGCATCTCCTGCACGGTGCGCACGTCGGCCCCGCCCTGCAGCAGGTGGGTCGCGAACGAGTGCCGGAGCGTGTGAGGTGACACTTCTGCGGCCAGCTCTGCACGTTCAGCCGCGGCCTTGATGATGAGCCAGGCGGTCTGTCGAGAAACCCGGCCACCGCGAGGGCCGACGAAGAGCGCGGGCGTGCCCCGTCCCTGTGCCACGAGTAGAGGTCTGGCTCGCACGAGGTAGGCGGCGAGCGCCTGCCCGGCGAAGCGCCCGTAAGGCACGATCCGCTGCTTCGATCCCTTCCCGGTGACGCGCAGAAATCCACCCTCGCCGAGCGCCTGCTCCGGATCCGACCCGGCATCGCCGGCGGCGGTCAGCAGGTCGTCGACGTCGAGCCCCACGGCCTCGCTGACACGCGCCCCCGAGGCGTAGAGCAGTTCGAGCAGGGCACGGTCTCGCAGCGCAACTGGCGTGTCTGCGCCGGCCGAATCCGCGGCATGCAGCAATGCTTCGACTTCTTCGACGGAGAGTGCCTTCGGCAGCCGTTGTGAGAGCTTCGGAGTTCGTACGCCTCTGGCCGCATAGTCGGGCAGCAGACCTTCGTCGTAGAGAAATCGGTGCATGCCCCGTACGGTCGAGATGCGACGTGTGATTGAGGCGTGCGAGAGCGCTCGTCCCTCCTTAGGGGCGCCGAGGTGGGCTACATACTCCGAGAGGTGCTGCGGGGAGACCGTTGCGAGGTCGTCGATTCCGCTCTGTTCGAGCCAGGCCTCGTAGGCCTCCAGGTCACGACGGTAGGCGTCTCGACTGTTGGGCGAGAGTCCGCGTTCGATCGCGATGTGCCGCAGGAAACGCTCGATCCCTCCACGGGGCGCGAGCTGCGGTTGCGCGGTCATTCCGACCGCAACCCGCGGGTCAGTGCGCGACGGTCCCAGGGGGTTTCCGGATCGCGGAGCGTCTTCCATCCGCGAGCGCGAGCGGCCTCCGCAGCGAGCAGAGCGTTCGTCGTGACGCCGTTCTGGACCCGGCCGTCGAGCGCCGCCTCGACGGCTTCGGAGAGCGGCACCCAGCGGGAGACCATCTCCGCCTCCTCACCATCGCGCACGAAGTCATGCTCGACGGGGCTGAGCCCGCGGGCGAGGAAGATGCGAAGCGTCTCACTCATGCCGCCCGGTGAGGTATATGTGTCGAGCAGCAGGTGCCAGTGCTCCGCCTGCAAGTCGGCCTCTTCCGCGAGTTCGCGCTGTGCGGCGGCGAGGCCCGGCTCATCAGGCAGATCCATGAGCCCTGCGGGAATCTCCCAGTCGCGGTGCGCAATCGCGTGCCGGTACTGGCGTAGCAGCAACACGCGTTCGTCGTCATCGAGCACCAGCACGCCGACTGCGCCGGTGTGGTCGACGTAATCTCGAGTGAGCACCTGGTCGCCGAATTCGAAGCGGTCGCTCCGCACGTCCCACACGTGCCCGCGGTGCACGAGCTCGCTCTCGAGTATGCGGATCTCCGGAGCGAACTCATCCGCGAGAGGCACGTCGGTCGACGAGTCGGTCGTCATCGGTGCCTCAGGCGTCGAACAGCCGGGTGGCTTCGCGGCGTTCGATAGCCGCCGCAGCCAGGCCCGCGAAGAGCGGGTGCGGGCGGCCGGGACGCGATCGCAGCTCAGGGTGCGCCTGGGTGGCGATGTAGAACGGGTGGATGTCGCGCGGCAGCTCGACGTACTCGACAAGCTCGCCGTCGGGGCTGGTGCCCGAGAAGGAGAGCCCAGCCGCCCCGATCTGATCACGGTAGCGGTTGTTCACTTCGTAGCGATGCCGGTGGCGCTCGCTCGCCGTGCCGGCTCCGTAAAGCTCGGCGGCCAGTGATCCGTCCGCGAGCACGGCCTCGTACAGACCGAGACGCATCGTGCCCCCCAGATCGCCACCACCCGTCACATTCTCAACCTGCTCGGCCATCGTCGCGATGACGGGGACCGGGGTTTCAGGGTCGAACTCGGTCGAGGAGGCATCTGCGAGACCGGCGACGTTCCGCGCATACTCGATGACCATGCACTGCATGCCGAGGCAGAGGCCGAGCGTCGGAATACCGTTCTCGCGAGCAAAACGCAGGGCACCGAGCTTGCCTTCGATACCGCGGATGCCGAACCCACCCGGCACGCAGATCGCGTTGACATCTCCGAGCGCTTCGAGCGCCCCCTCGGGGGTTTCGCAGGTGTCTGACGCGACCCACTTGATATTGACCTTGGTGGCGTGCGCGAAGCCGCCGGCACGGAGCGCCTCGGTAACCGAAAGATAGGCGTCGGGCAGGTCGATGTACTTGCCGACAAGACCGATGGTGATCTCACCCTTCGGGTTGTGCACCGAGTCGAGCACCGGCTGCCACCCGGTCCAATCGACCTCGGCAGACTGTGCCGAAAGGCCCAGGTGGTCGACCACAGTCTGGTCGAGGCCCTGATCGTTGAAGAGCTTCGGGAGGTCGTAGATGCTCGGCACGTCGACCGCGTTGACCACGGCGTCTTCGTCGACATCGCACATCAGTGCGATCTTGCGCAGATTGTCGTCGGTGACGGGGCGGTCGCTGCGCAGCACGAGGGCGTCGGGCTGGATACCGATCGACCGCAGCGTCGCGACGGAATGCTGAGTAGGCTTGGTCTTCTGCTCACCCGAAGCACCCATGAAGGGCACGAGCGAGACGTGCACGAAGATGACGTTCTGTCGTCCGAGTTCGTGACGCACCTGCCGGGCCGATTCCAGGAACGGCTGCGATTCGATGTCGCCGACCGTGCCACCGATCTCCGTGATGATCACGTCGGGCTGCGGATCTTCTTCGGACTGCAGCCGCATGCGGCGCTTGATCTCGTTGGTGATGTGCGGGATCACCTGGACAGTCGCGCCCAGGTAGTCGCCCCTGCGCTCCTTGGCGATCACGTTGGAGTAGATCTGCCCGGTGGTGACGTTCGCAGCCTGCGACAGTTCGATGCCGAGGAAGCGCTCGTAGTGGCCGATGTCGAGGTCGGTCTCGGCACCGTCGTCGGTGACGAAGACCTCACCGTGCTCGAACGGGTTCATGGTGCCCGGATCAACGTTGAGATACGGGTCGAGTTTCTGCATCACGACGCGCAGGCCCCTTGCGGTCAGCAGGTTTCCGAGGCTGGCGGCCGTGAGCCCCTTGCCGAGCGAAGAGACCACACCTCCGGTCACGAAGATGTGCTTGGTGATCTTGGGCCGGTCTGCGTGCTGATCTGCTTCCACGGGCTTCGATCCTATCATTCGATTCTTCAGCGGAGTTCCTGTCTGGGAATCCAGACCTGCTTCACGATCATGAGCACCATCGCCGTGACCGGGATCGAGATGAGTGCTCCGAGCAGCCCCAGGAGTGTGCCACCGGCCAGTGCGCCGATGACCACGAATGAGCCGGGAACCGATACAACGCGATTCATGACCCGCGGCGTGAGCAGGTAGGCCTCGATCTGCATGTAGATCACGTAGTAGATAGCGGCGATGATCGCGGCCTGCGGGGATTCGAAGAGGGCCACCACTGTCACGAGCACGGTAGCCGCAACGGAGCCGATGAGCGGGATGAGCGCGAGCAGGAACACTCCGACCGCTACCAGGCCCGCGAACGGCACTCTGACGATCGTCATCATGATGAAGCCGAGCACCGAGTTCATCAGTGCGAGTATCACCATGCCGTTGACGTAGCCGCCGACGGACTTCGTGACCTGCTCGGTAATGTCCATGACTTTGCCGCGCCCCGAGCGCGGAGTGAGCGAGTAGAAGCCCCGCTTGATCGACCGCAGCGAGGCGAGGAAGTACAGGCTCAGGATCAGGACGATGATGCTGGCGGTGACGCCACTTGCGATGCCGACGCCGGCCTGCCACACGCCGCCGGCCACCTGCGCCCAGTTCTCGGGACTCGTCACGATGCCCTGCCCCATGTGCAGCAGCTCCTGGAAGTCGACGAACTCGCCGAATCTCTCCTGCAGGTCCCAGAACCACTCCTGGCCCTGCACATCATCGATGAGCCCCGGTGCGCTGCGCACCAGCAGAGTGATCTGGTTCGCGATCATCGGGATCACGATCGCGAGTACGGTCGCAATAATCAGGAGGAAGCCGAGGAACACCGTCGCGATTCCGAATGATCGACGCATGCCCTTGCGCTCCAACCAGCGCACCACGGGGTCGAGCCCGAGGGCGATGAATAGGGCACCCACCACATACATGATGATCGTGCTCAGCTGCCCGATCATCGTGCCCACCAGCAGTGCGACGAGCACGCCCAGCGTGATCGTGAAGCCGAGCTGGAACGGACCGCGGACGACGAACTCGCGACGGTTCGCGCTCTCGGGCTCACTCCGCGCCTCGGCGGCAGCCTCGCGCGCATCGCGATACATCTCGCGAGTTTCGGCGTCCATCTGCGTCGGGTCGGCGTGCACCACGTCAGGATGGTTGTCGAGGTAATCGGCGCGTTCGGCGTCAGTGCTGGATGCGTCGGCCGGCGGCTTATCGGAAGCTCCGGCCTGACGACGTCGAAGCCCGCTGATCTTGATCATGTCAGGAGAGTAGCACTCGCCTCGGACGCTCGGGAGAATCAGGCCTCGTTGCCGAGCGACAGCAGCTCAGCGGCATGCTCGAGCGCACTCGACGAGTCGCTGAGCCCTGAGAGCAGACGCGCCATCTCACCGAGCCGCTCCTCTCCGTCGAGCCTGCGGCAGCTGCTCTCCGTGAAGCCGCCAGATGAGTCCTTCACGATCTGCAAGTGGTTATTCGCGAATGCGGCGACCTGCGCGAGGTGCGTCACCACGATCACCTGCGAACTCCGGGCCAGGCGGGCGAGACGCCGTCCGATCTCGATGGCTGCTCCACCTCCGACGCCGGCATCGACCTCATCGAATACGAATGTGGGCACCGGATCGGTTTGCGCCACGACGACTTCGAGCGCGAGCATGACACGCGACAGCTCTCCGCCCGAGGCGCTCTTCGCCACTGGTCGCGGTACGGCCCCCGGGTGGGGTGCAAGCAGGAATCGCACCTCGTCGGCACCGTGACGTCCCAGCTCCGTGGGCTCGAGCTCGGCGAGGAACGAGGCGTCGGGCAACGCCAGCTGCCGCAATTCGGCGGTCACGAGCTCGGACAGTCGGGCTGCAGCGTCGCTCCGCGCTCCGGTGAGCCGCTCGGCGAGCAACTGCTCCGAGCTTCGAAGCTCGGAGAGACGCGCCTCCGAAGTCTCGATGCGTTCGTCGTCACCATCGATCTCGGCAAGTCTGACCGCACTCTCGCCAGCCCACTTCACGACCTCTTCAGACGTCGCACCGTAGAGGCGGAAGAGTCCGTTCAGTGCCGCGAGACGCTCATTCGCCCGTTCGAGTTCGCCCGGCCCTTCCTGATCGAGGTCGCCGGAGTAGGCTGCGAGCTCTCGCGCAGTATCGGCGATCTGAAAACTGATCGCGCGGAGTGACTCGAGCATGCCTTCGAGCGCCGCATCGTGGCCGACAACCCGCTCGATCTCCTGCCTCGCAGTGTCTACGAGAGATCCGGCGTCGCGACTGAACGGGTCATCCGAATCCGTGGCGAGCGCCTCGTGAGCCGTGCTGGTAGCCGCGCGCAGCTCCTCGGCATTGGTGAGCAGTCGGATGCGCGCCTCGAGTTCCACCTCTTCTCCGGGCTGCGGATCCACAGCCGAGATCTCTTCGATCTCGCGTCGCAGACGCTCAGCCTCCGCGGCTCGCTCGTCGCGAGTCTCGGTGAGCTCAACAACCTGTGCCTCAACCTCCCGGCGTTCGTCGTGGACGCGTCGGTACTCATCGAGCACCCCCTGCAACGCCTCACCACCGAAGCGGTCGAGTGTGTTCCGCTGTGCGGCAGAGCTGCGCAGCCGCAGCTGCTCTGACTGCCCGTGCACGGTGAACAGCCGCTCAGCGAGACGGGCGAGACTGCCCACAGGCGCGGCCGCACCGCCGACGTTCGCACGACTGCGTCCCTCGGCATTCACCGTCCGGCCGAGAACGAGCTCACCGTCGTCAAGATCTCCACCGACCTCGTCGACGAGCTCAGCGACGTCGGGATCAGCCGTCCGTACGATGCCGTTCACACGCGCCTGCTGGGATCCGGCACGCACCGCACCAGCGTCGCTGCGCTCTCCCATCAGCAGACCGAGCGCCGAGACCACCATCGTCTTGCCGGCTCCGGTCTCACCGGTGATCGCGGTGAAGCCGGGCCCCAACGAGAGCACCGAATCCGCGATGATGCCGAGATCTCGGATGCGCAGCTCCTCGATCATCGGCGACCGCCCCCGTTGAATCCGGCTGCGCTTCCCCGCCATCCCGTGATCGGCAGATGGAACTTGCGCACCAACCGTTCGGTGAAGACGGCAGGATCAAGCCTCGCAAGCCGCACGGACAGTGGAGAGCGGCGCGCCTCGATGACGGTGCCGGCCGGCACCTCGAAGCGGCGACGTCCGTCGCACCGCAGCACGCCCAGACCAACGCTCTCGGGAAGAATCTCGACGCGCAGGGCCGAATCCGTACCGACGACGACCGGACGGTTGAAGAGTGCGTGCGCTGCGATGGGTACGAGAAGCATCGCCTGCACACCCGGCCAGACGACCGGGCCACCGGCGGAGAACGAATACGCGGTAGATCCGGTCGGCGTGGCGAGCACGACGCCGTCGCACCCGAAGGATGTCAGGGGACGACCATCGACACCGACGGCGACCTCGAGCATACGGCTCAGCTTCTCGATGCTGGCCTCGTTGAGCGCCCAGGTCTCGACGATGATCTCGCCCTCGAATACCGCTCGGACATCGAGCGTGACCCGCTCCTCGACTGTGTAGTCGCGGGCAAGAACCTGCTCAATGGTCGCCGAGAGGTCGTGGCTCTCCATCTCGGCAAGAAAACCGACATGACCGAGGTTCACCCCGACGATGGGACAGGCCGATCCTCTCAGCAGCTCCGCGGCGCGCAGGATCGTACCGTCGCCTCCGAGCACAATCGCGATCTCGATCCGATCGAGGTTGGTATCGGTCTCGAGCTCGAGGATCATCGACAGGTCCACATGCGGAGCAAACTGCTCACGGTCCTCCTGACTCATGACCGGAGTCACCTCGGCGGCGAGCAACGCCGAGATCGCTTCCCGCGTCGCTTCCACTGCCTCATCGCGGGCAGTGTGCGAGACGATGAGGATCTGTCTCTCGCTCATGCGTATTCCTCTCCTCGCCGTCCTTGTACTCCACGCCCGGAGATCCGGTGCGCAGCGCTCCGTTCGGGGCCGGCTCTCTCGGGTCCGGTGCCTCCGCTCCCGAGCACAGTGCCTCGATGCGCCCTTCCCATTCTGACGGATCCGCGGCGGTCGCAGGCACGAGATGCACCAAGAACTCGATGTTCCCCTCCGCTCCCGTGATCGGTGAGATGGCGAGTCCCGCGGCTCGATACCCGCACGCTACTGCCGACTGCAGCACCGTGCGGATCGCCTCCGCACGCAACGACGGATCGGTGACGATTCCCTCTTGAATACCGGTGCGCCCGACCTCGAACTGCGGTTTGATCAACAGCACGGCATCGGCGTCAGGCGCGGCTGTGCGGGCGATCGCGGGCAGGATCAAGGTGAGCGAGATGAACGAGAGATCCGCGACGACGAGCTCGGGACGCTCCGCCTCACCTGTCAGCCGGGCCAGGGAGTCGGCGTTGAGTTCTCGCGCATTGCACCCCTCGACGAGGCGGACTCGAGGATCCTGTCGCAGCGTGTCGTCCATCTGCCCATGCCCGACGTCGACAGCCTGCACCAGCTGAGCACCGCGTTCGAGCAGCACCTGGGTGAACCCGCCGGTCGAGGCGCCGAGGTCGAGCGCACGCCTCCCCGTCGGGTCAATACTGAAGTCGTCTAAAGCTGCGAGGAGCTTCTGTGCGGCACGACCGACATAGTGCCCGGTACCATCGCTCCGAAGCTCGACGCGGCCACCGTCGGGAACCCGCTGCCCCACTTTCGTTACGAGCTCACCATCGACGGATACCAGACCCGCCGCTATCCGCTGCGCGGCTTGGCTCCGTGAACGAATGAGGCCGAGGTCGACGAGTACGCGATCGAGACGATGCGCCGATCCCCTCCAGACCACCTCTACCGAACGTTCAGCGCAGGGCATCGTCGGTACCGTCGCTGCGCTGCAGCTCCGCGAGCAACTGCTCATGCAGCTGCTCGTAACCCCGCGCACGGTCGTACAGCGGTTGACTCTCGACAAGCTCCACCGTGCTGATGAGCTCGTCAGCTGGACCGCCGCCAGTCAGACCAGTGCCGGTCGCCCCGTCGTCTTTCGTCTCGTCTCCAGCCGTCGACGGAACGGAATTCGTTTCAGCTCCGCGCGCGTGCTCTGCAGCCGTCTCGTCCATGCCCCAAGCGTAGCCTGCACCGCCGACGAAGCGGGACGCTAGTACTCGACCCGCCAGTGGTCTTCGAGCAGGATCTCGGGAACTTGCAAGCCGTAGATCGCGAGTCCCGACTGCCAGACTGCCGCGCAGCCCGCCCGCAGCAGGTCGAGCGGCGCATCGCCTTCCGCGACGACCTGCACCACGTGCCCGTCCATGCGCACGCTGGACTTCCCCACACGCACGCTTCCGTTCTTCAGCGTCTCGACTTCGGGGTACGGCTGTTCGAGTTCCTCGAGCGACGCGACGATGTAGTCGGGGCGCATGTCCTTCGACGCTGCGATCAGTTGCTTCGGACGATCCACACCGGTCAACACGTGGAGCGACGCGATCCCGGCTGCCCGAGCACCCTTCATGTCGGTGTCGAGCCGGTCGCCGATCATCAGGGCATTTCGAGTGCCGAACCGAGCGAACGCGGTTTCAAAAATGGGGGTCTCCGGCTTACCGGCGAAGACGGGGAGCCGTTGTACCGCGGTGTGCACTGCTGACACGAGGGTACCGTTTCCCGGGGCCAGCCCCCGCTCAACGGGAATGGTCCAGTCAGTGTTCGTGGCGATCCACGGCAGCGGTGCTGCTCCGGGACGCTCCGCGAGGGCGAACGATGCCTCCGCGAGATGCTCCCACCCCACGTGCTGAGCAAACCCTTGTACCACCGCCGCCGGATCGTCGGCGGCGGTGCGCGTCACGACGAATCCCGCCTTCTGCAGCTCATCGACCAGCCCATCCCCGCCAATCACGAGGACTGTTGACCCCGCAGGAACGCTCTCGGTGAGGAGCGCGACAGCGGCCTGCGGCGAGGTGATGACGCGCTCGGCCGCAGTCTCCAAGCCGAGGCTTCGCAGGTGCGCGGCCACAGCCTCGTCGGTGCGGGAGGCGTTATTGGTGATGTAGCCGAGCGGCACCCGCTTGGCGGCCGCATTCAAACGCTCCACTGCCCCAGGGATCGCCTTCGGGCCGCGGTAGACCACACCATCGAGATCCGCGAGCAGCAGCTCTCGGTTCTCGATCGGCGCCGCACCGAACAGCGGCTTTCTCCCGAAGAGCGCCATGGTCTAGTTCTCCTTGTTCGAGCCAGCGTCCGGCTGCTCTGCAGCGTCGTCTGCGGAGTCGGCGAGAAGCGCATCGACCTCGGCAAGATCAGCGTCAGTCACGGCCATCGCGTCGGCAGGATCGACCTCGGTCAGGTCGGCCTCGGTAGCGCGTGCATCAGCCGAGCCTGCTTCAGCTGCATCTGCTTCAGCTGCATCTGCTTCGGCTATGCCTGCTTCGGCATCGCCGCTCGCGGCCGCCTGCTCGCTCGCTGCTTCTGGCTCATGCTCCTCGAAGACCTCGAACACCTCGAGCTCGTCGTGCACACCGTAATGCTGCTGCAACGCGCGTTCCGCTTCGTCAGCACGAGCATCCCAACTTCCCGCTTCTGCCTCACGACCGAGGTCCTGCAGTACTGCGGCATAGGCGCGGAATAGGTCGGGGCTCCACGAGTAGGCTCGGTCTGGGTTCAGCTCCGGGATCTCCAGCTCGTACAGGGCCTGCTGGGTCTGATTGAGATCCAGGCGAGCACCAGACATCGCGATGGCAAGCTGTACGCGCTGTTCCGTGTCGAGATGCTTCGTATCAGCATCGAGTCCGGTCTGAATAGCCTTTTCCGGACGATCGAGACCACGCTCACAGTCGACCATGAGCGCGAGGTGATCGGCAGAGCCGGTCAACCGTCGATAGGTTCGGAGCTCACGCAACGCGAGCGCGAAGTCACCAGTACGATACGCCGTGATCGCGAGGGTCTCCCGGGTCACCGGGATACGGCCGGCACGGCGCGAAGCCGAGATCGCGTGCTGATGCGCAAGCTCAGGGTCCTCGTCGATCAGGGCGGCAACCATCACGAGGTGCCGTGCGACCCGATCTTGCAGATCGACCTGGAGCTGCTTCAGCTCCTTGCGCGCTGCTGGATGCAGGTCCTTCGCTTGGATCGCATACGGGATCTCCGGGTCCTCGTGCTCAGACCGGACGGGGCGCAGCTCGTGCTGAAGCCGTTCGGCTTCCGTGTACTCGCGGTCGCGACCGCCGCGATCGCTCCGGCCACCACCCCGCGTGCCGCCGCGACCGGTTCGACCGTCGCCTTCAAAGCCACGGCGGGGACGTTCGTCCTGTCCACGCTGACGACGGTCCCCTCCGTCATACCGGCGGCCACCGTCTCGACCGTCACGACGCTGACGCTCTCCATCGCGACGGTACTCACCATCACGATGTGCCCGCCTGTCGCCCTGGGCCGAATCACGACCAGGCCGATCGTCCCGACGCGGTCGATCGTCCCGACGCGGTCGATCGTCCCGACGCAGTCGATCATCACGACGGGGTCGGTCATCGCGACGCTGGCGATCGCCGCCAGTCTGGGATTCACCACGGTGCTGCCGGTCCTGACGCTCACCACGGAAGTTCCGATCCTGGCGTTCACCACGGTACTGCCGGTCCCCACGAGCGCCGGGCTCATCACTTCGATCGGTGTCTCGCCGAGGCCGGTCGGTACGTCCTTCGCCTTCGCGGCGGGGGCCTCCACGGTACCCGCCTCCGCGATGATCGCGGCCGTCACGGGAATCCCGACCCTCGCGGTCGCCGCGGAAGTCGCGATCACTGCCCCGACGTCGATCGCGACCTGCGTCGCCGTCTCGTCTGGGGCGGCGTCCATCGAAATCGCCGCGTCGTGGCCGATCGTTCATGATGCCTCCTGCGGCGTCGTCTCTATGTTCGCCCCAGATTATCCGGGGAAATGAATAAGGGGCCGTCCGTATCATTCTCAGGTCCGCCAACATTGGCGAACCGTCATCGAATCATACGAACGACCCCTCATTATTGTGAAGAGGTCCGGCGGTGTCCTACTCTCCCACGAGGTCCCCCTCGCAGTACCATCGGCGCTGTCAGCCTTAGCTTCCGGGTTCGGAATGTAACCGGGCGTTTCCCTGACGCTATAACCACCGTAA
>NZ_JBSGPD010000007.1:0-85041 GCF_053567335.1 Leucobacter sp. GX24907 | reverse complement strand
CAGACACACGGTCGAGTTGAGAGAGGTCGGCACAGTTAAGGGTGCCGGACTATAACGATCCTTGTTCTACCGCGTGATCCTGCGGCTAGATCAGGATCCCATCCACTCCTTCTGGCCTATAACCCCCTTGCTCAGATGGGCGGCGAAGCGGGTCACAGCCGACCGCTCCATGGTCGGTCGGGGTGACGTGGGAGTAGATGTTCATTCAGAAGAACAGGGATGAGTTAGAGGAGCCTGCGCGGAGCGGAGGAGGGAAAGCGAAGCGTTGCTGCGTTGGGCGAGTATTCAGCGCTTATCGACGAGGCAAGGCTTGGCTGCCATCGACGGGAGAGTGACTGCGCCGCGATCGACAGCAGGGTTCTACGTTTTCCGTTTACTGACCATGCTGATCTGTCGCAACACAGGCGATGAGGTGAGCGAGTCGCGCGATGGTGAGCAGGCCAACTCCGACCGCTACTGCTAGGACCGCGATGACGGGGATCGGTGCTGCAGCGAACAGGATGGGCCAGGTAGCGGCGCGCCCCAAGATAGCGGAGCCCCATACGGGAACTGTGAACAGCACCGCTGCCACGACAGCGCCGATCCCGACCGTGATGGCGGCGCGGATCTTCCCGAGACGCCTTGCCCAACGCGCGCTCCGCACAATCCCTCGCGTGCAAAGGCTGAGAAGCGCAATGGTGACGAGGGTGATCACGATGTCGCGGCCCGGCCCCGGTGCTGATGGCGGGCCCCGGAGTTCCCCGGTCGACGACGCTTCATATAGCGAGGCGGCTATCTCGTAGGGATCCGGTGCCGAACTCGCCTGCAGGACTGCTATGCCGGTCTCGCCCGGGAACAGCCCCTGGTAGGCACCGGTCCCGGCGCCGACACCGGAGTGTGAGACCCGCTCGACGCCGCCATCAGCTGGTGGGCCGCTGTACCAGCCCAGCGCATACAGGCCCCCTTCCGGTGCTTGGCGGCGGTGCATCTCGTCGCGCATTGCCGTGGACAGCACCTCCCCACCACCGGGCAGCACACCGTGCTGGAAGCGGAGCCAGATGCCCAGGTCGTGAGCCGTGGATGTCACGCCACCAGCCCCAGCGACCCAACTGTCGGGACCGGTGACTCGAACCGGTGCCCCAAACGCCTGCGCATGCCCCGGAGCACCCTGAACCTGACCGCTGGTGGACGCACTCGTAGTCTCATCCATTCCTAGCGGGTTAAGGATGTTCTGTTGCAGATAGGTATCCAGATCTTGGCCGGAGACTTTTTCGATGAGCTGGGCGCAGATCCAGTAGTTGGGATTCGAGTAGGCCCAATCCGTTCCGGGGTCGAAGGCAAGTCGACTGCGCGACAGCAGTTCGCCTGCTTCTCGCGGAGTCTGCGGTCCGGCAGCGTATTGGTCGAACCCGAGCGTCGCGTCGCTGATTCCGCTCGATTGATTCAGGAGTTGTCGCACAGTGATGCTCTCGGCACGCTCGTCATCGAGTCGCAGATCCGGCAGATACTGCGTTACCGGCACATCGAGGTCAACCCGTTTCTCCTCGACGAGTTGCATGACCGCGGTCGCGGTAAACGATTTCGAGAGCGACTCGATGCGGAATGATGTGTGCTCATCGACCGGGCGACCGTCGACCTGCCCTGCGCCAGCTTCCACCGCGATCTCGTTCCCGTGTGTGACGACGACGGCGATCGCCGGAACTCCGCTCGCGACCACCTCATCCAGCCATCCCTGGACGTCCTCCTGCGGTGCAGCCGAGGCGGCCTGGATAGGCATGATCTGCGCCATGAGCGCGAGGGCCACGCCAATGGCAGCGGCCACACGAGTGCGCGTGAATCGGGAGTGCGTCGTCGTTGCTATCGTTACCGTCCTGCTCATGTATCTCACGGTAGAAACTTGTGAACGCGCGGCGGCAGGGCCGTCCGGCCCCTCCTCGCATAGCAAAGTACCCCCGAACGGCGGGGTGTATGCGGAAAGGTAAGGCCGGGAGAATGTGAAGCATGTCTGATGTCTTGGTTTGGGTCGCGATCTCGCTGCCAGTGTCCGTCGCGGCTGTGCTTGCGGGGCGTCTGCTGCTGTTACGCCGTCAGGAGGCAGAACTTGGTTGGGAACTCGCAGCGCAGAAAGAATCGCGCGCCGTCGAGACCGAGCAGCGTATCCGTTCGGAGTATGCCGCCGAGCTTTCGCGGACGATCCACGATGATCTCGGTCATCGCCTCACGCTCGCTTCGATCGAGGCCGCCGCTCTACGCACGCGCGCAGGCACGCATCTCGCTCCCGATCTCGAACGGTTGCGCGCTTCCATCGCAGAGTGCGTCGAGGCGCTGAACCGGTCAGTCAGCGGTCTCAGCCTGGAGGCAGAAGACTCGGGATTGGAGGAAAGTATCGAACACATCGCCGATACTGTCCGTCAAACTGAGACCCCGGTGCAGGTCGATATTCAGGTCGCGAGGAACCTGGCTGGATTGACGCCGTCGTCGACCACGACCAGCACCGCGATTTCGGTGGTGCGAGAGGGATGCACGAACGCGCTGCGCCACGCACCCGGAGCACCGATCCGCATCCGTATCCGAAGCGACCGTGGCGAGGTCGTCATCGGTGTGGAGAACGATGCAGTCGATACCGCGGTCGGGCCGACCATCACACCCACAGGCGGACGCGGACTGCGAGGGCTTCGCACCCAGGTCGAAGAGTTGGGCGGTTCACTGAAAACCGGACCCAGTGGTGACGGTTGGCATATCCGAGCGAGTCTGCCGCTACAGGCCACCACCGGAGTGAACGAAGCTCGACATGCGCTCGCGCATCGGCGCCGCCGAACGCGGCGGATGCTCATCGCTCTTCCCGTGGCGACTGCCGCGCTCATGATCGCGATTCCCGTGGGCATGGTGCTCGGTCAGGCTGCGCTCTCCCGCCTTTCCGCCACAGATTTCGCCGCCATCACCGTCGGGGAATCTGAGAGCAGCGCCCGCTCCCGGCTTCCGATTGTGGAGATGGAAGCACCGCCGCAGCAAGTGGGATCAGGGGACTGCCGCCACTACGAGTCGACTTTCAGTCCCTTCGAGCGAACCGAGGTCTACGAAGTCTGTTTTACGAACGGGCAAGTGAACTCGACGACGATTATCCCAGCACCATGACCCCGGCACCGAATGTCAACGACGGTTCCCAGGCGATCCGTGTCGCACTGATCGACGACGAACCGCTCATCCGAGCGGGCCTGCGCACGATCCTCGAAAACGATCCACGCATCCGTGTCGTCCTCGAACACGGAGACGGTCTCGGCATCGTTCCCGCGGTACGAAAGGCTCAGTGTGACGTTGTGTTGATGGACGTGAGGATGCCGGGCCGATCGGGGCTCGATGCGATCGCAGACCTGCGCGCGGCAGGGGTACCTGCGCGACTGGTCGTGTTGACGACGTTCGCCGACACTGAGTATCTGCGACGAGCTGTAGAAGTGTCGGTAGACGGATATGTGACGAAAGCCAGCGCCCCGGAAGACCTGGTCAACGCGGTGCACACCGTCCAAGCTGGCGGTGCGGCATTATCGCCCGTCGTGGCCCGCTGGTTACTGGAGAACGCTGCCGGTCCGATGACGAGGCAAGCCGACGCCCACGAGCTTGTCTCACGACTCACCCCGCGTCAACACGAAGTCCTCCTCGGGATCGCACGAGGAGAGGACAACGCCCGAATCGCCAGCAGCTTGTATCTCTCCGAAGCAACAGTTAAAGGCTATGTCAGCGAAGTGCTTCAACGCCTCGGCGTAGAGCGTCGAGTACAGGCCGCCGTACTCGCCCATCAAGCCGGTCTGCTCTAGTCAACCAGACAAATGATGAGTGCTCCGATACGAACTAGCGAGTTGAAGCCTCGTAGCAGGTCGGCCAAGGGTGTAGCCCGAACCGAGGTTCCACGGTTCTCCAAGCCGCAAGAAGTGCTAACGAAAGTGCTAAACAACCTGTAGGCCGGGGTATCGAGATGGAGTTATCCACAGGTCAGATGTCGTAGATCGTCGGTTTCATGCGGCAGAACGCTCTACGAGATTCGCGGCGCGAGGGGGCCGAGGTCAGTTCAAGTCCCCCCTCGCCCACGAGTGTCCTGAGTCGCGACATCGTTGACAAGCGGTGTCGCGCTCGGGACTTTTTCGTGGGTTCATCGTGTTGACACCCGATCAGGTCTAAACACCGGCATGCGCGCGCCCGACGCCCAGGTGACGGAGTCCACCGGCGTATCTGAGGGAGAGTTTCCCATTGCGGTCGACTGCGTCGGTGCGGGATCGCCACTCCGGTGCCTGTCTCTCGTTCGGGATGGCTTTGGGAAGCGCAGTGTCGGTCTTCTCTCGGGGTACCGCAACCATCCCCTGCTGCTACGGTTCAGCTCCGCGACTGAACCATTGAGATCGACCGGACTGTTCTTGTCCGGATCTCGTTGTCGTCGCCGGGACGCTCGCGCCGAGGATATGGCGCTAGCGAGGTGACGGGTAGCCACCGTCGCGGAGACTGCCTGCGAGATGCACGGCATGTGTCGCCGCGGTCTCCATCGACGACTTGACGGTGTCGGGGGTCTCGGCGAGATCCTTGAAGTCGGTCTTGTGCATGGCCTCGCCGTTCCAGTAGACCGAACCCTGTGCGGGCACGGTGTAGCCGATGTCGTTCAGCGCCTGGAAGAGCACTGCGGTGATGTGGTGGGCACCATCCTCGTTGCCGACGACGCCGACGACCGCCACTTTGTCGAAGAGGATCGGCCGGCCCTCGTCGTCGGTTTCGCTCAGCTCGGCGTTCAGGCGCTCCAACGTCCGCTGAGCCACGCTCGAGGGCTGACCGAGCCATGTCGGCGTCACGAATACCAGGATGTCGGCGTCGAGGACCCGGCGACGCAGTTTGGGCCAAGCATCCCCCTCGCCCATGTCGGCCTCGACGCCTGGCAGTACATTGTGATCGACGACGCGGATCGCATTGCCGTCGACGCCGCGTTCCCGGAGTCCGTCGAGGAGCAGTTCGGCCATCAGTTGGGTGCTCGATTCGGCGGGCGAGGGCTTCAGCGTGCAGTTCAGCGCCAGTGCCTTCAGCTTCTGATCTCTCATGTCGGCGAATCTAGGTGCAGTGTGTGCGGCAGGCCAGGGGGTTTCGGATTCGGGGCGCAGCGGGTATGGGCACCGCCCTGCGCGACCGTACGGCACGAACCGGAGACGCGTGCGACTGTCAATCCCCTTGTCGGCGGTCGTGACATGGGGGTTCGATGTTCGACCATGACGACCGATACGCAACCCCCTGAGCGCCTGAGGCGCGCCATCACCGGTCCCCTGCTGTTCGCGTTCATCCTCGGCGACGTCCTTGGCGCGGGCGTCTACGCGCTGATGGGCGTGCTCTCCGAGAAGGTGGGCGGGCTCCTCTGGGCGCCGCTGCTGCTGGCTCTGCTGCTGGCGATGCTGACGGCGGGCTCCTACGCGGAGCTGGTCACGAAATATCCGCGAGCGGGTGGGGCGGCGGTGTTCGCGGAGCGGGCCTTCCGCAGCCCCCTCGTGTCCTTCCTCGTGGGGTTCTGCATGCTGGCCGCCGGGGTGACCAGCGCCGCGGGGCTCTCGATCGCGTTCGCCGGAGAGTACTTCGGAACCTTCGTGGAGTTGCCCGTGACACCGGTTGCGATCGCCTTCCTCGCCCTCGTCGCGGCGCTGAACGCGCGCGGGATCCGTGAGTCGCTGGGCGCGAATCTCGTGATGACGGCGATCGAGGTGAGCGGTCTGGTCATCGTCATCGTCGTGGTGGGGATCTTCGTCGCAGGCGGAGGCGGCGACACGGCGCGCGTCCTGCAGGCTCCGGAAGGAACTGGCGTCGGAGCGGCGGTGCTCGCGGGCGCGGTCGTCGCCTACTACTCGTTCGTTGGATTCGAGACGTCCGCCAACGTGATCGAAGAGGTCAAGGCGCCGACGAAGACGTATCCGAGGGCGCTGTTCGCCGCTCTCGCCGCCGCGGGCGTCGTCTACGTGCTCGTGGGCCTTGCCAGCGCCTCGGCCGTTCCCCTGGATGAGCTGCAGGAGTCCAGCGGGCCGCTGCTGGCGGTGGTCGAGGCGACCGGCGTCAGCGTGCCGTCGTGGCTGTTCAGCCTCATCGCCCTCATCGCGGTGGCGAACGGCGCGCTGCTCACGATGATCATGGCGAGCCGCTTGGCGTACGGGATGGCCGAGCAGAACCTCCTGCCCCAGGCGCTGGCCCGCGTGCTCCCCCGGCGGAAGTCGCCCTGGGTAGCCATCGTCGCCACGACGCTGGTCGCCGTGATGCTCACTCTCGTCGGCGACCTGACGACGCTCGCCGAGACGGTGGTGCTGCTCCTGCTCTTCGTGTTCCTGAGCGCGAACGTTTCCGTTCTCGTGCTCCGCCGCGACCAGGTCGAGCACGCGCACTTCCGCGTCTGGACGTTCGTCCCGGTGCTCGGAATCGCCTCTTGCATCCTGCTGCTCACGCAGCAGCGCCCCGTCGTATGGCTGTTCGGGGCGGCGCTGCTCGCCGTCGGCGTCGTGCTCTATCTGCTCGCGCGATGGGAACGGCGGCGCACAGGCGCGCGGATCACGAAGGATGCCCAGGATCGCGCTGCTGATCCGATGCCTGTGCGCAGGCCTCGGCGATGATCTGACGCAGGGTATAGGCGACCACCGACACGCGTTGCCGGAGGTGCACGTCCGTCGACTGGTCCCCGTCGAAGCTCTTCTCGACTTCGTGCAACTTCGCGAGTGCCCTCTCGCGCTGACCGCGGTCAGCGCGGTTCTGTGGATCTCGGATGAGGGCGGCGGCGCTCATGCCGGCGATCGCGAGGCTGTCCCGGATTCTTTCGGGGATGCGCGGAGCCGCTTCCTGCTCCGGCGCTTCGCCCTCGCGCGCATCGACGATGAAGGCCTGGGCGAACTCGTGGAGCTGCCTGATGATCCGCTGCAGGCTGGTGAGCACGGATTGCGTGTCGCCCACGCGCGCCTGCGAGTTACGGGCGCGGAGGTTGCCGCGTCGGCTCAGGCGGGCCAGGCGCAGATCATCGTGTGCTCCGCCCGCCGCGGTTTCGAGGTCGGTGATCAGATCGGTCCACGACGAGCCGATGCCGGTGTCGTCGCCGAGTTCGTCGACGATACGCTCCACGACATCCGCGACGCGACTGCGCAGATCCTGAACCGAGTGCTTGGCCGTGGCCGTCTCCAGCGGCGGCGGGATGATGATGTTCACCGCGATCCCGAGCACCGCACCGAGGGCGAACTGCACGGCGAACCCGAACGAGAAGTCTTTCACGTCAGGACCGCCGACGACGAAGGCGAACACCGCGGCGAGCGGGATGTAGTCGCGACCGGTGCCGAGGCCCGGGATCCCGGCGAGCATGGTGCTGATGCCGACGGCCAGGGCCACTGCGAGAACGCCGTTGACGCCCATGAAGATGAGCGCCCACGCAGCGAGCAGCCCCAGGAGTACACCGATGAGCGCCTTGATGCTCGAAGTCAGCGACGACATGATCGTCGGCGTCATCGCGATCAGCGCCCCGAACGGTGCGTAGTACGCGTAGTCGTCGAGTTCACCCGGAATCAGGTTCCCGACAACCCACGCCGTCGTCGCGGCGACCGTCATCTTCAGGGCGACCAGCAGTCGCGCCGGCCGCACCATCGCGACCGCGGCGGTGCCGACACGGTGCAGAAACTGCTTCATCCGTACCTGTTCATCCGGGCGTCGTGTTCTCGTCCGCTGCGGCGACCCGTTCAGGGTCGGCCTCCTCCGGAAGCTCCGATGCCACGCTCAGCACGACGTCCTGCACTTTCCAGTCCAGGCGTGTAATGCCCTCGGACGCCTCCTCCATGCGTCGGAGCGAGACGTGAGGTCGACAGGGTTGCACGAATGCCTCGACGTGGAACACCTGGCCCTGGTCGCGCATGCGCACCGCCGCATCGCGCACCCAGGTGAGAACTGACCGCAGTCGCAAGGATGAAGAGCGTGTCTTGGTCAGCATTTGGATAGAAGGCGAGGGAGCTCGCGAGGTGGACCTCCCGTACCGCATCGAGGGGCGCATTCGGCGGCTGCCGGCCACTCAGTCCTCAGTAGGTGCCTGTGGTCGACGTGCGCTTGCCGTCGTCGAACTGCTGATCGCGGACCCTCTGCACCCTGCGCGCCTCCTCGCGGGTCTCGCGCACTCGGGCGGCCTCGTCCGGGTCGAGGTGCGAGGCCGTCTCGGCGGGATCAGTAGCCTGGCCATCCGGCGACTTGCCCGCCGCGTTGGGCGGATCGGCGGCGTCGGTTCCGCGGGTGCCCGCATGCTCCGCCTCCTCGTACACCGACTTCTCGACGGAGTCGGGAGCGGTCGCGGTCGTACTGCGCTCGCCCCGGCCGGAGCGCGGAGTGCCGCCCTCGTCCGGTTGCGGGATCTGCGGGATGCCGTCGGGGTGCTGAGCGTCCATGATGAGTCCTCCTTCGCCGAGCCGTGGTGGCGGTCGTGCGCACGACACTACTGATCGCCTCCGCTCCGCAGGAGGGGCTTGCGCGCCGCTCCGGGCAGGCGTATGGGCGGCATCGTCCGAACGGAAGCTGCTCAGTAGTGCGCGGGAGGATCGCTGGCCGGGAAGGACTCTTCTCCCCATTCATCGGCGAGCGCGTCGGCGTGCTCGCGCGAGACCTCGTCCGTTCCCGGTTTCTCTGCGATGTCGGTGGGAGTCTTCTCGAACCCCGCAGTGTCCGCCATCGCGGCGGCATCGGCAGGGGACTTCTCGGACGCCTCCGCACCGCCTGACAATTCGTAGCCGCTCCGCAGCGCGTGCGAGCGTGCGTAGAGGTGGACCTCGTCGAGCGATGCGAGCTGACGCCGTGCCCCGTCGGAGAGGTCTTCGAAGAGCTGCGCGTCCAGGTTCAGATCCTCGGCATTGGTCGCGAGCGTTTGCCACAGGCCCAGCTTGCCCACCACCGCGCTGCGCATCAGCTCGGACTCGATCAGGAGGCTCAACGGCGAGCGGGTCAGCAGTCGGCCGTTGCTCTTCAGGCGTCCGAGGCGCTCTCCGGCCCAGGCGACCGCCTGCCGGTACGACCGCTGCCGGAGGCCGAGATCGTCTATGAGCTCGTTCAGGAAGGCCCGCTCCCAGCGCACCTCCTGCGTGAGCTCCGAAAGGCGCGCGTACACCGGGGTGTCGATGTAGGCCTCGGACATGCGCTCGAAGCGCTCCACGCCGGCCGTCGCGCCCGTGAGGTGGTCGGAGAGATAGAGCTCGAGAAGCTCGGAATCGAGGTTCTCCGAGACATACCCCGCCTCTGATGGGACCTCGTGGCCTGCGGCGCCGGTCTCGTCGAGAGGCTCGATGCTGCGCGGGCGCAACGGCACCGAGGAGGCGCCGCGTCCCTCGACCAGACCCTCGACCAGCTCGCGCAAGGCCTCCGCCGCAGACCGTTTCGGCTCCCAGCCGAGCTCCGCTTTGGCGCGGCCGTTGTCCATCAGAGGTGCGGAGACCGCGAGGTCGACCCAGCCCGCATTCGCGGCGACGAGACCGGTCTTGTGCCCGCCCGAGAGAAAGGCTCGAACCACCCGCGTGGGCAGTTCGAGGTAGCGGCCGTGATCGAGGATGTCCGCGAGATCCTGCGGGCCGAGCACGTCATCGGCGCAGATGTTGAACGCCCCTGGTGCGCGCTTCAAGACGGCGGCCGCATACGCACGGCCGAGGTCGTCCGCGTGCACGGCCTGCACGCCTCGCAGGCCCTTCGGCAGAGGCAACGTGGGAAGCGCACCCGAGCCCAGCGCCTGGACTGGCATCCGCTCGCCCAGGAAGTAGCGCTGCACCTCGGAGGCGGCGTCGGCTTGGAACACGAGGGCCGGGCGAAGCCTGGTGACGACCATTTCGGGGTGCGAAGCCGCGAACTCGTCGAGCAGCCGCTCCTGCGCCGCCTTGTCGACGCTGTAGTGGGACGTCTGCACGCCCTGGACCGGCCAACTCTCATCACGACGGCTCTGCTCCGGGTCGGGGGAGTACGCGCCCACCGATGACGCCGCGATGAGATGCTTCACGCCGGCTTCTGCAGCCGCCCGGGCAACGCGCGCTGTTCCCTCGACGTTGACGCGTCGCAGCAGGTCGCGCTGCGAGTTCGGCTGCACAAGCCAGGCGAGGTGGATCACGGCCTCTGCGTCGCCGAAGGCCTCGCGCAGGCGCGCCACGGCTTCCTCCTCCTCGGAGGCCGCCGCGATGTCGATCGCGCTCCACTCGCAGAGCGAGTAGGGCATCGCGTCGGTGTCTGGCATGCGCCGGGCGATGCCGAGCACCGAGGTCACCTCGGGCGTGGCGGCCAACGCCCTGAGCGTGGTCGTACCGGTATTGCCGGTCGCACCGACGACTACTACACGCATCAGAACTCTCCTTGTGGGGTCCGCCCGGTCAGCGGGATCTCATCTTCTGCTCGGTGGACATCGTGAAGCAGTTCTCTTCCCGCGGCGTCTCATCGCGCCCGATCGAGGACGACCTTGATGCACCCATCTTCCGCATCCAGAGGCGGTCAACACAGGGCCTGGACATCTCCGACCGCATCGCGTATTTTCGCAAGGCGCTCAGCGCGCTATCCGAACACCGTCCCCTCGTCAAGGCCTACTGCCCACAGCAAGCGGAGAGTCACTATGAGGAGGTCAACGATCGGAGACCGCAGTGAACATTCCCGCCCTCTCGCCCGACCCCGTCGCGACGATGTCGCCTCGCGGGGCGTTGAGCGAAGCCGTGCTGGGCAGACTCCAGGGAACCGGAGATACGCCCGGACATACCCTCGTCGTGCTCGCCCAGCGCACCATCGAGCAGTCGGGCGATGTCGTGAGAGACGACGACCTGCAGCTCGCGCTCTTCGCGCTGTACGCATCGTCGTACGGATCCTTCGGCCGGCTCGACGCGGAGCTTGAGTGGGACACGGGGCTCATCGAGACACGGCGCTCGATCGAGGCGGTCTTCGAGCAGGATCTGCGCGACCGCATCCCGGTTCCCGACCTTCCCGAGCCCAAGTCCGACACCGTCGCCCGAACGCTCTTCGACCTGACGGAGGCCGACTCCGGGCCCGGCCTGTCGCGATATCTCGCCAGGCGGGCGACGCTCGAGGAGGCGCGCGAGTTCTTGATCCAGCGCTCCATCTATACGCTGCGGGAGGCGGATCCCCACTCCTGGGCGATCCCGCGCCTGCGCGGGAGGCCCAAGGGCGCGCTCGTCGAGATCCAGTCGGACGAGTACGGCGGCGGCCGCCCGGAGCGCATCCACGCGGAGATCTTCGCGGCGACGATGCGAGGTGCCGGTCTCGAGGACGCCTACGGCGCCTATGTCGATGATGTTCCGGCGATCACGCTCGCCTCCGTCAACATGATGTCGATGTTCGGTCTCAACCGCCGCCTCGTGGGCGCAATCGTCGGTCATCTCGCCGCCTTCGAGATGACCTCCTCGATTCCGAACCGCATGTACGGCGACGGCTTCCGGCGTCTGGGATATGGCCAGGACGTCACCGACTATTTCGACGAGCACGTCGAGGCCGATGCGGTGCACGAGCAGATCGCCGCGAGGGATCTCGCGGGTTCGCTCGCCGAGGACCGTCCCGATCTCGTCCCCGACATCATGTTCGGGGCCGCGGCCTGCCTCGCCGTCGACGACTGGGCCGCGGAGCACATGATGGGGGCCTGGTCGCGGGGCGAGACCTCCTTGCGCAATCGGAGCGCGTTATGAGCGACGAGCGGCCCAGCATCACACCCTGTCCCGACGGACCACTCCTGATCCGCGGAGACGTCGATCTGCGTACGGCCGATGGCAAGCCGATTCCCCGGAAGCGGCGGACGATTGCACTCTGCCGATGCGGGCTGTCGAGCATCAAGCCGTTCTGCGATGGCACCCACAAGCCGGCCGGTTTCCGCACGGAAGAGGGATCCTGATGCCCGACAGACTCCGGGCCGAGTACGTCCTGCCCCTCCGCTGGGAATCGGACGAGGAGCTCCCCGAACTCACCGCCTATTTGCGCGCGCTGAGCACGTGGGTCGACGTGACAGTGGTCGACGGCTCGGATCAGGATGTCTTCGGCGCGCATGACCGCGCCTGGGGTGAGTTCGTGCGCCACATACCGGTGGACGCCCCGCCCGGGGCGAACGGCAAGGTGAGCGGCGTGCTCACCGGCCTCGCCGTCGCGCGGCACGACGCGGTGGTGCTCGCCGACGACGACGTGCGCTACCACCGCGCTGCGCTCGCCGCCGTGGTGGCGGGTCTCCATGGGGCCGACCTCGTGAAGCCCCAGAACTTCTTCGACCCCCTGCCCTGGCACGCGCGCTGGGACACCGGTCGCATTCTCGTCAATCGAGCGCTCGCCGCAGACTATCCGGGAACCTACGGCGTCCGCCGATCCCGGCTCGAGTCTGCCGGCGGCTACAGCGCCGATGTTCTGTTCGAGAACCTCGAGATGGAGAGGACGATCATCGCGGCGGGCGGGATCGTGCGCAATCGCCCGGACATCTACGTCGCCCGCCTTCCTCCTTCGGCGCGACGCTTCTGGGAGCAGCGGGTGCGTCAGGCGTACGACAGTTGGGCGCAGCCGTGGCGGCTCGCACTGGAGGCTTGCATTCTGCCGATCGGCATCTGGGCGAGGTGCAGGCCGGCCCGCATCGGATCGCTGATCGCGGCCGTGGTGCTGGTCGCGGAGTGCGGCCGTCGTCGAGCTTCGGGCGGCGAGGTGTTCCCGGCGACGAGCGCGCTCTGGGCGCCGGTCTGGTTCTTCGAGCGCGGGATCACGGCCTGGGCGGCTATCGCGCTGCGGGTGCGCGGCGGGGTGCGGTATTCGGGGAAGCGACTTGGGCGCTCCGCGAGGTCGGTCGGGGCGATCCGGCGCACGCTCTGGTAGGGGTCGGAGGACTGCAGCGCAAGCCCTGGATCGGACCGGGGGCGGTGCGATCTACTGGGATGACGAGCAGAGGAGGCGATCGTGGAATCCTGCCTGGATGAGCAGACGGACGGCTTGGTGCGTGAAGTCGCCGAACTCGTGAGCGGCCGTCGCTGCAGCGTGGCGACGGCGGAGTCGTTGACGGGCGGTCAACTCGCATCGGCACTCGCGGCGGGCGAGGCGGCCGGGGAATGGTACTGCGGCGGCATCGTCGCCTACCGCCCGGAGGTGAAGCACTCGTTGCTCGAGACACCCGACGGTCCGGTCGTCACGGCCTCCACCGCCGAGACCATGGCCTGCTCGGCAGCTCGTCTGCTGGGCAGCGACTACGCCGTCGGTGTCACGGGCGTCGGCGGCCCGGAGTCGCAGGGAGGAGAGCCGGCGGGCACCGCCTACATTGCCACGAGCATCGCAGGTGAGCAGCCGATCGCCGAGCTGCACCGCTTCGCGGGCGAGCCGCTCGCGGTGATGCAGCAGACCGTGAAGGCCGCTCTGGCGGCGCTGATCGAGCGGGTGCGTGAAGCGGAGACTCGGCGTACTCTTGAGAGCGAACAGCCCGTCTCCCGCGGAGGGAGGGAAGGGAAGGAAGACGCGTGTTGAACCTCACAGGCCCGCTTCGATTGCGTCTTCTCAATGATTTCGAGATTGTGGTGGCCGGGCTGCGCGCGATGCTTGCGCCCTTCGAAGGACGGATCCGAGTTGTCGAGTCGGACCTCCTCGACGAAAAGGCCACCAGCGATTCCGATCTCACCCTGTACGACACCTTCGGCAAGTCGCAGTTCGCCGATTCAGAGCTCGAGAGGCTCATCTCGGATCCGTTGGCCGGCGCGGCTGTGGTCTACAGCTGGAATACGCACCCGGCCGTCGTGAACAGCGCTCTCGAAAAGGGTTGTCGGGGATACATCGACAAGTCGTTGAGCGCGTCGGAACTGGTCGACCTTCTCGAGCGGGTCGCCGCGGGTGAGGTCGTGGTTCCACTACGGCGGGGAACAGACTCGGAGGGCTCTTGCTCCGGGACCTGGCCGGGACAGCGCGAGGGCCTGAGCGAGCGCGAGGCCGAGATCGTCACCCTCATCACGCGAGGCCACACCAATTCCGACATCGCAACGCGCCTCTACATCACGGGCAATTCAGTGAAGACCTACATCCGTTCCGCCTACCGCAAGATGGGTGTCGAACGCCGTTCCCAGGCGGTTCGCTGGGGCCTGGAGCATGGAATGATTCCACCGAATCTCGAGGGCGAGATCCTCCCGGAAGGCGCGACACCTCGAAGCTGATCCGCCTGCGAACGACAGAGCGAGAACCCCCCAGCTTAGGAGAGTCCGCAGGGCTTCGATTCACCCCTCTGGGTGGTAGGTCTGATGGCTACAGTGTGACCTGACGGGGGCGCCCGGTCGGTCGTCGACGGCGGGCGGTCCGAGCGCCCCGATCCGGTCCGTATCGGTAGCTATTCGAAGGCGCATCATGGGAACACTGATCTACAACGACACGCTCCGATTGCGGATCGACGACCGCACCCTCGAGCACCTCCGATTCGTGGTCTTCGAGAAGCTCCGCAAGAAGGAGTCTTTCGCTCTCACCTGGGTGGATTGCAAGTCCTCCAAGCAGGCGGCCTCGACGTCCATCTGGATCTCATCGGAGATCCCGATCGGCTTCCAGCTGTCGGGAGAGAGCGAGGCTGAACTGTCGCGGGAGCAGCTCGAGACCCTGATGAAGATGTCCTACAGCAACCGGGGCCTGATCATTCGATCCGAGTGAGGTACTCGGGTTGTCTCCCTGCCGACCTGAGAAGTCAACCCCGCAGACGGCGGCGTTCTCGCCTCGTAGGCTCGAGACGCCCCGACGGGATTCCGGCGAACCCGATCTCCGGTCGAGGCCCATCACACGAGAGAGCACCGAGCCGAGGCTGATACCCGATTCCGCCTCGCCGAAGTGCAGGAGGAGGCCTCCTATGAATACCGTCAGCAATGACATCGATATCGATCTCCCCGTACGTACCGTCTACGACCAGTGGACGCAGTTCGAGGAGTATCCCGCCTTCATGACGGGCGTGGAAGAAGTGCGTCAGCTCGACGACGAGCACCTCTATTGGGCCGTGCGAGTCGGTGGAGTCGAGCGGGGTTTCGAAGCTGAGATCACCGAGCAGCTGCCTGATGAGCGCATCGCGTGGAAGAGCACGAGCGGCCCGAAGAATGCCGGGGTGGTCACCTTCCATCGCCTCAACGACCAGCAGACCCGCGTGCGTCTGCAGCTCGAGTGGGAGCCCGAGGGGTTCGTGGAACAGGTCGGAGCCGCGATGCAGATCGATGATGCTCAGGTGGCGGACGACCTTCGCGAGTTCGCGCGTCTGATGGAGAACAACGGCTTCGCCACGGGGGCGTGGCGCGGCACGATCGAGTGAGGAGAAACCGATGGCGAATGTATGGGGCCAGAACGAAGAGAAGAACGAAGAGGATGAACTCGTCGTCACAACTCATCGGGACGAGCCGGATCCGGCGGTGACACCCGCGGAGGAGCAGGCCGTGGAAGTGCCCGAGGGGGAGGATCCGAGGGACGCGCTCGACGCGCTGGGTGAGGATGTCTCGTCATCGCCCGCTCGCCGCGGCCGCGAGGATCTCCAGGCGGAGTCGAGGAACGCCGACGAAGACTCGTGACCGACGTTCACACCGGGGCGCAGCCGTACGTCGAACAGCGTATCCGGGCAGTCCTCCGAGATCGTCGTGATCTTGGCGACGCCGGTGCCCCGAAGCGCTCTCGCCGGCAGAGTTGCCCGACATGACAGAGGGACGACCCGTACTGCTCGCTCTACGCGCGCTGAAACTCGGCGACCTGCTCGTCGCCGTGCCCGCGCTCAAGGGACTGCGGCGCGGCTACCCGTCGCATCGGCTCGTGCTCGCCGCGCCTCTCTGGCTCGCACCGCTCGTGAGACTCACCGGGGTCGTCGACAAACTGCTGCCGACACCGGGGCTGGACGATCTCCTGCCCTTCCGGCCGGGAGAGGTCGATATCGCGGCCAATCTGCACGGCAACGGGCCTCAGAGCCGGAGCATCATCGACGCGCTCGGAGCACGAGTGCGGATCGTGCACGCCACGGCGCCGGGAGCCTTCGGAGAGCCCTGGGTGGACGGAATCAACGAGCGCGTTCGATGGGCGAGGCTGGTCTCGGCGTTCGGTGCGCCCGCCGACCCCGATGACGTGAGCATCGCGGTGCCCGAAGCGTCGCCCCTCATCGACGGAGCCGCAGTCATCCACATCGGCGCGCATCACGGGTCGAGGCACTGGCCCCTCGAGCGTTTCGCGGAGGTGGTCCGAGCGATGACCGCCGACGGCTGCGAGGTCGTGTTGACGGGCGGTGAAGCGGATGTGCCTCGAGCGCTCAGAGTCGCGGAACTGGCCGGCCTCGACGCTCGTCGAGTGCTCGCGGGGAAAGCGGATCTGGAGGAGTTCGCGGCCCTCATCGCGCATGCCGAAGTGCTCGTATCGGTCGATACGGGGGCCGCGCACCTCGCCTCGGCCTATGGCACCGCGTCTGCGGTGGTTTTCGGGCCGGCGCCGCCCGAGGAATGGGGGCCGCCGCCCGGACCGCACACGGTACTCACCGATGCGAGCGTTCGGCGGGGCGAGGCATTCGCGTCCGATCCAGATCCGGCGCTTCTCGCCGTCACCTCCCGACAAGTGATCGAGGCGGCGCGTTCGCTCAGGGGCACGCTGTGAGCGGGCCCGGTGGAGAGCCTATCCCCAGATCTCGTCGGCCGAGCCGATCATGGTCCACAGGATGATGGCGAGCGGGCCTAGCCAGAGCACTGCCATCAGCAGCGCTTCGACACGCAGCCGAGCGCGGCGACCCAAACCGCTCGCGCGGACGATGAGCATCAGCAGCAGCGCGACTAGCGCCACCACGACCCCCACTCCGCACCAGACCGGGTTCCACCGGGCGAGCACGAGGAGCGCGATGGTAACGATGGTGGCCGCGATCATCGACGCATAGAGCCAACGGTTCGTTCGTGTCGTGTTCAGCGCGGGTTGTCGGCTGACGAGAGCGGGGTCGGCCTGCCCTCGATACGGATTCGGCACCGAGGCCTCTGCGATGGGACTTTGGGTAGAGCCGTCAAGGATTGGGCGATCCTGAGTGTCATCGCCGCGGGGCGGGTTCGCAGCGGTGCCCTGGCCGGTGCCGGCGTCGTAGCGACCGGGCGGATGAGGGGCGTCGGGGATCTCCTCGTTCAGGCGCTCCCTGCTATCGGGATCGATGGGCGGCTCCAGGGCGTCATCATTCGTGAGGGGGATCCGATCCACGGGGTCCGGGGTCTCATCGTTCTCCCGCGCTTTGCCGTCTTCTCGCATGGTGGGCCCCCTTCTGCAGTGCGACCCGAGCGGTCGCTCCCTGTCGGGAGGAAGTTAGCATGCGCTCGGAGGGCGTTTTTATGGGGTCGACAAAGCCGCGGTCATGACGTAATGTGCGAGCTTTGCGTGCGCTACGAGAGGCGCTTCGACCGTCCCGGTTCCGGCTCGCAGCGCAGGCCTCCGGGCGAACTCGCGAGCGCGAGCAGGTGCTCGATCCAGTCCGGATTGAGGTCGGGAGTGACGTCGTCACCGAATTCGAAGTACAACGGAATCGACGGGTGCAGCCAGAGGCTGTGCTGAACACCTTCGGAGTTCCACGTGAACACGAGGCTTTCAAGTAGGTTGAACTTCGCGAAGATCACGGTGCGCAGGTGCGTCAGCAGGCGATCCTCGAAGTGGAAGGAATCGGTGCCCGCGTAGTGCAGATATCCCATGAAGAACTCTTTCGTTTGCCGGTTATTGCTCGACGGCGTGCTTCTTCGCCTCATCCTCAGAGATGACGACGAGTCCGCGAGGCGTGTTCGACAGGTCGTTGAGCACTGCGAGCCAGACCTTGCTGAGTTGAGGGGAGCGACTTCCCGAGAAGCGGAAGATCAGCGGGACATTGGGCGTTAGCCACACTGAGAGGCGGCCGGCACCCTTCTCGGGTGGATTCACCCAGCTCATCAGAAAGCTCTCTTGGCGGCGGAGCTTGATCGTGATGGCCGCTTTGAGGTGCGCAAGAGTACGGTCCTCGAACTCATACTCCTGCGTTCCCCCGTATATAAGGAATCCCATGCCCAATAGTCCCACCACGGGGAGGCAAAGACAAGGAGAACAGCGAGAGTCGACCGGGGCGTGCTGTCGGTGACGCGGCCATATCCGCACAGCCTCCTTTGAGCACGCCAAACGTCACCACTTTGTCGTCTCAGTGCAGCACAATGAACGCACCATATCGCTCAGTCACTGAAGCCGAATCCTCGGACAGTGGCGAGGTACGGAAACCGAACACTGTTCTCGGCTCCACATCGAGAGGCCTTGAACTGCAGTCGACCTTCATGAGCCGAGCCTAGCCTGCATATCGGCGTACAGTCCCGCATCAGTTTCGTTCCGTTGCGAGGCGGAGGAAAAGTTTCTCGAGCTCATCTTGCCCGCTTTGTCGTGCGCGTGGCTCGAGGCGAGGGGGATCTCCCGTGCGCAGCGCACCTGTCAGCCTCGGGCGACTCTCGCGTCGATCGAGTGCCAACCCGTGGCCCCATCCGGGGCGGGCGCAGCGCGCTGCGCTGTCTGAACCTCGCCGTTCGCGCTGATCGCCCGGCAGGTGATGCGATGCGTGCCTGGGGTGGCGCGCCACGGCAGCCGCCATTGCACCCAGGTGTCTTGAGAGATCGCCTGGGCAAGTTCGGCGCGCTGCCAGGGAAGATCGTCCACTCGCACCTCTACCGCTGAGACACCGGTGCCGGGCTGCCATGCGACACCGGCGATCACGGTCTCGCCTGCCGGCAATGCGGTGCCGAGGCGGGGCACGTCGATTCGCGACTGGAGCTTGATCGGGCCGTGTGCCGACCAACCCCGGTCGGTCCAGTAGGCCTGCGCCCGATCGAAACGCGTGATTTCGATGTCGACCACCCACTTGGTCGCCGAGACGTAGCCGTAGAGGCCTGGCACCACCATGCGTACAGGAAACCCGTGCCGCTGCGGCAGCGGTTCGCCGTTCATACCTACGGCGAGCAGCGCACTGCGGTCATCGGTGAGCGCCTCCAGTGGCGTGCCAGCGGTGAAGCCGTCGACCGAGCGAGAGAGCGCCATGTCTGCTTCGGGCAGCGGTTGCGCCTGGGAGAGCAGGTCTCGAATCGGATATCCCAGCCAGACAGCATTGCCCACGAGGCCGCCTCCCACTTCATTCGAGACGCAGCTGAGGGTCGCCACGGACTCTTCGAGGGGCAGCGCGAGCAGGTCGTCCCAGCTGAGTCGGACTTCCTGCTCCACTAGACCGTGGATGCGCAGCTCCCAGTTCGCCGGATCGATATTCGGGATCGTCAGCGCCGTGTCGATGCGGTAGAAGTCGTGGTTCGGGGTAATGAGCGGGGCGACGCCGTCAACGCCGAGCTCTGCTCCGACGGGGAGCGACGGCGCAGGTACCGCCGGGCGGGGAAGGCGGACCGCATCGCGGACCGCGGTCGCGGCCGCCGCCCCGGCGCGCAGTAGATTTCCGCCGATGGTCGCGAGCACGCCGACTGCCGTGGCGGAGCCGGCGAATACGAGGAAGGTGCGTCGGGAGGCTTGGGAGGTGGGCTCTGGGACGGTGACCGTATCGCCGACCCCATCGGACGCTGCACGAGGTGATGCTCCCCTGCGCACGAGCGGGCCGAGCGCGAGCGCGGAGACGACTCCGGCGACGGTCGACGGGAGCCACGCGACCCACGTGGCGTCCGCTCGTGCGAGCGCCAAAGCCCCGACGCACAGTCCCAGCGCGAATGCGGTGGCCGCTCCCGCGTGCCTGCGGCGGGCCTCCCACAGACCCGTGGCGGCAGCGATGATCGCCACGCAGACGCCGATGCAGATGAGTAGGACTGCCTTGTCACCGGTGCCGAAGAGCGCGATCATGAAGTCTTTCGCCCAGGATGGTGCGAGGTCGATGATCCATCCGCCGATGACGGTGAAGGGCCCGGACTGCGCGGCGAAGAATCCGGCGCAGAGTTCGCCCGCCCCGGTGCCGAGCGCGGCTGAGGCGATGCCGGCGGTGCCGGCGGCCCAAGCGGGAGTGCGCTGATCCGTCATGATCGTCAGCTTAGGTTCGTCTCCTGAGCGGTCGATCGGTTGTCCGAGAGCACTGTCACGCCAGGTGAGCGGGTTGCGACCCACGAGGACGAGGAAGTGTGGACCCCGCTCGCACAGACCGTATGACCGGCCGGTTGCGAATCTTCACCCCCACCAGCGAGCATCTAATTCGTCACATGATGCGAAACTACGTAATTCACCCTGATGTGTGCAGCCTTGCCAATTCCTAATGTGGCGAACACACACGGGGGACTTTGTGGCGAGGCATTCGCAACCGTCGAAGGGATGAGAGCGAGGGTCAACGCAACAATCCTCGGATGACCTGAAGCCGGGACGAGGAACCAATGAAGACGCCACAGGCGCCGCAGAGCAGAAACTCGCGGTCACACACATTCGCAGAGGGTGATGGATCTCGTCGATCACGACGAGTTTCACGAGGCGCATGCCTGAGTCGGGGACGGGACAGCTTTCTCGCCCTGCTCGCGGCGGCATCTATGGTGTTCCTCGGTGTAAGTCCGGCGCTCGCCGAAGGCGGCGTTGACAGTGGGGTACAGGAGGGTGCCGGCGGTCAGGCCGCCCAGAACGCGCAGGAAGCTGCGCTCCGGCAGGATCCTGACCCCGCACCGGCGAAGAAGCCCGCACCCGATCCCGCCCCGGACCCCGCACCCAACCCGGCTCCTGTTCCTGAGCCGGCCCCGAATCCGGCGCCTGTGGCGGAGCCGACTCCAAGCACGGAAAGCGGTCCGGCAGCTCCCACGCCTGCAGAAGGCAATGGTTCGGCTGGCGAGGCGGACAAGTCCGACACCGCCAGCACAGAAGAAGATGCAGCGGCAAAGGACAAGAAGCCGGAGCTGCCGTATCTGCGCTGGGCGGTCACCGACAGTGGGGGTGCAGTGCAGCCAGGGGTGACGCTGCGTGTACAGGGCCCCCGTGACGATGCGATGGCCGATGACGGCGAGGACAGCCAGTGGGTGAGCGCGCTGACCACCACCGTGACGGACAACACCGGACAGGAAGGGTACAAGGGTGACGATGAGGATGATCGCCTCGGTCACTTCCTGGTGACCACTCTCACCGACGACGATAATGCGGATCGCACGCACGACATCGTCGAGGATGACACCGCGCGGATACGGCCCACGGAGGTGCCCGAAGGGTTCACGACCGATGACGACGTCTGGACCGAGATCGCTGCCACCACCTCCGAAGGTCAGAAGGTCGACGCGGTCGAACTGTCGAGAGAGGCGTCATCGGAGTCCACCTCATCAGAGGCTTCGGAAACTGCTCAGAAGTCGGAACCTCTCAGTGCACAGACCGAAGATCTCGGGTTCGGGATCCTCGCAGCACCACCCGGTGCTGACCCGACTGGGGCCTACCACGCCGATTCTGATGACAGTAATCCGACAACGTGGTATTCGTCCGGTGACCCTGCAGAAGCCACGAAGATCAACGACTTCTCGTCGCAGTATGTGCAGTCAGGAAACACCTACACGCTGCAGGCGACCTGGACGCGCCCGAGCGCGACAGGCGCAAAGGGGTGGTCGATCGAGTACACCGTCGCACCCGAGCGCTGGGGGGCGAGTTCAGGCAGCACGCTCGTTCCGCAACCTGACCGTTCAGCGGGTGGCATGGTCGTCATCATCGAGAACAGCAATCAGCAGAACTACACCACTCAGCGATGCATCTACACAAGCCAGGCGAACTATCCGGGAACCTGCACGACTGTGTCGAATGCGCTGACCTCCGACGACGGTGGGTTCACGATGGTGCTGAATATGCAGATCCCCCAGAACCTGTCTGGAAACCAGGGCTGCCCATCAACACTCGGATCGACCGGATACATACGCTCGTGGACGGGCAACAGGAACATTCAGGCTTGGGTGGCTCCGGTCAGTGTGGATCCGCCCTCGAACTGCGGCAAGATCGTCGTACACAAGGAAGTCCTGCGCGGGTCAACGGACCGGGTCGAGGGCGCCACGTTCCAGCTCTACACGAATCAGGGCGGAGCTCCCGGTGCGCCGGTGAGCGGCGATTGGGCGACCTGCACCATCGGCGCTGCACCGGCTACTACCTGCACGATCACGCTCGGCACGAATGCGGCGCATAACCAGACGTACGGGGTTGTCGAAACAGACCCAGGGGCCGGTAATGGCACCTGGGCGCTCGAGCACATCGCCACGGGCTCGGCGACCGGAGCACTTACGAACCAGGCCTACCCGGGAAGCACTGGCAATGTGAGTCTCGGCGCCACGGTGAACGTGCCGCGCTCGAGCGTGCAGGGCAACACCGCACTATCGAGTATTGGGAAGACAGTCAACGCGATCACAAACCCCGATCTTGAGGTGTCATGTACTGGGGGGTTGAACATCGGCCTCGTGCTCGACCTTTCTTCCTCGATCGATGCCTCGGAATCGGTGGCCTACGCACACGCTGTGCGATCCCTCGTGAACAACTTGAGTACACCGGGCGACCTCGTGAATATCGGCACGATCACGTTCAACAGTCAGGCCGCGCTGCGCCCGACACTGAGCGGAACAGCGGGCAGCTCGGTTGCGAACGCCCTGCATAGCTATCTCAGCAACACCAGCAACTATTCGGCCGCAACGAACTGGGATGCGGCCCTCAGAGTGGCGAGTGAACAGAACTATGACGTGGTGCTGATGGTCACGGACGGGGCTCCCACGCAGAGCGCGGCAACTTCGCAGGCAGACTCCGTACGTGTCTTCCACGTCGAGAACGCGGTGCTGTCGGCCAACGCGGTCAAGAACGGTGACGTACCGGTCTGGGCAGTCGGCGTCGTGCTACCCGGTGGGTCGGAGACGAACCTTCAGGCGATTTCGGGAACGAACCTGAATCAGGACTACTTCACAGCGGACTGGACCGAGCTGGAGAGCAGGCTCCGTTCGATCGCTCAGACCCTGACCTGTCAGGTGCCGATTACTGTCACGAAGACGGAGATTCCGTTCAATGGCCCGGAACGTCAGGTGGCCGGTGGATGGGCCTTCACTGCGACGAAGACTCCGGCTGACGCTCCCGGGACCCTGAACGGAGCTGCAACGCAGACTACGGTTCAGGGCAACGCAACCGCCGTCGAGTGGGTGCACAACTTCACCGATGAGACCCACACCGCAGGGGTCACGATCGCAGAGACTCCGAGGTCGGGATGGAGCCTCGATGACATCACCTGTCGGAACCGAGGGTCGACGGACGTTCCGATCACTCAGAGCGGCAACAGTTGGACCGTCTCATCGTTCGGCGTCGGCGACAACATCTCGTGCGTCGTGAAGAACAAGGAACTGCCGCCCCCGGTTGACCTCACTGTCACGAAGACATGGGTGGTGGATGGCCAGATCTACACGGACGGCAATCAACCGACTGAGGCGGGAACCGCAGCGTTGACGTTGACGCCCGCGCCGTCGGGGGTGCAGAACCCGCAGTTCGGTACGAGCTATGAGTACAGCGTAGGTGCGGAGGTCAGCATCGATGAGACCTACACGCCAGGCAGTGACGGGTGCCGCCTCGATTCGAGCGAGGTGACCTCAGTCAACGGGCTGAGCGCAACCCATGAGCTCGCATTTGAGCACACGCTGACCGTCTCGCCAGACCCGAATACGGTGACGATCACGAACACCGTGACCTGCGACGCGAAGCTCACGCTGGTCAAGGACTTCGATGTCTCATACGGTGCGCCGGAGGATACGAGCGAGTGGACGCTCACGGCGGGCGGCCCGACAACACCGATCAGCGGGACGACCGGGCAGGCTGCGGTCACGAACCGTACGGTGTCGCCCGGAGCATATGAGCTGAGTGAGTCAGGGCCGGACGGGTACATCCCCAGCAACTGGGTCTGCCTCGACGGTGATACCGCAGCTCAAATGGACGGCGACACGGTCACGGTACCGATCGGTGGCAACCTAACCTGCACCATCACGAACTCCGACAAACCGGGCTCAGTGAAGTGGAACAAGGTTGCCGCGGTCACGGATGAGCTGCTCGAAGGCTCGGAGTGGAAGATCGTCGGGCCGAGCCCCGATACCACGGAGACCACGATCGTGGACTGCGTCGAAGAAACTGCGGCGGACTGCGAAGGCTCCGACCAGGATCCTGACGCGGGCAAGTTCTTGTTGGAAGACCTCCACTGGGGAAGCTACACGGTGACCGAGACGAAAGCCCCTCCGGGGTACGTCGCGGACGCCTCCTTCACCTTCACCGTCACTTACGGGAACGCGGGAACAGTCATCGACAAGGGCGACCAGACGAATGCGCAGCAAGCACCGGTCGAATTGCCGATGACCGGGGGTCTCAGCACCGACCTCTTCACCGGATTGGGCATCGGGATCGTCGCGCTCGCCGCGGCCGGGTACTGGTGGATCCGCACGCGTCGGAAGTCAGGGGTTGCATGATCCACAAGTCCCGATTCTCTGACGTGCCACACGACAGGCAGCGCCGTGAAAGACCACACAACGCAAGCATCAGGAGCGCTCAGCGACGAGCACTCGATGAGAGGAAGACAATAATGAGACACCAAGATCGCGGGAGCGGAGTGCGAAAGGTGCTGGCCGTCATCGGCACAGCATCGCTGATACTCTTCGGCGCCGTCGCGGGGAGCACCGCTGCGTCGGCAGAAGTATCGCCGGCGAACATGCCTACTGGAAACGGGAAGTTGACGATCCACAAGTACGAGCAGCCAGCGGGAGAGACTCCGGATGCTACGGGCAATCCGCTGGATCCGGTGCCGACCGACTGGGAAGCCATGAACGATGTTCCGTTCAAGGTCGAACGGATCACCAATGTCGACCTCACCACGAACGCCGGGTGGGACCAAGCCAACGCATACGCTGCAAACCCGGCGTCGATCCCCGCCGCGAATCTGGTCGAAGTGGCGAACGCGGAGACCGCGGGCGGAGTGGTCGGGCCGCTGACGCTCCCGATCGGCGCATACCTCGTCACCGAGCTCGACATGACGGGCGGCAACATCGTGCACAAGGCTGCACCGTTTGTGGTCACGATCCCGCTGCCAGATGAAGCAACCAAGGGTTGGATCACGGACGTACACGTGTATCCCAAGAACTCTGTCGCCGAGGTGGATAAGGACGTGACGGCGCCCGATGCTTACGGACTCGGCGAGACGGTCACCTGGCCGATCGATGTCAAGATCCCGACGCTCCCACCGAATATGAGCTTCACCTCGTTCAGCATCTCTGACACGCTCGACGACCGTTTGGCGTATGAGGACTACACCCTGCAAGTGGACGGCACGGATGTCCCGGCCGCAGCCGTGTCGGTGACAGAGCCTACTGCGGCGACCGGCGGTACCTTCGGTGCTGTCTTCGATGTGAGCCATGCGTTCCTCACCACGAACGCGGGAAAGACCATCACCCTGGTGCTGACGACCACCGTCGTGGGGCCGGTCCACGATGGTGTCATCGAGAACGTTGCGAACGTCGACGTGAACGGCAACGAGTTCGCACCCGATTCGTTCAGCCGGTGGGGTGACCTCTTGATCCTGAAGATCGACGAAGCAGAGCGCCCGCTGGCAGGTGCGACGTTCCAGGTCTTTGCAGGAGAGTGTGGAGCGGAAGGTGGAGTCGGCACGGCGATCTCTGTGACCGCACCGGGCGGTGCGGCCGCGAGTGAGTTCACATCGAGCTCGTCAGGCGTAGTGCACATCGCGGGGCTGTGGGTCGGTGACGAGAACAACGACGTCACGGAGCGCGACTACTGCGTCGAAGAGACCGCGGCCCCCGCCGGCTACGATCTCGCGGATCCCGCTTATCAAACCGTGACGGTCGTCGCCGGTACGACAGAAGAGGGCGAGTACGACGCGACCTTCGTCAACCCGCAGAAGCCGCCGGTAGCACTGCCGCTGACCGGGTCGACCGGAACCGCACTGTTCATGGCTGGTGGCCTGGCGCTCATGCTGCTGGCGGGTGGCGTCGCACTGATCGCGTCGAAGCGGAAGAAGGGACGCATCGACCGAGTGATCGAGTGATGCATCGTTCGGATTGAGGTAACCAGGTCGGTGAGGGGGAAACGTACGCTTCCCCCTCACCGCCGCATCTTTCAGGCAGGAGTGCATCGTGAGCATCGTGATCGAGGAGGCGCGGCCACCCCACGAAACGTCGCTTTCGAAGGCGAAGTGGCGATTTCCGCTGGGCCCCTTCATCCTCGCCGTGATTGCTCTCGTCGGTCTGCTCGTGTTCATGTATCCGACCGTGGCGAGTTGGGTGGCTCAGTACAACCAGTCGCAGGTGATCATCGGCATGGAGGGGAGTGTCGGGCTGGGCCCTCAGAGTCGTCTCGATGCTGAGCTTGACCGGGCGCGCGCCTACAACGATGCGCTGGTCGGTGGGGCGCATCTGGAGGCGAACTCTCATGTGCCGATCGGAGAGGGGGAGGAGAGCGGAGGGTACGCGTACGATGACCTGCTGAACACGGATACGCTCGGTACGATCGGGCGCCTGCGCATCCCCGCGATCCATGCTGACCTGCCGATTTACCACGGCACCTCTGATTCCGTGCTCGAGCGAGGAGTCGGTCACCTGCGGGGCACCTCGCTTCCCATTGGGGGCGCCGATCAGCACTCGGTACTCACCGCGCACCGCGGCCTCGCGAGCGCTGAGCTCTTCTCAAATCTCGATCAAGTTGAGAAGGGTGATCGGTTCGTGATCGAGGTGTTCGGGGAAGTGCTCACGTACCAGGTGATCACGACTCAGGTCGTGCAACCCGATGAGACCGAGTCGCTGTATCCGCAGATCGGTGAGGATCTCGTGACTCTGGTCACCTGCACGCCGCTCGGCATCAATACGCATCGGATCCTCGTGACCGGGGAACGTATCGAACCGACGCCGCCCGAGGATCTGGCACGAGCGGGCAGCGTCCCCGATGTTCCGGGGTTCCCGTGGTGGGTCGTCATCATCTCCGGGACGGTGGTCGTGCTCGGCGGTGCGACCTGGCGGGCCGGGGTCGTGCGCCCCATGCGTGGGAGCTGATGCTGCCAGGGGTGCGCGCGTGACTCTGGTGTTCAGGGAAGCCACCGGGAGTACATCGACGCAGCATGATCAGCGGATCGACGTCTCACTCCCAGCGGAAGAACACCAGGGAGACCAGCGAGCTGATGGCGATCACGCACAGAAGCGGTACGACTGTCATCGGATCCACCGGCTGACCCGTCCAGCTCGCGGCAAGCAAGTCGGCCGATGCACCAAACGGGAGTGAGTCGCTGACGGGCTGCAGTGCATCTGGCAATGCGCCGCGGCCGCCGAACATACCGCCGAGCGCGCCGAGTGCGAGGAAGAGAATGATGCCGAATGCGATGGCCGAGTTCGTTGTCGGTGCGAGCGCGGCAACGACCATGCCGATGCTGTACATCGTCACCATGGCGAGCACACAGGCCCCCGCGACGGCGAACGCGTTCGCGGGCGCCACCGCGTCGAACAACAGGAAGGCGGCTGCAAGCGCGAGCACGATGCCCACGAGCGACAGCAGCGCGCTGACAATGATCTGGGACGCGAGGACCATGATGGGCGACGCCGGTGTCGCACCGAGCCTCCGCAGGATGCCCGACTTGCGGTAGTGAGACAGGTACGTGGGCATGTTGAGCAGCCCGATATAGGCGAACACCATCGTGAGCACGATCGGTAGCACGAAGAACTCGAAAGCGGTGAAGCCGGTGTCGCCGATCGGTTCCGCGGATGCGATCCCGGCGCTCGTGACCAGTACGAGCAGCGGGAGTCCCAGCGGCAGGAGCAGGCTGGCGTAATCGCGGACGAGCGACTTCGCCTCGGAAAGGATCAGCATGCCCCACGCGCGAATGCCGGGACGATGGACTCGGATGGGGCGGTCGGTGGGGGTCATGCTGCGGCCTCGTCCTCATGAGATTCGAAGCCGGTGAGTGCGACGAAGGCCTCTTCGAGGGTGTCTGCGCCTGCGAGTTCGGTGAGGCTTGCGGGCGTGCCTTCGGCGAGCACGCGGCCGTCTTGCAGCAGTGCGACCTGATCGCAGAGCCGGTCGACCTCGTCCATCGCGTGGCTCACCATGACGATAGTCGTACCGTTCTCACGCAGATGCTCCACCGTCGCCCAGATGCGTCGGCGGGCCGTAGGGTCGAGCCCCGTCGTGATCTCGTCGAGGATCACCACTTCGGGTCGACCGACGAGAGCCAGCGCGATCGACAGGCGCTGCTGCTGACCGCCGGAGAGCTTTTGGAATCGCGTGTTCCGACGGTCCCAGAGCTCCACGAGACCGAGGCTCTCCTCGGCGGATCGAGGATGTGGGTAGAAGCTCCGGTAGAGATCGACGAGCTCGCGCGCCGTGAGCGTGTCGTGCAACAGGGCGCTCTGCAGCTGCATGCCGAGCACCTGTCGCAGGCGGGCGCGATCGCGCCGCGGGTGCAGACCCAGCACCGAGAGTGTGCCTGAATCTGGTCTGCGCAGACCGCCGATCATCTCGACCGTGGTCGTCTTGCCTGCGCCATTCGGTCCGAGGACCCCGAATATGGACCCGCGGTCGACGCGCAAGCTCACTCCGTCGACCACTGATCGACCCTTGTAGCGCTTGCGGAGATTCGTGACCTCGATGGCCGGTGTCTGTTCGCGCTGCACTCGTGTCATGCTTCGACGTTACGAGGGTCGTGGAGCCTCGCGCACCTGCCGTCCGTCACGGCGTGCGTACATGACTTTCGGCACGGGCGACCATCATATTGGTGGCATACCGTGGTGATGTGCGACGAGTAACGGCCGATCTCTGGGCGGGCATCGCCATGCTCGCAGTGGTCATCGGCGCCGCAAGCCCAGTGCTGTTCGGTCTCGTGGACCCCTTCATCCACTACCCGGCATGGGTGGGTCTCTTCGTCGTGATGCTCGTAGCGGTCGCGATCAGCATGTTGGGCGGCCTCGGACGTGCATGGTCGAGCCTCGTCTTCGGGGTGGGAGTGGTGGCGTCCTGGGCTCTGCTACTGACCACCGTCGGCAGCACGGGCTTCCTCGCGATCGTCGTAGTGGTGCTTGCGGCGGTGAGCGTCTATCTTGTGCCGCGAATCATGACTGTCGGCATCATCGTGGGCAACACTGTCGTGCTGGCGACATCGTCGTATCTCAGCACGCACGAGATGATGGAAGTGGTGCTCGTCACCGGCCTGTACCTGCTCCTGCAGATCGGCACTGTGCTGTCTTCGATCGCGATCCTGCGTGAACAGCAGATGCGGATGAGACTGTCGGAGGCGAACATCGAACTGCAGGCCTCCGGGGTGTTGCTCGAGGAGAGCGCCCGGACCGCTGAACGCCTGCGGATCTCCCGCGACCTGCACGATTCTCTCGGTCATCGGCTCACGGTGCTGAATCTCGAGCTTGAGGCTGCGCGTCACAGCGATGGTGGGGCCGCGCGGATGCATGTCGAGAAAGCGGCGTCAGAGGCGCGCGGTGTGCTGGGTGACCTGCGCGCCACCGTGGGTGAGATGCGTGACGCGCCCAGAGATCTTGCGACTGCCCTGGGCATCGTGGTCGATGGCATACCCGACGTTGCAGTCTCATTGCGCGTGGATCCCGACTTGCAGGTGGGTGGTGAGACTCAGGAGGTGCTCGTGCGGGCGGTGCAGGAGATTGCCACGAACACGATGCGGCACGCTGCGGCACGAAGGCTTCGGATCGCGGTCAGCAGGGACGAGGACGGTTCTGTGCGCCTCGAATCCCAAGACGACGGCCGGGGATCTGCACGCCTCGCTCTCGGCAACGGACTGCGTGGAATGATCGAACGCTTCGATACCCTCGGTGGTGAAGTCGAGGTTGATGGTTCGCACGGATTCATGATCAGAGCGAGGATTCCTACCGCATGACCGGATCACGTGAAGCGGCCGCCGCGCAGACCGGAGAAGAGCTGCTGCGAGTGGTGATCGTGGACGATCAGGCTCTCGTCAGGCAGGGCATTCGTGCGCTTCTGACCATTGCCGGAATCGAGGTCGTCGGGGAGGCCGACGACGGCGCGCGAGCCCTCGAGCTCATTGATGAAGTTCGCCCAGATGTGGTGCTGCTCGACCTCCGCATGCCGCGTTATGACGGGCTTTGGGTGCTTGAACAGCTCGGTAGACAGGGCCTTGAGGTGCCGGTACTCGTGCTGACGACTTTCGATGACGACACGCTCGTGCTCGACGCCCTGCGTGCCGGGGCCCGCGGCTACCTGCTGAAAGACGTCACACTGGAGCAGCTCGTACAGGCCGTCAGATCGTTGGCGGCGGGCGGTACGCTCGTGGCCCCATCCATCACAGATCGTCTCCTGCGCGCGATCAGGTCGAGTTCGTCGCTGGGAGCTGCTCAGGCGCAGCCGGTTCAACCCCTTACAGAACGGGAGACCGAGGTATTGAGGCTCCTCGCTGAGGGATACAGCAATCGACAGATCGCTGAGGCACTGTTCCTGGCCGAGGGCACCATCAAGAACCACGTCTCGACGCTGCTGGCGAAGCTCGGTGCTCGCGACCGAACGAATGCGGTGCTGCGCGCCCTGCACGAGGGATTGCTCAGTTAGTTGCGGAGGTGGTGACTCGACATCCGGTGACGCACGCATCACGGCATCCGCAGGGGTGAAATTGAGGGTGAAAGATACTCGTCTGATGAGGGAGTGCCTGGATTCTCCGCTTGGATAGAACCGGCACAAAAACGGATCTCGTATGTCTCGTGCGCCGACCATCGCGTCGGGTACGGCAAGATGGGATCCGGTGAAGGCGCAGCTTGGGGATGCGAGCCCGCATCTCTCTCATTGAGCCTGCGCTCTGTGCAGAACTGAATATGCTTCGAGAACTGGGGAGATCTCATGAGGATCCGTTGGAGAAATTGGACATCTGGAAGGCAGAACAGAGCAAGAATCGCCTCGCGCGTCATCGCTCTCCTCTCTGCCTTCGTTCTGGGCCTCGGCTTCGCCGCAGCGACGGCGACGACTGCACAGGCCGCAACCCCAGGCATTGCGATTGACGTGCTGCATAACGGGTCGGCGCTGCAAGACGGCGACGTGGTTCCCGAGGGCGATCCGCTCGTGCTGCGCGTCCAATACGACGCGGCTGAAGACATCGCCGGTAAGGAGATTGTTCTCACCCTCCCGGCAAACATCGACGCCGGTTCCTTCCCCAACAACGAAGCTATTGAGTCGATCGTTCAGAACGATGACGGCACCATCACGATCACATTCAAAGACCCTCTCCCGAGCGGGGTCACCGAGGGCGTTCTCGCGATTAATCTGACCGCGGGTGAGGTCGACGGCAACACCGAGTCGCCCATTTCGTGGCGCATCGACGACGATCAGGGCGGCGTCGATATCGTCATCGAGAACGTCGAAGAGCCCCCGGTTGAGGTCGAGGACGGTGCAGCCAAGTCGGTGAGCCCGAGCAATCTCGATGGCTTCGTGCAGACATCTGGCTCGCCCGACTACGAGTTCACTGGTCTGAGCGATGATCTGCTCGGTCAGGAGCTCACTTACACGCTGACCCTCGACTCGGCCGAGGCTCGTGCCGGCTATGCGATCACGGACACGCTCCCCGACTACTTCAGTATCGTGCCCGACTCGTACTCGGCGACGCTCACCGCAAATGGTGAGACCAACCCCTTCGCATTCGCGCCGACCACCGCAACCGATGGCAGCGGCTTCACCGGTTCAGTGGACGTGCCCGAGCAGTCGCAGCTCGTCATCACCTACAAGGTGAAGGTCACTGACCAGGCTGCCCTTGGGGAGCTCGAGGATCTGCTGCGAGAGCAGTACGAGGCGCGCAACGACCGACCCGGCAACTACCAGATCCTCCGTACGAACACGGCGTCGTTCGGCACTGACTACGAACGCACCGCGGATGTGAGGTTGCGCGGCAGCATTCCGGGAGTTGGGGTCGGCGAGCTCTTCGACAAGACCGGCAACTGGACTCTGCAGGACGTCGTCACCGACGAGGACGGGAACCTGGTTCCCGCAGCAGAGATGAACTACGAGCTGAAGGCGGACCTCTCTGCGTGGGACGGCCGCAACCCGAACTTCACGCTGCAGCAGAACGTGGTCATCAGCGACGAGCTGATTGAGCAGGCTTCCTGGGTAACCGGAGATGACTTCATCTCCGTGACCGGTGACGGCCCGATCACTTCGCTGACAGAGGCGAGCGGCTTCACCGGTACTGCGGTGGAGTTTGCGCACGATGACTACGTCGGTCAGTGGGCCATCGTCGACAACACGCTGCTCATCAACGTGGGCAAGAACGATCCCGCCAACCCGACTGACATCACGATCCACGCGAAGGCGCAGTTGGACACGATTGACGGTCTCACCGAGACCGATACCACGGTCCAAGGTGGCACCGGCTACGAATGGAACAACACGGCGAGCTTCTACTACGGTGGCAGCAACCCCGCGACGCACGACCACGATGCGACGGTCGTGGACATGCCCGACGACCGTGACGGCGGCGTGAACGACTCGTCTGCGTTCAACAAGACTGCCGACAATGGCGAGGTGCGGGTCAATCCGGGCGAGACCGCGCAGGTGCCCTACACCTTCAGGATCGACACGAGCAAGCCGAACATCGATGCATTGAACTTCCGCATCATCGATGAACTCGACACTGATGTGTTCGACGTCTCTGACCTCGCGTCGACGCCGATTTCCGGTGACTACGGTGGCCAGGCGATGTCGAGCGAGCACTTCGTGGTCGGTCTGAACGACGACGGAAATGTCGAGATCGTGCTGAGCGAAGCGGGCAAGGAGCTCGTGGGTAACGCTGATCCCGATCAGGTGCTGACGATCAACGTTGCGTTCACGACCGTGGCATTCGAGGGCAAAGAGACCTTCGAGATCTACAACCGTGCTTCGCTCTTGAGCGAGGGCAGCGAGTGGGATTACTGGAGCGACATCAACTCCGAAGCCACCTCCTACGGTGACGAGGCCGAGATGCGCAAGCGCATCTACAATGAGGTCTCCGAAGACTGGGTCGCCGACCTCGACGCGGCGATTGAGGGCGGCGAGTTCGTGAACGACCTCTTCGTCTATTCGATCGAGCTGATTCCGCGTGGCAACTACGGCCAGGATGTTCCGGTGAAGATCTTCACCCGTGAAGACGTGCTCCCAGACGCGGTGGACTTCCGCGGCTTCGTGACCCTCGACGAAAACGGGGTGCCCTCGCTCGACGGTGCCAGCTCAGACGATGTCGACATGAACGGCAACGTGGTGGCGAGTTACGCCGATGGCGTGGTGACCGTGCAGCAGCGTGCGGATACGAACCTCGACCCGAATGACGGACGGATCGTCGTGTACTTCGCGGTGCAGGCGAACGATGCCTCGCAGGTGATCGTGAACACGATCGCAGGCTCCGAGACGACGATCACGCCGAAGGGTGATCCGAGCATCGATATCGAGAAGTGGAACGACGAGGGCGAGGCGCCGGAGTACGACGAGACCGGTGCGCTGTTGAACGATGGCTACGCTGGCGACTTCGATGAGGCACCGGGCAAGCAGCTCGAGGCGGGTGAGCTGGTGGACATTCACTTCACCGTCTCGAACGATGGTCGCGAGGCGCTGACCCAGGTCAAGGTGAGCGATGAGCTCGTGAGCGGCAAGGGCGCGATCGAGAATCTCGTCTGCGTCTTCCCCGACGAGTCGACCGGCACTGAGTGGGACGGCCCGTTCGCGATCGGTGAGCAGTTCCAGTGCACGGGTCAGCTTCCCGCGATGCTCGCTGGTGACACCCACGCCAACACGGCGAAGGTGACTGCGGTCGGGGAGTTCACCGGCATCGAGGTCGACGACGAGGATTCATGGAACTCGTTCGTGCCGAAGAGCGACGACGAAGGTTCTAAGGGCGACGATGATGGTACTTCATCGACCACCAAGGGTCCGGATTCTGACAACGACTCCGACCTGTCCGTGACCGGTGCGGGTTCACCGTACTGGATCGCAGCGGGTGCACTGCTCCTCCTCCTCGCCGGCGGAGCGACGATGCTGCTGCGTCGTCGCGGAGGCTCGGCCATGAGCGACGCGACCGAGTAATTATCGAAAGTTGAGTGAGTACGTGAGGCGTCGATCCATTCGAGGGTCGGCGCCTCACTACTGTGCTCGAGACGCACCACAGCATGGTTCTCCGCTGAAGCCCCGTCCATCAATGCGGGGGTGCGGCTACCACGCGAGACCGAGCAAGTCGTCGAACCGGTGAGTGCATGTGGGGTGCTTCACTGCAGAGTTCATCGAGGTCGTCTGTTCGTCAGAGTATTCTTGTCCACAAGCTGGCCCGATCCGTCACCGCGAAGTAGCAGGGAGACGGCGGGACATTGGTCGTTGGAGCGGCACCCGGCAAGATGTGAACAATTGCAGAGTGAAAGGATCAATGAATGGGTGACCCCGCTCCACCCTTCACCGCACCCAGACTCGCGCCCGGGCATATTCGCCGCGAACGACTCGTCGAACGACTCGATGCCGTTGCCGAGGCCAGTCTGATCTTTGTGCACGCTCCGGCCGGAGGTGGGAAGACGAACCTCGTCGCCGGTTGGGTGCGCGAACGCGCACCGTATGAACCGTGCATCTGGGTCAGCTTCGGGGAGCGAGGATCGACGCCAGAACGGTTCTGGAGCGAGGTCACTACCGCTGTCGAGCAGTTCACAGCCCGCCCCAGTCTTTCGCAGGATGACCTTGCGGCGGTATTGAATCGTCATGGGCAGCAGTTCACGCTTGTGATCGATGATGCGCATCACGCCGACGCCGAGTTGCGCGAGGACATGTTCAGACTCGTGCGCGAGTTGCATATCGGCCGAGTGATGGCGCTCACACGGACGCTCGATGCGACTGCGCTGTCAGCATTACGATTGCAGGTGCACACTGCAGTCATCACCGCCCAGGACCTGGCGTTCACACGAACAGAGGCGCTCGAACTGGTGACAGCGCGCGCTGCGCGACAGGAACCGGTTCCAAACGGCACGGACTTTCCGATCATCTTCGAAGCGAGCGGCGGACACCCGCTGTTACTCAGGCACCTGCTTTCCGTTCCATACTCCCGATCAGAGGAACTCGCTCAGCGGGCGACCGATGCATGGGCTGCGGCTCTGTTGAGCAGTGAGGCCAAGAGCACTTCACTCGAATTGGTCCTCGCACCGCGAGTCGATGCCGAACTGGCTCGAAGGATCACCGGCGTATCTGAGCCTGCAGCAGTGTTGGCTGTGCTCGCCAGTGACGCACTCGGCGAGGTTGATGCTGATGGCTTCTTCCACTTCTATCCGGCCGTACGATCCGCCGTGCACTACCGAGCGCGACAAGATGTGCCGGCATCGCGTCGCCAGGAGATCCGTGAGCTCGCGGCCGACTACCTGCATGAGGTCACCGGAGACACTGATGCGATGCTGTCGATTCTCGCGGAGAACGGCAGATACGAAGACATGTGGCAGCTGTTCGCCGCACGTCTCTCGGATCAGGCATTACGGCTCGAGGCACACGCAGACGATTCCCCGCTCGCGGCAACGCTCGGCGCAAGCGATGAAGCTGCGACTGTCGCCGCGGTGGTGCAGTCGGCGCACGCTCCGTTCCCCTCGATCGGTCTGCTTCGCCTCGTCGACCAGGCGCTAGAGGATCTCCAGCAGCGTCCGCCGCTGGACGACCCCGAGGATGCTGTGTATCGCGAGGTCGCGATCCATGCGCTGCTCTGGGCGGCGAACCGATTCGAGGAAGGGGCCGGCCGCACCGGGTCGCTGTTGCAACTCACCGAGCGGCTGAGTCCATCCTCTCGAAGCGGGGTCTGGTCCGCCGCATACTGGGGGCTTCTCTATTCTGCGGTGATGCTCGCCCTCTCCGGTGAGCTTCACGAGTCTGAACGCGTGCTGAGGCTTCTGAGCTCTGATCTCGATGACGAGCGGAGCAGCCAACGAGCTGTTCAACAGGCCTTCATCCACGCGATGCGTGGAGAGGTCGTCGAAGCTGCACGGTTTCTGGCATCGGACCCGACGTCGGGCAGGGTCTCACCTGAGTGGGCCGCAAAGCTGACAGTGGCGCGGGCCGCCGTGCAGCTCGAAAGCGGTCAACCTGAGGATGCCCTTGCTACGCTCACCGAGCTTGAACCTGAGCTGGGTTCGGTGCGCGAATGGCCGTACTACCTCATCGTGCTCGCGCGTACTCACATCGCCCGAGACCCGCGCGTCGGCCTCGAAGAGCTCAACCGCCTGGTTGGAGTGCATGGCGAGCGCACCGCCAGCAAGAAGTTGCTTGACATGCTTCACGCCACTCGCGCGGATCTCGCACTCGCGGCCGGCGAGCTCGGGCAGGCGAAACGGATCGTCGCGGGGCGAACCCGCAACGATCCGGCGCAACGTCTGACCGCAGCTCGCATCGCGCTCTTCGCCCCCGATGCCTCTGTCGTCGCCGACCTGCGTGATCTCATCGACGAGAACCAGATCTGGAGGAGGGGGCGTGCTATGGCCTTCTTCTTGCTGTCTGTGCACGCGCATCGTCAAGGAGATGACAACCAGGCGGGAGAGGCCCTCAGGAGTGCGCTGGCCATTACCGGTAGTCACGGGATTCGACTCATCATGTCGTTGATTCCGCGCAGCGAGCTCAGCGAGATCGCGACAGCAGCTGGTGTGGAGCTTCCACCCAACGTGAATGTTGCGAATCCGCTCGACGAGTTCCTCGCGCCGGTCATGCTGACCCCGCGAGAGCAAGTGTTGATCGAGTTGCTCAAGAGCCCCCTGCGCCTCAAGGACATCGCGGAGAAGGAGTTCGTCACGCTCCATACGGTCAAGTCGCAGGTCACCAGCATCTACCGCAAGCTCGGCGTGAGATCTCGGACTGCCGCGGTGCATGAAGCGAGTCGGCGGGGGCTTATTGAGAGCTGATCTCCTGCTCATCCACCCAGCGCAGCCCACCGGGTGAGTTGGCGAGGGTGAGGAGATGCTCGACCCGGTCGGTGTTCAGCTCGGGGTCACTGCAGCCTCTGGATGGCAGGCGGGGGCACGAGGAGCGGGCGAAGCGAAGCCCCGGTGAGAACCTGCATGTGGGGAGCAGAGGCAGGCACCGAGGCTCCGCGGCTATTGAGAGGCTACTTCTTCGGGCGGAGCACCTCCCTCAGTCGCCTCGTGAGGATCATCGCTCCGCCGCTGGCAGCGAGTAGTGCGATCATCAGTGCGAGCGATGCGTGAGCTCCGGTGACCCCGGTCTCCACCAGTGCCGGCTGCGCTGCTGCCGGTGCCGCGGGCGGACTCGTCACCGGATGTGCGGGCACCTGAGCGCCCGGCACCGTCGAGACCGGCGTGTCTGCCGGTGGCTCAGTTGGGTGGTCCGATGGCGGATCGACTGGCGGATCGACTGGCGGCTCCGGCGGGTCCGGAGGCTGCGGACAATCATCCGCAGTGAACTCGATGCTCACCTCGTTGATCGTGTCGACGATCGGCCCGGCCGTTGTCGCTGTGTATGCGGTTGGCGCGGGGAACTCAGGGGAGCCTTCACCCATCGGTCCGGATACGGTGGCGACGTATGTTCCGGGGCCGGGCAGTTCGACGATGAAGACCGCCGTATCATCGTCTGGGACGATGCTGCGGCTGTCGATCTCGCCTTCGGGGCCGGTGATCTGAACCTCGTACTGCTTGCCGATGACCAGGGACGTCAGCGTGACCTCAGCGGTACGCGGCACCTCGCTTCCCGGGGCGGGGCAGTCGCCGACGGTCACCGCGATGCCGGGCACGGGGTCCGGGTCCGGATCAGGTGGCGGCGTTTGCTTGCAGCCGTTGCTGTGGATGGCCTGACCTGCTGCGTCCCAGTTCTGGCCCGGGAAATGCTTGGCCTGACCCTGTGCCCGGTAGTCGAACGGCGGGATGATGTCACGGCCATTCTGGTGATGGGCCCCGGCGTGCCCGTTGATCACACCGTTCGCGTTGAGTGTGATCGAGTTGTACGGGTTCTTCTTGGATCCCGTGGCGTGGCAGATGGAGATCTTGTTCTGAGGGTTGTTGTTGCCGCTCTGGGTCTGCTGCGGGGCCTCGCCTGATCGCGCGCTCGCCTGACCCTGTTGGGTATCCGGCTGCGGGGCCGGCTGTGAGGGTGCGGCTTCTGGTGCGGGCAATGCTTCTGGAGCTGGAGCTGGAGCTGGAGCTACCGGCTCTGGTGCAGAAGGTGGAGGAGCGACTGGTTCGGGAGCCGGTGCCGGCGGTGGCACGGGCGGCACAGGTGGTGGCGCGGGAGGCGCCGGTTCGGGCGGTGCTTCCGGCGCTGGAGCCGGTGCGGGCTCGACCTCAGCAGCAGCCTGCGCGACCGCAGCTCCGTCGGCGAGTTCTTCCGCAGATGCGGGGAGCGTCGGAGCGAGTCCGAACGCGAAGACGACGACGAGGGCGATCCCCCATCTGCCACCGCGATTCAGGCGCCGCACATCTGTGTGTCGGCGCGCTCGGTGAGTATGCATGATGAATCAACCGTTCTCAAGGACGCGGCGGTTCGGGCACCACTACCGCTGCGCCGCGGATCCAGACCCCAGATCTTGGCGAGCAGTGATCGTTCGAGCGGCTGCTTGCACATCGCCGAGACCCCCTTGCCTGTGACGATTGGCCCGGTGCGACACCGTGTGTGTCGAGTCGAGCGGTGCCTGGTGCTCAAGATATGCACGGGTAGGCATTGCCACATCCGTGCCAATCACGTATCTCGACGAATGTCGTGTTTCGGAGAATGGTGAATACGGCGATCGAGGTCCTGGTTCAGTGCTGGAAGCGATCCCGAGCGAACCAGCGTCGCAGCTCGTCACGGTCTGTTACGCCGATCTTGTCGTAGACGTGGCGCAAATGAGTCTCCACTGTGCGCACCGAGAGGTAGAGTCGATCGGCGACGACGCGATTCGAGTAACCGAGCGAGGCGAGCAGTGCGACCTCACGTTCTCTGGACGAGAGTTGACCAGACTCGGGAAGCGGGGTCCACACTCCGAGGTCAGCGAGGTAACGCACCGTTGTTTCGTCCATCGCCGCATGCTCCGCAATATGCGCGATCTGGTCGAGGATCGCGTTCCCGAGCGGAGGGTCGACGAGTTCAGCGATGTAGCGTGCTCGTAACAGCACCTGTTCCGCCACGCGATGCGAACACGCGGCCGCCGTGTGCAGCGCGAACAGCTCGATCAACGCGAGATCCTCGCGCTCCGCCCACTCGGCAAGCCGCAACGCACGTGCTTCGGTGCTGGGATCCCGCAGCCAGTGCGCGGCATGCAGCACGAGCACTCCCACGTATCCGCCGAGGGCCTGTGCGAGCCCCGGCGTGTCGCTCTCTGCGCTGCGCATCGCGGCCAGTGCGCCGGATCGCTGGCCGAGTGCGGCGAGCGCCAGCGCATCGATCGCGTGCAGGAGCGGCAGAATGCCGAGCGGGTCATGGCGTGTCAGCTGCGCGACCAGGCGATCGCACATGCCGGCGGCATCTTGCCAGCGACCATCGCCCAGTGCGACGAGCGCGTGCCCCGTGCTGATGAGGCCCGAGGATGTGGCGAGCAGGTGCATATGCACGGACGAGTGCTGTTCGATATCGGCGAGCAGGTGCTTTGCCCCCTCCTGATTCCCACTGACCCAGTAGGCGAGGAAGGCGCTGAACCCTTGGAGGTCGAGCGACTGCAGGAGGTGCCGGTCACTGAGCGCGAGCAGTCGTCGTGCGGTCTCCGCGCTCTGTAGGGCAGCTCGGAGTTGGCCACGCTGCTGCAGAACGAGTGCTGCGCAGGTGCGCGCCGAAACTCTCGCCCACTCGACTTCGATGTTCTGCGCCTGCTCAGCACCGGGGCAGGAATCGAGCACGCTGCCCAACCTGCCCGTGTAGGCGAAGATGCGCATCCGCGAACTGCGCAGCAACTGGAGGGCCACGGATTCGGGGTGGTTGTCGGGATCGTGCCCGACATGTGTGCGTGCTTGGACTTGCAGCGTCGCTTCGAGCTGATCGAACTCCTTGAGCAGGTCGTCGAACTCGTCCGTGCCGAGGCGCTGCATGATCTCTGCGAGGCGCATGCTCGCACGCAGGGCCGGATCGGCCGCGGCCATTCGCGTGGGGTCAGATACGAACGCGGTGAGACGTTCCCGGGCCTGCGTGTGTTGCTGCGCGTCACCCATCAGGTGCGACACTTCGAGCGCGCACAGGGCGGCGAAGCCGGCCTGTGCCGGATCCTCGCTCTCTGCAACGACGAGTGCGATGCGAAGCAGCAAACGCGGGTCGACGCCTTTCTCCGCGAACTGCAGCGACTGCCACAGCCACGACGCGGGGAGCGACCTGCCGCACTCCAGCCCGAACACGACGAGTCGGAGCACGCGTTCCGGATGCATGGGTACGCCGGGTGCCGTACCGTTCCACTGCGGGTGTGCAGCTGGCGCGAGCGCGCAGAAGAGCTTGTCGTACCACTGCAGTCGCTTGAGAGGGGACATCCGTTCGCGTATCGAGGCGGCATAGAGCGAGTTCGACAACGCAAGTGCGACTTCCCCGCTCGATCGCGACCTCGATACGAGCACCCCGCGCTCCAGCAGCGCTTCCAAAGCCACTGCGTCGAGCGTGCGCAGCAGCTCGGGCTCGAACACGGGCTCGGCGAGTGAGACCATCTCGAGTGTTTCGATCTCGGCAGGGGAGCAGCTCTCATGCAGGTAATCGGCGAACTCGGTAGGCACTGGGTCGGAGCCGAGAGGCACCCAGGCCATGCCACGGTTGCGCTTCAGCAGGCTCTGTCGTTCGCTGCTCAAAGCGAGGAGCGCCAACGAATACGCATTGCCCGCTGTCGCGGCGTGCCAGCGCTGGAGCGTATCGGGCGCGATGCGCTCCACTCCCAGCATGCGTACGAGGTACTCGGAGGTTTCCTCCAGGGTGAGCGGCCCGACCGCGATCTGCCGCACTCCGGGGTCACGGGCCAGCCGCTCCGCCGCTCCGACAAGGCGGCCTGCAGTGGCGAGAATGGTCACTCGGCGCGAGCGCGCCAGGTACTCGAGCATGAATGCCGGTACCGGTGGGAAGCGATCGACTTCGGGGATCACGAGCACCGGATGCTTGCCATTCGCGGCCGTCTCAATTGCGGCGAGAAGCTCACGGGCGAGGTCATACGGCCCGGGCACGGCGTGCGCAACGTCTGCATTCTCGTTCAGGTGCAAGATCTCGGGGAAGTAGAAACTGAAGATCGTGCCCACCCCGCTGCGCAGTGGATCTGACGGGGGCGACATCACCGTCACCTCGACAGCGTCCGGACGTTGCTGCGCGAGCTCCCAGGCGGTCTCTTCGGCGAGTCGCCGTTTGCCGGTGCCGGGTTCTCCGATCAGCAAGGCCGAACGCCCGGGTTCCACGATCGCGTCGAGCACGCGACGCAGGCGGCCGGGAAGCGCCGGGCTCGACTCGTATGCTGTCTCGAGTCGTCGCGCGTCAGAGCGGGGTCCTGGTTCTCTGCCCATTGCTCCCCCTCCCGATCACCGCTTCCGAGAGGGATCGAGACCCGTCTCTTTCCGGGAAGAGTGCCGGCCCGAAGGTCGGAGTGTCCTCTCCGAGGAGCGACTGTGAGAATTTTACCTCACTTGTCGAGTGGGGACCGTGGACGGCTGCAGCGCCGGCCTCTGCTCGGTTCAAGCGCCCGGCGATGGGCCTAACGCGACTGCCGCACGTTGCGATCGAGGTCCGCGAAACAGAGGTCGCCGTGCACTCCGGCGCCTGCGCTGACTCCCGCCGCCGCTGACGCCACGACCATCGCCATCGGGTTTCCGGCGTTCCCTGCGGCCCAGATTCCGGGCACCGGGGTCATGCCACGCGGGTCGGCAGGGATCTGCCGACCGAATGGCGTGGTTTCGGCGGCACCGCCGAGGGCCTCGTAGAGTTCGGTTCTCGCGTTGAAGCGGGGTACGACGACGGCCGCATCGGTTGCAAACGTCTGCCCATCTTCGAGTTGCACGGTGCGCACCTGTGTTCCCTCCACGACGAGCCGGTCGATTCTCCCGCGAATCAGTGGTACGTCGAGCGCGGTGAGCTGATCGAGCGCTTCTCGCCCGGGTTCGGCGGCGTCGTGCAGGAAGACCGTGACGTGTTCGCTGAGTTGACTGAAGAGCATGGCTTGATGGATGGCTACCTCGTCACGGGCGAGGATCGCGATGCGTTGATCGCGCACCTCCCACCCGTGACAGAACGGGCAGTGCAGCACCGAGTGGCCCCAACCGTCACGTACACCTGGGATGTCGGGCAGGTCATCGATGAGTCCCGTTGCGAGGATGATGCGACGTGCGCGGATGCGATGTGCGCCTGCCCCGACCTCGACCGCGAAGTCGTCGATCGTTCCTGAGATGCGTGTGACCTCACCGGGCAGCAGCCGCACGCCGTACGACTCGGCCTCCGCGCGGCCGCGTTGGAGCAGTTCGAGCGGTGAGAGTCCCTCCTGGCCGAGAACGTTGTGCGCGCCTTCGGCGGGGGCATTGCGCGGTTTGCCGGCGTCGATCACTACGACGGTTCGGCGGGAACGTGCGAGGGCGACGGATGCGGCGAGCCCTGCGGGGCCACCGCCGATCACAACGACGTCGATGTCAGGCGAGTGCGGGGAAGAGTGCTGAGGGTTCATGCTGTGTACGCTAACCCGAATTTCCATTCTACGCATACACTCTTGCGTATGACGCAAGAAGAGACGGATTCGATCGTCAGGCAGCGCATTCGCGGATTGCGCATCGCCCGTGGGTGGACGCTCGATGCCCTCGCGACGCGCTGCTACCTCTCGCCCTCGACGCTCAGTCGTATTGAGACCGGACAGCAGAGGCTCGCACTCGAGCAACTCGTCGCGATCGCCAAGGCACTCGGCACCTCGCTTGACCAGCTCGTCGAACCCGAGGGTGATGAGGATGTCGTGATTCGCCCCGAGCCCGAGACGTTCGATGGCGCCACGATCTGGCTGCTTTCCCGTGAGCGAGATCGGCGCGGGGTGACTATTGCCAAGATGCGTCTCACCGAGGTGCCCACGGTGATGGATCCGAAGGTGCACCCCGGGTACGAGTGGTTCACGGTGCTCAGCGGCATCGTGCGGTTGCGGCTCGGCAGCAGAACCATTCTGGTGCGACCCGGGCAGGCTGTGGAGTTCTCGACGATGACGCCGCACGTGCTCGAAGCTCACGAGGGCCCGGCAGAGCTGCTCACGATCTTCGATCACGATGGTGAGCAGGCGCACCTTCCACGGGGGCGCGGCTCTCGGCCGAACGGATGAGATGAGAACGTATGCACTGGGAACCTATGAGCGCGGCGCAGGTGCGTGCCGCCTACGGTGCTCGCGCGGCGGAGTACCGTGCGCTGCTCGGCACGATTGCGGACACGGCCGAGCCCGATCGTCAGCTGGTGCTCGAGTGGGCACTGTCGGTTGACGGGGCCGTGATCGACGTCGGCTGCGGCCCGGGGCAATGGACAAACTTTCTGCGCGAAGGCGGGGTCGAGATCGAGGGTGTGGATCCGGTTCCCGAGTTCGTGGAGGGCGCTCGGGCCGCGTATCCCGAGACAAGGTACCGTGTCGGACGCGCTGAAGATCTGCGGGTGGCTGATGGGAGTCTGGGCGGGATCCTCAGTTGGTACTCCCTCATCCATGTCGCGCCCGAAGAGATCGATGCCCCGCTCATGGAGTTCGTGCGCTGCCTGAGACTGGGCGGTGGGCTGGTGCTCGGCTTCTTCACCGGTCCGGAGCTCGTTGCATTCGACCATGCGGTGGCGACAGCCTATTTCTGGCCGATCGATCGCTTCGCCGAACGGGTTGAGGCCGCGGGATTCACGGTGCTGCATTCGGAGACGAGAACTGATGCCGGTGCACGGCCGCACGCGGTGATCGTTGCCGAGGGAGTTGCGACGTAGCCGGCGCAGTGCCCTGGATGTTGGATGGGGCTAAGACCGTGTCCCATCCACGGGTTGTTTGTTCAGCCTGCGCAACCTCCAAATGTAACGATTTGTCTGATTGTCAGTCAATCGCTTGTGATCACATCCAACCGCTGTTTGACTGGTTTCAGTCCAAGGACGGGCTGCTGTTACCTCTTCAACGATGAAAGGTCCTATCGAAATGTTGAATCGCACTGCTCAGACCTCCCGGGTGCTCGCTCTGGGGGGCGTCACGATTCTCGCCGCGGTATCGCTCGTCGCCTGCTCGGGTGGAGAGAGTACGGCCTCCGAGGATTGCACTCCGGCCCATGAGTTCGAGACCGTGAATCCGGGCGAACTCACTGTGGCCTCGTACGCGTACCCGCCTCTCACTGTCATCGACGGGGATACCCTCACTGGTGTCGAGGGTGACCTGCTGCAACAGATCGCGGACATGGAGTGCCTCACACTCGTACTCGACGCTGCCGGCGGCGCGAGCGCCTCGATCCCGAATGTGCAGAGCGGCCGTGCCGATCTCGCCGCGGGGTCGTGGAACCGCACGAAGGAGCGTGCCGAGATCGTCGAGCTCGGTACGCCGGTGGTCTCCGACGCCTGGAGCGTTGTCTCACTCGACGGCACCACCGTCGATGAGCTCGAGGGCAAGAAGGTCGGCTCTGTCGTCGGGAATCTCTGGAACGATCAGTTGCAGAAGTGGCTCGGTGACGACTTCTCCATCTACCAGGATGACGAATCGATCTACGGCGACCTCGAAGCTGGCCGTATCGATGTGCTGATCGCATCGACCGCGTCGGCGGCGAACCGTATGGACGAGAACCCAATTGAGGGTGTCCAGCTCGTTGAGGTCACCCCGAACGAGAATGCTCCGGTGTTCGATCAGTTCGGGCAGGTGAACTGGCCGAGCAACAAGGACAACCCTGAGCTGCGCGCCGCGATCGACGAAGATACCGAGACACTCAGGGAGGACGGAACGATCGCCGAAGTGCTTGAGCAGTGGGGCCTCGAGCCGTCTGCTGCCGAACCGGGCGACCCGTTCGACCTCTAACGAGGTCTCCACGTACTCGCCCCGGAGAGGTTCTTGCCTTGCGTCTCTCCGGGGCGACCTGCCGCTCAGGCAGTGTCCATGAAATGTGGCCTGCCGGTAGTGAGCTACGGTGCGGCGGTGAGCATTTTGGGGCTTGTCTTCACCTCACCGCCGAGCCTGGAATGCATCTAGATCGACCTGCTTCTTGTCACTATAGTGTCATACATTCAGACATTCACTGAAGCCAATCGGGGCCGGTTGGCGGGTCTGAATAGATACCCAAAGGAGGGTAGAGGCACATGCGCATCCAGAAGATCAGACTCTTCACGTACGACCTGACATTTCGTCACGGGACGTACAAGATGTCGGGCGGGCGAACGGTCACCAAGCAGTTATCGTGGGTGGTCGCAGTTGAGTCAGACACCGGTGTAACCGGTTGGGCCGAAGTCTCGATTCCCGGAGGAACTTACCTGCCCGCTTTCGAGCAGGGGGTGCGAGCCGCGATCAATGAGCTTGCCCCTGCTCTGGTGGGCGCCGATGCGCTCGACATTCGAGGCGCGCATCGAATCATGGATGGCGTACTTCTCGAACAGCGGGTGTCCAAGAGTCCGTTCGACATCGCACTGTGGGACCTTCTGGGGCGAGCGACGGACCAGCCGATCGCTACCCTGACCGGTGGAATCCAGAACAAGGACTTCCCCCTCTACTGGGCCGTTCCGTTGGACGCCCCGGAGGTCATGGTCGACTTCGTCGCAGCGCGGATGGAAGAGGGGATTCGCAGCTTCCAGATCAAGGTCGGCAATGAGCCCGAGCGTGACGCAGAGCGAGTGCGAGCCGTACTGGATGCGGTCCCAGAAGACGTGATCATCTTCGCCGACGCAAACGCCGGGTGGAGCATCCATGACGCTCGCAAGGCAGTGAAGCTCATCGGGGATGCGCCGATCTACATCGAACAGCCCTGTCGGTCGCTTGAAGACAACATTCTGGTTTCTCGCCACATGCCGCAACAGCTGATCCTCGACGAGTCTATTGTGACCCTCGAGGACTTGTACCGTGCAAAATACGAAGCCGGGATCTCTGCGATCAACATCAAGCTGTCGAGGGTTGGCGGCTTCAGCAAGGCGCTGCAGATTCGCGACGCTGCGCAGACGCTCGGCTTGAAGGTCTCGATGGAGGATACCTGGGGAGGAGACATCGCCTCAGCGGCAGTGAATCATCTCGCAGCAACCACCCGCCCGGATTCATTGTTCAACGTATCCTGCTTTAACGACTGGACCAACGAACACGTTGCCGGCTACCAGCCGCGCTCTCAGAACGGCCGGGCTTCTGCCATCACTGCTCCTGGTCTGGGCATCGATATCGACGAGAGCAAGCTCGACCTTGTCGCAGTGTTCGAGTAGTCCATTGGTCCTGCACTCAAGCTCACCGTAAGGGGTTCGGTCATTCCGGTAGGGGCGCAGGGTCGGCGCCCTTCAGTTCGGGCTCCGCTGCGGCGGCCGGCGGGCATTTCATGTGCGTCGGCTTGCCGGGGCCTCCGCGTTCAATGCGGTGATCGCTCATTGATGCGGCGCAGATCGGACATTTCGGATCTGCGGGCGGCACGTAGGCCGGCTCGTTCGGGTCGCCTAACTGTGCGGTTCCCTCGAATTGGTAGAAGAAGCGCTGCATGGCGGCGTAGAACCCGGGCACGCCGTCATACGGAGTCTCGTGCCAGAGTCGGCGTCGCGGAGTTCGTTTGCCCACAAACGAAATACTAGCATATCTCGTTAGGGGGCGAACGAGTTAGGATGGGTGAGTGGAACCACTTCCAGAGGACGCACTCGAACTCGATCGCCAGGTCTGTTTTGCCCTGGCCGTGGCAAGCAGAAGCGTCATCGGAATCTACCGTCCGATTCTCGAACCGCTCGGCCTGACGCACCCCCAGTATCTCGTCATGCTCGCCCTGTGGAGCGACGGGCCGCTCCGCTTCGGAGAGATAGCGGAGATGTTGCGCCTCGACCCGGCGACGCTCTCGCCAATCGTGAAACGACTTGAGCAGTCGGGGCTTGTCGAGCGCCGGCCCGTTGATGGTGATGAGCGTACCTTCCAGCTCGTACCGACGGAGGACGGGCGGGCTCTGCGCGAGCAGGCGCTCTCAGTGCCGCCGGCAGTCATCGAACGGCTCGGGCTCCCGGTCGAGCGCCTGATGGCGCTGCGCGATGAACTCGCGGTGGTGATCGAGGCGGTCGAGCGTTCCACTCACGAGTGAGTGATCGCGCGAACGGCGTCGCGTCCGGCGCGATTGGCGCCGACCGTCGACTGCGAGGCCCCGTAGCCGATGAGGTGGATGCGCGGATCGGCGACCACCTGCGTGCCGCGAACCTCGATGCCGCCGAGCTCGTTTCTCAATCCCAACGAGTCGAGATGGCGCAGATCGGCGCGGAAGCCGGTCGCCCACAGGATCGCGTCGACCCGGGTGAGTGAGCCGTCGTGCTCGCGAACGCCGTCCGGCTCGATTCGCATGAACATGGGTCGGCGCTCCAGCGCTCCGCGCTCCGCGGCGGCGAGCGCATACGAGCTCCAGAGCAGACCCGTGTACGAGACGACGCTGCGTGCGGGCCTCCCCGCCTCGGCATCGGCGGTCACGCGCTCGATCACCGAGCGGCCTTCGATCTCGGGGCGGAAGTCGCCGTCGCGAAACACCGGCTCGCGCCGGGTGTACCAGAATGTTGTCGCGGAGCGCGAGATCTCTTCGAGCAGTTGTACGGCGGAGATCCCGCCCCCGACCACGGCGACTCGCTGCCCGGCGAACTCTTCAGCGGAGACGTAGTCGCGGGTGTGCAGCTGGCGACCAGTGAAGCTCTCGTGCCCCGGATACTCGGGTAGCAGGGGGTTGTTCCAGGTGCCCGTCGCGTTGATGATCGTGCGGGCGAGCCAGCGTGTGTTCGCGTGCCCGGTGCTGATGCCGTGCCGGCTGGCCCCTGCAGCTCTGGTCTCGATGAGCAGCTCGCCAGCGGGGTCGTCGTCAATGCGGCTGACCGATGTCACCGAGACGGGGCGCAGGATGGGGAGTTGCATCCGCTGCTCGAACTCGGTGAAGTAAGCGGGAACGGCGTCGCGGCTCGGCGTCTCGGGATCGATCGTCGGTTTGGGCAGGCCGGGTAGGTCGAAGATGCCGTTGACCGTCGCCATGCGGAGCGATTCCCAGCGGTGCTGCCAGGCCCCGCCAGGCGCGGGGTTTGCGTCGAGCACCACGTAGGTGTGGGCAGCATCAGGTTGGTCAAGTGCGCTCACGAAGCCGCGGCGAGCCAGGTGGTATGCGGCCGAGAGCCCGGCCTGCCCGGCGCCGATGACGACGACGGTTGCGGTGCTGTCCGGTGCTGCAGTCATCCGCCGGTGGCCAGCCGCATGAGGTCGGTATCGAAGTCGACGTCATCGATGCTGTGCTCGGCGCGGGCCGCGCGCCCGTCGAAGGTGTGGTTGTATCCGCCCCACGCGGCATCGGCGATGCGGGTGGCGACGCCCGCGCTCACCAGCTGCGCGAACTCGATGGCCGCGCGGTCGATCCGCTTCGTCATAGCCGGGTCACCCCAGTCTTCGGGGGCGGCGAACAGCGCAGTCGGAACGGGAATCGCGCGCAGGAAGGCGAACAGGGGCCGGAGGTGATCGTCGGCGACCATCGAGTGGCGCGGGCTGCCCGCGGTCGCGGCGAGGATCACCGGCTTGGCCACGATCAGGTCGTTGTCGAGGATGTCGAGGAACGATTTCACGAGCCCGCTGACGCCTGCCTTGTAGACGGGGGAGGACAGGATGATGCCATCGGCGTCGGCGAGCGTCGCGATCGCGTCGTTCACGGAATCCGCGGGGATGCCCGACACGAGCGTGCGAGCGATGTCGGTCGCGAGCGGTGCGAGGTCGATGCTGGAGACCGTGGCATCGCGGCCGGCCTCACGCAGTCGCTGCACGGCCGCCCCGGCAGTGCGGTCAGCGAGCATACGGGTGGTCGAAGGCTCGCTCACTCCGCCGCTGATGGCGACGATATGTGCGGGAGTGGTGCTGGTGCGGGTCGTGGTCTCCGTCATGATCGGTGCTCCTGAGTCATCGTGGGTGTCTGGTGGCGTACGCGCCGTTCGTGCAGCGAGTACGGAATCATTCCGAGGTGTCGGCTGTCTGGCTCGCATCGAAGCGGAGCCGCAGCGCGTCGACTGCCTCACCGAGCGCTGCGAGTTGCTCTGGCGCGAGTGAGTCGACGAACAGCTCGCGGATATCGCGTAGGTGGGGGATCGAACCGCGTCGGAACTGTTGGAGCCCGGCATCGGTGAGTGAAACGAGCGATCCGCGGCTGTCTTCAGCGCAGCGGCCGCGGCGGATCAGCGCGCGCTTCTCCATGCGGCCGAGGTGGTGCGACAGGCGGCTGCGATCCCACCCGATCTCATCGGCGAGCTCCGAGGCGCGCATCGTGCGCTCTTCCGCCTCGCTCAGTGCGAGCAGCACTGAGTAGTCGGCCCAGGAGATGTCGGACGCGTGCTGCATGCGTCCGCTCATGACCCGACGCAGCAGTTCGGAGGTCTCGATGTAGCTGCGCCAGATGCGCAGCTCCTCTGGCGAGGGGAGACCTCGCTTCGTGTCACGCTCGGGGACAGGCATCGAATCACCTCAAGTAGTTGATGTGTCAATCATAACTCGAAGTAGTTGATGTATCAACTAATGGATTCCGCTGCGGCGATGGGTGGATGCGCCGAATCTGCCGCGTTACCGAGATGCGCGTGCTCGGGACGAGCGGCCGAAGGCCGGAAGTGAAAAGCTGGAAGCGAACGGCGGGAAGTGAGCGCTGCCCGCCCTACTCAGCCGAGTCCCGCTCATCGAGGTCGCGCAGAGTCTCCATGTCCTCCTCGTCGATCGTGAACCCCAATTCGGCGTTCTCGCGCATGTGCTTGGGGTTCGCGGTCTTCGGCAGCGGTTGCGCGCCAAGCTGCAGTGCGTAGCGGATGCACAGTTGCGGCACGCTCGCCCCGTACTTCGCCGCGATCGCGGTGATCTGCGGCCGCCCCAGCAGCTTGCCATGGGCGATCGGCGAGTAGGCCTGCACAAGAATGCCCGCGCGCTCGCAGTACGACATCAACTCAGATGGGGTGTTGCCGGCGTGGAGCAGGATCTGATTGACCTGCGGAGCGACGGTGCCGTTCTTCAGGATGTTGTCGAGATCCTGCTGCAGGAAGTTCGAGACCCCGATCGAGCGGACCGCGCCTGACTGATGCGCTGCTTCGAGTGCGCGCCAGGCCGCAAGGTTGCCCTCGGAGTAGTCGCCACCACGAAAGTCGTCCCAAGGCTGGGGGCTGTGAATCAGCATGAGGTCGATGTACTCGATCTCGAGCTTCGTAAGCGACTCGTCGATCGCGGCCACCGCCTCGTCGTAGTCTTTGATCTCTGCGGCGAGCTTCGTCGTCACGAAGAGCTCTTCGCGCGCGACACCGCTCGTGCGCACACCCTCACCGACACCTCGCTCGTTGCCGTAGGCCTGCGCGGTATCGATGTTGCGGTAGCCGATCTCGATCGCGGAGCGCACGGCATCGGCTGCCCGGTCGTCGTCGATGAACCAGGTGCCGAGGCCGAGCTTCGGAATCTTCGCGCCGTTCGACAGCGTGTAGTTCTCGTTCAGGATCATCGTGTCGCTCCTGCCTCAGGTGCCGGCTTCGGTGCCGGCTACAGTGCGCGAGGTCCGGGGTTCTGGCCCTGGCTGCGCCGTGTTCGGGTGCTCCGGACTCCAGAATAGGCACGAGATCAGAGCATTCGCAGCCCGCGGAGCGTCTCCAAGTCCAGGATCGTCTCGATGACCGGGCCGGCCGTGATCAGATAGATCAGCCCGAGGAACACGGCGTAGGTCAGCGTGAATCCAAAGCAGACGAGTACGTTCTGGCGGTCTGAGAAGTGATCCCGCATCTTCTTCACGAACGAGGAAGGATGGCGGATGTCCCAACTGTTGAAGCGCGGGTAACGACCCAGGTACATGCCGAAGGCGATCAGGATCAGCACGCCTCCGACAGCGATCAGCACCGGTGCGCGAACATAGCTGAGCACTCCGATGTCGTCGAGTGAGAGCGCCAGCAGCGTGTGCGCGGCGAGCACGTTGATCACCGTGTTGACGACTCCCGACATGGCGAGCGTGATCACGAGAATGATGTCGAACCAGAGCGGAACCGGATCGTCATCTTTGCGCTGCGACTGATTGAGCTCCGTGATGAGGTAGCTCGCGTTCGGCAGCATCAGCAGCCAGGCGATCCCGAGCAGCGTGATCGCCGCGTAAGCGAGCGGCCGCGAAACAAGCAACAGGATGATCCAGGCAACGATCGCGACGAGCAAGATGAGGATCGGCGCCACCGACAGCCAAATGTTCCACAGCATCGGCCGGTACAGCTTGGTGCGATACACGAGTGCACGGGCGAGCACGAGCACGACGGCGTACAGGTTCAGGCAGAGCGCACCGATCGCGAGGGTCACCATGGATCTGATTCTCGCAGCACCGGGAGTCAGCGCTTCAGGGCACGCTGCTCCACGAGCTTCTTGACGACGCCGACGACGCTCGGGCTGTACTCACCCCAAGCACGATCGACCCGCGACAGATCGACCTTCCCCGTATGAATCTGCTCGCACAAGCGCAGCCAGCCCTCGCCGGCCGCTCCGGTCAGGGCGAACGCGACGCCGGCGTTGACCGCGCTGCCGACCCCCGGAATCAGCTTCACAAAACTCCGTGCCAGAGCCTGTCCGGTGATCTGCGTACCCATCTGTGCGAGCGCCGAAGCCGACAGCATCGTGGTCATCTCGAGCTCGTAGATCGCCGAGATGCGTCCCATCATTCCGAGCTGGATCGGCGCCAGCGTCGCCGCGTCTGCGATCGGGATGGGAACGGCGGCTGCGGCTGCGGCTGCTGAGGAGGCTGCCGCGATGACCGGCCGCGCCATCTCCCTCTTCCACGGGAGGTTGAGTCGTTGCGCGATGCGAAACGCATCCTTCTCGTTCTCCGGCGATAAGGCGAGAGTGTCCGCCACGAGATCACCGAGGCCATGCCCCGCTTCCTTCCCGTTTCTCCCATGGGCCGAGGTGAGCACCACTCGGCGGACAGGCAGATGGAGCGGCCGACCGTGCTCATCGACGGGATGCTCCAGCCAGTCGCGGAACTCCTCCACATCCTTCGGTGCCCGATACTTTCCGGTGACCGGGTTCCTCGTCCAGGCGACCTTCGTGAGCACGAGGATCACCGGCAGTCCGGCCGCATCGAGTTCACGGATCATCTCGACGTCGGGGCGGGTGAGCCGGTCGGCGGTGGAAGCGACGCAGTACCAGACGACTGCGATCTGCTCGTCGGCCGGCCGCTCGGAGATGGTGCGCAGGTGGGCGCGCAGCGTCTCACCCGGAGCGGCCGTGGATCCGATCTCGAAACCCTCGAAATCCCAAATGCCTAACGACTGGTCGTGGTAGTAATTCACGCCGCTCGTCACGGGCAGACCCTTGCCGACTCTTGCGTGCTCGCGCCCGAACACGGCGTTGACGAGCGATGACTTGCCGACGCCGGTGCCGCCCACGATGGCGAGATTGAAACGTCCGTATTTGTGCTGGGTCTGCGCGCTGGCCTCGACGAACGGTGCCCGGGTCGGGATGGGCACGGTGTCGTCCGTGCGATCAGGGAGTGAGTTCGTCATCTCGGTGCTCCGCTCCATTCGGTCCGATTCTCAGAGGTGCCGCGTGCACGGCGCTCGCCGCAGAGAAGGTGCAGGTCAGAATAGTCCCTCGGCATGAACGGATCGGGGATGCGTCCGTCAGTTCAGCGCGATGATGCCCACGTTGAGCGTCGATGCGTAGAGCAGCCACAGAAGGTAGGGGAGAAGCAACCAGGCTGCGATCCTCGAATGCCTACCCACCGCTCGCATGAGCAACACCACGGTCACCATCAGCGCGATGATGACCACGAGCGCACCCCACCAGGCCAAATTGCCCACGACCGGATAGCCGGCGAAGAAGAGCGGGGTCCAAGCGGCGTTGAGCACGAGTTGGATCACGAAGAGCCGGAGCGCCTCATGCGCGTGGTTCGAGCGGCCCTTGCCCGCGTATCCCGCCCGCCACGTCAGGAAGCCCGCCGCCGCGATCATCACGTAGAGCACGGACCAGACCGGGCCGAAGACGGCGCCCGGAGGATTCCACGGCACCTTCGTGGCGTCCGCGTACCAGCCATCGACGTTCGGCGAAGTCGCGAGCGAGCCGAAGAGTGCGACCGCGGTGACCGCGACGAGGAGTATTGCCGCGATTGCGATCTGTCGTGTGGTGCGTGGGGTGGGGGTTGTCGTTGCGGTTGCGGTTGCCTCTGTCGCTTGGTTCGACTCTCCCATGAAGTTCTCTCGCATGGCCCCGCCCCTCCCGCTCGTGATTGATCGTCGAGCCTACGCGTTGGCCGGGGCTCTCGAAACCCCCTTGCTCCGAGGCACCGCAGCCAGGGTCGGCTTCGCGCTCCCGGCCCAGACCCCACACCTTGACCCCGAGGCTGCGCACCCGGCCCTGCCCACCGAGATGAGGATTGTGGGTGCTTCAGCGACGGGAAGCAACAACAATGCTCATCTCGCGTGGGGAAAGGAGGGCGGGTTGGCAAGGGAGCCGGGCGCGAACGCCTCAGCTCCGGAGCAGCGCACGCAGCGAGACGATCAAGCTCGCCGTGATGATGAGCGCGATGCCGATCCACTCATTGAGCAGGAGCACCTGCCCGAGCACCACGAGCCCGGCGAGCGCCGCCCACACGGGATTGAGGCTTGTGAAGATGCCGAACACTCCGGCTGGCACGCGACGCAGGGCCAGCATGTCGGCCACGAAGGGCACGATCGAGGCGAGCACGCCGCAGGCGAGGGCGGCGAGGATCGCTCCGAGTGTCGGTGGGTGGAGGATGAACCAGGTGATGCCGACTGGCACCCACAACGCGCCGGTGATGAGGCTCGCGGCCGCGGTGCCCTCGAGGCCGGGGAGTCGCTGTCCGACGGAGCGAGTAATCAGGATGTAGGCGGCCCATCCCCCGGCTGCGACGAGCGCTAGGGAGATGCCGAGCACGTCAGTCGAGGGCCCCGGGTTGGTCAGGGTGACGACGCCGACACCGGCGAGAACGGCGCAGATGATGTCGATGAGCCGACGCGACGACGCGATCGCGATGGAGAGCGGGCCGAGGAACTCGAGGGTGATCGCGAGCCCGACACCGATTCGTTCGATCGCGAAGTAGAGCGGAAGGTTCATGAGGTTCATCACGAGCACGAGGCCGAGGATCGGCAGCCACTGATCGCGTCGGAGTCCGCGAAGGCGGGGGCGTACGAGTGGCACCAAGACGAGGGCGGTGAGGATCTGCCTCACCGCGACCACGCCGACCGGTCCGATGGTGGGGAACGCCTTGGCGCCCACCGAGGCGCCGACAGGCATCAGCATGGAGCTGGTCAGCATCAGGGCAAAGCCGGTGGCGCGCTGCCGAGGCGTCGCAGTGTCGGCGGACAGCGGCGGGTGTGCTTCGAGCGGGGTGCCCCGCAGCGGAGCGCCTTCGGGGGCGCCCGGCGCAGTGGCGTGGACGACAGGGATCGAGGCGGTGGTCATGAGGCCAGAATATGGCCGGTTTCGCTATTGACCTAGTGCATGATCTCTGAGATCTATACGCTGAAGTCATGGACTGGACTCTGCGTGAACTCCGCTTCCTGATCACCTCCGTCACCGCAGGGTCGTTCACCGATGCCGCAAGCGAGTTGCACGTCTCGCAGGCCGCCGTATCTCGCACGATCGCGAGTCTCGAGCGGACGGTCGGAGCGCGTTTGCTGCGTCGGGCGGCTCACGGTTGCGAGCCCACTCCGGAAGGGCAGCGTGTCGTCGCCGAGGCCCGTCGGGTGCTGGCGGAAGCCGACCGTTTCGAGACCTTCTTGCGAACCCGGCACGATGTGATCAGACTCGGCTACGCGTTCGGAGGCCTCGGGCGTCACACATCGGCGCTGCAGCGGCGGTGGGCCAAAGATCACCCCGGCATCGAGTTGCAGCTCGTACGGTTCAACGCGCCGACTGCGGGGCTGATGGAGGGGCGCAGCGACGTCGCGATCGTGCGCCGTGAGATGGATGAGCGGCGCTTCGAGTCCGTCGTCGTCGGACTCGAACGTCGCCTTGCAGCGTTCGCCTCAGACGACGAGCAGTGGGGGCGTCGGCGACAGATCGGCATGGCGGAGTTTCTCGATCGGACGGTGCTCGTGGATCCGGCGGTCGGCATCACGCTGCCATCTCTGTGGGACGGCTACGATCGTCGCCCCGACTTCCTCGAGACCACCGACGTCGACAGCTGGCTCGATGTCATCGCGGCTGGTCGAGCGGTGGGTACGACGACTGAGGCGACGGCCTTCCACCACCCTCGACCCGGCGTCACGTATCAGCCGGTGAAAGATGGCCCGCGTGTGCCGGTGCGTCTGGCCTGGTGGCGCGACAGCCGACCGCGAGGGGTCGACGAGCTGATCGACGCCGTGACTCGCCTCTATCACGCTTGACCTCAGGCAAGAACCCCGCTTGACCGGGGTTTTTCCCAGCTCGACCGAGGATCCGCGGGCGAAATCACTTCTCCCCGGGTTTGCGCGATGACGCGAAGCCCGAAACAGTAGTGAGGGTAATCGATCAGCGACAGAACGGCATACCGACTATGAGCGATTCGACGCCAGACCCTTCCACGCCCGGCTCCGCGACCGGCGCTGGGCCCGACGCCGGAGCCACTCCGGCAGCCACTCCGGCGGCCGCTGCGACGGCGGACGCGCGCCCCACGATGACACAGGCGGCAGCCCAGGCAGCAGCTGCACCGCCTGCGACGGAGCCGGTGATCCCGCTCGATCCGACGCTCCCTGAGACGGTGCACCTGCCGCTGTCCGTGCACATCGCCGAAGACGACTCCGACGATGAGATCACCCAGAAGCTGCGTAGCCACGGGGTGAAGATCGGCAAGGGCATGATCGCGCCCGGCGTCTTCTGGCCGTCGCTGCTCGTAATCGTTGGCGTGACCCTCTTCGCGTTCTTCATCCCCGACGCGGCGGGCGAAGTGTTCGGTGCGGTGCAGGGCTGGATCGTCGAGAACCTCGGCTGGTACTACATGCTCACCGTCGCCGCCTTCATCGCGGTGGCCGCGTTCATCGGCTTCTCGCGTATGGGTCGCATCACCCTCGGCCGTGATGGCGACAAGCCCGAGTTCGGCGTGCTCTCGTGGTTCGCCATGCTCTTCGCCGCGGGCATGGGCATCGGCCTCGTCTTCTACGGCGTGGGCGAGCCGCTGACCTACGCGACCGTGCAGCCGAAGCCCGGCTGGAGCGGCGACCAGGCGGAGCTGGCCGGTCTCGCGATGGCGCAGACCTTCGTCCATTGGGGGCTCCACCCCTGGGCGATCTACGCAGTCATCGGGCTGTCAGTCGCCTACGCGATCCACCGCCGCGGCCGCCCCGTCTCGATCCGCTGGGCGCTTGAACCCCTCTTCGGCGAGAAAGTGAAGGGATGGACGGGCGACCTTATCGACGTGCTCGCCATCTTCGGCACCGTCTTCGGTGTCGCCACCTCGTTGGGCCTCGGCGTGCAGCAGATCTCGGCCGGCATGGCCGAGATCGGCATCGTCGACAGCGTCGACAACACCTTGCTCGTGGTGCTGATCCTGGTCATCACGTTCATCGCGACGCTTTCGGTGGTGAGCGGCATCGGCGCAGGCATGAAGTGGCTCTCGAACATCAACCTCTCACTGGCGGGCGCGCTGCTCATCAGCGTGCTGCTGCTCGGTCCGACTGTGTTCCTGTTCAGGACGTTCACGGAGTCGATCGGTCTGTATCTCGCGAACTTCATGGGGATGACCTTCGACGTGGGGGCGTTCCAGGCGGGCGAGGCGACGAGCTGGTTCTCGGGATGGACGATCTTCTACTGGGGCTGGTGGATCTCGTGGTCGCCGTTCGTCGGCATCTTCATCGCGCGGATCTCCCGCGGACGCACGGTGCGCCAGTTCATCGCGGGTGTGATGCTCGTGCCAACGCTCGTGGGCTTCCTGTGGTTCTCGGTGATGGGTGGTTCGGGTCTCTTCCGCCAGCTGTTCGGCGCCGGCGACCTGGTCGAGGACGGGGCCGTGCACGTCGAGAGCGCGCTGTTCCAGGTGCTCGGTGATCTGCCCTTCGGCATGATCTTCTCGGTGATCGGGATCCTGCTCGTCGCGATCTTCTTCATCACGTCATCCGATTCGGGATCGCTCGTCGTCGACATGCTCGCCTCGGGCGGCCACCCCAACCCGCCGGTCTGGTCGCGCGTGGTGTGGGCGGCGCTCGAGGGCGCGGTCGCTATCGCGCTGCTCATCGCGGGCGGCCTCCAGTCTCTGCAGGCCGCTGCGCTTGCGACGGCGCTGCCCTTCAGCATCGTGCTGCTGCTGATGAGCTGGGCGACGATCAAGGCGCTGCGCATCGACGACAAGGTGCTGGATCGGGCCGAGCGCATGGAGCGTGTCGATCGGCTCACGGCGCACGTTACGAACGAGCTCGCGGGCACGCTGTCGGAGAATCCGCAGGTGGAGTCCTGGGTCGACGATCGCATCGACTACCGGCTGTCGCGTACGCGCGGCATGCGTGACCGCAAGCCGCACGAGGGCGGTCCGCGCCGCTGACCTCTGTGTCGCCGCTGACCTCGGTGCCGGGCGGGTACTGCTCGCGACCCGCTCCGTCCGGCTCCCGTCCCCGTCCGGCTCCCGTCACCGGCAATGGGGCACGAAGTGTCGTTAATCTGAGGTGATAGCGACAGAACGCGCCCTATTGCTCACGCGTCGACGCCGGGGTGAGGATCAGCGGGCCGCCGCGACCGCGTCCAGTTCGATGCGCTTCTGCCCACGGAACCCCGCCACCTGGACGGTCGTGCGTGGCGGCAGCGTCAATCCGTCGAACATGCGCAGGTAGGCGGTGTTGTATTCGTCGAACTCTCCGAGGTCCGACAGGTAGACGGTGATCTTCAGGATCCGGTCCCGTGACGATCCGGCGTCATACAGCACCGTGTCGAGGTTCGCGAAGACCTGCTCGACCTGCGCGGTCATGGTCTCGGCGATGCTGCCGTCGGCGGCGACTGGCACCTGCCCACATGCCCAGACGGTGCCGCCGAAGCTCGCTGTCGCCGAGTAGGGGCGGGGTTTGCCGTCTCCATGGCTGCGGTAGGCGACGTCGTTCATCGGGTGTCCTCTCGTTCGGGTTGCAGGTAGCCGCGGGCGATGCGTTTGAGCCCGAGCCAGGCTTCGGCGTCGACGTGCACTCCGTGAACGGCGGCATCGCGGCGGATCGCCGCGCGTTCTTCGTCAGTGGTCCAGGTGAGCACGGCGGCGAAATCGTCGTCCACCGCTTCTGGCGGGAGGGCGATGACGCTGGACGTGTCGGGCTCGGGCAGAGGGATTCCCGCCGCAGCGAGTGTCGCGAGCACGGAGTGCTCGGATCCCAGCAGCGATCTGTGACCTGCGGCATCCGCGCCGAGGCGCCCGCTCGGGGTGGCGCATCGCACCGCGAACGCGCGCTCAGTGCGATCGACCACGAGGATCGCCTGGCCTGTGATCGCCGCGGCCCGAATGAGTGGTGCCTCGAGCAGCTCGGGAGCGCTGCCGGCGAGGCCGGGTCCGCAGTCGACGGTATTGATAGGTCCGGTATTGATAGGCCCGGTGTTGATACTCGGGGTGCGGGGATCTGGCGTTTCGTCGGCCGAGTCGCCGCGGTTGTGTACCCCCGCCCTGGCCACGGCGGCGGTGAGATCGAGGATCAGCTGCCCGGCGCGCAGCGGCCCGGAGAGGTCGCCGGTGACGATGGTCTGCGATCCGGAGCGCGTGGACGAGAGCCCGGTTTGGGGCCACGGGCCGCTCGCGAGGTCTTCTACGAGTGCGGAGACGCCGGTTCCGTGCTGCACCTCGGTGTACTGCGCCGCTTCGGCCGCTGCGGTGGCCTCTCCGTGACTGGCGCCGGTCGCGACGAGTGCGCGGTAGGCGACCTCGCGGATCTCGCGGATGCTCCGACGGAATGTGCCGTCGGCCCCGACCGGTTCGGCCGCGGCCGCGTCGGCGGTGCCGGCCTTGCGCACGATCGGCGCGTCACCGCTGCGCATATCGGTCATGCCGGTGCTCATCGCGCACCTCCCGTCGCTGTCGAGCTCGTCATCGCAGCGGTGCCAGTCGCCGCAGCCGGGCCATGCGCCGCTGCGGTGTCGGCTGCGGCGGCGGAGCCGGGAGTCGCGGCCGCCGGCATGCCGGGGAAGACCGTGTCGAAGAGGCGCAGCCAGTTCTCGCCGAGCACTCCGGTCACGGTGGTCTCGTCGAGCCCGGCGGCAAGCAGCCCGTCGGTGATGCGGGGGAAATCTGAGGGGCCCGCGAACCACTCCGGCCAGGCGGGCCAGGTGGCCGGTTGCTCGGTCGGGGGGCGCCAGCGTCCACCGCGCAGCCACTCGACGAAGCCGTTGTCCCAGTTGCGAGTGCAGTCGCTGCCGAGTGCGACGTGCTCGGGCCCGATCTCGTCGACGAGGCGGCGCACCATGTCGCAGAATCCATCGAGGGAGGCTTCGGCTCCGCCGATCACGAGCGGGTACAGGCAGCAGCCCACGACCCCGCCCTTCTCGGCGACCGCGCGCAGCACCTCGTCGGGCTTGTTGCGCGGGTTGTCGACGTACCAGGTCGGGTTCGAGTGGGTGATTGCGACGGGCTGCAGAGACGCCTCGGCCGCATCGATCGAGGTGCGGTTGCCGACGTGCGAGAGATCCACCAGCATGCCGACCCGGTTCATCTCGGCGATGATGTTGCGCCCGAAGCGGGTGAGCCCGCTGTCGTGCGGTTCGTAGCAGGACCCGCCGACGGTGTTCTGCAGGTTGTAGGTGAGCTGCACGATCTTCACGCCGAGCCGTGAGAAGGCTTCGACGAGGCGGTAGTCGTCGCCGAACAGGCTCGTGTTCTGGGTGCCGAGCACGATGGCGACGCGACCGTCGCGCTTCGCCTCGCGAATGTCTGCCGAGGTCTCAGCGAGCGTCATCAGGTCAGCATTGCGCGCGGCGAACTGGTACCACTCGGCGACCATGCGCAGCGATTCCTCAGCGCCCTCCCAGACGGTGACGGTGGCGTTGGCCGCCGTGACGCCGCCCGCGATGAGCTCTTGGAGCACGTCTCGCGACCAGTTGTTGATCTGCAGCCCGTCGACGACGACGGCTTCGCGATGCAGGCTCATGCCTCGCTCCTCTCAGTGTTGGGGCGGAGCGGGAACATCCACCCATCGTCAGCGGTGCCGGCGGCGAGTTCGGAGACGCGCGGCGCCCCAGAGAGCAGCGTGACGCGCAGCCAGTCGGTCGACTGCGGGTTGTAGTTCTCCATGCCGTACATCGCGAGTTGCACGCGCTGCGGGTCGAGCGGCACGAACTGGCTCGAGAGCAGGTTTGCGCGCAGTTCGGCGTAGGGGAGCCCGCCGACCCGCTGCACACGGACGACCGCGGCGCGTTGCCGCGGGTGCTCGAGCAGGAACTCGCCGACGGTCGTGGTGGCGCCGGTGGTGGTGGCGGAGTCGCTGCCTGCATTCAATGCGTCACGAAGTGCTGCTTCAGCGGGCTTGGTAGTGCCATTTGCGCCGTATTGCGTGCCAGAGTCGGTAGTGGCATCGGTAGCGGCACTGGCGGCGCCGGTGGTAGCGGTACTGGCGTCAGAGTCGAGCCCGCGCAGTGCCTCGCGCAGCTCGAAGACCATCCGTGCGATACCGACACCGTGCTGCACCCGTTCGCCGGGGTGCTCGGAGCCGGTGACGGCTGCTACGGCGCGACGGGGCTCTTCGCTGCTCACCGAGGTGAACCAGAAGCGGTCGCGCTCGGGGGCGGTCGTGAAGTCGAAGGCGTCGATCCACCCGTACTCGCGTTCGATCGTCGCGAGCAGATCTGCGCAGCTCATGCTCGGATCGATGCTGCGCTCTTCGGTGCAGCGCAGCCCGGCCTCGATCTCGGCGTCGAGGTCGCCGGTGAGCTCCACGACCGCGGAGGCGATGATGCCGCGCTCTTCGGGGCCGATCGCCGCGGCTCGATCGTGCAGTTCGCGCCAGGGAAGCTCGATCGGGGTGCCGTCCATGGTTCCGGATCGCCGGTACTCACCCAGCAGCGCGCGCAGGGGCGCGACACGTTCGGCGATCCGCCCCCCTGGTGTGTACGGTGCGCAGTCGTCGTCGCCCTGCTCTCGCAGGAAGAGGAGAAACCTGTCGAGCTGCGCCACGACCGTTTCGACGGCGTCGCTTTCGGGAGCGTCGCGACGCGCGAGTGCGTGCGCGAGAGGCAGTTCGCGTGCATGTATCCACGAGTTCAAGATCTCGGGGTGCTGCACGGCGTAGGGCACGAGGCCGAGCCCCGTGGCGTTGCCGAGGCCGAGGTAGCGACGCCAGTCGCCGCGGAGCCGCACCGCATCCGGGTTGAGTGCAGTCGCGCAGTGCTCGACCAGGTCGTAGCCGAATTCGCGCAGCATCCAGGCCGCCAGCATGTGCGCACGGTACGGGACGGCGAGCGGGTGGTCGGCGGGGAAGCCCTCGAAGTCGCGGATGCCGAACTTGCCGTTGCTGTAGAACGCGGTCGATCGCAGCAGGTACGGTGACAGCCCGAAGGTGTCGGGGTCGGGTTGCCGGCCCTCGGCGAGGCGTCGCGCCACGATGTCGAAGAATCGGGCGCTGCGGTTCGCCCGCCCCCAGATGAGGGTGCCGGCTTCGGCGCGTCCCTCCTCCTGCCGGCTCACCTGCGGTCGGAGTCGCTCGAGGGCCTCATCATCGACGGTGCCCTCGACGAGTGCCGAGGTGACATCCCAGGCCTCGGCGATGACGCGGTCGGTGCGGATGGACTCGTCGATGATCTGCGAGAACACGACGAGGCTCCAGAGGTGGCCCTCGGCGCGCACCTCGTAGACGGCGGTTCCACGACCGGCGCTGTCGAGGTCGAAGCGGGTGCGGTCGATGCGCCAGTCGGCTGCGGCCGCGTGGCGGATGAGGGCGCGGGTGAAGCTGTGCCGGGTCGAGCGCGCTCCGCCGAGGTCGTGCATCGACATCACGGTGTCGGCGGGGCGCAGCTCGACGTGCGTATCCGCCGCGGTGCCTGGCACTGATTCGGTCTTCGCCGCTTGTGCGGTGTGCTCGGTTGCGATGGTCATGGTGCGGGTCTCGTCGGTTCAGGCTTCGGGCGCGAGGCGATAGTAGGCGGCCTTCGTGATGCTGAAGAACTCGGCGGCCGAGTCGGAGGCCTGCTCGCGCGGCGCCGGGAAGGAGGACGCCGCGAGCCCGCCGAAGGGGGCGTGCACCTCTGACCCGGTGGAGGGTGCGTTGATCTTCACGATGCCGGCGGTGACCTCGTTCACGCAGCGGCGGATCGCCGCCTCGTCGCGGGTGAAGACGGAGGCCGTGAGGCCGAACGCGGTGGAGTTCGCGAGCGCGATGGCCGCGTCGAGGTCGGCTGCACGCAGCAGCACGGGCACCGGCCCGAAGACCTCTTCGCTGCAGATCGTGAGTGACGGGTCGCCCTCGAACAGCGTCGGCTGCACCCAAGCGCCGGGGGTCTCGGGCACGTCTGCGGTGGCGAGCACGGCGGCGCCCTCGCGCTTCGCCTGCTCGATTGAGGCGTTCACCTCGTCGGCGGCGCGCTGCGAGATGAGCGGCCCCACCTGCGTCCCGTCATCGAGTCCGCGGCCCACGCGCAGCGCCGACACTCGCTCGATGAGCGCGGCGCGCAGTTCGTCGTAGGCGTCGCCGACCGCGATGATGCGGCGGGTGGCGGTGCACTTCTGACCGGTGCTGTTCGTCGCCGCGGTGATCGCCATGGTGGCGGCGTTCGCGATGTTCGCATCGGGCATGACGATGGCGGGGTTATGGCCGCCGAGCTCCATCTGCAAGCGCCCGCCACGGGGTACGACGGTGTCGCGGATCGAGGCTCCCACTTCGACCGAGCCCGTGAACGTCACGGCAGCGATCTCGGGGTGGGCGACGAGCGCACCGCCGAGCGAACCGGGGGCGAGTACGAGGTTCAGCACCCCGGAAGGGACTCCGGCATCGACGAGGATCTCGGCGAATGCGACGGCCATCGCGGGGGTGTCGCTGGCCGGCTTCCACACGACCGGGTTGCCCCACAGCAGGGCTGGCGCGATCTTCCAGGCGGGAATCTGCAGGGGGAAGTTCCAGGGCGTGATGACGCCGACGGGGCCGACGGGGCGGCGCACGGTGCGGACGATCTCGTCGGCGGAGCCTGACGGGTAGGTGGCGCCGTCGGGGCGGCGCGCGGCTTCCGCGTGGTAGTGCAGGGTCTCGACTGTTGCGCCGACCTCGAGGCGGGAGTCGCCGAGGGTCTTGCCGTGCTCGCGCGTCATGAGTACTGCGAGCTCTTCGGCGCGTTCGGTCACGAGTTCGGCCGCTCGGCGCAGGACGCCTCCTCGAGCGAGAATGCCCATGGCATCCCAGGTCTGAGCTGCGCCCGCAGCGGCGCTGACTGCGGATTCGAGCTGCTCGGCCGTCGCCGTCGTGTACTCGGCGACCGGGGCGCCGCCCGGGTCTGCGGGGTCGATGCTTCGAGCGGGCGTGCCCGCGCCCGCGATCCACTCGCCTGCGATGAGGTGTTTGAGGGGGGCGGGGGACTGGCTCATATGCGATCTCTCCTGTGCTGGGAACAATTGGTCGTGTGTGAAACGTCGGCGCTGTTCGGCACGTTCGTGACTGTCGTGCTGCCGGCCGTTGGTGCACGCTGTCATGCGTTTGTGCGGACGTGCGTTGAGCGCCACGTTAATGAGACTGAAGTGTGTTCGTCAATGAGATGTTTTGTCTCGATTGATTCATATTCATGATTGATGTAGAACCGAGGTATGGATCTCAGACAGGTCGAGTGCGCGGTGGCCGTCGCGGAGGAGCTGCATTTCGGGCGTGCGGCGGATCGCCTGCGCGTGCCGCAACCATCACTCTCGAGGCAAGTGCGCGACCTTGAACGCGAACTCGGTGTGCGCCTCTTCGAACGCACGAGTCGAAGAGTGGAGATCACGGCGGCCGGCGAGGCCTTCGTGGATTCCGCCGGTCGTCTGCTCGCGATGGTCGACGAGACACGCAGCGCGGCCCGCGCGGCAGCTGAAGGGGCGACGGGCCGAGTCACGCTCGGGTTCGTCTCATCGGCCGCGATCCGCGCCCTGCCCGCCGTGATCGCCCTGCAGCGAGAACGTGCGCCCCGCGTGCGCGTGACGCTGCGTGAGATGAGTTCGACGGGTCAGGTGGAGGCGCTGCGAGCGCGATCGATCGATGTCGGGATCGTCCGAGACCTCGCCGACCCCGAAGGGCTGCGGACGACGCCGCTCTTCCGGGAGCCGCTGTACGCCGCTGTTCCTTTGGGGCACCCGTTACTCGGCAGCGGCAGCAACGGCGATGGCGGCAGTGATGCCGATCGCGACAGCGCCTCTGGCGTCGAATGCCGCAGACTCGTCGAGTTCGACCTGGTGACACTGCCCACGGCCGCAGCACCGCGCATTCGGGGGCTGCTCGAGAGCGCAGCGCACGTCTCAGGTACCGCGTTGCGTTGCGCGCAGGAGGCCAGTCAGTATGCGACGCTGTTGGCGCTCGTCGCGGCGGCGGTAGGTGTCGCGGTGATCCCCGACTCGGTGCGCGGACTGCGGCAGCACGACGTCCGCTACCTGCCGCTGCGTGACGCCGGAGCCTGGAGTGAGCTTCGGGCGATCATCCGTGACGACGAGAGCGCTCCTGCGGCCCGCGGCTTGCATGCGACGGCCGTCAATGCGTTGCGTGGTGCTGATCAAGGGGCAGGATCAGCAACGGGACCGGGCGGAATCACACCCGTGTAATTCATCCACAGCCTGTGGAGGAATCGGTGGACAACCCGGTGAACCGGGTGCGGGAGGGTCCGGCCGGCAAGCGGAGGTTGCGCCGACCTTTCGTGATTGTTCCCGGACCGTGTCCAAATCGTGAGGCGACGCGGAGCGCCCGGCTCGAACGCCGACTAGACTCTTGCTGATCGGCGCCCCGGCGGGCGCCCCAGCAAGACTCGAGGAGAGAATCAATGAAGATCCGCTACGCGCTCCCCGCGCTCGCCGCAGTCGCGGCCCTGACCCTCACCGGTTGCGTCAACAACGAGGCTTCCGAAGGAGACCCTGACGGAGACTCGGGCAACGTCTCGATCACGACCTGGGAGGACGTGCAGGAGGCCGGCGTACTCGTCGTCGCGACCGACGCCGAGTATCCGCCGAACGAGTACAAGGACGACGCCGGCGAGCCGACCGGCTGGGGCGTCGAACTCGCCAACGCGGTCGCAGCAGAGCTCGGAGTCGAGGTCGAGTGGCAGATCATGGGCTTCGACGCGATCATGCCGCGTATCGAGGAGGGAGTCGTCAACATGGGCTCCTCGTCGTTCACCGATAACCAGGAACGGCAGAAGACGGTCGACTTCGTAAACTATCTGAACGCGGGCAGTCAGTGGGCCGCCCCCGCCGGTGAAGATGTGGACCCCGAGGATGCGTGCGGCCTCACCGTCGCAGTGCAGCAGGGCACCGTGCAGCACACGGATGAGCTGCCGGCGCGCAGCGATCAGTGCGTCGAGGATGGCAAGCCCGCCATCGAGATCCTCCCGTTCGACGGCCAGCCCGAGGTGACCAACGCCGTGATCCACGGCCAGGCCGACGCCTTCTCCGCGGATTCGCCCGTCACGGGCGACGCCGTCGCGAAGACCGACGATCAGCTCCAGATCGTCGGTGAGCTCTTCGACGCCGCACCTTATGGATTCGCAGTGCAGAAGGACTCCGGTATGGCCGAGGCGGTGCAGGAAGCGCTGCAGACGCTGATGGATAATGGCACGTATGAGGAGATCCTGACCGAGGCCGGCATCGAGTCGGGCGCACTGCCCGAGGCGACGATCAACGCGGGCTAACGACAGCGGAGCGAAACGACCCATGACGCACACGAGCCATGCGGAGGCCGGTTCTCCGCAGTCCGATGGGCACGAGGTGCCGCAGCCGATCGAGGCGATTCGGCTGCGGCACCCCTGGCGTAACGCCTTCGCAGTCGTCATCGCCGTCATCGCCCTGCTCTTCCTCTACGACGCGGCCTTCAACCGGCCGGTCTACGCGTGGGACGAGGTCGGCAAGTACCTCTTCGACGTGCGCGTCATCTCGGCGATCGGATACACCCTGCAGCTGACGCTGTACTCGATGGTCATCGCGATCATCCTGGGCGTGATCCTCGCCGTCATGCGGCTCTCACCCAACCCGGTGCTCAGCGCTGTGGCGTGGTTGTTCCTGTGGGTGTTCCGAGGCACTCCGGTGTACGTGCAGCTCACGTTCTGGGGTCTCATCGGCGTCATCTACAAGACGATCGACATCGGGGTCCCGTTCACCGAGCCCTGGGTGCAGTTCGACACGAAGTCGCTGCTCAGCTACTTCACGTTGGCCGTCATCGGCCTGGCCCTCAACGAGGCCGCCTACATGGCAGAAATCGTGCGCGCCGGTCTGCTCTCGGTCGACAAGGGTCAGGAGGAGGCGTCGTCGGCGCTCGGGCTCGGCTGGTGGCACACCATGAGCCGCGTGATCCTGCCCCAAGCGATGCGCGTGATCATCCCGCCGACGGGCAACGAGGTCATCTCGATGCTCAAGACCACCTCGCTGGTCACCGCTGTGCCATTCACGCTCGAGCTCTACACGCGCACGCGAGACATCGCGGCCGTGACGTACAAGCCGGTGCCAATGCTGATCGTCGCGTCCATTTGGTACCTCGTAGTCACCTCCATCTTGATGGTCGGCCAGTACTACATCGAACGGCACTTCTCGAAGGGGGTGGGCGCCAGGCCTGACGCGCCGAAGCCCGACGCCGTGATCGGTTCCATCGGCAGCGAGCCGCGCGTGAACGCCGCGCTCACCGTCGACTCGGATGCTCATCGAGATCGGCGCGATCAGGGAGGCAACGCATGAGCGCCACAGCGGCCGCGCAACCGGCAGGCACGCCCATGGTGAGATCTGAGGGCGTCTCGAAGTCGTTCGGTTCGAACACGGTGTTGAAGTCGATCTCACTCGAGGTGAACCGCGGCGAGGTGCTGTGCCTGGTCGGGCCATCCGGATCAGGCAAGTCGACCTTCCTGCGCTGCATCAACCACCTCGAGACCATCAGTGCGGGCCGACTGTGGGTTGACGGCGAGCTCGTCGGCTACCGCCAGCAGGGCGACAAGATCTACGAGCTGCATCCTCGTGAGGCGGCACGTCAGCGACGCGACATCGGCATGGTGTTCCAGCGCTTCAACCTGTTCCCGCACAAGACGGCCCTCGAGAACGTGATGCTCGCACCCGCGCTGCTGAAGAAGGGCGGACGCTCCGCACTGCGGAAGCGGGCGATGGAGCTGCTCGACCGCGTCGGGCTGGCGGATCGCCACGACTACTACCCGGCCCACCTCTCAGGCGGGCAGCAGCAGCGGGTCGCGATTGCTCGTGCACTCGCCATGGATCCGAAGCTCATGCTGTTCGACGAGCCGACCTCGGCTCTCGATCCCGAACTCGTCGGCGAAGTGCTCGATGTGATGCAGGGGCTCGCCGAAAGCGGCATGACGATGATCGTCGTCACGCACGAGATGGGGTTCGCGCGGCGGGTGGCCGACACGCTCGCCTTCATGGACGGCGGTGTGATCGTCGAGGCAGGAGACCCCGCCCAGGTGCTCTCGAACCCGCAGAAGGACCGGACGAAGGCCTTCCTGTCGAAGGTGCTGTAGCCAGGTCCGAGAGGCCGGGTTTCGGGCACGTACGCGTGACTGCGTACTCATGATGCGCAGCTTCGCTTTTCGCACATCATTCATCCGCAGATGCTCCCGCTCCCGAAACCCGGCCCCTCGGAACTCGCGCCGTCCTCGGGAAACTAGGCGTTGACGCCGAGATCCTCCTTGATCTTGGTGGTCGAGACGCCTTCGGTGCGGTCGAGGTAGATGACCTCGCAGTAGTCGCGCAGCACCTCGAAGCGCTCGTCGCCCTCCCAGTCACCGCCCATCACGACGGCGTCGATCTCGTACTTCTGCACGTCTCGAATCTTCTGATCCCACGCCTCCTCGGGAATCACCAGGTCGACGTAGCGCACGGCCTCGAGCATGTTCTTGCGCGTCTCGAAGTCGTGGTACGTCTTCTTGCCCTTGCCCTCGTTGAACTCTTCGGTGGAGGCGGCGACCACGAGGTAGTCGCCGAGTGCGCGCGCCCGGCGCAGGAGACGGATGTGCCCCCAGTGCAGCAGGTCGAAGGTGCCGTAGGTGAGAATGCGCTTCATGGAGCACCATCTTATGCTCCCGGAGTGCTCTGGCCGCTGAAGAGCCCTTCCGCTCGCCTTCGGCACGCTCGTGCGTGCGAGGGGCTTCTGCGGGCCTGGTCAGGGCCCGAGAAGCGGCGTATCCTGCGAATACACGCGATCCCAGCGCGGCAGAAGGGAGCGAATCATGAACGAGCAGATTCGCAGGCCGGATCACGAGTCCGATCCGGCTCACAACGTCGAGCTCGGCCAAGACTGGAGCGACGAGGGCGGGGCGACCGCCTGGGGCCCGGCAACGCACCCCACGGTTCTGCCGATCAACGATACCGACGGTGCGGGTTCCGGCGGTGCTGATTCCGGCGGTGTCGACTCCGATGGTGTCAGTGCCGAGGCTGTCGTCGAAGGCTGATCAGCCGCAGAGACTGCGAGCATCATTGAGCCCGCGAGTCTCTGGCGGGGCCGCACGTCAGGCGGCGACCCCTGCCGCGATGCGGCCATCCACGACGGTGACGAGCTCGTCGAACGCCTCGCGGTGAATCAGATCGTGCGTGACGAGCAGTGTTGCCGTGCCGCGTTCGTGAGTGAGGCGGGAGATGAGCTGCATGATCTCGGCGCCGCGCTCCTGATCCAGCGCGCTCGTCGGCTCATCGACGAGCAGCACCTCGGGATCATTGACGAGGCCGCGGGCGATCGCAACGCGCTGTCGCTGCCCACCTGAGAGCTGGTGCGGGCGCTTGTCGGCGTGCTCCGCGAGCCCGACGGCGGTGAGCAGATCGTCGACGCGATCCTCGATCTGTGCCCGCCTGCTCCGTGTGATGCCGCCACCGAGCCGGGCCATGACCTGCACCTGTTCGCGTGCGGTGAGTGCGGGCAAGAGGTTGGATTGCTGGAACACGATGCCGATGCGTTCTCGGCGCAGCGCAGTCGCCTCGTCCTTCGACAGCTGTGCCGCATCGACCGTGTCGGATCCACTGCCGATCAGTACTCCGCCCGAATCGGGGCGGATCAGGGTGGCGGCGATGGCGAGCAGGCTCGACTTGCCCGACCCTGACGCCCCGGTGATCCCGGTCACCGTGCCACGGTCGCCTCGGAGGGTGACTCGGTCGACTGCGGTGATGCGGTGATCTCCGTCGGGGAAGGTGAGGGTGACGTTCTGAAGTTCGATCATCGGTTGCTCCCGAGGGCTGTGAGAGGGTCAGAGTGGGTAACGGAACGCAGCGCGAAAGCCGCGCCTGCGAGGCCGAGAACGGCCATGATGGCGGCCGGTGCGAGCGTGGTGAGCGGACTGATCACGAAAGGCAATGCGCCACCCGCGAGAGTTCCCAGGCCGACCACCGCGAGCAAACCGACGCCGATGCCCGCTGCCAAGACGATGAGCGCTTGACCCAGGGCGTCGCGCACGAGCGACCCGGTGGTCGCTCCGAGTGCCTTGAGTACCGCGATGTCTCCGGCGCGCTGCATGGTCCAGACGGTGAAGAACGCCCCGACGACGAGTGCGGAGATCCCGAAGAGCATCGCGATCATCAACCCCAGCGACCCGATTTCCGACCGGAACGCATCCAAGGCCGACAAGCTTGCGAGCGGTGCTTCAGCGACCGTGCCGCTCGAAGCGCCGGTGGTCTCCCAGTTCGCGTCTCCGGTCACTGCGAGCACCGTGGGGTCGCCGGTGCCGCCTATGCGCTGGCTCGCATCGCTCCACGCATTCGGGGACAGTACGACGACCGGAGTGTGGCTGTACCAGAGATCCCCGCCGATCGAGGCGACCGTGAAGTCATCGCCTGTGATCGAGATCGTGTCGCCGATCGCGACGCCGAGATCGTCGGCAGCATCCGCGGAGAGACCGACCTCATCGTCAGAGCTCGGCGCGAGTTCGAACAGCGGATTCGACTCGGAGAGTGCGGCATCCTGCGGCAGACCGAACAGGGCCACGCCGGTGGGCTCGTCTCCATTGGCAGAAGCACGAGACTGGGAGATGCCGACCGACGTCACCGACCCGACTCCGTCAGTCTGCTCCCATGCTCGTACCGCGTCTGCATCGAGGGAGGAGGTCGCATAACTGGGGGTGCCGTTCTCCGGCTGCTGCAGCACGAGCCGATCACCCGGAAGATGCAGTACGGAGGAAATGTTCTGAGATGCAAGCCCTCCGGTCAGGCCCGAGAGGAAACCGACGAGCAAGGTGATCAGAGCGACGACGCACCCGATCAGCAGGAACCGGCCGCGGGCGAACCGCAGCTCTCTCCACGCGACGAACATGGTGACAACCTTCCCGTTCGTGCACTCTGCCCGAACTCGCTTTCCAGCCTCCTCTCAGCGCCTTCGGTGGGCATCGCCAGAACCGTGGGATTCGCAGTCAAACTTTCGGTTGATGGACACCGAACACGGCTCGCATAGGCTGGAAGCCTGATGTCGCACTCGACCCTTGCCCCGGTGTTCACGGGGCTCCGCCTCGGCCTGCACGCCCTCCTCATCGGGCTCACGGGCTTCGCGGTCGCGCGTGCCTTCGTCGTCTCGTCACCGTATGCGCCGTGGACGCTGGTCATCGGGGTCGCGTTCGTGGCGGTGTACCTCGCGGGCACGTGGCTCGCACGCGTACGCGCCAGTGGCCCCGGGCTCGCACGCGTCAGCGAGCCCGGGGTCGCCGGTTCTCAGCGGGGCTTCGCCATGGGCTGGGTCATCGCACTCACCCTGCTGTGGGCGGTGCTGACGTGGCTGAGCCCCGAAGGGGCGTACCTCGTCTTCCCACTGTTCTTCCTCTACCTGCACTTGTTGCCTGGCGCGGGCGGGGTGGCCGCGATCGTGGTTGCCACCCTGTTCGCGATCTGCGCCCTCGGCCTCCACTTGGGGTTCAGCGTCGGGGGAGTCCTCGGTCCGCTCGTCGGGGCCGGAGTTGCGCTGCTGATCGGCCTCGCCTATCGTGCGCTGACGCGCGAGGCCGACGAACGTGAGCGACTGCTGGAAGAGCTGATCCGCACCCGCCAACAACTCGCTGACACTGAGCGCGAGCAGGGGGCGCTCGCCGAACGTGCCCGGCTTGCCCGGGAGATTCACGACACAGTCGCCCAAGGCCTCTCCAGCATTCAGATGCTGCTGCGTGCGGCTGAGCGCGATACGCCCGAACCCGGCGCCGGTTATCTGCAGCTCGCTCGTGAGACCGCCGCTGACAGTCTCGCCGACACTCGACAAATCATCCGTGAGCTCACCCCGGCCCGTCTCGATGATGGTCTCGCGGCGGCTCTCCGCAGGCTCGGCCGTGAACAATCCGAACGGACGTCAGTGCCGGTTGAGGTGGTGGCCGAAGATCTCGACCTGCCCATGGGCACCCAAACCGCGCTATTGCGCATCGCCCAGGGGGCACTCTCAAACGCGCTTCGTCACGCGGACGCGTCTCGCATCGTCATCGAGCTGACAGAGGACGGCGATACGACAACCCTGCGCGTTCGCGATGATGGACGAGGCTTCGACGTCTCCACCGCGGTCGCGGATTCGCGCATGGCCGACTCCTTCGGCCTGCAGGCGATGCGCGAACGGGTCGAACAGCTCGACGGCGCACTCGACATCGACTCGGCACCCGCCCGGGGCACGACCGTCGTCGCACGGCTGCCGCTCGGTTCGGCCGCGGGGAGGGCGTCATGATCCGGATCCTGCTCGTCGACGACCATCCGGTCGTGCGTACCGGGCTGCGCGCCATGCTCACGGGCGAGCCCGCGCTTGAAGTCGCGGGAGAAGCGGCGACGCCCGACGAGGCGGTGACGCTCGCTGGAGAGCTGGCTCCGGAGGTCGTGCTGATGGATCTGCAGTTCGGGGGCGATCAGACCGGGGCCGATGCGACCCGTCGAATCCGAGCACTGCCGAGTCCGCCGGCCGTGCTGGTACTGACCAATTACGACACCGACGGTGACATCCTCGGTGCGGTCGAAGCGGGGGCCAGCGGCTATCTGCTCAAAGACACTCCGCCCGACGAACTCATCACTGCGATTCGTGCGGCCGCGGCGGGGGAGACCGCGCTTGCGCCCGCGATCGCGGGCCGACTGCTCGCCCGGATGCGCGCTCCGCAGCCGGTCTTGAGCGCGCGCGAGACCGAGGTGTTGAGGCTCGTGGCAGAAGGCGCGACGAACAGTGAGATCGCGGCACGGCTCTACATCAGCGACGCGACCGTGAAGTCGCATCTCGTGCACATCTACACGAAACTCGGCGTCTCCTCGCGTACTGCTGCCGTCGCCGCTGCTCGCGAGAGCGGGCTCTTGAGGTAGTGGGGGCCGTGGGCGCGGGGCGCTGCGAGCGCGGTGATGCCACTGGCCGGCCCGTATCGCTCTAGGCTGGATCGCATGAGCGAGCTCCTGTTCACCGTGCGCAAATGGGTGAAGCCCGAAGACCTGAACCAGCACGGCACGCTGTTCGGCGGTCGCCTGCTGCAGTGGGTTGACGAGGAAGCTGCGATCATCGCTGTCGCCCAGCTGGGCAGTATCGAGGTGACGACCCGTCACCTCTCCGAGCTGGATTTCCTCGCGCCCGCTGCCCGAGGCGACCTGCTCGAGCTCGAGTACCGGGTGACGGGATTCGGGCGGACCTCGGTCACGATGACTTGCCGTGTCGAGAACGCAGTGACGGGCCAGGAGATCTTGACCCTTGATCGCATCGTATTCGTGGCCCTCGATGCGAGCGGCCGACCCGCTGCGCATGGCTACACCGAAGCCACCTCGGGCACGGAACGCGTGCGGTCAGCGCGCTGATTGGCGTGCGTTGATGGGCGAACGCTGCGGTGCGGGAGCTCGGTTGCGCGGGCACCGCACCGGCACTGGACCGGGCCTCGAGTATCGACGTTTGCGGCGCGGATGCCTCACGGAGGGTCGGATGCAGAGATAATGCACCCATGACTGCTTCTGATTCCGGCACGAGCCCCAAGCTCGCCGATGGTATTCGCACCGCACTCGGCATCGGCGGTCTCATCGCCCTGGTGCTGGGCCTCCTCATCATGTTCTTCCCCGAGAAGTCTGGGGCAGTCGCGATGCAGTTCGTCGCGATCGCCATGGCGGCGTACGCGCTCGTCGTCGGCGCTGTCTACCTGGGCAGTGCGGTCTTCGGCACCTCCCGACAGGGATGGGCCCGCACCGGCCACATACTGCTCGGCCTCCTCTACGTGGTCGGCGGCATCGTCGTCTTCGCAAACCTGGGAGCGGCCGCCGCGGTGCTCGCGGTCTTCCTCTCGGTGACGATCGGCATGCTGTGGCTCTTCGAGGGCGTCATGTCGATCAGCCTCGTCAAGCAGACCACACGGAAGGGGTGGACGATCTTCTACGGCCTCGTCAGCCTCGTCGCCGGTATCGTGCTGATCGCCTCGCCGATCCTGGGGGCAGTAACGCTCTGGCTGCTGCTCGGCATCTCGATGGTCGTGCTCGGTCTCGTGCAAGTGGTGCGCGCCTTCTCGCTCAGGCGCGAGTAAGGGAGGATCGGGCGGCGGCCCGCCTTCTGAGCGCACGCGGCCCGCTTGCTTCCCGCGCGCCTAGCGCATGTTCCCGTCTACCGCATGTTTTCGAGCCGCTCCGCGGTGATGGACTCGTCGGTCACGGCGAGGGTGACGTACTTGCGCAGCATCACCAGTGAGTCGGGCGAGCCCTTATCGAGTTCGGCCGCCACGAAGCGATCCGAGGCGATGAGGGCGAGTGCCTCGCGGGCGGGCATCACGACGCCGCGCACATCGTCGGGATTCGTGGATCCCGCTGCCGCGCGCAGCCCTTCCATCGAGGTGAAGAGCGGCAGCACGAGCTGCCCCTTCGTCGAACGGATCGTGCGTACCCGAGGGCCTTTGCCGCGCTGCCTCTGCCGCTTCGCGGAGGTGCCGGTGACGTCGGCGATGAGGTAGCCCTCTCGCAGCGCATTCAGCAGTGCCGCGAGACGCTCGTAGTCGGGTGCGCTCTGCAGCTCGTGCAGTGCCGTCTGCACGGCGGTGTTCGCGTAGTCGGCGGAAACGTCGTCGGGAATCTCGTGCGCTGCCATGCGTTCCAGCCTAGAGGTCGACCGACCGCGCGCGGACCTTGCCGGCTCCTCGGGTCAGTCGTCGATGACGCCGCGCGCGTGCAGGGCCTCACCGGTGTGTTGCGCGTGCGCGACCGTGCGCAGCGCCATGGGCACCAGGTAGGCGCGTGGGCTGCGCTCGAGCCCGCGCGCTCGCGCAGCATCGCGGGTCTCTCGGGCAACGCCGAGCAGCGTCGGAATCGTGCGGAGCACGAGGGAGAACGCGAGGGCCACACGCTCGGGCTTCGCCCCGAAGCGGCGGAATGGGCCGAGCGCCCAGGTGATGGTCTCGACGGTATCGTCGGCCGCGGTCGAGGCGGTCACGGCGCTCGCCAACAGGAGCAGCCCGAACAGCGTACCCACGACTGCGAGGCCGTGCTCCCAGCCGTTCTGCCACCACTGGAACGCGAACAGGATCACGGCAACGATCGCGAACCGGCGCGTCAGACGCCAGAGTTCGCGCGGACGCAGCCCGGCCAGAAGCGCGAGCGAGACACCGATGGCGAGCACGATGAGCGCGCTCGGCACCGAGCGGAAGATGATCGAGAGTGTTGCGATCCCGAACAGACCCAGCAGCTTCGCCCCCGGGCGCAGCCGATGCAACGGCGAGGTGCCCGGCAGGTAGGCGCCGAGCGGCGAGAACGTCATGGGGTGCCGTTCTGCGACACGGGAGCCTCATCGGTTCCCTGCCCGGGGTACTGCGCCGCGGCCCGGTAGAAGTCGATTGCGGCGCTCGGGTCTCCGTCAAACACCACGCGCGCGTCGTCGACCACCAGCGTGCGCTCGGCCCGCGCCGCGAGGTCGAGGTCATGCGTCACGACGATGACCTGCTGCGGCAGGCTCATGAGCAGATCGCCGATCATGCGGCTGTTCCACAGGTCGAGCAGGGTCGTGGGCTCATCGGCGACCAGGATCGCAGGATCGGCCGCGAGCACGCTCGCAATGGCGAGGAGCTGTCGCTGCCCGCCCGAGAGCGTGTGTACGGATCGCTCGGCGAGCTCTGCGATCCCGAACCTCTCGAGCACATCGAGTGCGGCACGCTGCCGATCGGGCTTCTTTCGGTGCGTGCGCCGCAGCGACAGCGCGACATCTTCCGCAACCGTGGGCATGACGAGCTGGGCGCTCGGGTCGGTGAAGACGAATCCCACCTGGCGGCGCACGGCCGCGCCCTGAGCCCGGGTGTCGAGCCATGCCGTGTCGGCCGCACCCGTCGCTTCGTCCGCCCGCATGCGCACCCGCACGTCGCCCGTCACCGGCTCCACCAGGCCGTTGAGCATTCGGGCGAGCGTTGACTTCCCCGAGCCGTTCGCTCCGATGATCGAGATGCGATGCTCGGCGAGCGCGAGCGACGTCGGATGCAAGATGACGGTCTCGCCCTCGGCGGTGGGCGCGGCCGCGCAGGCCTCTCGCAGTTCGATCATGCTGGAATCCTTACACCTGGGCGCCCACGCCCGCCACCGCTCGGCGGCGCGGCAGCAGTGCGGGGAAGGCGCGGTGCACGGCCGATGCGACGATCGCGGCGAGTACCGCCTTCACGATGTCGCCGGGCACGAAGATGAGATCGGCGACTACTGCGGGGCCGAATCCCATGCCGCCGAGCAGGGCGAGACCCACGATGCCGAGGGCGTGGTTGACCACCACGCCGACGAGGGCGGCGAGGAAGATGAACAGCGTCGTGATGCCGATGTTGCGGCGCGGGATGCGCTCGACGATGAGTCCGGTCGCGGCGGCTGCGAAGGGGAACGACACGAGGTAGCCGGCGGTGGCGCCGGCAAACGGTGCGAGACCGGCGGCGCCGCCCGCGAAGACCGGGAGGCCGATAGCGCCGACCGCCAAGTAGAGCAGGGCGGCGAGGAAGCCGCGGCGAGCACCGAGCACGGCGCCGGTGAGCAGGATCGCGAGGGTCTGCAGGGTGAAGGGCACCGGCCCGGCGACGGTGATGGCGGGCAGGATCGCGCAGACCGCGATGAACGCGGCGAATACCGCGATGAGCGCGATATCTACCGCAGGGTTGCTGCGCGACTTGCCGCGCGAGGCGTCTTGCGGTGTGCTGCCCGGTTCGTGGGCGGAGCTCTGCTGGGTCTGGCTGGTCATGATTTCTCCGTTGCGGTCGGGTGCGGAAAGTCGAAGTAGAGGTCGTGATGCAGAAGGCAGCCGGGATTGAACTGTGCATCGCAGTCCGGGCAGACGGTGGCTGTCAGGTAGTCATCGATGCTCAAGAGATGCCGGCATACTCCGCAGAGCACGGCACGCGCGGCGCGATCCTGCGCAGCCCACCGCGTCGCCGGATGCTCGGCCGCCTCGTGGCATGCGAAGCACGGATAGAAATCACCGCAGCACTTGAACTGCAGGGCGATCACATCGGATTCGCTGCTGTAGTGGATGCATCGAGTCTGCTCATCGATCGTGGCGCCGAGCACACGGGGGCCGTGCCCACGCGGGTCGATCGATGCGGTCACGGTTCCTCCGATCTGCGGATGGGGATCAGGCCGGCCTCCGGCCACCTGAACAGTGTTCTGGTGAACGGTGTTCAGGTTAGCGCTAGGATCGGATCATGCGCAATTCTCGCTCCGACGTCGTCGCCGCAGCGTTGCGAGTGCTCGACGAGCACGGGCTGGAATTCTGTTCGATGCGCCGCGTCGCCGCGGAGCTCGAAGTGCAGCCCAGCGCGCTCTACCATCACGTGCCCAACAAGCAAGAGCTGCTCGCGCTCATGGCCGACGAGATCACGCGTCCGGTGTTGTCGGTCGTGGGTGCTGACGGAGCGGAGCGCGCTCACGAATTGGCGGGCGCCGAGTCGGCGGATCGCGCGACTGCGGCGCGGGAGCTCTGCCGTGCGCTACGCAACGCGATGCTCGCCGTGCGCGACGGTGCCGATGTGGTGGCGACCGCGTCGGCCTACCGCCTCGGGGCCTCGCAGGTCGAGACCGAGCTTGCGGCGCTCGTCGGAGTCGAGGGAGCCCGCACCCTGCTGCTCTTCACCTTCGGACACGCGCAGTCGACCCAGACCCAGCGGCAGGCGATCGAGTTCGGGGCGCTCGTAGGGGGCGCAGTCGCGGCGGGTGCTGCTGCAGAAGGCGAAGAGACGGATCGTCTCGAAGCCTCCTACGAGCGCGGGCTCGGCATCATCCTCGCCGGTCTTGCCAGCTTGGCAGCGGGCTGACGAGCTGAACATTGCGCACTGGGCACCTTGCGTCGAAATTGCACGGTGCCCGGCTGAAATTCGCATCAGATCTGCAGGCTCTGGCATGAGTGGCCGAGACGCCCCACAGTGGCGGGAATATGCGCGAAATCATGCGCGTGCACGAGCACCCAGGCGGGCCGCGCCGCCACTGTCGCCGTCGACGATTGATATATGACCAGATCAAGGGCCTTGCACCGCTGACGTACCCCTCGTACGGTGGAAGCACCGCAGGAGCCCAAAGGAGGGCACCGCAGCCCCGCTCGGCGGTGGAAATACGTGTGAATGGAGACCAGGCATGGCTGGCAACAGAGTCGTCGTATACGCAGGTCCGGGCGAAGTGAAGATTGAGAGCTTCGACTACCCCAAGCTCGAGATTCCCAAGGAAGTCGCCGATGGGCTCGGCATTAAACAGGCAGCACCGCACGCCGTGATCCTGAAGCTGGTGACCACGAACATCTGCGGCAGCGACCAGCACATGGTGCGTGGACGTACCACCGCGCCGGTCGGGCAGACGCTCGGTCACGAGATCACGGGCGAGGTCGTCGAGGTCGGCGATGACGTCCTCTTCCACAAGGAGGGCGATATCTGCTCGGTGCCCTTTAACATCGCATGCGGCCGCTGCCGCATGTGCAATGAGGGCAAGACCGGCATCTGCCTGAACGTGAACCCTGCCCGCGCCGGAGCCGCGTACGGCTACGTCGACATGGGCGGCTGGCTCGGCGGCCAGGCGGAGTACGTGATGATCCCCTACGCCGACTTCAACCTCTTGAAGTTCCCGGATCGCGACGCCGCACTCGAGAAGATCCTCGACCTCACGATGCTCTCCGACATCTTCCCGACCGGCTACCACGGAGCGGTATCCGCAGGAGTCACCACCGGCTCCACGGTCTACGTTGCCGGTGCAGGCCCGGTCGGCCTCGCGGCCGCGTACTCGGCTCAGTTGCTCGGCGCCGCGCACGTCATCGTGGGTGACATGAACGCCGACCGGCTCGCGCAGGCGGCCAGCTTCGGTTGCTCGACGGCCGACCTGTCGAAGGGTGACAGTCTCACCGACATCATCGCCGACCTGGTAGGCGAGCCCGAGGTCGATGCCGCAGTCGACGCCGTCGGTTTCGAAGCGCGCGGCCACGGTCACGGTGCAGGCGAGGCCCCGGCGACCGTGCTCAACGACATCATGAATGTCGCGCGCGCGGGTGCGTCACTCGGAATTCCGGGCCTGTACGTCACGGGTGACCCCGGCGCCGTCGATGAGGCCGCCAAGCACGGTCAGATCGGCGTGCGACTCGGCCTGGGCTGGGCGAAGTCGCACCAGTTCGTCACCGGTCAGTGCCCCGTGAAGCAGTACAACCGGCAGCTGATGAACCTGATCCTCGCTGATCGGGCCCACATCGCCAAGGCGGTCAATGCGGCGACGATCAGCCTCGACGAGGCGCCGCAGGGTTACGCCCAGTTCGACAAGGGTGCGGCGACGAAGTTCGTCATCGATCCTCACGGGATGGTGAAGTCCTAACCAACACCTCGGATCCGCGTCGGCGGAACCCGAGAAAAGATGGCTTGGGTGCTCTATGCGTTTGGATAGAGCACCCAAGCCATCTTTGCTGTGTCGCGGGAGCCCGACTCGGGCGCCTCGGAGTTCTGGGCGGGGTTCCGGTCGACTGCTGAGCCGAGCCGGCACTTCGACTGACGCAGATGATGATCATCAACCGGCCATGAGCTACATTTGCGTCAGTTGAATGCGCATCCGACCGGCACCGGCGGACGCGACACTGAGAACGCGAAGGAGACTATGATGCCCAAACTCGCCACACCCGCGCTCGGAGCCTGGGTGACGCTCGGCTCGACCATCGCGGTCGAGCAGCTCGCGAGACAGGGCTTCGACTACGTGTGCGTCGACGGTCAGCACGGCCTGCTCGATTACGGAGAGACTCGTGACGCCCTTGTCGCGATCACCGCCGCGGGCGGGCCGGTCCCGTTCGTGCGAGTCTCCGAGAACAACGCGGCCGAGATCGGGCGGATGCTCGACGCCGGTGCGCAGGGCATCATCGTGCCGCTCATCGAATCCGTGGCCGACGCGGAGGCCGCGGCGCGGGCCATGCGCTATCCAGTGTCAGGCGGCGGGCGCTCCTGGGGGCCATTCCGCGACGGCACGCACTTCGCGGGAAGCCCGGCCGAAACCGATGCCGGAGTGACGCTGCTCGTCATGATCGAAACCGTCGGCGCGCTCGATGACGTCGAGGCGATCCTCGACGTTCCGGGCGTCGACGGTGTCTACGTCGGTCCTTACGATCTTTCGCTGGCCCTCGGCGCGCGGGTGCCGTTCGAAGATGCGATCCTGCCCCGACTCGAAGACGCGCTCGCCCGCGTGCGCGATGCTGCGCTCGAGCGCGGCAAGGTGGTCGGCATCCACTGCGCCGACGGGGAGCAGGCGCGGGCGCGCGTCGAGCAGGGCTTCACGCTGGCGACCGCTGCGACCGATATCTCAGTGCTGTGCGGGGGCATGCGGGAGCAGCTCGAGGCCGCCCGCGGCTGAGCCGTGAGACGACGCTCCCTAGACTGGCGGCATGTGCGCAGTATTCGGTCTGGGCGGTGGCGCGGTAGGCAGCCTGCCCGAGAGCCTCGGAGCCCTCGATGAAGAAGATCACCGATCGCTGCTGCACGACTGGATCGGCGAGCGCGGCGGCCGGGCCGAGGTCACGAAGTGGCATCCGGATCACCTCAACCCGGTGATTCTCGGAGGGGCGAACGGTCGTCGCGAGCTGGTGCTCGGGTACTGGTGGATCTGGCCCAACGCGTCGGGCCCGGCCGAGTTCGATGCGTTCAACAGCAGGGTGGATCGGCTCGCGCTCTCGCCGGCCTGGCGAGGGCCGTTCCAGCGCCGCGCGCTGTCTCCAGCATCCTGGTATCGCGAGAAGGGTCGAGATTTCGAGCTCCCCGGCGGCGAGGCGTTCGGCATCGCGACGATCACGCGTACGGTCCCGATACCGGGCGGTGCACAGCTCGTCACCTACTCGCTCGTCACCCGGCATGCGGTCGGCGAGGCAGCGGACACCTGGCATCGGATGCCGCTGATCCTGCCCCGCGACGCGCATGACCGCTGGCTCGACCCCGCCCAGACCGGTGATGAGGAGTTGGCCGAGTGGGCGCTGCGCGAGTCGGAGGGCATCTCGCAGGCGATGACGAGGGTGACCGATGACATGCTGTTCTGATGCGGCGGAAGCCCCTGGTCGTCGAGAGGCCCAGCATGTATCGTGGCGGCTCAGGATCCCGACGAAAGGACAGGGGGGCGCCTGCCGGGCGCGGAACACTATGAGCACCATCGAGATCACCAAAGACAACCTCGAAACCACTCTCGAGAACAACGACATCGTCGTGCTCGACTTCTGGGCGGAGTGGTGCGGCCCCTGCCGAGCGTTCGGGCCGGTCTTCGAGAAGGCATCTGAGAAGCACGACGACCTGGTGTTCGGCAAGATCGACACCGAGGCGCAGCAGGAGCTCGCCGCGATGTTCCGGATCTCGTCGATCCCGACGCTCATGGCGTTCCGCGATGGGATCGGCGTGTTCGCGCAAGCCGGAGCCCTGCCCGAGGCTTCGCTCGAGCAGCTGATCACCGGAATCCGCGGGCTCGACATGGATGAGGTGCGCAAGCAGGTTGCCGAGCAGCAGTCGGGCGGCCAGCAGTCGGAGGCGCAGCCGGCCGAGTAAGCGGCAGGGCACGCGGACTGCGTTCGCGTGCCAGCGGGCTGTGATAGAACAGAGGCAGTGACACGGGGTGCCGCAACCGGCGGCTGAGACCACACCCGTCGAACCTGATCCAGTTAGCACTGGCGAAGGGATGTCCTGTATGTTCGCGATGCCTGCGCAGCCTCGGCGCGCGCTCTCACCCCGCACCACGGGGCGATCGATCTGGGTACCCTTCGCCGCCGAACCGAAGGAAGCCCGACGATGACCGCCCAGAACACGACCGCCGAGACGCCAGCACCCGCCTACGCCGCACCCACGTGCACCGACGCTCCTTCTGAGAGCGCCCTCCCGATCAACCGCCAGCTGGTGCTGGTCACTGGCGGGGCCCGCGGGCTGGGGGCCGCGATCAGTGAGGCCTTCCTCGGGGCCGGCGCGAGCGTCATCGTCAACTACCTGCGCTCGGAGACGGCCGCGCAGCAGCTCGTCGAACGCTTCCCCGAGCGGGCAGTCGCGCTCGCCGCAGACGTGCGGGATCCTCAGCAGGTCCGTGACCTCGTCGCTCGCGGCACCGCGCACTTCGGGCGACCCGTGACAACGCTGGTGAACAACGCGCTCATCGACTTCTCCTTCAACGGAGACGGCCGACCGAAGGCCGACGAGATTGCGGCGGAGGAACTCGCGGCGCAGTTCGTCGGCTCCGTGCAGGCGCCGGTGGCGCTCATCCAGACGGTGCTCGACGGCATGCGCGAGCACGGCTTCGGACGCATCGTGAATATCGGCACGAACCTCTTCCAGCACCCCGTGGTTCCGTACCACGATTACACCGCTGCGAAGGCCGCGCTGCTGTCGATCACGCGAACGTTCGCCGACGACCTCGGTCAGTTCGGCGTCAACGTCAATATGGTGTCGGGTGGTCTGCTGCGCACAACCGACGCTTCGGCTGCGACGCCTGAGGCGGTGTTCGACGCGATTGCGGCGGGCACTCCGCTGCGGCGCGTGACGACCCCCGCCGAGCTCGCCGACACCGTGCTGTTCCTCGCGTCGCCGTGGGCGCGCGGAGTCACGGGTCAGAATCTCATTGTCGACGGGGGTCTGGTCAAGGGGTGAGGCCGTCGCCGTGCCAGAGACCGGCGAAGTGGTGGATCGGCCCATGGCCCGATCCGACCTCAAGTTCGTCTGCGGCGGCGAGGCTCTGCGTGAGCCACGCCTTCGCCTCTCGCACGGCGGCCTCCCACTCCCCATGACGGGCGACCCGCGTCGCGATCGCTGAGGAGAGCGAGCAGCCGGTGCCGTGAGTGTTGCGCGTGCGAACGCGCTGCCCCGAGACCTCGACGATTCCCCCGTCAGGGGCGACAAGTGCGTCGACGGCCTGCTCATGCCGGGGGGCCGAAGCGTTCGCTCGGTGAGATTCGGGATCGCGCACGAGATGGCCGCCCTTCGCGAGCACGCGGACGCCGGTCTCCTGTGCGAGGCGACGGGCCTGGTCGAGTGCGACCGCCCAGTCGGGGGCGACATCCTCACCCAGCAGCACACCGAGTTCGGCAAGGTTCGGGGTGATGAGGTCTGCCTGTGCGACCAGCCGGAGGAGCGCGTCTTCTGCAGCGGTGTCGAGCAGGCGATCCCCACTCGTCGCCACCATGACCGGATCGAGCACGACATGCGGCACCGGGGTGCGCCGCAGCCACGCGGCCACGGCGCCGATGACCTCCGCATTCGCGAGCATGCCGATCTTCACCGCGTCGATGGTCACGTCGGCCGAGACGGAGTCCAACTGCGCGGTGAGCGATGACGCGGGCGGCACGAACACGCCCTGCACGCCGAGGGTGTTCTGGGCGGTCAGGGCGGTGATCGCCGCCATCCCATACCCGCCGTTCGCGGCGATCGCCTTGAGGTCTGCTTGAATTCCCGCCCCACCGCTGGGGTCGCTGCCCGCGATGGAGAGTACACGCGCGACCGTCATGAGGCCTGCTCCCACTCCAAGCGCAGCGCGCGTGCCGAGGCCGCGGGATCCTCAGCCGAACACAACGCCGACACGACGGCGATGCCCGCCGCCCCGCCCCGGCGCAGGGCCGCGATGTCTGAGGTGCGCAGGCCGCCGATCGCGACGCAGGGTAGCGGTGTGCCGCCCGCGAGACGCGCGAACCCCTCGACTCCGAGTGCCGGGGGATGATCGGGCTTGGTCGAAGTCGGCCGAATCACGCCGATGCCGAGGTAGTCGACGGTGCCAGAGGGGAGACGGTGCACCGCGTCGAGATGCTCGGCGGTGTTCGCCGTGAGACCCACGATGGCGTCTGGCCCGAGTACTGCACGGGCCTCGAGCGCGGCCGCATCGCCCTGACCGAGGTGGATTCCGTCGAGCGCCAGCCCCCGCTCTCGGGCGGCGACCGCGACATCGAGGCGGTCGTTGATGACCAGTCGGGCGCGCCCGTCGACAGCGTCCGCGAGCTCCTCAAGCTGCCGCAGCTGGGCCGCTCCATCCGCGAGCTTGTCGCGGAGCTGCACGATCGTCGCCCCGCCATCGACCGCGCGCCGCACGGTTTCGGTCACACCGCGCTCGCCGCATAGGCCGGCATCCGTGACGAAGTACAGGCCGAGGTTCATCGCGTGAATTCCTCGGCGGCCACGGGACCGGGTGACGACGGTGACGAGGATCCCTCGGCGCCTTCCACCCGCACGCGCGCCGCGACCGCCACCTCTGCCGGAGTGACCGAAGCGAGCGCATCGAGGAAGCGTACGGCGAAGATACCCGGACCGTCAGCGCCTGCTGCGGCGTGCTCGGCGGCGATGCCGTAGACGACGTGCGCCGCGGCGACGGCCAGGAGCTCTGAGAGTTCGCCGCGCACGCCGGGTGCGAGGAATGCCGCGATCACCGAGCCGAGTGCGCAGCCGCCGCCCGTCACCCGGGTGAGCAGCACGTCGCCGTTTGCGACGCGGATCACGGAGTTGCCGTCAGTGATGAGGTCCTCCGGCCCCGAGACCGCGACGATGCCCGTGGACCGACGAGCCAGGCTGAGCGCAGCGGACGCCGCCGCCTCGGGCGAGTCTGCGGAGTCGACGCCGCGGCCGCCGGATCCCGCCCCCGCGAGGGCCAGAATCTCTGACGCGTTCCCTCGGATCGCTGCGGGCCCGGCGGCGAGCATCTCTGCGGCGAGGGCGGTGCGGATCGGCAAGACACCGATGGCGACCGGATCGAGCACCCAGGGCGTGCCGGCGTCGCCCGCCCCGGCAACCGCCTCGCGCGCGGCATCGCGCTGCTCGGGGGAGGGCGTGCCGAGGTTCACCAAGAGGGCGTCGGCCACGGTGGCAAACATGCCGGACTCGCCGACGATGTCGACCATCGCGGGCGCCGCGCCGATGGCGAGCAGCGCGTTCGCGGTGAAGCCGGTCACCACGTTGTTGGTGATGCTGTGCACCAGCGGCGAGCGGGAGCGCAGCGCCGCAAGGAGCGAGCCCGCGGCCTCGGCGACTCGATTCGCCTCGAGCTGAGTCGCATCGCTTGCTGGCGCGGGTGGGCAGGGTTGTGTGTTCATGCTGACATTCCTTCGCTAGTCCGAACTAGATCAGGTTCGACGGGTGTGATCTCAGCTGCGGACCATCCGCAGCACCCCGTGTCACTCACGACACAGCATAGTTGCCTCAGGCAGCTGTTCTTTCTGGGGCCATGACGGAATATGACAGCGCCACCCCCGGCATTCGTGAAATTTCAGTTAAAGAACCAGAAAGGCCGTGATCTGGGGTTTTCGACACGATTCTTGTCGTTGAGGCGAATTTTCGACACCTGGGGTCTCCCGCTCTCGCGCACAGATGCCTACTATGGACGACGGAGCTCACGGCTCTTCGGCGCGTTACAGGGCAGTGCGTGCCGTTATTCGGGAGGTATTTGAGGATATGGTCTTCAGTTTTGGTACGAAAACTTCTCCGATTCCGTTGTCGGGAGGTGTGCAGGTTGCTGGGCTCGGGAAGAGTTATGGCGATCATCGGGTCCTCTCGGGTGTGGATCTCGCGATGGACGAGGGTGAGGTCGTGTCGATCATTGGTCCGTCGGGTGGTGGGAAGAGCACGTTTTTGCGGTGTTTGAACTATCTCGAGGTGCCTACTGAGGGCACGATCACGATTGG
>NZ_JBSGPD010000006.1:0-278719 GCF_053567335.1 Leucobacter sp. GX24907 | reverse complement strand
CCCCCCCCCCCCCCTCCCCCCCCCCCCCCCCCCCCCCCCCCCCCCCCCCCCCCCCGCCCCTGGTTGTTTCGTCGTCTTATGAGATCAGTGTCGGGAATGCTTCCGGGTGCTCCTCGATCCAGATATCGACTGCGGTTTCCGGGTCGTCTTCGTAATCCTCACTGATGATGAGCGCCTCGAGCTCGCCATAGCTCTCGTCGTCGAGCTTCAGCCCGGCGATGAGCTCTGCCGCGTCGGCGTGCTCGGCTCCGAAACCTCGAGTGGCGTTGACGTGCAATCCTTCGGGCACTCCCATCGCGTCTTCTGGATCTTCGAGAGGCTTGATGTCATATGCCGTGTTCGCCCAGAAGGGGCTCCACAGATTCACGATCACTTCTTCTTTGTTATCGATCTTGTCGCCCAGCACCGTCAGCATGGACTGTGTCGAAGAGGTGCGCAGGTCCCAGTCATCGAGACCGTAGGCGGGCATCATCGAGTCCTGCACTACTGTCGTGAGGCCTGCTCCGGGCTCCATGCCGATGATCTCGTGATCGAAGAGGTCTGCGTTATCGGCGAGCTCGTCGAGAGAGTTCACCTGCGAGTACGACGGCACGGCCATGAAGAGTTCTGCTTCGTCGTACCAGACCCCGAGAGACTCGATGTCGTCCCCGAATTCCTCCATGTACGTGGCCTGGGTCACTTCCGGCCACGCTGAAGAGTGGATGTCGACGTCTCCGTTCGCGACGGCCGCATAGTTCGGGCCGAGGTCTCCGATCTCTTCGACTTCGACTGTGTAGTCGAGCTTCTCAAGCTGATCCTTGAGCAGGAAGGTCATACTCTTGCCGTCCGACCATCCAGGTGTGTAACTCAGGCTGATGACGCGGTCTTCGTCACCAGAATCTCCGCCGGCGCCATTCGCTCCGCTTCCGGAGCAGGCGGTGAGGCCGAGCAGCGTGGCAGCGGCGATCGCGATCACGCCGGTATAGGTCTTCTTCATGGGGTTTCCTCCGTCGCAGCTGCGGAAGAACTCCGTGGGGTGAACCCGTGCCGTGGTCGCGACGGTACTGCGCGGTGCAGCAGGCCGCCCAGGGGCATGCGCATGGTCGCGGGCGTTCCGGCGGGTGAAACACAGGTTCGAAAGGTCATCCTCGACTCCCCTCGGGGTTCGTCCGGGCCGCTCGCCTTCGAGCGTCCGCCATCAAGCTACCTGTGATCACGAAGAAGTTCAATAAATGCCGTCAAAAATTATCTAGTGAACATCGGTGGTATCTCAAGCTGGTCTGGCGTGGGTTCTTTTGGCTCGACTCTTGCTCTCTGCTGCGGATTATTGGTCTTGACGTGTAATCGGATGTTGCTTAGCCTGTGTGTATTCATTGAACAAGATGTTTAATGAATGAACTAATTGCAACGGGTTCGGCGAGAGTCGGGATCCATAAGCTTGGGAGAAATACGCATGGCCGACATCATTGACCTCAGCGAAGGTGCAAAAGAGGAAGCTCCTCAGGTGATCCGTACGGGTGAAGCAGAAGGGTGGATCGCATCGGCGGGAGCCACGGGCATGTTCGAACGCGCGCTCTATTCCGGAGATACGTCCAATGTGAGCGTTTCGCTCATGCGTATCGAGCCCGGCGGAGACGCACCGATCCATTCTCACGGAACGGTCGAGCATCTGTTCGTCGTGAGCGGGTCATTCTCGGATGGCTACGGCACGTACGGTCCAGGCGATTACATCGTGCGGAATCCGCGCACGTCTCATTCGACGGTGAGTGAGGAAGGCGCGACGGTGTTCGTCATGATGGCGGCGGCTTGATGTCGCGCTATCGAGTGTTACTTGCAAAGGTCTTGTGACGTGAATCGCCCCAGCGCCGCTACTGCAGCGCTGGGGCGATGGTGCGCCTCCCGGGCGACGTGTTATCCGAGGAGTTTCTCGTCGAAGGGTGCGTGGGAGAGCTTCTCGTACCCGGTGTCGGTGATGAGTACCTGATCCTCGAGCTTGACCCCATCGCGTCCGCCTACGGCACCGATGTAGGCCTCGACACACAGCGTCATCCCGGGTTCGAGAGCGTAGTCGAGGGCACCGGGCACGAAGTCCTGCGGATAGGGGATGCCCGGGAACTCGTCGCACAGGCCGATGCCGTGCATCATGATGCTGTACCGCTGCTCGACGAATTCCTCGGGCAGTCGGTGCCCGCGCTGGGTGATCTCGGTGAACGTGACCCCCGGCTTCAGCAGCTCCATGTTCGTCGTGATGTGTTCGAGGGCGACCGCATGGAGTCGCTTCTGCTCGGCAGTGGGCTCTCCGTCGCCGCAGAACCAGGTGCGTGAGACGTCGGCGCACATCCCGTACGGGCCGACGAGATCGGTGTCGAAGGCAACGAGGTCGCCGGATTCGATGAGTCTCGGGCCGGCTTCTTGCATCCAGGGGTTCGTGCGCGGCCCCGAGTTCAAGATGCGGGTCTCGATCCATTCCCCACCACGGGCGATATTCTCCGCGTGCAGCACCGCCCAGAGCTCGGTCTCCGCGATGCCGGGCCGCAGTTCCTTGCGCATCTCTGCCATCGCGATCTCGGCGGTCGCGATTGAGCATCGCATCGCGTTGATCTCGTCGATGCCCTTGACCGACCGGGCATGCTCCATGAGTGGCATGCCACTGGCCACGTCGAGTCCGAGTGCATCGAGCGCGCGCACGCCGGGCAGTTCGATCTTGTCGACGGCGAGCCGCCGGTTGCCGCCCCCGTGTTCCCGGACGAGGTCGTCGATCTGGGCCGCGAAGGCCCGTGCGACGTCGTCTTCTTTGTCGCCCGCGACGAAATAGAAGAACCCGGCACCACCCTCACGCAGTTCATTGAGCAGAGGGAGGTGCTCGGTGAGGTGGCCGCAGCCATGGAAATCCCACAGCACGACGTACCCGTCGGCGCCGATGAATGCTGCTCGCGATGGATTATGCATGGTCCAGATCTGCATGTTCATCGAGTCGGTCGCGTAGCGGATGTTCAAGGGGTCGAAGAGCAGGACGCCAGCGACCTCGCGCTCGTGGACCTTCTCGATGATGCGGTCGAGCCGGGTCTTGCGCATGCGTTCGAGATTGGGGGCGGTGAGACCGAGCGCGGCCCATTCCTCGAAGGCGAGGTCGGTGGGGCCGATCTCGACTCGGTCGTTGACGTCAGGAGTGCCGTCCGGCTTCACCGCTCCTTGCGGGCGTCGCCGGGAGGGGTCGATCTTGCGGTTGCTGATAGAGAAAGACGACATCGAATATGCGCTCCTTCGCGCTCACGTGCAGCGGGCGTCCGTGACCGTTGCAACACGGCGGATCCCGGACCGGTGGGGGCGGCCTCTCCTCCAGTATGCGAATTCGGGCGAGAAAGATTATCGAATCATCTGCATCGATATTGCACAGGAATCTTGCATGATGGGGTGACTGCGGCGGAGGCTCGGGAGCGTCGCGGGGATCAGATCTCCTCGAGCAACCGCTGTTCCAGAATGTGCTTGGCGAGTTCTCGGAGCGTCTCGAGCGATTCGCGAATCAACGGCGATTCCTTGCTGCCGTTGCGCACCACGGCGATGATACGGCGCACTGGTCGGCCTGCCCCGGTGATTCGCACGCGGGCCACGTTCGTGTGATAGCCGAGGCTCACGAGACGGGGAATCAGGCCGAGACCGACGCCCGCGCCCGCCATGGCGATGCCCGTCTCCCATTCCGAGGTGCGGTGGGAGATGCGCGGGGTGATTCCCGCGGCGGTGAATGCTGCAGTGAAGAGCGCATGGTAGGGGGATCCGGGGGTGTCAGTGAACCATTCCTCTCCCGCGAGCTCGGCGAGCGATACCGATTCGCGGTTTGCGAAGCGGTGGTGCGACGGCATCATCACGTCGAGCGGGTCGTCGAGCAGCGTGATCTGTTCGAAGCGCGGATCGTCGTCGTGCGATTCGGACTGCATGGCGATCACTACGGCGAGATCGAGTTGCTCGGCGATGAGCAGCTCGTAGCATTCCGCCGGGCTCGCCTCCGTGACACTTGCACGAACTGATGGATGCGTGGTGCGCAGGCGCGCGGCGAGTGGGACGAGCAGATTGGAAGCCGCCGTCGAGAAGCCGCCGAGCCCGAAGTTGGTCTGCGTCTGTTTGCCCTCGGCCAGGGCCTCGGCGCGGATCCGTTCCCATTCTGTGACGAGTGCGTCTGAGCGCTGGACGAGATAACGCCCGGTTGCGGTTAGTCGGAGTCCGCGCCCGTCTTTGACCAAGAGCTTCATGTCGAGTGCCCGCTGCAGCTCGCGGAGCTGAGCGGAAACGGCCGACGGAGAGTAGCCGGTGAGGTCTGCTGTCGCGGAGATGGTGCCGCATTCGGCGAAGGTTCTGAGGGTGGTGAGTCGAGGGTCGATCATGCGTCCATTGTGCATGAAATGATGAAATAGTTTGCACTTACTTCGTGGAGGGGTAGCTTGGGCATCACTACCCAAGCCCTCGTCGATGGAGATGAAAATGGCACCAGCAGTCAATCTTGCCCCCACGGCCACTCGCGGAGTCGGATCCGCGGTCTCGGAGGAGACGACAGAAGCGCTCAGAGAACTGCTCGAGCGACGTAAGGTCAACTTCTCCCTCGAGGCGCCCTTCTACACGGACAGCGGGATCTTCCGAGCCGACATGGAGGGCATCTTCGAGAAGTACTGGCTCTTCGCGGCTTCGCTCGCCGAGATCCCGGAGCCCGGCGACTACGTCACCGTCGAGTTCGGCCCGTACGCGCTCGTGCTCGTGCGCAACGACGAGGGCGGCGTGAACGCGCTGCACAATGTGTGCCGTCACCGCGGCGCGAAGGTGCTGCGAGAGAAGTCGGGCACGACGGGCAACCTCGTGTGCGGCTACCACTCCTGGACCTACGCCCCCGACGGTACCCTCCTGCACGCCGCCGCGACCGGCGACAACTTCGACAAGGACTGCTTCGGACTGAAGAAGGCCCACGTCCGCATCGTCGCCGGCCTCGTGTACGTGTGCTTGGCGGAGAACCCGCCCGAGGATTTCGACGAGATGGCGCAGGACTTCGAGGAGTTCTTCGAGCCCTACGAGCTCGAGCACACGAAGATCGCCTACCAGCAAGACATCATCGAGAACGCCAACTGGAAGCTCGTGATGGAGAACAACCGCGAGTGCTACCACTGCGACGGGCACCCCGAGCTCGCGTGCGCGCTGTTCCCGACTCAGGGGCAGGAGAAGGAGGATCTGCCGCCGCACTACTGGGACCAGTACGATCGCGAGCGCGCGGCCGAGGTGGAGATGTTCTCGAAGCGCGAGCGTCACGGCTACCGCTACGACAATGTCGAGGGCAAGCTCGGCCGTACCACCGGTTACCGCATCGATTGCACCGCGCTCGACGGAGCGGGCGAGTCTTTCTCTCCTGATGGCAGCCGGCTCGTGAAGAAGCTCATCGGCGAGATCCCGGAGTTCAAGCTGGGCCGCTGCGGCATGCACACCCAGCCCAACGGCTGGAGCCACTGGCTCGGCGACCACGCCATCACCTTCGCGGTGTTCCCGATCAGCGAGAATCAGACCCTCGTGCGCACGATCTGGCATGTCGCCGAGGACGCCGTCGAGGGTGTGGATTACGACCTCGACGCGCTGACCAACACCTGGAAGAACACCAACATCCAGGACCGCGAGTTCGTCGAACTCTGCCAGGCGGGGGCCTCGAGCCCGGCCTACGAGCAAGGCCCCTACATGAAGAGCGAGTGGATGGTCGAAGCCTTCATCGACTGGTACGTGCAGCGCATGCGGGAGCACGTCGCATGACGATCAGCACGAGTTCGAGGCCCGAGCCGCAGCGCATCCGCGGGTTCGAGATGCCGTGGAACCGGGTGCTTCGCGCCTCGGCCTCGGCGTCCGATGCCGCGGCCGGTGCGGCACGGGCCCTCGGCCCGTGGTTGCCGGAAGAGTTTCTGGTGGAATGCGTGGAGGTCTTCCCGCATTCGGGTGACATGATGACGTTCTCGTTCCGGCGCGTGGACGGTGCCCCGCTCGCCTTCCGGCCGGGGCAGTATCTGAATATCTCCTTCCCGCTGAACGGGAAGAACGCGGAACCGGTGGACCGCAGCTACTCGCTGTCGAGCTCCCCGATGCAGCCGTGGACCTTCGACATCACGATCAAGCGCGATGTCGATGGGCTGGTGTCGTCGTGGGCGCACCAGAACATTCGTCCCGGTATGGTGCTCGATGTGCTCGGTCCGGTGGGTTCCTTCCACCTGCCTGATGTCGATCGTCGAGCACGGTATCTCTTCCTCGCGGCGGGGGCGGGTATCACGCCGATCATGTCGATGATGCGCACGATCTACCGACTCCCGGGCAAGGCGGATGCCGTGCTGCTCTACCACGCCGCGGAGGCCGGAGGTTTCGCCTTCTCCCGTGAGCTCGAGCACCTGGCGCAGATCGATTCGCGGCTCAAGGTGTTCTACTCGCTCGGCGATCGAGGAGTGCCCGAGCAGTGGGCCTGGATGTCGGGTCGCCTGTCGAAAGAGGCGATCGAGGAGGTCGCTCCCGACGTGAGCGGGCGGCAGGTCTACGCCTGCGGTCCTGAGGGATATCTCAACTCCGTCGAGAAGATGCTCGGTGAGCTCGGGGTCGATGATGCGAACGTGCACATGGAGTACTTCTCGGGCGACCGCGAGGTCGAGGAGGAGTACGCCGAAGAGGTCGCCGCTGCCGGGGAGATCGCCGAAGAGGTTGCAGCTGCGGGTGACGAGTACTTCGCTCAGCAGCTGCCCGAGCTCGATATGTTCCGTACACCCGATCCCGAGGTGGTCGAGGTGCGTCCGTCGGCCGAAGCCGCCGTTGCGGCGCGGGCGATCCCGGCGAAGTCGGCCGAGGAAGCGGGCGCGGCGGAAGCTGCGGCGGAGACGGCTCCCGCGGCCAAGTCGGACGGCGGATCGGCGTACGACACGACCGGTTTCAATACTGTCGGCGAGGGCGAGTTCCAGGTCTCCTTCATGAAGTCGAAGCTGAACGTCAGGATGACCGGTGAAGACCACATCCTGGCGGTCGCCCGAAAGCACGGCGTGCGCATCCAGATGAACTGCCAGGAAGGCATGTGCGGCACGTGCAAGTCGGTCAAGCTCGAGGGCGAGGTCGACATGCATCATCAGGGGGGCATCCGCGCCCGCGAGATCGAGGCTGGCAAATTCCTACCGTGCTGCTCGAAGCCGCTCTCGGACGTGGTCGTCGACGCCTGACCGCGCGCCGGAATGAGGGAGGGGCCGGTCGCATCGCGACCGGCCCCTCCCTGTCCCGGCCTCTTCCCCGTCGTCGCCCCTTCCGCCGTGCAGACCTACAGCGCGGCGCGCACCGTCTTCTCGAAGCTGCGGATGTGCTCGTGGGCCAGCCGCGCCGCGCGATCCTCGTCGCCGTCGAGTACGGCCTGCAGCAGATCGATGTGCTCCCGGATGTGTCCGGAAATGTGGGGGAGACGGTCGTGCACAAGCCGCCACACGCGTGTGGCGAGGTCGTCGAGTCGCGTGAGGGTCTCGGCGAGATGATGGTTGTCGCAGGCCTGGTAGATGAGTCGGTGCACTCGGAGGTCGTGCTCGAGCATCAACCGCTGGTCTCCAGAGGGATCGAGGCGTTCGAGGTCGGCGATCGTGGCGATGAACTCGGAGCGCAACGGCTCACGGCATGCTCCGGCAGCCTTGCGCGCCGCGAGCGGCTCCAGTGCCTCCCGCATCTCAGAGATTGCAGCCAGTTCCGTGATGTCGACATTGGTGGCAAAGGTACCCCGCCTGGGGAACGAAACAACGAGGTGGTCGTTCTCGAGGCGCTTGAGCGCTTCCCGGACCGGAGTGCGGCCGAGCCCGAGTTCCAACGTGATCGCGCTCTCATTGATGGCTTCGCCTGGAGCGATGTCGAGCATCACAAGTCGATGGCGCAGCGCCCGGTAGGCTCGTTCTGCCTTGGACTCTTCCGCGAGCTGCGGCGATGCAGCTTGGGTCATCGACTCCCCTTCTCGAATATTTTGTCAGCGGGCCTAGCTTATAGGGATATTCTTGGTATATTAGTTGTCGACAACAAAGTTCGCGCGTATTGCGCACCCACAGTCGACGATGACCCAGCCGAGGAGTTCCGATGACGCAACCGCCCGCATTCGACAGCATCGCTCCGGAAGAGCTCAGCGAAAGTATCGCCCAGCTCGACCCTGAGATCGCCGGATTCATTGACGACGAGCTCACCCGTCAGCGGGACGGGCTCGAGATGATCGCCTCGGAAAACCACACTGCGACCGCGGTGATGCAAGCGCAGGGCTCCGTGCTGACGAACAAGTACGCCGAGGGCTACCCGGGCAAGCGCTACTACGGCGGATGCGAGTTCGTGGACGAGATCGAGACGATCGCGATCGACCGTATCAAGGCGCTCTTCGGGGCAGAATTCGCGAACGTGCAGCCCCACTCGGGTGCGCAGGCCAACGCTTCGACCATGCACGCGCTGATTCGCCCCGGCGACACCGTGCTCGGCCTCAACCTGGCCCACGGCGGACACCTCACCCACGGGATGAAGATCAACTTCTCGGGCCGCCTCTACAACATCGTGCCCTACGGCGTCGACGAAGAGACCCACCAGGTCGACATGGCCGAGGTCGAGCGCCTCGCCAAGGAGCACAAGCCGCAGCTCATCATCGCCGGCTGGTCGGCGTACCCCCGTACCCTCGACTTCGCCGAGTTCCGGCGCATCGCTGACGAGGTCGGCGCGTACCTCATGGTCGACATGGCCCACTTCGCCGGTCTCGTCGCAGCGGGCCTCCACCCGAGTCCCGTGCCTCACGCGCACGTCACGACCTCGACGACGCACAAGACCCTCGGCGGACCCCGTGGCGGCATCATTCTCACGAATGACGCCGACATCGCGAAGAAGCTGAACTCCGCAGTCTTCCCGGGGCAACAGGGCGGTCCGCTCGAGCACGTCATCGCAGGCAAGGCTGTCGCCTTCAAGATCGCGGCGACCGAGGGCTTCAAGGAGCGGCAGCGGCGCACCCTCGCCGGGGCCGAGATCCTGGCCGACCGCCTCTCGCAGCCTGACGTCGCCGAACGGGGCATCAGCGTGCTGACCGGAGGCACCGATGTGCACCTGGTGCTCGTCGACCTGCGGCACTCCGTGCTCGACGGTCAGGCCGGTGAGGATCTGCTCGCCGCAGTCGACATCACCGTGAACCGCAACGCGGTGCCGTTCGATCCTCGCCCGCCGATGGTGACCAGCGGTCTGCGCATCGGCACCCCGGCGCTCGCGACCCGCGGTTTCGGATCCGAAGCGTTCGCTGAGGTCGCCGACATCATCGCCGAGGCACTCATCGCAGGTACCGCGGATGGCGGCGCCGACGCTTCGGTCATCGAAGGCCTGCGAGCCCGTGTGACCGCGCTCGCCGCAGCGCACCCCCTGTACCCGAACCTCGACCCGATCGGAGCGTAGCCCATGGCCGAACTGCTGCCGGAACACCCTGACTTCCTCTGGCGCAATCCCGACCCCAAGTCGAGCTACGACGTCGTGATCGTAGGCGGCGGTGGCCACGGTCTCGCCACTGCCTACTACCTTGCGAAGAATCACGGCATCACGAACGTCGCCGTGCTCGAACGAGGCTGGCTCGCGGGGGGAAACATGGCCCGCAACACCACGATCATCCGTTCGAACTACCTGTGGGACGAGTCGTCGCACATCTACGAGCACTCGATGAAGCTCTGGGAAGGGCTGCCCGAGGAGCTCGAGTACGATTTCCTGTTCTCGCAGCGCGGTGTCATGAACCTCGCGCACACGCTCGGCGACGTGCGCGAGTCGCAGCGCCGCGTGAACGCGAACAAGCTCAACGGCATCGACGCGGAGTGGCTCACGCCCGACCAGGTCAAGGAACTCTGCCCGATCGTCAACACCAACGATGACATCCGCTACCCGATCATGGGGGCGACGTATCAGCCGCGTGCGGGTATCGCGAAGCACGACCACGTCGCCTGGGCCTTCGCCCGCAAGTGCGACGAGATGGGCGTCGACATCATCCAGAACTGCGAAGTCACCGGCATCGAGAAGCAGGGTGACCGTGTCGTCGCGGTCGAGACGAATCGCGGACGTATTGCAGCCGGCAAGGTCGCGCTCGCCGCAGCCGGGCACACTTCGGTGCTCGCGGATCTCGCGGGTATCCGAGTACCGATCCAGTCGCACCCGTTGCAGGCGCTCGTCTCCGAACTCTTCGAGCCGGTCCACCCGACGGTGGTCATGTCGAACCACGTGCACGTCTACGTTTCGCAGGCGCACAAGGGCGAGCTCGTCATGGGCGCCGGCGTCGATTCCTACAACGGATACGGTCAGCGCGGCGGCTTCCACGTCATCGAAGACCAGCTGGCGGCAGCGGTCGAACTCTTCCCGATCTTCGCGCGTGCGCACCTGCTGCGCACCTGGGGCGGCATCGTCGATGTGACACTCGATGCGTCACCCGTGGTCTCCAAGACCGAGGTCGCAGGTCTCTATGTGAACTGCGGCTGGGGCACCGGCGGCTTCAAGGGAACTCCCGGAGCCGGCTACACCTATGCGCACACGATCGCGAACGATGAGCCGCACCCGCTGAACGTCCCCTTCGCGCTCGAGCGATTCGAGACCGGCCACCTCATCGACGAGCACGGCGCCGCTGGCGTCGCCCACTAGGAAGGAACGAAGATGCTTCTCATCGAATGCCCGAACTGCGGCCCGCGTGACGAGACAGAGTTCCACTACGGCGGGCAGGCCCACGTCGCCTACCCCGCCGACCCGAACGCGCTGAGCGACCGGGAGTGGGCCGAGTACCTCTTCTACCGCGATAACCCCCGTGGTCTCTACGCCGAGCGCTGGAACCACTCCATCGGCTGCCGCAAGTGGTTCAATGCGCTGCGCGACACCGTCACCTACGAATTCAAAGCCGTCTACCGGGCCGGCGAACCGCGCCCCGAATTGCCCGAGGGAGAAGAGCGATGACCTCAGCACTTCACGATGTTGATCAGCGCCGTGCCGAGCGCGGCGCAGGTCACGGGATCGATCGTTCGCGTGAGGTCTCGTTCACGGTAGACGGCGAGACGTACCGAGGCTTTGCCGGAGACACGATCGCGAGCGCACTGCTCGCCGCCGGACGCATCGACTGCGGCAACTCGATGTATCTCGGGCGCCCCCGCGGCGTACTCGCTGCCGGCGTCGAGGAGCCGAATGCGCTCGTCATGGTGCGCGCCCGCTTCGACGGCGACATCGATGAGTCCATGCTGCCCGCCACGACGGTCCGGATCACCGAGGGGCTCGAAGCGGTCACGCTCAGCGGTCTCGGCGTACTCGACCCTCGCGGAGATCAGGCGACGTACGACCACAAACACGTGCACACCGACGTGCTCGTCGTCGGCGCCGGCCCTGCAGGAGTCGCGGCCGCGCGAGAGGCCGCCAAGAGTGGCGCTCGGACGATCCTCATCGATGATCAGGAGCGTGCCGGCGGCGCCCTCCTCTCGGGACGCGGCGAGACGATCGACGATCTGGACGCGCGTGAGTGGATCGATGCGACGCTCGCCCGGCTCGCGGAGGCAGAGGAATTCACGTACCTGCCGCGCACAACGGCGATCGGCAGCTACGACTCCAACTACATCGTCGCAGTCGAGGATCGCACCGCCGAGGTGCTCGAGCGCCCCCGGCCAGGGGTCTCGAAGCAGCGCGTCTGGCACGTGCGTGCCGCACGCGTGGTGCTGGCAACCGGCGCTCACGAGCGTCCGATCGTGTTCGCAAACAACGACCGCCCCGGCGTCATGCTCGCCGGAGCCGTGCGCAGCTACCTGAACCGCTACGGAGTGGTCGCGGGGTCGCGCGTCGTCGTGCAGACGACGAACGACTCGGCCTACGCGCTCGTCGACGACCTGCACGCCGCAGGCGTCGAGGTTGCGGCCGTTGTCGATTCGCGTCCGCGAGCATCGGCTCTTGCTGCGGCCGTGCTCGAGCGCACCGGTGTGCGCGGGATCCAGGGAGCCGCGGTGATCAACACCTCAGGCGAGGGCACTGCCGGTCGCGTGAGCGCGGTCACCGTGTCGAACATTGACGACACCGGCGCACTTCGCGGAGAGACGGAGACCCTCGACGCCGACCTGCTCGCGGTCTCCGGCGGTTTCTCACCGGTGATCCACCTCCATACTCAACGGCAGGGCAAGCTCACCTGGAACAACGCGATTGCGGGCTTCGTTCCGGCCAAGGCAGTCACCGGTCAAGCAGTGGTCGGCGCCGCGAACGGCGTCTACACGCTGGGCGGGGCACTCGCCGAGGGCACGACCGCCGGCCACCGTGCCGCGCAGTCCGCCGGCTTCAGCGCTCCGCTGATGACCCCCGAAGCGCCCGACGAGGAATTCGGTGAGGTGCGACCGCTGTGGCTCGTACCCGGTGAGGGCGACGACCCGGGCCAGTGGCGCGAGCACTTCGTCGACCTGCAGCGCGATCAGACCGTCGCCGACGTGTACCGCGCAACCGGAGCAGGCATGCGCGGCATCGAGCACGTCAAGCGCTACACATCGATCTCGACCGCGAACGACCAGGGCAAGACGAGCGGCGTGAACGCCATCGGTGTCATCGCCGCAGCGCTGCACCAGTACGACCTCTCCGAGCTCGGCAGCACGTCGCACCGTGCGCCCTACACGCCGGTGTCGTTCGCGGCGGTGGCTGGGCGCCGTCGTGGCGATCTGTTCGACCCCGCTCGACGTACCTCGATCCACCCCTGGCATGTCGACCGGGGTGCTGCTTTCGAGGATGTCGGGCAGTGGAAGCGCCCCTGGTACTACCCCCAGAACGGCGAGAACATGGAGGAGGCCGTGCTGCGCGAGTGCGCCGCCGTGCGCGATTCCGTGGGCTTCCAAGACGCGTCGACCCTCGGCAAGATCGAAATCCGCGGTACTGATGCCGGCGAGTTCCTCAACCGGGTGTACACCAACGGCTTCGCAAAGCTCAAAGTCGGCCACGCCCGCTACGGGCTGATGTGCACGGCCGATGGCATGATCTTCGACGACGGTGTCACGCTGCGCATCGCCGAGGATCGCTTCCTGATGACCACCACCACCGGTGGGGCCGCGACCGTGCTCGAGTGGCTCGAGGAATGGCACCAGACCGAATGGCCGGAGCTCGACGTCTTCTTCACCTCCGTAACGGAGCAGTGGAGCGCCGTGGCCGTTGCCGGGCCGAAGTCCCGCGAGGTGATCGCGAAGGTCGCTCCCGACCTCGACGTCTCGAACGAGGCCTTCCCGTTCATGGCCTTCCACGAGACGACACTCGCGAACGGGATCCCCGCCCGCATCTGCCGCATCTCGTTCTCGGGCGAGCTCGCGTTCGAGATCCACACGGAAGCCTTCTACGGACTGCGAGTCTGGGAATCCGTAGCGGAGGCCGGCGCCGAGTTCGGCATCACCCCCTATGGCACGGAGACGATGCACGTGCTGCGCGCCGAGAAGGGCTTCATCATCGTCGGACAAGACACCGACGGTACGGTCACCCCGCAAGACGCAGGTATGGAGTGGGTCGTCTCGAAGCTCAAGGACTTCGTGGGCAAGCGCTCGTTCTCGCGTCAGGACACCTCCCGTGAAGACCGGAAGCATCTCGTCGGAGTGCTGCCCGTCGACCGTGAGACGCTGCTGCCGGAAGGCGCGCAGCTGGTGACCGCAGGAACCCCGATCACTCCTGAGGAGGGCCCCGTGCCGATGATCGGACACGTCACCTCGTCGTACCGGTCTCCCGCGCTTGGGCGAACTTTCGGGCTCGCGCTCGTTGAGAGCGGCCGCAACCGTATCGGCGAGGTCGTACAGGCCCCGCTCATCACCGCCAACGGCGTCGAACTCGTCGACGTCGAAATCACCTCCCCCGTTCTCTACGATCCCGAAGGGAAGCGTCGCGATGGCTAAGCACAGCGCTACCGAGATCAACAGCATCGACCAGCAGCTCGCAGAGCTCCGGGTGTCGCCCGCGGGCCATCTCGCCGAGACCATGGCTGCGGCTTCGGTTGCGGCAGTCTCGCTCCGCGAGATCCCGTTCCCGGTGCAGCTCGGGCTGCGCGCGATCCAGGGCAGCGAATCAGCGGCGGCACTCGAAGGAGCACTCGGAGTCGCCCTGCCATCTCACGTCGGCGAGGTCACGGGCGATGCGGAGGGACTCCACATCATCTGGCTGAGCCCCGACGAGTTCCACGTGGTGGATGTGTCGCGCACGCAGCGGCCTGGCGACTCGGCCGAGTGCGAAGCGGCACTCGAGGGGCTGCCCGGTCAGGCCGTCGACCTCTCCGCCAACCGCACCCTGCTCGAACTCGCCGGTGCCGGCGCCCGCGACGTGCTCGAAAAGGGGTGCCGTGCAGATCTGCACACCCGAGCATTCCCGGTTGGCTCGGCGATCGCGACACAGCTCGGCGTAGTGCCGGTGATCTTGCACCGCGCGGGTGACGAGCAGTTCCGCATCTATCCGCGATCCTCGTTCGCCGACTACGTCGTGCACTGGCTGATCGACGGCATGCACGAGTTCTCCGACGGAGACGGAGCGGTCTGATGACCCTCAGCGTCCTCGACCTGTTCTCGATCGGCATCGGGCCCTCCTCATCGCACACGGTGGGTCCGATGCGGGCAGCCAGGCGCTTCGTCGCCGGGGTGGAGCAGGCGGGGCTGCTGGATCGCGTCGGCCGCGTCGAAGCGGGCCTCTTCGGCTCGCTCGGCGCGACCGGTATCGGTCACGGATCCGACACCGCTGTCGTCGTGGGTCTTGCCGGGTACGACCCCGAATCGCTCGATCCCGACCTCGTCCCTGAGCTCATCGCTCGCGTCAAGGAGTCCCGGGAGCTCGCGCTCGGAGGGGAGCAGCGAGTCCGCTTCGACTACGACGCCGACGTCAAGCTCGACGGTCGCAAGTGGCTACCCGGGCACCCCAACGGGATGACGCTCACGGTCTATGACCGTACGGGCGGAGTGCTGCTTTCGCGCGACTACTACTCGATCGGTGGCGGGTTCGTCTTATCGGCGGAGGAACTCGACACTCCGCCGGCCGACCATGGGGTCGCGGAACCGCTGCCCTTCGCCGACGCCGATGAACTGCTGCGGCACTGCCGTGAACAGGGTTTGTCGATCGCCGAGGTCATGCTCGTCAACGAGCGGGTGCGTCGTGACGAATCCGAGGTGCGTGACGGGCTGCTCCAGATCTGGGCGGTCATGCAGGAATGCGTCGACAACGGCTGCCACCGCACCGAGCGGTTGCTGCCCGGCGGGCTCGAGGTGAAGCGTCGTGCACCCGAGCTGTTCCGGCGGCTCGAGGCCGCTGCCGAGAGCGATGCCGGTGGACTGTTCGCCATGGACTGGGTCAACCTGTACGCACTCGCGGTGAACGAAGAGAACGCCTCGGGCGGGCGGGTCGTGACGGCGCCCACGAACGGTGCGGCGGGAATCATTCCGGCCGTGCTGCACTACTACGCTCGCTTCATCGACGATGGCACCGCGACGGACGATCGAGTCTTCGAGTTCCTGTTGACCGCCGGCGCGGTCGGGTCCCTGATGAAGCGCAACGCTTCGATCTCGGGTGCAGAGCTCGGTTGCCAGGCCGAGGTCGGCTCGGCGTGCTCCATGGCTGCTGCAGGCCTGTGCGCCGTGCTCGGAGGATCCCCTGAGCAGGTGGAGAACGCGGCCGAGATCGGGCTCGAGCACAACCTCGGCCTGACCTGCGACCCGGTCGGCGGGCTCGTGCAGGTGCCCTGCATCGAGCGCAACGCGATCGCGTCAGTGAAGGCGATCAATGCGGCACGGCTCGCGATGGCGGGGGACGGGTCGCATCGGGTCACGCTCGACCAGGCGATCACGACGATGCGGCAGACCGGTGAAGACATGAAAACGAAGTACAAGGAGACCTCGCTCGGCGGGTTGGCCGTGAACGTCATCGAGTGCTGAGGCGCTGCGCGTCTTGCATCGGAGTCGAAGGCAGGCGCTGCGTGAGGGCGAGCCCTGCTTCTTCGAGATCAGGCGTGTTGTCGCTTGGTGTGCGTGAAAGGAACAAGAAGCCTCATCTCGGTGACGGCGGTACGCGCACGAAACGGCCTGGATGCGGCGGATAATCAAGGCTGCCGAATTATCTGCGGTGCTATACCATATTGCACTCGTAGGTTTCGGTGATGCGGCGATAGGGTAGAGGCGCCCGACGGCGGACAAGCCGGTTCCACGGCATCGGGAACAGGGCATCCCGATGCGCAGCAACTCACTGGAGTCAGATTCAACGTGAGCGATTACCTCGCAGCTCAGACCAGGACAGAGACGGATTCGCTCGGCAGCGTCGAGATCCCAGCAGACGCGTACTGGGGGGTGCATACCGCACGAGCGCAGGAGAACTTCCCGATCGCACGGCGGCCGATCTCGGTCTATCCCGAGTTCGCACGTGCCTTCGCCTGTGTGAAGCAGGCCGCGGCCCGCGCCAATCATGAGATCGGTTCGCTCGATGACACTCGTGCGTCGTTCATCGACCGCGCCTGCGAAGAGGTCAAGTCGGGGCTGCTGCTCGACCAGTTCGTCGTCGGCGTCGTGCAGGGCGGCGCGGGCACTTCCACGAACATGAACGCGAACGAGGTCATCACCAACCGCGCGCTTGAGCTCGCCGGCCGTCGCAAGGGCGACTATGACTTCATCAACCCGAACGATCACACCAACCGGAGTCAGTCGACGAACGATACGTACCCGACCGCGATCAAGATCGCACTCGCCTTCTCGCTACGCAATCTGCTCGACGAGCTCGACCTGCTCGCTGACGCCTTCGCAGCGAAGGGTCGCGAGTTCTCGCACATCATCAAGGTCGGGCGCACCCAGTTGCAGGACGCGGTGCCGATGACGCTCGGACAGGAGTTCACCGCCTTCTCGGTGACGTTGCGTGAAGACGTGGATCGCCTGACCGAGGCCGTCTCGTTGCTGCGGGAGGTCAACATGGGGGCGACCGCGATCGGAACGGGCATCAATGCGCCGGTTGGGTACAAGGAAAGCGTGATCCGGCATCTGCGCGACATCACCGGTCTTGACCTCGAGACCGCAGGCGACCTTGTGGAATCCACAAGCGACACTGGTGTGTTCGTCACCTTCTCGGGAGCGCTCAAGCGCTGCGGACTGAAGCTGTCGAAGATCTCGAACGACCTCCGCCTCCTGTCTTCGGGGCCGCAGGCCGGACTCGGTGAAATCAACCTGCCTGCTCGACAGGCCGGATCCTCCATCATGCCGGGCAAGGTGAACCCCGTGATTCCTGAGGCCGTATCTCAGGTCGCATACGCGGTCGCGGGTTCGGACGTCACCGTGTCGATGGCGGTCGAGGCGGGCCAGTTGCAGCTCAACGCCTTCGAGCCGATCATTGCGCACTCCCTGTTCCAGTCGATCACCTGGCTCGAGCGTGCCTGCCAGACGCTGCGCGTGAACTGCGTCGAGGGGATCACCGCGAACGAGGAGCGGCTCGCTGATACGGTCGCGCGCTCGGTCACCGTGATCACCGCGTTGGCCCCGGTTATCGGGTACGCGGAGTCGGCGAAGCTCGCGAAGGAGGCCCTCGCCACGAACGCGAAGGTGTCGGACATGGTGATCTCCCGTGGCCTGCTCGAGCAGGATGAGCTCGACCGGCTGCTGCTCCCCGCACGGCTCGCGGGCCTCGCGCCCGAGACCGGGGCAATCGACCTGTCGGAACTCCGCGACGAGGCCGATACGACCAGTGTGAAGGGCGAGGGGTAGCGGAAGCTGCTGCGCATCACCACGTGGAGCGAGTGAGCCCGAATCGCTCCGCGTCGGAGCGCTGCCAGGAGTCGGCCCAGTCCGCTGGAGGATCCGAGAGCAGTTCCCCAGGCCGCAGCCACTGGTAGATCTCGGCGTATGACGCACTTCGATCGTCGCCGAGATTCCGGCGAAGCATCTCCGGCGTGAGATCCGCCGCCGTCTTCGCTCCCATCGATGCCATGATTCGGAGTGCCTCGTTCACCGTATTCTTCTGATACTGGTAGACCCGTTCGGATTTGCTCGGTACATCGAGGGCTCGCTGCCTGCGTGCATCCTGAGTGGCGACCCCGACCGGGCACGTATTCGTTGCGCAGCGAAGGGACTGAATGCAGCCGAGGGCCATCATCATCGCCCTGGCCGAATTCACGTAGTCGGCGCCCTGCAAGAGTCGCTTCACGATGTCATTTCCCTCGGCGACCTTGCCTGCTGCAGCGACGCGGATCTCCGAGCGCAAACCAGTCCCGACGAGCGCGTTGTGCACGGTCAGGAGTCCCTGAGTCAGCGGGGTCCCCACGTGATCCTCGAACTCAACCGGAGCGGCGCCCGTGCCGCCTTCTGCGCCGTCGACGATGATGAAGTCCGGGGCTGTTCCGGTCTGCAGGATCGCCTTACAAATCGCGAGCACGTCTTCACGGGAGGTGACGCAGAGCTTGAATCCAGTGGGCTTCCCGCCAGACAGCTCTCTCATGCGCGCGATGAACTCGATCAACTCGATCGGTGTCGAGAAGGTGCGGTGCTGCGCGGGGCTGACGCACTTCTCGCCAACCGGAACGCCTCGTACCCGAGCGATCTCCTCGGTGACTTTGGGGCCGGGGAGCACTCCGCCGAGCCCAGGTTTGGCGCCCTGGCTGAGTTTCAACGACACGCACTTCACCTGCGGGTCGGCTGATTTCTCCGCAAAGGCATGCGGATCGAAATCGCCTTCCTCGGTGCGGGCACCGAAGTAGCCCGTCCCGATCTCCCAGATGAGGTCGCCGCCAGGCTCACGATGGTAGTCGCTGATGCCGCCTTCGCCGGTATCGTGCGCGAAGCCGCCCTTCGCGGCACCCCCGTTGAGCGCGCGGATCGCGTTCGCCGACAGCGCCCCGAAGCTCATCGCCGATACGTTGAGCAATGACATGTCGTACGGTTGTCGGCAGTCACGGCCTCCCACGGTGATGCGGGGCGCTTGGAGAGGAGGGTCGAGCGGCACCATTGAGTGCACGAGCCATTCGCTTCCGGGGCGGCTCACATTTGCGAGAGTGCCGAAGGCCTCTTCGCCCTTCTCGTTCTTGGAACGCGCGTAGATGACGTCGCGTGTTGTACGACTGAACGGGCGCCCGTCCCAGTCTCGCTCGATGAAGTACTGCTGAATCTGCGGTCGGATCGTGTTCAGCAGGTAGCGGGCATGCCCGACGACGGGGTAATTCCTGAGTACGCTTCGCTGCTTCTGGAGCAGGTCGTAGGCGGCCAGTGCTCCCAAGGCGGCTGTTCCGATCGCAGCTCCGATCGTGCCACGGGCAGCTTGCTTCTTATGCTTCACGTCTGCTCCTCCCCGCCTCGAGAGGGAACGACTTCTGCGTCGGTTCCGTCGGGGTGGTCTCGGAACCCATCGTAAGCACACGCGTGCTCAGATGTTTGAGTAGCGTTTCAGCAAGATGAGTGAAACGCCGCTGCGCGATTGCGGAGAATGCCGCGTGCTTCCTTAAGCGCGCACGCAATGGGACCGGAGGGCGCCGATCCCTTCAATCGTGACCGTGACCTCGGTGCCGGGACGCAAGTAGAGCGGTGGCTTCCGGGACCGCCCGGCGCCGCCGGGCGAGCCTGTAGAGATCAAGGTTCCCGGCAGCAACGTCAGCGACTGTGAGAGTGAGGCGACGAGCTGTGCCACCGAACGGATCATGAAGCCGGTCGTCGAATCTTGCACGCGCAGACCATCGACGTCGGTCGCGAGGTGCAGAGCCTGCGGGTCGGGAATCTCGTCAGCGGTGACCACGACAGGACCGACCGGAGTGAAGCCGTCGAATGACTTGCACCGGGACCACTGAGGCTCCTTGAACTGAATGTTTCGGGCCGTGATGTCGTTGATGACGGTATAGCCGAACACGTAGTCGAGCGCTTCTTCTGCCGATACGTTCTTCGCAGCACGACCGATGATGACGCCGAGCTCGCCCTCGTAGTCCACCTCTTCGCCGAGCTCGTCACCGGGCAGCGGCACTTCCTGATCGTGTCCGTTCAGCGAGTTCGGGAAGAGCGAGAACAGCACGGGGCCGGAGTCGTTATCGAGGCTGAGCTCGCTCGCGTGCTCGTCGTAGTTGAGTCCGACCGCGAGCGTGACCGGCGGGTTCAGTACAGCCGGAGCGTGGATGGCGTCGTCGACGGGCGCCCCGCTGTCTGCCGGAAGCCGGTCGGCTGCGATCCGAACACGCTCGAGTGCCTCGGGGCCCGCCTCGATCAGCTGCTGCAGGGTCTCGAAGGACTCGCCCAGTTCGCCGACCGGTGTCGCGCGTCCTTCTCGTACTACGACGAGCTCGGGGCGGGCGTCGGGCGCAGAAATGAGATGAGCGAACTTCACCACACCAGGGTAGCCGACTCCGCGTGACAGCCCGTCTCGCTGTAGGCATGCTCGCGTTTCAGTGGCTCGCACGTGTGGGAATCATAGACGCGGCCGCTTCCCCTAGGAGCGAACAGGAGGGGGGAGATCCTCTTCTGACCGGAAGAATGGACTCCATGACTGACACACCGCTGACCAAGCCCGAGATCGAGTTCCCCGAGGGCCCTGCACCCACCGAGTTGGAGGTCGTCGATCTCATTGAGGGTTCCGGCGCCGAGGCGCAGGCGAGCTCCACCGTCGACGTGCACTACCTCGGAGTCGAGTTCGAGTCGGGCGAGGAGTTCGATTCGTCATGGAGCCGCGGCGAGAGCATCAACTTCCCGCTCCGTGCGCTCGTGCAGGGGTGGCAGATCGGCATTCCGGGCATGAAGGTCGGCGGACGACGCAAGCTGGTCGTGCCCCCGGCGCTCGCTTACGGCAATGCCGGTGGCCACCCGCTCGCGGGAAAGACTCTCATCTTCGTCATCGACCTCTTGGGCGTCAGCTGATCGGCGAATACCTCGCTGACGGAGGGCCTGCTCGGAACTGATTCCAAGCAGGCCCTCCGTGCGCTGTGCGGCGGCTTCGAAGTGGTAATGTTTCGGCGGTGAGCAGGCACCCGAGCGGGTGCCCACCGGATCGAGGAGAACACGGCGTGGCCGAAGCGCAGCAGCAGACTTCAGGGACTGATCGGACGAACGGCGTGAAGCACGCCCTCGACCGCTTCTTCCACATCACCGAGCGGGGATCGAATTTCCCCACCGAGATACGCGGCGGTCTCGTCACCTTCGTCACGATGGCCTACATCGTGATCCTGAACCCGATCATTCTCTCCGGCAAGCCCGATATCGCCGGGAATGAGCTGGCGTTCGGTGCTGTGAGCGCTGCAACGGCTCTGACCGCGGGCGTGATGACGATTCTCTTCGGGGTGGTCTCTCGGCTGCCGTTCGCCTTCGCAGCCGGGCTCGGTATCAACGCGTTCTTGGCTTTCTCGGTGGTTCAAGAGGTCACCTGGCCCGAGGCGATGGCGATCGTCATCATCAACGGTGCGCTCATCGTGATTCTCGCGGCCACGGGTCTGCGCCGTATGATCTTCGACGCCGTGCCGGTGCAGCTGAAGCTCGCGATCACCGTCGGTATCGGTTTCTTCATCGCGTTCATCGGCTTCGTGAACTCCGGCTTCGTCGATGCGACCGGTCAGTCGTCACCGCCAGTCGGCCTCGGGCCGTCAGGCGTCGGCTTCATCGCGACGGTGCCGACCCTGATCTTCGTCATCACCTTGGTGCTCACGGGCATTCTCGTCGCCAAGAAGGTGAAGGGCGGCATTCTCATCGGCCTCGTCGTCGGAACCGTCGTTGCGGTGATCACCGAGGCCATCTGGAAGATCGGCCCGAAGGTCGGCGATGACGGTACAATCACCGCCGGGGGGTGGGGCCTCACCGTCCCGGTGCTCGACGGCACTCCGTTCGCGCAGCCTGATCTGAGCCTCATCGGCGCGGTCAGCTTCGACTTCGGTCGGGTCGCCGTGGTGACGGTCGTGATGCTGGTCTTTACGCTGCTGTTCACCAACTTCTTCGATGCCATGGGCACTATGACGGGCCTTTCGCGCGAGGCGGGTCTCGCGGATAGCAAGGGCAACTTCCCCCGCATCAAGTCGGCGCTGGTGGTCGAAGGCATCGGTGCGATTGCCGGCGGCGCGACCTCGTCATCGTCGAGCACAGTGTTCATCGAGTCGGGCTCGGGTATCGGAGAGGGGGCCCGCACGGGCTTCGCGAACGTCGTCACGGGCCTGGTCTTCTTGCTGGCGATGTTCTTCACGCCGTTGACGAGTATCGTGCCGACCGAAGTGGCCGCGGCCGCGCTGGTGGTCGTCGGAGCGATGATGATGTCGCAGATCTCCAATATCGACCTCGGAGATTTCCGCGTCTTGCTCCCGGTGTTCCTCACCGCATCGGTCATGCCGCTGAGCTACTCGATCGCGAATGGCATCGGCGCGGGCTTCGTGTCGTGGGTGCTGATCCACGCACTGACCGGCAAGGCGAAGCAGGTGCACTGGCTGCTCTGGATCGTCGCCGTCGGCTTCGTGATCTTCTTCGCGCGTGGTCCTATCGAGGGGCTGCTCGGCTGATTCGGGATCGCGCCCGCTCAGGCCTGCAGTGCCGCCCGCAGCTCTCCCACGAGTGAGGGAGCTGCGGCCACGAAGAGCGGCTCGCCGGGTGGGGTGGCATCATCCTTGCCGAGAAGCGCAGCGCCGGCTTCGCTTGCGATGAGCGCGCCGGCTGCGTAATCCCACGGCTGCACTCCGCGCTCGTAGTATGCGTCGAGTCGTCCGCAAGCGACCATGCACAGATCGTATGCGCAAGAACCGATGCGTCGAATATCGCGCACCTGCGGAATGAGCTTTGCGACCACTTCGGCCTGCTCCGTGCGCCGTTCCACCGAATAGCCGAAGCCTGTCGCAACGAGTGCTGTACCGAGGTCGCCGTGACCCGTGATGGCGATGATGGAGCCGTTCAGGCGTGATCCTCCGCCCTGATACGCGGTGAAGAGTTCACCGGTGCTCGGGTTGTATACGGCTCCGGCGACGGCACGGCGGCCATCGGCGAACGCGTGCGGATCGGCGACGGTTGCGGCGACGCTGACGACGTAGGCGGGGATCCCGTAGAGGTAGTTGACGGTGCCGTCGATCGGGTCGAGCACCCAGGTGATGCCCGAGGTTCCGGTTGTGCCGGTGCCCTCCTCGCCGAAGAACGCATCGTCGGGTCGCGCTGCGGAGATCGCCTCGACGAGCAGCCGCTCCGACTCCCGATCAGCGGTCGTCACGATGTCGGTGGAGCTGGACTTCGTCGCCGCTACTTCGACGCCTCCGTCTCGCAGCTCTTTGATGCGGTCGCCGACGGCCCGCGCCGCATCAGCGGCGATAGCGGTCAGGGACTCGAGGTCCGCCGTCGTGAGGTCGGGGGAGGAGATGCCGGGTTGCGTCATACTGCGAGCCTAGTGCGGGGACGGTGACGGGGAAACGGGGCTCCGGGCGCCATTGCTCGAAGCCCCGTGCCTATGGACGCCCGCGCAAGCGAGCGACCTCGGTGCGTGAGTCTCAGCGAACCCGAGTCGACGGTGCTTCGACGAGCGCGTAGGCCTCCTCACCGTGAACCGCTGAGTCAATGCCCGTTGTCTCGACCTCCTCGGGCACGCGCAGCCCGGTCAGCGCTTTGACCCCGAGGGCGATGACCAGAGTAACGAGGAAGGAGTACGCCATGACTACGATCACCGAGATCGTCTGCACGAGCAGCAGCCCTGCGTCGCCACCCATGAAGAGGCCGTCGTCGAAGGCGAAGAAGCCGAGGTAGATCGAGCCGAGTACGCCGGCGACGAGGTGCAGGCCGACCACGTCGAGCGAGTCGTCGTAGCCGAGGCGGAACTTCCAATCAATCGCGAAGGCGCAGACCATCCCCGCGATGCCGCCGAGAAGGAGGGCCCAGAGCGGTGCAAGGTTGAGTGCGGAGGGAGTGATGGCGACGAGCCCGGCGACGGCCCCGGATGCGGCCCCGACGACTCCGGGCTTCTTGCCGCGGAAGGCGTCGACGGCAATCCAACCGATGATGCCGGCGGCGGGAGCTGCGAGAGTGTTGATCAGGATCAAGCCGGCGTCGGCCGCGTTCTCGGAGAGCCCCGAGTTGAAGCCGATCCAACCGAACCAGAGGAGCGCCGCACCGATCGTGACGAGCGGGACGCTGTGCGGCTTGTGCGACCCTGGTGCGAAGCCGATGCGCTTGCCGGCTACGAGTGCCAGTGCCAACGCCGCTGCTCCCGCGTTGATGTGGATCACCGTGCCGCCCGCGAGGTCGATGACCGACGCGGTGCCGAGTGTCTCGCCGAGGTTCTGGATCCATCCGCCACCCCATACCCAAGCCGCGACTGGGAAGTACACGAGCGTCGCCCACACTCCTGCGAACAGTACCCAGGAGCCGAGTCCGACGCGATCGGCAATGGCGCCGGAGATCAAGGCTGTCGTGATCATCGCGAAGACCGCGCCGAAACCGACGCCGATGAAGCCCGCCGCGGGGGTGCCGATGAGACCGAAATCCTTGAAGGGATTGCCTGCGAATCCGCCTTCCCCGTCGGCGTAGTAGTTCATGCTGTAGCCGTAGAGCACCCACAAGATGCCGACGACGCCCATGGCACTGACGCTGAAGAGCATCATGTTGACGACGGAGCGTACTCGCACGAGACCGCCGTAGAAGAGCGCGAGACCGGGGGTCATGATCAGGACGAGTGCGGTGCTCGCGAGCGTCCACACCTCCCACAGCTGAGGCTCGGTGATGGTGTCTTCCATGGCTGCATCTGCCTTCCTGTCGCCGCACCGCGACCCGGTAGGGGCGCCGGGCCGTGCTGGGGTGAACGTCGTTGTGCGAATCAGTATGGAGTGCTCGTGTTTCAGGACCGTCACCGCACGATTACCCGGTCATCACCAATCTGTTTCGACTCCGTGTCGAGCCGCTGCACGTGACGATGCGATGCGGATCCCTGAGACCTGCTAATATGTACAGGTTGCCGTCTAACGGCCGCGGATAAAGAGAGCTACAGCACAGGGCTGCCGGCGCCGCGCAACGAACGAAAGGGGATCTCTATGGCACTGAACGCAGAGGTCAAGAAGTCGATCATCGACGAGTACGCGACACACCCCGGTGACACCGGTTCCCCTGAGGTTCAGGTCGCAATGCTGTCGCAGCGCATCAAGGATCTGACCGAGCACCTGAAGAGCCACAAGCACGATCATCACTCGCGCCGTGGACTTCTGCTGCTCGTCGGTCAGCGCCGCCGTCTGCTGGGATACCTGCAGAACGTCGACATCACCCGGTACCGTTCGCTCATCGAGCGTCTCGGCCTGCGTCGCTAAGTTCTTTCAGAACTGACTTCCAGGACCGGGTGGATCGCCCGACCTGCTGCGAAGCGCCCGTCACCCCCAGGGTGACGGGCGCTTCTGCGTGTGCGGTCTCAGAAGGCGTAGGCGAGGAAATTGCCGAGCAGCGAACCGAGCATCGAAATCGCAGCCGTGCCGGCGGCTCCGAGTGCCGCGAAGGCCGCCCAGCGAGCACGTGGGGCTTGCTTCTGCAGAACGCCGACGACGCCCAGGATGATCGCCGGGATGACCAGTGCCCAATGCGAGATTGATGAGATCACACTCACGGTGCTGAAGTTGCTCGAGTTGTCCATGGCAATCCGGTAGACAAAGGGCCAGACGAGTGCGAGCAGCGACTCCACCAGCATGATCGCGAGTGCGACGAGCCCCATCACATTGAGTCGCTGCGGCGCCGGTGCAACCGGTGAGGATCCCGCTGAAGCCGGCGCGTAGTAGCCGTGCTGCTGCGGCGAGTACTGGGCGTAGGCCTGCTGCGGCTGGTGAGCCTGTTGCTGCGGGATCTGGCCCTGTTGCTGCGTCGGCTGCTGGAACCCCTGCTGCTGGAACCCTCCCTGCTGCGGGAAGGAAGTGAGTTGCTGGTGGTCCGGAGTGCCGGGCTGTTGCTGGGTGCTCATACGGCGAGTATAGGCGGGCCGCAGAAATGGGACGGGCCCTGCGATCCTGAGCTGGATCGCAGGGCCCACGGGCCTCGAACGACTAGATCTTCGAGGAGGCGTCCTTCAGCACGCTTCGCAGGATGCCGCCGATCTCCTCGAACTCGGCCGGGCCGATCGTCAGCGGCGGCGCAAGCTGGATGACGGGGTCTCCGCGATCGTCCGCGCGGCAGTAGAGGCCTGCATCCCACAGGGCGGGGGAGAGGTAGTCGCGCAGGAGGCGGTTCGACTCTTCGTCGTTGAACGTCTCCTTGGTCGTCTTGTCCTTGACGAGCTCGATACCGAAGAAGTAGCCCTCGCCGCGTACATCGCCGACGATGTCGATGTCGAGCAGCTTCTCGAGCTCGGCACGGAAGAGGGGACTGTTCTCGCGCACGCGGCCGTTGAGATCCTCCTCCTCGAAGATGTCGAGGTTTTCGAGAGCCGCGGCCGCGGCGGCCGGGTGACCCGCGAATGTGAAGCCGTGGTAGAAGGTGTTGTCCTCGGAGTTGAAGGGCTCCGAGACCTTATCGGCGACGATCATCGCGCCCAACGGAACGTATCCCGATGTGATGCCCTTCGCCGAGGTGATGATGTCGGGCTCGTACCCGAGTGCCTTCGAGGCGAAGAAGTCGCCTACGCGGCCGTACGCGCAGATGACTTCGTCTGAGACGAGCAGCACATCGTACTGGTCGCAGATCTCGCGTACCCGAGCGAAGTATCCGGGAGGCGGCGGGAAGCAACCGCCGGAGTTCTGGACGGGCTCGAGGAAGACTGCCGCAATGGTCTCGGGGCCTTCGAAGAGGATCTGCTCTTCGATACGGTCGGCCGCCCAACGGCCGAAGGCCTCGAGGTCGTCGGATGGGCCGCCCATCTCGTCAGCGCGGTAGAAGTTCGTGTTCGGCACACGGAAGCCGCCGGGGGTGAGCGGCTCGTAGAACTTCTTCATGTCGGGAATGCCGGTAATCGCAAGGGCGCCCTGCGGGGTGCCGTGGTACGCCACCGAGCGCGAGATCACCTTGTGCTTCATGGGCTTGCCCATGATCTTCCAGTAGTGCTTCGCCAGTTTGAACGCCGACTCGACGGCTTCGCCACCGCCGGTCGTGAAGAAGACCTTGTTCATGTCGCCGGGGGCATATGAGGCGAGACGCTCGGCGAGTTCGACTGCCGCCGGGTGAGCGTACGACCAGAGCGGCATGAAGTCGAGCTGCTGCATCTGCTTGGCGGCCGCCTGCACGATGCGCTCGCGGCCGTGGCCTGCGTTCACGACGAAGAGCCCGGCGAGGCCGTCGATGTACTGCTTGCCGGCAGCGTCGTAGATGTGATGGCCCTCGGCGCGGGCGATCACCGGAATGCCGTCGTTCAGCACCTTCCGAGAGGTGAAGTGCGGCCAGAGATGCTTCGAGGCCGTGGCCTGAAGGGCAGCGGTGTCGGCTGCAGCGGTCGGATCGAAGGACATGGTTATCGTGTTCCCCAGTCGTATTTCTGTTTTTTGAGTTGCAGGTAGACGAACGTCTCGGTGGAGGCGACTCCATCGATCGTGCGAATCTTCTGGTTCAGCAGTTCGATGAGGTCTTCATCGTCCTCGCAGACCACTTCGACGAGCAGATCGAACGACCCGGCGCTCATGAGGAGGTACGAGACCTCAGACATCTCGGCGAGATGGTCGGCGACGACCCGTGTGTCACCGGTCACGCGGACTCCGATCATAGCGAGACGGTCGAAACCGAGTCGCATCGGGTCGGTCACCGCAACGATCTGCATGACCCCGGCATCCGTGAGCTTCTGCACCCGCTGCCGCACGGCAGCTTCGCTGAGGCCGACCGCCTTGCCGATCTCGGCGTACGAACGGCGGCCATCGATCTGCAACTGCTCGATGATCGCCTTCGATGTCGCGTCGAGTACGGGAGTGGACTTCTTCTTGCTCACGCGACTGATTCTGACACTGTTCATCCATGAAAGCAATGGAATTCGTGTCAGTTATCTCAAAGTTCAGTGATTTTCGTCACCGGGTGCGAGGTGGTGTGGGTGTTTGGGGTGGTGAGGGAACTGCGACCATCGCTGGCTCCCGGGGCATATGCGGCCTTCGAAATCAGCAATAAAGCAACATTTGTTCTGCTGGAATCGGCAGATTTGTCAATAAATGTAGTGAAAGCGTTGCCGCTGCAGCGGCGCTGTGCGATATTAAATCAGCTCCGTGACGACGCAGGGCGTTCGTCTCAGTCGGGGCCGTCTCATACGAAAGGCTCTCGCATGACGAACACAGCAGTTCCCGGCGTCGCCAAAGGCGCGACGCTCAAGCGCAACCTCGGGCTCTGGGCCATCGTCGGCCTCGGGCTCGGATACATGACTCCGACCGTCATCTTCGACACCTTCGGCATGGTTGCCGAGGAGTCGAACAATGTCGTTCCTCTCGGGTACCTCGTAGCACTCGTGGTAATGACGTTCACGGCCATCAGCTACGGCAAGATCTCGGGCGCGATCCCGAGCGCAGGTTCGGCCTACACCTACGTGCGCGAATCGATGCACCCGAACGCCGGCTTCATGGTGGGGTGGGTCGCACTCATCGACTACATGCTGCTGCCGCTCGTGAACGCGCTCATCATCCGCAGCTATCTCGAGGCATTGTTCCCCGGTATTCCCGGGATCGTCTGGGTGACGCTCTACGTGATCGGCGTGACCGGCATCATCTACCTCACGATGCGGGGTACCTCGAACCTCAACATGCTGCTGCTCGTGTTCTCGCTCGTGGTGATGTTGATCTTCATCTTCCTCGTGATCTTCCAGCTCAAAGCTGGTGAGGGGATGGGCACCATCGCCTCAATGAATCCGTTCTTCCATTCCGATGTGCAGGCGACGGCGGTCCTCTCCGCCGCAACGGTAGTGTGCTTCTCCTTCATCGGCTTCGATGCGGTCACCATGTACGCGGAGGAGGCGAAGTCGCCGAAGATCATGCCGAAGGCCATCCTGCTCACGGTGCTTATCGGCGGCGGCATCTTCCTGGTAACCGCCTACTTCACGCAGCTTCGATTCCCCGACTGGGAGGTCTTCCTTGTCGCGGGCGATACCGAAGCACAGCAGCGGCAGTTCCTCGACGATTCCACGCTCCCGCTCATCGGCCAGGGGGTCGGCGGTGGACTGCTCATGGCGGTGCTCACAGCGGCCGGCTTCTGCGCAACGCTCGCCTCGGGGCTCGCTTCGCACGCCTCCGTCTCGCGCATGCTGCTCGTCATGGGCCGCAACAACGTGCTGCCGAAGAAGCTGTTCGGGCACATCAACCCGAAGACCCACACGCCGACCTTCAATATCGTGCTGACCGGTGCGATCTCGATGCTTGCGGCGGCCTTTACGCTCGACATGATCGCCGACTTCATCAACTTCGGCGCACTCATCGCGTTCACCTTCGTGAACCTCTCCGTAATCGCATGGTTCGCGATCCGCAAGGGCCGTCGGAAGACCCCGAAGGACATTTTCAACTACATCGTCATGCCCGCAATCGGAACCATCATGACCGGCATCTTGTGGGCCTTCCTGTCGAGTTACTCTCTCGTCGGCGGCCTGACCTGGGCCGCGCTCGGGTTCATCTATCTGCTCTTCCTGACGAAGGGCTTCCGCAGGCGTGTGGCCTCCTTCGACGAGAACCAGCCGGTCACCGGATACAACAAGGTCTTGGCTGCCGAGGAGGATCCCGAAGCATAGCTCGCGAGCACCGAGGTGCGGGCGCGAAGCGAGTAGGCTTGACCATCATGCTCGAACTCGACTTCAGCGCCCGTATCAAGGCCCTCCGTGCCACCTACTCCGACATTGCGGCGGTCACCGACCTGCCCCGACTCGACCGCGAGATCGCGGAACTCGAACAGCAGGCCTCCGAACCGGGGCTGTGGGACGATCCCTCCGCCGCGCAGAAGGTGACGAGTGGGCTTTCCCATCGTCAAGCCCGGGTGAAGAAGGTGCGCGGGGTCGAGTCGCGCATCAATGACCTCGATGTGCTGGTCGAGCTCGCGCAGGAGGCGGACGACGAGGACTCGGCGGCAGAGGCCGCCCAGGAGCTCTCCGAGCTCGAGACGCTCGTGCAAGATCTCGAAGTGCAAACGATGCTCTCGGGGGAGTACGACGAGCGTTCTGCCGTGGTCACGATCCGATCGGGGGCAGGCGGCGACGACGCGACCGACTTCGCGGAGATGCTGCTGCGCATGTACCTGCGTTGGGCAGAGCACCGCGGCTACGCGACCAAGGTGCTCGACACCTCCTACGCCGAGGGTGCCGGTATCAAGTCGGCGACCTTCGAAGTCGAGGCGCCCTATGCCTTCGGTACGCTGTCCGTCGAGGCCGGCACGCACCGTCTCGCGCGCATCAGCCCATTCGGCTCAGCCGACAAGCGGCAGACGAGCTTCGCGGGCGTCGAGGTGATTCCGCTCCTGGAAGAAGCGACCGAGGTCGATATTCCTGAGAACGACATCCGTGTCGACGTGTTCCGCTCGTCGGGTCCGGGCGGCCAATCGGTCAACACGACTGACTCAGCCGTGCGCATCACTCACCTCCCGACAGGTATTGTCATCTCGATGCAGAACGAGAAGTCGCAGATCCAGAACCGCGCCGCTGCGATGCGTCTGCTGCAGACCAGACTGCTCCTGCTGCAGCAGGAGCAGGAAGCCGCGAAGAAGAAGGAACTGGCCGGCAGCGTGACGGCCAGTTGGGGCGATCAGATCCGGTCGTACTTCCTCTACGGGCAGCAGCTCGTCAAAGACCTGCGCACCGGGCACGAATCGACGCAACCCGACGCCGTCTTCGATGGCGACATCGACGGATTCATCGCCGCGGGTATCCGCTGGCGTTCGCTCTCGAAGCAAGACTGAGGCTCTTTGCGCTCGCCGAGCGTGGTTCTCACATCCCAGCGCGTCGCGGGCGCGTTCTCAGCGAGGAGCCGTACGCTCGGAGAGTCATGATCCTGTTTGAGAACGTCACCAAGAAGTACCGCGGTACGCAGCGCCCCGCGCTCGACGGCGTCGACTTGAAAGTCGACCGCGGCGAGTTCCTGTTCATCGTGGGCGCCTCGGGTTCGGGAAAGTCGAGCTGTCTGCAGCTGATCCTGCGCGAGGAGTTGGCGAGCGATGGCACCGTTCACGTGCTCGGCCAGGACCTCAGTAAGATCTCCACCCGCAAGGTGCCCTACTTCCGACGGAATCTGGGAATGGTCTTCCAAGACTTCCGGCTGTTGACCAATAAGACAGTCTACGACAACGTGGCGTTCTCGCTGCAGGTCATCGGCAAGTCGCGAGGCTTCATTCAGGAGGCTGTGCCCGACACGCTTGAGATGGTCGGACTTACGGGCAAGGAGCGGCGCTACCCGCATGAGCTCTCCGGCGGTGAGCAGCAGCGCGTCGCGATCGCGCGTGCGATCGTGAACAAGCCGGCGATCCTGCTTGCCGATGAGCCCACAGGCAACCTTGACCCGGCCACCAGCCTGGGCATCATGCAGCTGCTTCGAGCCATCAACGCTGCGGGCACGACCGTCGTTATGGCCACCCATGAGGCGACCTTCGTCGACATCATGCAGCAGCGTGTCATGGAGCTGTCGGGTGGCGTCGTCGTGCGTGATGAGCAGGGCGGCGGTTACGGCGAGACAGCCTCGATTCCGATCGAAGACCTGCAGGCTGCAGGGCTCCGCCCGCTCCGCACCAGCGAAGACGTCGTGCGGAAGACCCTGGCGCCGGTTCCTCCGACAGGCGCGGAATCGAGCGACCCCGAGACCGAAGCTGATCTCGAGGCCGACTTCGATGCGGCGATGGGATTCGCAGTAGCTGAGAACGAGCCGGGTGCAGCCTCTGACCCTGAAGCCGCACCGAATGACGTGGAACAGCTGTTCGCCGAGGCATTGGAGGGCGACGGCGGATCCGCTGCTAAGTCTGGCCCGACCCGTGCCTCAGAGGATCGCGCGGCTCAGGGTCGCGTGGTCGAAGATGCCTCCCCGAAGCAGAACGAGCGTGAGCAGAGCGAAAGCGATCAGAACGAACGCGCAGCAGAAGCTGAAGACGACCTCGTCGATGACCGGACGATCCGTGTCGGTGCCGACGGCGCCGAGGAGCCCAAGAACGGGCGGATCCCGAAGTTCCTCGAGCCGGGTGAGTCGATCGACCCGGTGCGTGAGGCGCTGAGCGGGGGCGTTGCCGAACGACTGGGTCTCAGACGACCGGAGAACGACGACGAGACGGATGTGGGGCCGGTGCGATGAGAGTAGGACTCGTTCTCGGAGAAGTCTGGAGCGGCCTGCGCCGAAACCTCTCGGTCGTGATTTCCGTGATCCTCGTGACGTTCGTGTCGCTCACGTTCGTGGGCGCCGCGATCCTCATGCAGCTGCAGGTGCAGCAGATGAAGACCTTCTGGTACGACCGTGCCCAGGTCGCGATCTACCTCTGCACTGACTACGACCAGAGCGCCACCTGTGACGGTAATGACGTCACGGAGGAGCAGATAGCGGCCGTCGAGGACGCCCTTCAAGACGATGCGCTCTCACCCTTCGTCGAGGACTTCTTCTTCGTCGACCACGACGAGGCGTATCAGGAGTTCACCAAGCAGTTCGATGGGAATCCCATCGTCGAGATCACTCGGCCCGACCAGCTGAATCAGACGTTCTGGGTGAAGCTCGAAGATCCCTCTCGATCTGCCGTGGTGCAAGAGACCTTCGCCGGAGTTCCCGGCGTGCAGAGTGTGTCGGATCAGCGAAGCCTGCTCGACCGGATCTTCTTGTTTCTGGGAGTCGCGAGCTACACGGCGATCGCAATCGCCGGTCTCATGCTCGTCGCCGCAGTGCTGCTCATCTCGACGACGATCAGGCTCTCCGCATTCTCCCGCAGACGGGAGATCGGGATCATGCGCCTCGTCGGTGCCTCGAACAGATTCATTCAGACTCCCTTCATATTGGAGGGCATCATCGCAGCACTTATCGGTGCCGTGCTCGCGGGTGTGGCGTCGGTCGCGATCGTGAAGTTCTTCGTACAGGACTTCCTCACGCGAGAAGTGCCGTTCACGAGTTACATCACCGTCGAGCAATCGTTGGTGGTGCCGCCGATACTTGTGGCAGTCGGAGTCATACTTTCCGCGATCGCGGCGAAGGTTGCCATCACGAGATACCTCCGCGTCTGACGCGGTCCCGTGCATCCGAGCCCGAGGGTCGGTTGCGGTAGAGTGGTCCTTCGGTCAAGCGGGGCGAGAGGATGTGAACGATGCCGAAAGAGACAGGTGAGAAGCTGATCGCCTCGAACAAGAAGGCGCGCCACGAATACCACATCCTCGATACGTACGAGGCCGGAATGGTGCTCACCGGCAGCGAGGTCAAATCGCTGCGCATGGGGCGCGCGTCGCTCGTTGACGGCTACGTCTTCATCGAACGCGGTGAGGCCTGGCTCGATGCGGCCTACATCCCGGAGTATCTGAACGGTTCTTGGACGAATCACTCGCCGCGTCGCAAGCGAAAGCTGCTGTTGCACCGGCAGCAGATCGACAAGCTCTATCAGAAGACCCGCGAAGGCGGCATGACGATCGTGCCGCTGCGACTGTACTTCCTCGACGGCCGCGCAAAGGTCGAGATCGCCCTGGCGAAGGGCAAGAAGGAGTACGACAAGCGGCAGGTGCTGCGAGAGCGGCAAGACAAGCGCGAGGCCGAGCGGGCCATGCGTACCAAGAACCGGTTGGGCGAGTAACGGCCGCCTCGAGACTTCAACGCCCCGACGGGTGTGATCCGGGCGTCTTACCTGATATCCTGGAGGGCCGGGCATTCCCCGGCTTGATAACTCCACAGCGCGTGATGCGAATGCTCCAGACCGCACCCTTGGGTGCACGCGCCATTTGGCGCGATCTGGGGGCCGATCGGTTTCGACACGTCGATTTGAGACTGTGAGAAGCGGGTCGAGGACGCGAAGTTATCTCGTTAACGCCCTTCGCAAACCCATAGGTGCCAACGCTAAGCGCACCGACTTCGCTCTCGCTGCCTAAGCACGAGACCGAGTCCGTCAAGTTCGGGTTCGTCCCCGCCCCGATACTTGGCGTCATTTAGGGGACTTGCTGGTGCGTCGTGTTTCAGGGCGCATCGGGACTCTTCCTGAGACTGGGCCTGTCGTCCTAGGTGTTCGTGACACAGGACGGGGCCGAGTAGAACGCTTTCACGAACTACACCCGTAGAAGGCACGGAATCATCGAAGTGGACCGGGGTTCGATTCCCCGCGGCTCCACCAGGGTTCGCATCACGCGCTGAGTTGTCGAGAATGTTGGCGTGGACGACGACTGTGTCGAGGACGCCGGTACCCAGCTCACACCGACCCGCGAGAACATCGGAAGCCGCCTACGATGAATGAGTGACTTCCCGTATCACCACCTTCATCGTCTACGTGGCCTTGCCGATCTTGGGAATGCTGTTTCTGGGGTGGGACTGGCGCTCCATCATCCTGCTGTACTGGCTCGAGAACGTCACCGTCGGCATTCGCAACGTGATCTCGATGATTCGCACCGTTCGTGTGAGCGACCCCGGTGAGCAGCCCATGATCGTGAACGGTCGGCCGGTGACGAGCACCACGGCGAAGCCGATGCTGGTCCTCTTCTTCATGTTTCACTACGGGCTCTTCACGGTCGTGCACGGCGTCTTCGTGATGCTGATCATCTCCGGGGTGTTCAGCTTCTTCGGAGGACGGCCCGAGGGGTTCGGGGCGGGTGGACTCGGTGGCCTGGATCTGCCCGGGATCCTGCTCGTCTGGGGTGTCGGCAGTATTGTGCAGATCGTCATCGACGGGTTCGCCTCACGGTCTGAGCTGCCATCGGTGAGCACCCTCTTCTGGCGCCCCTACCGCAGGATCATTGCGCTGCACGTCACCATCCTGGGCGGCGCTTGGCTCATCGCAAGATTCGACTGGCCGCCCATCGCGGCGATACTCCTCGTCGCGCTCCATTTCGTGACCGACCTGTGGAATCCGGCCGAGAAGCGCGGTGAGGCGACCGCCTCCGCGTAGGCGACCGCCTACTCGTGCCCCCGCGACACCGATTCGCCTGTGGGGAAGGGATCGGGAAACGAGGCCCACACTGCCGGCCCTGCAGCGAACTCCTCATCGGTGAGCGAAGCCGAATCGAGTGCGTTGCGGAGGGCGTCCTCATGCAGGTCGATGCCGATCACAGCAAGATCCTGTCCAGCCGAGAGCAGTTCGTCTTCGCCGTCCGCACGGGCAGTTGCGACGGTGAGCGGGTCGAACGAGATCATGCTGCCCACGTGATCCCACGCGCTGATGACGTCGGGGCGAGTTGCGAGTCTGCAGAAGCCAGCTGACCGGATCACGGTGCCGAACTCGCCGCCGCCGACCAGCCGGTCGAGCACATCCGCCAGCCGCCCGGGGTGGAACGGTCTCAGCTGCTCGTAACGTATCGAAGAGATACGGGGGTCGGTCATGTGAGGATCGTGATCGTCATTCAGCAGGGTGACCCAGCCTGGCCGTTCCTGTGAGGCTGCGTAGGGTGTGCGCCCCGAGGGCGCCTCGAGCGCGCCGTGGTCGAGGCGGAGGCGCGCGTGCGGGCTGAGGTGACTGACGAGTGCCATGAGCGCCGCGAGGTTCCGGGTAGAGAGGCCTTCCCAGTTCACGAGGACGATCATCGAAGCGAACTCGAGCTGTGATACCGCGAGTACTGCGTGATCGAGGTGCTGAACGGGGCCGGAAGCGTGCGCGTCACGTCGCAGGTCGTCGATGAGGTGCACGGCGTCGGCGACGCAGACGATGTCGTTCAGACGGATGTGGCTGCGATCGGTTGCGCATGCGCCGATGATCTCAGTGATGGGCGTCGCCCAGGGGAACTCCACGACCGCGCCCTCGGGTCGGTCGGTCCAGGGGGTGAGTGCCAGCGTCTCGTCGATGGGGTCGGGGGAGAGAGCCAGGCGTCGTGCCGAGAACAGTGTGCGGTTCGCGACGGCGGCGAGTCTCGTGGCGTAGCGGGACCGCTCGGGGCCGCACATGCCGACCACTGCGATCACGTTGACGTCATTCATGCGGGCGACCTCATTCCATTCGTGCCCGAGCGCGTCGGGCTGCTGATCTACTATCATAGGTAATGATAATGACTATCAACAAGGAGATCGACATGAAAGTCAGAGCATCGCTCAAATCACTCAAGCAACAGCCCGGTGCACAGGTCGTGCGTAGGCGGGGCCGGGTCTACGTCATCAATAAGAAGAATCCCCGATTCAAAGGGCGGCAGGGGTGAACATCGCCCGAGGCTCCGACCCCGAGGATTCACCGACGACGGGTCACGTACAGCCCCAGCATGCCGAGCAAACGCCACCCGACGAGCAGCAGGGTCAGCGATCCGACAGCGACGAGCACGAAGGGGAGTGCGGTGCCCTGGCCTGATGCGATGCGCAACAGCATGCCTCCGAGCACCGTGATGAGAGCGAGCGGTAGACCGCTTCGCAGCGGGGCGATCGGGCGCCTCCAGACAAGCAGCACGAGCCAGCCGATGGCGAGGCCTGCCAGGAACGGCCAGGAGGTCTGCCAGAGGCCTTCCAGAGTGGACTCACGTGCATGGCTACCGCGGCCTGCCGCCGCGAATACGACGATGAGCACGATGTCGAGCCCTGCCGCGAGCGCGACGAGCACGGGGCGGGGGCGAGAAGCTGCGGTCACCACACCAGTCTAAGAGCCGAGAGCATGCGCGGGCCATCTGAGGCATTCCGCAATGCGCTGAATGCCTCGGAAGATGCTGCTCACCGCAGTGCTTCGATGCTCACTGCAGTACTTCGACGATCTCTGCGGGCTCGATGCGTCGACCGGTGAAGAACGGGGTTTCCTCGCGCACGTGCAAGCGGGCATCGACCCCACGGAGCACTCGCATCATGTCGACGAGATCCGTCAGCTCCTCCGCCTCGAGCGGAAGGATCCACTCGTAGTCGCCGAGTGCGAAGGCCGACAGCGTATTGGCCTGCACTCCGGCGAAATCTGCGCCCGCGCGTCCGTGCTCCGCCAGCATGCGGGAACGCTCCTGCGGATCCAAGAGATACCAGTCGTAGGAGCGATCGAACGGGTAGAGCGCGAGCCACTGCGAAGGCTGCACGCCTCGCAGGTAGGCCGGGACGTGAGCACGATTGAACTCTGCGTCGCGGTGCACACCGACGGCACCCCACACCCGAATGAGTGGGCGCAGCAGGGTGGTGCGGCGCAACTGGCGGAGTGCCCACTGGAGATCTTCGGCGGTGCGACCGTGGAGCCACAGCATGAGGTCGGAGTCGGCCCGCATGCCGCTGACGTCGTAGCAGCCGCGCAGTTCGACGTGCTCGCCCGCGACCGATTCGACGACGTCTTCGAACTCTTGCACAACCCCGGGCACGTCGTGCCCATCGAACGTGATCGGGTGCGACGAACTCACGCGGAAGACCGCGAAGAGCGAGAAGATGTGATCCCCGTGCAGACCGTCGCTCGCGGTTGCGGCACTCGTGGCCGAATCTCCGTTCGGCTCAGGAAGGGTGCGGGCCGGGACGTCGTCGGACTGGGCTGCGTGATGCGGAGAGGTCATACCTCCATCGTTCTCGCTTCCGACGGTCCTGGCAAGACACAGTCGCGAAAGTGAGGATCAGCGCGACTTGCGTGCCTGCTGCACGATGTCGATCACGGCCCCGTGCAGCGCACCGTTCGTTGCCAGGGAACTGCCGTTCCAGGCGCTTTCGGCGCCCTGAATATCGGTGAATCTTCCGCCGGCTTCGCGCACGATGGGAACCAGCGCGGCGAGATCGTAGGGCTTCACATCGAACTCGGCGACGATGTCGACGAGCCCCTCGGCCAGCAGCATGTACGACCACATATCGCCGTAGGCCCGGTCGCGCCAGACGTGTTCCGCGAGTGCGAGTAGCGACTCCTGGTACCCGGCATCACGCCACTGGGCGATCGATTGGAAACTGAGCGACGCGTGCTCGAGCGAGTCGATGCCTGACACACGGAGGCGGCGAGGCGCCTGATCAGCCTGCTGGCCCCAGGACCCCGCCCCAGTCTCGGCCCACCAGCGTGCGCCGAACGCCGGTGCAGACACCACTCCGACGGTCTGTCGTCCGTCGACTTCGAGTGCGATGAGCGTCGCCCAGTTCGGCACACCGCGCAGAAAGTTCGAGGTGCCGTCGATCGGGTCAATGATCCAGCGGCGCGAACCCTTCTCGGAGCGCCCGGATTCTTCGCCGAAGAAACTGTCGTCGGGGTGGGCATCTTCAATGCGGGTGCGGATCGCTGCCTCGACCGCCTGATCGGCGTCTGTCACGAAGGTGCGGTCAGGTTTGGTATCGATGCGCAGGTCGGCTGCGCGGAAGCGGGGCAGCGAGACCGCGTCGGCGAGGTCGGCGAGCTCGAGCGCGAAGGCGAGGTCGGCCGAGGGAGCAGGGGACTGGATGTCGGACATCGCGAACCTTCTGTCGTTGAGTGGGTCGAGAACGAGGCGAAGCGAGTGCGGATACAAGAAAAGCCCCGTCGAATGAGGGGCTTTTCTCGGCGATGTGCGCCCTCACGGGCTCGAACCGTGGACCCGCTGATTAAGAGTCAGCTGCTCTACCAACTGAGCTAAAGGCGCGTGCTGCTCGCCGAGCAACGAAGAAGAGCTTATCACGCTCGTCGGGAACGACCCAAATTGGGGAGGCGCGTGACGAGACGTGGGCGTGTCGTGCTTCGGATCGCCGTCAGTTCGTGCGAGTTCCGGCCTTGGGGCGACGGACGAGGAACAGTGCAGCGACGCCGACCGCGATGACCGATCCCACCATGACTGAGAGTCGTGCGGTATCGGCGTCTGCGGGATCCGTGAAACTAAGGTCGGTGACGAGCAGCGACACGGTGAACCCGACTCCGGCAAGTGCACCTATACCGATGACCTGCACCCATCGCACGGCGGAATCCAGCGAGGCACGTGTGAAGCGAGTGATCAACCAGGTCGTGAGTGTGATGCCGATGGGCTTGCCGATCACGAGGCCGAGGATCACGCCGAGCGCTACCGGGTCGAAGGGGAAGCGCGAGTCCCCTCCCAGCGCCACGCCGGCGGCGAAGAACGCGAAGATCGGTACTGCGATGCCGGTGGAGAGCGGGCGGAACCGGTGCTCGAAGATCTCGGCCAGTGCTGCGCCCCCCTTGCCCTTGACCGGCACGAGGAAAGCGAGGAGCACGCCGGCGATCGTCGCATGGATGCCCGACGCGTGGAAGAGCGCCCAAGCGACGATGCCGATGGGCAGCATGACCAGCCAGGGACCGGCGACCGAGCGAGACAGTTGCTCGGGGAAACGACGGGCGAGGAAGGCGTAGAGCGCGATCGGAATCGCCGAGAGGGCGAGCGGAATGAGATTCACACCGTCGGTGTAGAAGATTGCGATGATGGTGATCGCGATGAGGTCGTCGACAACGGCGAGCGTGAGCAGGAACATGCGCAGCGCTACCGGTACTCGCGGGGCGATGAGGCCGAGCACGGCCACGGCAAAGGCAATGTCGGTGGCGGTCGGGATCGCCCAGCCATGCATGGTGTCAGTGCCGAAGTTGATGCCGACGTAGATGAGCGCGGGCACGGCTACGCCGCCGAACGCCGCCGCGACCGGCACGATCGCAGTCGAGAACTTCGAGAGGGCGCCTTCGACGAACTCGCGCTTCAGCTCGAGACCGACCATGAAGAAGAAGATGGCGAGCAACCCGTCTGAAGCCCAGTGCCCGATGCTCAGGTCGAGGTGGAGTGCCTCGGGTCCGAGCCGAGTGTCACGCAGCGCGAAGTACCACTCGGAGAGCGGGCTGTTGGCCGCGATGAAGCCGATGAGCGCTGCGACCATGATGATGACGCCGCCGACCACCTCCGCACGCAGCAGGCGGGAGACACGGGCCGCCTCGCGTTTGCTCGTCAACGAGAAGATGCGGCGCGACCTCGCACGCTGACTCGGAGCGTCCGGAGCATGCGGCTCGGGCGCGGATGCGGGGCTGTGCGGGTGAGACACTGCGGGGCTCCTCTATTGGATCCGCCTCAAGCGGGTACGGACGATCGTCATCGTCGACCAGACTTCCCGACACGCCGTGGAGCAGTTTACACGCGCCCGGACGCTATTGTTCGCCGACGTGTCCGTTCTTCCGATCAGCGGCTCTTCTTGTCGAGCCGGCGCTCCGCCTCGTAGTCTTCGTCTCGCTCTTGCATCGCGACACTGCCGACCGAGAGGGCGAGGCTGGCCAGCCAAATGCCCCAGACCAGGTATCGGCGCCAGTCGTTGCGCATGGCACCCGTGCGCTTCGCTGTGGTCAGGGCCCCGAAGAGCGAGCCGATCACTCCGGGATTCGTCACGTACTTGCCGATCGACATGCGGAACTCCCTCTCGATAGCGGTGAGAAGCGCTGAGCGCTTCGGTCTGCCCCCAACACTAGCGCCCGCCGGTGACATGGCGGCGTGAGTCGGGCGGTGCCATACAATGGCCGCATGGCAGAGATCGATATCAAACCGCGCAGTCGCGACGTCACGGACGGCATCGAGAAGGCCGCAGCGCGAGGCATGCTTCGCGCTGTCGGCATGGGTGATGAAGACTGGGACAAGCCGCAGATCGGTATTGCGAGCTCGTGGAACGATGTCACCCCGTGCAACCTCAGCCTGGACCGTCTGGCTCAGGGCGCCAAAGAAGGCGTACACGCCGGAGGCGGGTACCCGCTGCAGTTCGGCACGATCTCGGTCTCCGACGGCATTTCAATGGGGCACGAGGGCATGCACTTCTCTCTCGTGTCGCGCGAGGTGATTGCCGATTCCGTCGAGACGGTCGTGATGGCAGAGCGCCTCGACGGCACGATCGTGATGGCCGGTTGCGACAAGTCGCTGCCCGGCATGCTCATGGCCGCAGCCCGGCTCGACCTCGCCTCGGTGTTCCTCTACGCCGGATCCATCGCGCCCGGTTGGGTGAAGCTCTCGGACGGCACCGAGAAGCAGGTCACCATCATCGACGCCTTCGAGGCGGTCGGTGCATGCAAGGCCGGCACACTGAGCGAGGAGGATCTCAAGCGCGTCGAGTGCGCGATCGCCCCGGGTGAGGGTGCCTGCGGCGGAATGTACACCGCGAACACCATGGCCTGCGTGGCCGAAGCGCTCGGCATGAGTCTTCCGGGTTCGGCGGCTCCGCCGAGCGCGGACCGTCGCCGTGACTACTTCGCGCACCGTTCGGGTGAGGCAGTCGTGAATCTGCTGCGCCACGGCATTACCTCCCGCGACATCTTGACGAAGAAGGCGTTCGAGAACGCGATCACCGTCGCCATGGTGCTCGGCGGATCGACGAATGCCGTGCTTCACCTGCTCGCGATCGCGCGTGAAGCGGAGGTCGATCTCACCCTCGACGACTTCACGCGTATCGGACGTCAGGCGCCGCACCTCGCCGATATGAAGCCCTTCGGTCAGTATGTCGCCGAGGACTTCGATCGTGTCGGCGGCATGCCCGTCATCATGAAGGCGCTGCTCGACGCAGGTCTGCTGCACGGTGACGCCCTCACGGTGACCGGCAAGACGGTCGCGGAGAACCTCGCGGATGTCGACACCGAGCTCGACGGCAAGGTGATCCGCAAGCTCGATGATCCGCTTCACGCGAACGGTGGACTCACGATTCTCAACGGCACGCTCGCGCCGGAAGGCGCCGTGGTGAAGACCGCCGGTTTCGACGCCGAACTCTTCGAAGGGCCCGCCCGCGTGTTCGAACGCGAGCGCGAGGCCATGGACGCCCTCACCGAGGGCAAGATCGGCAAGGGCGATATTGTCGTCATCCGCTACGAGGGCCCGAAGGGCGGGCCGGGTATGCGCGAGATGCTCGCCATCACCGCGGCGATCAAGGGCGCCGGTCTCGGCAAGGATGTACTATTGTTGACCGACGGACGATTCTCGGGCGGCACAACCGGCCTCTGCATCGGCCATATTGCTCCTGAGGCATCGGACGGAGGTCCGATTGCCCTGGTTCGCGACGGTGACCTCATTCGGGTCGACATCGCCGCACGCACGCTCGATCTTCTGGTGGATCCCTCCGAGCTCGAGGCCCGACGAGACAACTGGGCCCCTCTCCCTCCTCGATACACGCGTGGTGTTCTGGCGAAGTACGCCAAGCTCGTGCAGTCCGCCTCTGAAGGCGCGATCACCGGCTGACACCCAAGCCCACCGTCGACAGAAAGCAAGTGATGAACTCGGATACGAGTGCGAATCCCACCCGCCCCGCGCCGAACGGCGTGCGAATGACCGGAGCCGATGCCGTCGTCCGCAGCCTCGAGATTCTCGGGGTCACCGACGTCTTCGGTCTGCCCGGCGGTGCGGTCCTGCCGCTCTACGATGCGCTGACCAACGACCACGAGTTGAACCACATCCTCGTGCGACACGAACAAGGCGGTGGACACGCCGCCGAGGGCTTCGCAGCCGCCACCGGCAAGGTCGGCGTCTGCGTCGCGACCTCCGGCCCCGGCGCGACGAACCTCGTGACGGCGATCGCCGATGCCTACATGGATTCGGTTCCGCTGCTCGCGATCACCGGCCAGGTGTTCTCGCACCTCATGGGGTCTGACGCGTTCCAGGAAGTCGATATCGCCGGCATCACGATGCCGATCACGAAGCACTCCTTCCTCGTGAAGCGTGCCGGAGACGTTCCTTCGGCGATCGCTGCTGCCTACCACCTCGCCTCGACAGGCCGACCGGGTCCGGTGCTCGTCGACATCACGAAGGACGCGCAGGAGGGCCTGGTCGACTTCACGTGGGACGCGCACGTCGACCTTGCCGGCTACCGTCCGATCACAAAGGCCAATAGCAAGCAGATCCAGGCCGCAGCCGACCTGATCGCCGAGTCCCAGCGCCCGGTGTTCTACATCGGTGGTGGCGTCGGACGTGCCGGTGCCTCGGAAGAGCTGCTGCAGTTGGCGGAGCAAGTCGGTGCTCCGGTCGTGACCACGCTGATGGCGCGCGGTGTGTTTCCCGACTCGCATCGTCAGCACCTCGGCATGCCGGGTATGCACGGCACCGTCCCCGCGGTGCTCGCGCTGCAGGAATCTGACCTGCTCATCACGATCGGCGCCCGGTTCGATGATCGTGTGACCGGACGCGCTGCGCACTTCGCTCCCGAGGCCAAGGTCATCCACGCCGATATCGATCCGGCGGAGATCGGCAAGATTCGCGCGGCTGATGTGCCCATCGTGGGCGACGCCCGCGAAGTCATCACCGACCTCATCGCCGCGATCTCCGCAGCGAAGCACGACCACGAGTTCGCAGATCTCGCGCCGTGGTGGGAGCGTCTCGACGGCCTCCGCGAGCAGTTTCCCCTGGGATATCACCCCACGAGCGATGGCCTGCTCGCTCCGCAGCACGTGATCCAGCGCATCGGTGAGCTGACCGGCCCCGAGGGAATCTACGTCGCGGGCGTGGGGCAGCACCAGATGTGGGCTGCCCAGTTCATCAAGTATGAGCGTCCCAACGCCTGGCTGAACTCAGGCGGCGCCGGCACCATGGGATACGCGGTTCCCGCAGCAATGGGCGCCAAGGTCGCCGAGCCCGACCGCGTGGTCTGGGCGATCGACGGCGACGGCTGCTTCCAGATGACCAATCAGGAGCTCGCGACCTGCGTCGTGAACAACATCCCGATCAAGGTCGCGGTCATCAACAACTCGTCGCTGGGCATGATCCGCCAGTGGCAGACCCTGATCTACGAAGGCCGATACTCGAGCTCGGAGCTCAACACCGGTCACGGCAGCGCGCGCATCCCCGACTTCGTCAAGCTCGGAGACGCGTACGGCTGCCTCTCGATTCGGGTTGAGCGTGAGGATCAGGTGGACGATGCCATCAAGCTCGCACTTGAGACGAACGATCGCCCGGTGCTCATCGAGTTCGTCGTCTCGAGCGACGCGATGGTCTGGCCCATGGTTCGCCAGGGCACCTCGAACAGCGACATCCAGTACGCCCTCGATAACAGCCCCGAATGGGAGGAGGAATAATCATGAGCCGCCACGTACTCAGCCTCCTCGTCGAGGACAAGCCGGGTCTGCTGACCCGCGTAGCCGGCCTCTTCGCCCGCCGTGGATTCAACATTGAATCGCTCGCGGTCGGACCAACGGAGGTGCAGGGGCTCTCCCGCATCACCGTGGTCGTCGATCAAGACGACATCCTCCTCGAACAGGTGACCAAGCAGTTGAACAAGCTGGTCAATGTCATCAAGATCGTGGAGCTCGATCCTGCGCAGTCGGTGCAGCGTGAGCACATGCTCATCAAGGTGCGCGTCGACAACCAGAACCGTTCGCAGGTACTCGAGGCAGTGAACCTCTTCCGTGCCCGCGTCGTCGATGTCGTCACGGATGCGCTCGTCATCGAGGTCACCGGCGATACCGGCAAGATTGAGGCATTCCTCCGAGTGCTCGAGCCCTTCGGCATCAAGGAGATCGCGCAGTCGGGCCTCATAGCGGTGGGGCGCGGATCCAAATCGATCACGGAGCGCGTCTTCAAGAACTGACGCGGCCCGCGAGGGCAGCGCCATCCTGCGGCGATTGCGCGCAGGAGCTCGATTCCGAACACACCAACCGAACAAGAATCAGACGAGATCCTGCCTCCGCAGGATGACTGAGAACAAAGGAGAAGTCACGTGGCTGAGATGTACTACGACGACGATGCAGATCTGTCGATCATCCAGGGCAAGAAGGTTGCCATCGTGGGCTACGGCTCGCAGGGACACGCCCACGCGCAGAACCTGCGCGACTCGGGCGTCGAGGTCGTCATCGCCCTCAAAGATGGGTCGAAGTCGATCCAGAAGGCCGAAGAAGCCGGCTTCAGCGTGAAGAACGTTGCAGACGCGACCGAGTGGGCCGATCTCATCATGATCCTCGCCCCCGACCAGCACCAGCGCTCGATCTTCACCGATTCGATCAAGGACAAGCTGACCCCGGGCAAGACGCTGGCCTTCGCGCACGGCTTCAACATCCGCTTCGGCTACATCGAGGCTCCCGAAGGCGTCGACGTGATCCTCGTCGCGCCGAAGGCCCCCGGCCACACTGTGCGCCGCGAGTTCGTCGCCGGCCGCGGCATCCCCGACATCATCGCCGTCGAGGTCGACGCTTCGGGCACCGCCTGGGACGCGGCCATCTCGTACGCGAAGGCCATCGGCGGCACCCGTGCCGGCGTCATCAAGACGACCTTCACCGAAGAGACCGAGTCGGATCTGTTCGGCGAGCAGGCAGTGCTCTGCGGCGGAACCTCGCAGCTCGTCCAGTACGGCTTCGAGGTGCTCACCGAGGCCGGCTACCAGCCCGAGATCGCCTATTTCGAGGTGCTGCACGAGCTCAAGCTCATCGTCGACCTCATGTGGGAGGGCGGCATCGCCAAGCAGCGCTGGTCGGTCTCTGACACCGCCGAGTACGGCGACTACGTGTCGGGCCCCCGCGTCGTCGACCCCTCCGTCAAGGAGAATATGAAGGCCGTGCTCGCCGACATCCAGTCGGGTGCGTTCGCGAAGCGCTTCATCGAGGACCAGGACAACGGCGGCAAGGAGTTCAAGGAGCTCCGCGCCAAGGGCGAGCAGCACCCGATCGAGACCACCGGTCGCGAACTGCGCAAGCTCTTCTCGTGGAAGCAGACCGACGAGGACTACGTCGACGGCAGCGCCGCGCGCTGATTCCTTCAGGTGAACCGGCTCTGCGCCGGTTCACCCCGCGCTTCGATTCTCAGATCGAGCACGGACCACAGGCGACGTTTCGTCTCACTCCTCCCGGGAGTCGGACGAAACGTCGCCTTCTTTCTGCGCGGCGGCGGGGCTTGCGGTGCGGCGGAATCGCCGGGCTGCGGAGCGGCGCGTGAGCGCATGAGTGCGTTAGCGGGTCGTGTGCCTCGTGCGAGCCGTCGCTTCGGCTGACCAGGGATCTTCGGGCCAAGGGTGCTTCGGGTAGCGGCCGCGCATCTCGCGACGCACCTGCGCGTACGGGCCGTTCCAGAACGAAGAGAGATCGTCGGTGACGGCGAGCGGCCGTCGGGCCGGCGAGAGCAGGTGGAAGAGCACCGGGACTCGCCCCTCGACGAGTCTCGGCGTCTCGGCGAGCCCGAACAGTTCCTGCAGATTGACGGCGACGATCGGCCGTGCGTCCGACGCGAGCGGGGCGGCAGCGTCCGGGTAGTCGATGCGCGCCGTTGATCCTGAAGGCACCGAGAGTCGTTCGGGCACGAGCTCGTCGAGTCGTGCAGCCTCTGGCCACGGCAGCAGTGCTCGCAATGCTGCGGCGACGTCGATGCGGCTCAGTGAGGCGTCGGGGGCGAGCCGGGCAAGGTCGGGGCCGAGCCAGGTGTCGAGCCCGGCGATCAAGGCCGCATCGTCAACTTCAGGCCAGGGGTCTCCGAGCTCTCGATGCAGCAGGGCGAGGCGGGATCGCAACGTGCTTGCGGCGTCCGACCAGTGCAGGGCCCGTGCTCCGTGCGTGCGCAGGTGGGCCGCAAATGCGTGCGCGGTGTCGTCGTGCGTCGGCTGGGCCGGCTGTGAGGCGAGCAGGATCGTGCCAAGCCTCCGCTCCTCTCGCACACGGATGCGGCCGTCATCGATGCGGGCCTGACGGGAAGCGGTGATGAGCGGATCGCCGATCCGCAGGGCTGCTTCTTCACTGAGGGCGGCGGCGAGCCTGATCACCGCCCCGGTTCCGTCGGCGGTGCGGCCCTCGGCACGCTGCACCTCATGCACTGCGATCCATTCGCCGCCGATGAGGGTGCTGCCCTCGGGCAGCGCCGCCCGTGTGCCGCTCGCGAGAAGGTAGCTGCGGGAGTTCTTGTCGGTGCGGCGGGCGATCCACTCGGGGCGGGTCAGGGCGACGGTGATGCCGGGTGCCCGATACGCAGCGTCGGTGGTGACGGCGTCAGTGATGCCGGCGCCAGAGTCGTCAGTGTCGGACGCGATGCGAGTGAGGCGGCGGGCCTCCTGCTTCCAACGGCCGGCCCCCGGAGCCCGGCCGCTGCGCAACTCGCGCAGCAGAATACCGAGGTCGGCGCTCGGGTGGCGGTGATCGTCGCTGATCGCGGCGATCACCTCGGCCGCGAGCTGCGGACCCACCTCTCGAGCGCTGGAGAGCAGAGCACGCGCCTCGCGAGCTCCCACGGGCAGCTTCGCCACCTTCGAGCCGAGCCGGGTGGGACGTCCGTTCTCGTCCACGAGCTCCAGCGAGTGCAGCACCTCGACGGCGCTCCGCATCGCGCCGGCCGGGGGAGCGGTGAGAAGGGGGAGCCCTTCGCCGGCCGAGGTTCCCCACTCAGCGAGCAGCATTGCGGCATCGACGAGGTCGGCCGAGGCGATCTCTGGCGGGGCATGGGCCTGCATGCGTGCGAACTCCGCCTCGGAGAAGACGCGGACTGCTCGCCCGGGCCCCTGTCGAGCAGCACGCCCTGCCCGCTGCTCGCAACTCGCACGCGAAGCGCTCACCGTGACGAGCCCGGTCATGTCCCGCCCGCGGTCACGGCGCACTTCCCTCGCGAGACCCGCGTCAATCACTAAACGTACGCCCGGCACGGTGAGGGAGCTCTCGGCGAGTGCGGTACTCACCACGATGCGTGACGGGTCGCCCGGGCGTCGACCGCGAACGGCGCGATCTTGCTCACGGGGCGTCAGTCGCCCGTGGAGCGGCAGCACTTCGACAGACTGCGCGATCCGCGCTCGCAGCAGTCGCACGGTTTCATCAACCTCGCGAGCGCCGGGCACGAAGACCAGCGCGTCGCATCCCGCGTCGACGCCCTGAGCCTCTGCGTGAGCGCGAGAGGCCACCTCGGCCAAGTGGGCGAGATAGGGGCGGGCGACTCCGCGAGCGTCGATCCGGGGGTCGTCGAATGGCGCGTACTCGATTTCCAGGGAGTGCAGGGCGGCCGGCACCGCGACGATCGGAGCGGGAGCTTTGCCGTGGTGCGAGACGCCAGAGTGTGCGCCGCCACGGTGTGTGTTCCCACGGTGCATGTTTCCATCGTGCTCCTCATGACCGAGCACGCCTGCGATCGCCTCCGCATCGAGCGTCGCTGACATCGCCACGACGAGCAGATCTTCGCGCAGCTGGCGAGCTTCGGCCAGCATGCCGATGAGCAGGTCACCCTCGAGGGAGCGCTCATGCACCTCATCCAAGATCACGGCGTCGACCCCGTCGAGCTCAGGATCCGCCAGGAGGCGCCTGAGGAGTACGCCCGGGGTGAGTGCCTCGATACGAGTCGCGCTGCTCACCTTTCGTTCGCCGCGTACGGTGAACCCCACGGCTTCGCCGGGCACGGACCCGTCGAGGGTCGAGATACGATTGGCAACCGCCCGAACGGCGACACGTCGAGGTTGGGTGACCAGCACCCGAGCGTTCGACAGGTTCGCAATGAGCGGTGGCACGAAGGTGCTCTTCCCAGTGCCGGGAGGTGCGGTGACGACCAGAGCTCCAGAGGCCGCCGCGTGCTCGAGCTCGGCGCGGGCGGCCGCGACCGGGAGGCCTGCGCCGATGCGGTCGAGATCGAAGTGATGCACGTCACCAGCCTAGAGCGGGGCGCGAGCGGCACGCTGCCCCGGGCTCTGGGAGACGCCCGGAGCCCGCTCAGTACCGGAGCTGCGCGAGCGCACTACCGTCGATCTCATCGAGCTCCCTGTTCCCTCCCGAACACTGTAGCGTCGAGACGGCGTCCCGCGGAGCGGCTGTCGGCATCTCGCTCGGGCAGCACCTCAATGACCTCGTCGAAGTTCCGGGGAGCCCGTTTCGCTCGAGCACGGCGGAGTCGTCGAGGGGATCGATGACTCTCTGGGAAGTTTGAAAGTTCTGAGACATAGGCACCCTGTTCTCGGGCGCGAAGAGCCTGGGGCCTGCTCGGCGGTGCCGTGATTCCCCGGGCGCAGGGCACCCGGGACGGTGCTATCCCGCTCTATGACCAGACCTGGGGTAGTTGTCCACCCCTGTCTGCCGGAGCGGTTTCTCTCAGAACCCTTCGAGCACCTCGGTGACGAGTGCTGCGATCTCGCTCCGCTCCGAGCGCGTGAGCGTGACGTGACCGAAGAGTCGGTTCCCTTTCAACCGCTCGATGACCGCGGCGATGCCATCGTGACGCCCGACGCGCAGATTGTCGCGCTGCGCGATGTCGTGGGTGAGCACGACCCTCGAGCCTCGCCCCAAACGACTCAGCATCGTCAGCAGCACACCGCGTTCGAGTGACTGCGCCTCGTCGACGATGACGAAGGCATCGTGCAGCGAGCGCCCGCGGATGTGCGTCAGCGGCAAGACCTCGACCAGGCCCCGCGCCGTCACCTCGTCGAGCACGTTCTGCGAGACGATCGAGCCGAGCGTGTCAAAGACCGCGTCGGCCCAGGGGTTCATCTTCTCCTGCTGGTCTCCCGGGAGGTAGCCGAGCTCCTGCCCGCCGACCGCGTAGAGCGGGCGGAACACCATGATGCGGCGGTGCTGCCGTCGCTCGAGAACCGCTTCGAGTCCAGCGGCGAGTGCGAGCGCCGACTTGCCAGTACCGGCCCGCCCGCCGAGGGAGACGATGCCGACTTCTGGATCGAGCAGCAGGTCGATCGCCAGCCGCTGCTCGGCGCTGCGACCGGACACGCCGAAGACCTCTCGTTCTCCGCGGACGAGCCGGAGGGACCCCTGTCCTTCGCCAGTGCCGTCGACGCGGCCGAGCGCGGAACCGCGCGGGGAGGTGAGGATCAGGCCGGTCCCGCGCGGCAACCCCTCGACCTCGGGAACCTCGTCGAGCCGATCTTCATCCCAGAGTTCTGACATGCGCTGCTCGTCGATCTCGACCTCGGCGACGCCCGTGTAGAGGTCGCCATCGACCTGCTCCGCGCGGTACTCCTCGGCGCCGAGGCCCAGGGCACCCGCCTTGACACGCATCGGCAGATCCTTCGACACGACCGTCACGTCGGAGCCGTCGTTCGCCAGGTTCTGCGCGACCGCCAGGATCCGCGAGTCGTTGTCGCCCAGCCGCATCCCGCTCGGCAGTGCCTCAGTGCTCGAGTGGTTGAGCTCGACCCTGAGCGATCCGCCCTCCTCGCCCACGGGCACCGGGAAGTCGAGCCGCAGGTGCTGAGCACGGAGGTCGTCGAGCAGCCGCAGTGCGCGGCGCGCGAAGTACCCGATCTCAGGATCGTGGCGCTTCTTCTCGAGTTCGGTGACGACGACGACGGGGATGACGACCTCGTGCTCCGCGAATCTGAAGAGCGCATTCGGGTCGCTCAGCAGCACGGAGGTATCGATCACATAGGTGCGAATTCCCTGGGGGAGACGCTCGTGATCGCCGTTCAGGATCACCTCCTCCGGCTCGTGGCGCTGTGCGGTGGTGTCCTGGATCTCGGTCATCGCGACTCCTTGGGTACCCGGGTCGGCGGTCCAGTGGGTCCCTGGCACGCTGCCCGGTTGACTCACACGCTACGCCGGAGGACGGTATCCGGGCGCAGTGACACACGGTCGGGGCGATGAAGGGGCGATGACCGGTCGGTTGCCGCGAGGTGTCCGCGCTGCGTGCGAGCTGTCCCGGTCGCACGCCGTGTCCGCGTCGCGCACGACCTGTCCGTAGCGCGTGCTGCGCCGAGATGAGCCTCGTGGTTGCTTCCCGGCGGCGAAGGAACCACAAGGCTCATCTCGGTGACGGGGTCCGTCGGAGCGCTCTCGGAGCTTGCGGTCGCTAGTGTGGACGCATGCGCAAGAGGACTTCCCGAGGGGAACGAGAGAGCTCCCTCGGCCGAGGTTGGATCGTCTCAGGCGATGAGGACCCGGCGGAGGTCGTTTCCGGTGGCGATGTCGACGCGTCGGGCGAGGGTGTCGACGCGCCGGACGGCGGTGCCGCAGCTGGCGAGAACGGTGCCGCAGCGGGCGCCGCAGGTGCGGGCGAGGCAGAAGCGGTATCCGGCTCCGAAGCTCCTGAATCCGCTGAACTCTCGAACGCCGCGCTCGTGGTGCTCGGCGTGCTCGGCGGCCTGTACCTGCTCTACGCCTGGATCTGGTTGAGCTGGGCGCAGTTCTACTCCGAGATGAATGCTGCGCTCGTCGCCGGGAGCGGTTCGCTCGGCTCCGTGCTGCAGCAGATTCTGTTCTGGGCTGCGCCGGCCGCGCCGATCCTCTGGTTCCTTTCGGTGATGCTGCTGTGTCGTGGGGCGCGCACGCGCCGCATCGCGATGTGGCTGGTCGTCGGTGCGATCGTGCTGTTGCCGTATCCGATCTTCTCCGGGGGAGGTGCGGCCTGATGGTGGGCAGAATCATCGCGTGGGTGGCCGGGTTGTTGCTGATCGGGCTGTATGCGTCTGCCGCGGTGGCAGCGGTCGGCAATGCCATCATGCTGCCTGAGATGGCGGGCTCGTTGGGGCTCGGCATCTCAGTTTCGGGGTGGTTCTGGCTGGTGTTCGGGATCGCATTGCCCGTCATCGTCCTCGCGCTCGCGCTGCTGCTCGGACGTGGGCGTACCGCCGCCATGCGGGTGCTGTTGCTTGCGGCGGGTATCGGTCTGGTTGCCGCAGTGCAGCTCGAGGTGCTGCATCTGGTGCCGCAGTCGAGCTTCTTCGCCTGAGCCGCCGCTTATCGGCATTTGGTATATCACAAGGCGGTGATTCTGCCAATGGGCGGGCGTTAGGATGGAAGCGTCCGGCGCCGATCTGTGCGCCGGATATCTTCTGCCGTCGACCCGAAGGATTCGCTTGATGACTGCGCCCGTGGTGCTGATCGCCGAACAACTCTCACCCGCCACGATCGCCGCGCTCGGTCCCGACTTCGAGGTCGTGCACGTCGACGGCACCGACCGTGCGGCACTGCGCGAAGCCCTGCAGTCCGCGGATGCGGTACTCGTGCGCTCCGCGACGCAGATCGACGCCGAGGCGATCTCCTGGGCGCCGAAGCTCAAGGTTGTCGCCCGCGCCGGCGTCGGCCTCGACAACGTCGATATCAAGGCCGCCACACGGGCCGGCATCATGGTCGTCAATGCGCCGACCTCCAACATCATCAGCGCCGCCGAACTGACGGTCGCGCACATTCTTGGACTTGCGCGCCACCTGCCCCGCGCGCACGCCTCGCTCTCCGAGGGCTTGTGGAAGCGCTCCTCCTTCACCGGCACCGAACTGTACGAGAAGACCGTCGGCATCGTCGGGCTCGGCCGCATCGGTGCGCTCGTCGCGGAACGACTGCGCGGCTTCGGCGTCGAACTGATCGCCTTCGATCCCTACGTCACCGCCGCCCGCGCGCAGCAGCTCGGCGTGCAGCTCGTCTCGCTCGACGAACTCGTCGAGCGGGTCGACTTCCTCACGATCCATATGCCGCGCACGCCCGAGACTCTCGGCATGATCGGCGAAGCACAGCTCAAGGCCATGAAGCCGACCGCGCACGTCGTCAATGTCGCCCGTGGTGGACTCATCGACGAGACCGCGCTCGCCGCTGCGCTCGAGTCGGGGGAGATCGCCGGAGCCGCGCTCGATGTGTTCATGCAGGAGCCCCCGGCCGATACCTCGCTCACCGGCTTGCCGACTGTGAACGTCACGCCGCACCTCGGCGCATCGACCGCCGAAGCTCAGGAGAAGGCCGGAGTCTCGGTTGCGAAGTCCGTGCGTCTCGCACTCGCGGGCGACCTCGTGCCCGATGCGGTGAACGTCGCCGGCGGCGTGATCGACGAGTACGTGCGCCCCGGTCTGCCGCTCACCGAGAAGTTGGGCCAGATCTTCGCGGGTCTCGCGGGCGGGCCGATCGCCTCGCTCGACATCGAGGTGCACGGCGAACTCTCCGAGCACAACGTCGATGCATTGCGTCTCGCCGCGCTCAAGGGGGTCTTCTCGAAGGTCGTCAGCGATCCGGTCTCGTACGTGAATGCCCCGTTGCTCGCCGAACAGCGCGACATCGCAGTGCGCTTCACCGTTGATTCGGTTTCCGAGAGCTACCGCAACGTCATCACGCTGAGCGGCGCCCTCACCGATGGAACGGGCATCTCGGTTTCGGGTACCCTCACCGGGCCGAAGCAGATCGAGAAGATCGTCGAGATCAACGGCTACGAGGTCGAGCTGCCGATTCCCGAGCACCTGCTCGTGTTCAGCTACACCGACCGCCCGGGCATCGTCGCGACCTACGGCGGGATCCTTGGCGAAGCCGGGGTGAATATCGCCGGTCTGCAGATCGCACGTGACGAGAAGCGCGGCACGGCCCTCTCGGTGCTCTCGGTCGACGCCCCCGTCGAGGACTCGATTGTCGGATCGCTGCGCGGGGCGATCAGCGCCGAAGGTCTCGTCACCATCGACATCGAGGCCTGAGTTCCGAAGCTCCGACGGAGACGCTGATCGCAGTTGCGACCAGTGGTCACCGGCCGCATTCTCCGACGCATCCGCGCCGCGAGCCGCTTGTCGGTAGCGGCGCGGATGCGTGCCTTCTGGGGCCCACGCTGAAGCTGCAGTCGCAAAAACAGGATGCGGTGGTATGTTGAATGATGCGGGCATCTGCCCGTATCAACGAAGAACTGAGCACGTCGGTCGGCGGGCTGGTCTTCGGTGGTGGGTTTCTCTGCCCACGCGAACCGGTTCATAGGAGTCGGGAGCGACGCAGAGCGGCTTTCTACTGAACATCAGCATCCGCGGCTGCTCGCAGCACCGCCCGTGCACCGCATGGGCCGAGGCTGCAGGGGTGAATTCCCGCGGCTGCCCACCGCCGTGCTCCTGCGAGTGAAGGAGAACCCGTGGAGGGTCCTGAAATCAAGTTCGCCGAAGCCGTGCTCGACAACGGCCGTTTCGGCAAGCGCACCATCCGTTTCGAGGCCGGCCGCCTCGCACAGCAGGCGCAGGGCGCGGTCGCCGCGTACCTCGACGAGGAGACCATGCTCCTCTCGGCGACGAGCGCCTCGAAGCAGCCGAAGGATCACTTCGACTTCTTCCCCCTGACGGTTGACGTCGAAGAGCGCTCGTACGCTGCGGGCAAGATCCCCGGCTCGTTCTTCCGTCGCGAGGGCCGTCCCTCGACCGAGGCGATCCTCGTCTGCCGTCTCATCGACCGCCCGCTGCGTCCGTCGTTCGTCGACGGCCTCCGCAACGAGGTGCAGATCGTTGTCACCGTGCTGTCGATCGCCCCGGGCGAGTACTACGATGCTCTCGCGATCAACGCTGCGTCGGCTTCGACTCAGATCTCGGGTCTGCCGTTCTCGGGCCCCATCGCGGGTGTGCGTCTCGCACTCATTCCCGGCGTCGCAGGCAATGACGACCAGTGGGTCGCCTTCCCGAACGAGGAGCAGATCAAGGACGCCGTCTTCGATCTCATGGTCGCTGGTCGTGTCGTCACCGATGCCGAGGGCAACGAGGACGTCGCGATCATGATGGTGGAGGCCGAAGCCACCGAGGGCAGTTGGCACCTCATCCAGAGCGGTGCGACCAAGCCCGACGAGGCCGTCGTCGCGCAGGGCCTGGAGGCGGCAAAGCCGTTCCTCTCGCAGCTCGTCAAGGCGCAGGAGAAGCTCGCCGCGCAGTCGGCGAAGGAGGTGCAGGAGTACCCCGTATTCCCGCCCTACTCCGACGAGGCGTACAACGCCGTCGCCGAGCTGGCCGAGTCCGAGCTGAGCTCGATCTACCAGATCGCCGACAAGCAGGAGCGTCAGGATGCTGACGATGCCCTCAAGGCGCGAGTCAAGGAGACCGTTGCAGCCAAGGTCGCGGCGGGCGAGCTGCCGGCCGAGGTCGAGGGTCAGGTTTCGGGCGCCTACAAGGCGGTCACGAAGAAGATCGTGCGCGGTCGCATCCTCGCAGAGGGAGCCCGTATCGACGGGCGTGGGCTGCGCGATATCCGTGCGCTCGACGCTGAGGTCCAGGTGATCCCCCGCGTGCACGGCTCCGCGATCTTCCAGCGCGGCGAGACCCAGATCATGGGTGTCACCACGCTGAACATGCTCAAGATGGAGCAGCAGATCGACTCGCTGTCGCCCACGACATCGAAGCGCTACATGCACCACTACAATTTCCCGCCCTACTCGACCGGTGAGACCGGACGCGTCGGCAGCCCGAAGCGCCGCGAGATCGGTCACGGCTTCCTCGCCGAGCGGGCGCTGGTGCCGGTGCTGCCGAGCCGCGAAGAGTTTCCGTACGCGATTCGTCAGGTCTCCGAGGCGCTCGGTTCGAACGGCTCGACCTCGATGGGTTCGGTCTGCGCTTCGACGCTGTCGCTGCTCAACGCGGGTGTGCCGCTGCGCGCTCCCGTCGCCGGTATCGCGATGGGTCTCGTCTCCGATCAGGTCGACGGTGAGACCCGCTACGCGGCGCTGACCGACATCCTCGGTGCCGAGGACGCACTCGGCGACATGGACTTCAAGGTCGCCGGCACTTCCGAGTTCGTCACCGCGATCCAGCTCGACACGAAGCTCGACGGCATCCCTTCGGATGTGCTCGCGGGAGCCCTGTCGCAGGCCAAGGAGGCGCGCACGACGATCCTCGACGTGCTCACCCAGGCCATCGATACGCCCGACGAGATGGCTCCGACCGCCCCGCGCGTGATCTCGGTGCAGATTCCGGTCGACAAGATCGGCGAGCTCATCGGCCCGAAGGGCAAGACGATCAACGGCATCCAGGACGAGACCGGCGCCGAGATCTCGATCGACGACGACGGCACCGTCTACATCGGCGCCACCGATGGCCCGACTGCGGAGGCGGCGCGTGCGCAGGTCAACGCGATCGCGAACCCGCAGAACCCCGAGGTCGGTGAGCAGTACCTCGGCACCGTGGTGAAGAACGCCGCCTTCGGTGCCTTCGTCTCGCTGCTGCCGGGCAAGGACGGCCTGCTGCACATCTCCGAGGTGCGCAAGCTTGCCGGTGGCAAGCGGATCGATTCGGTTGACGACGTGCTGTCGATCGGTCAGAAGATCCTCGTCATGATCACGAAGGTCGACGACCGTGGCAAGCTCTCGCTCGAGCCCGTGCTCGAGGAGCAGGCCGCTGAGAAGCCTGCAGAGGCTCCTGCAGAGCCGGCTGCCGAGGCCGCAGCGGAGTAACATCTGCCGGTTGCTTCTCGCAACGCGAAAGTGCCCGCCGCCCCACCCGGGGTGGCGGGCACTTTCGCGTTGTTTGCTGTGCGGCAGGGGTGGCAGATGCTGCTCGGATAGCCAGCGCAACCGGGCCAGCAAGGCAACGCAAGTAACTGATTCGCTGTGTAAATGATGAAATTGATGCGGATTTCGTTGTTCAGATGAATATCTGGTGTTGATATTGACAGCTTCTGAATCCGGTGTGAAGATGGTCAAGACGCGCAGCGGCGCGCGGCCTGATCGGCCTTTACTCCGGGAGAAGTTGCACATGAACGCATTCGCCAATTCTTCGAATCCCGTCATCGAGCGCGATGTCGTCGTCGTCGGAGCCGGCCCTGCCGGCCTGTCCGCCGCCCATGAGCTGCGCAAGGCCGGGCACTCGGTCGCGGTGCTCGAGGCCCGAGCCCGCGTCGGCGGTCGCACCTGGAACGGGCGGATGCTCGACGATTCCGGCAACGAGCACTTCATCGAGCTGGGTGGCCAGTGGGTGTCTCCCGATCAGACCGCGGTGATTGCCCTGCTCGAAGAGCTCGGCCTCGAGATGTTCTCGCGCTACCGCGACGGGGCATCGGTCTATGTTTCGCCCGATGGCACCCGCCAGACCTACGAGGGCGATGAGCTGCCCGTGAGCGAACGCACGCATGCGGAGATGACGAAGCTCATCGGGCTCATGGATGAGCTCTGCGAAGAGATCGACGTGACAGCTCCCTGGGCTTCTGAGCGCGCAGCCGAGCTCGACACGATCTCGTTCCGCGCGTGGCTCGAGCAGCATTCCGATGATCGCGAGGCCATTGACAACGTCTCCATTTATGTCGCTTCAGGCATGCTCACGAAGCCCTCGCATGCCTTCTCCACGTTGCAGGCGGTACTGATGGCTGCGTCAGCCGGTTCGTTCTCGAACCTGGTGGACGAATCCTTCATCCTCGACAAGCGCGTGGTCGGCGGCATGCAGTCGCTCTCCGTGAAGATCGCGGAGAGATTGGGAGACGATCTGTACCTCTCGAGCCCCGTGCGCGAGATCGAATGGGCAGAGGCCGACCCATCGACCGCAGATCCGTTGAACGGCGTCGAAGCCGATGTGCGCAACGGCGTACCCGAGAACGGGGTAGCGGGCGACGTGCGAGTGATCTCCGACCGGGTGACCGTGCAGGCTCGGGCGATCGTGCTGGCGGTGCCGCCGAACCTCTACTCCCGCATCCAGTTCACCCCGCCGTTGCCCCGTGAGCAGATGGTCGCGCATCAGCACATCTCGATGGGCCTGGTCATCAAGGTGCACGCCGCCTACGAGACACCGTTCTGGCGTGAAGAAGGCCTCTCGGGCACTGCGTTCGGAGGCGGGCGACTCGTGCAGGAGGTGTACGACAACACCAACTACGGCCCGAACATCGCGGGCGGCGAACCCGACACCGAAGACGGCTTCGGCACACTCGTCGGGTTCATTTCCGACGTCTACGCCGAACAGATGTGGGCCTTGCCAGAAGCCGAGCGCAAGCAGCGGATCCTCGAGGCCATGGCCGTATACCTCGGCCCGAAGACGATGGATCCGGTCGCGTTCGCGCTCTCTGACATGGGAGCCGAGGAATGGACTCGGGGTGCGTACGCCGCGAGCTACGACCTGGGTGGCCTGCATCGCTTCGGCCACCTGCAGAACCAGCCGACGGGCCCGATCTTCTACGCCTGCTCAGACATCGCGGCCGAGGGCTACCAGCACGTCGATGGCGCAGTGCGCATGGGCACCGAGGCTGCGCGACGCATCTCGGAGGCGCTGTAAATCCATGACGCTGCTGCGACCGCGCTCGGCGGGTTAGGCTGAGAGGATGCGCGAACCGATCCAGCTTCCCCTCGAACAACCAGAGCTCTCCGTAGAACTCGGAGGCGGAATGATCCGCCGAACCGTTCTGCCGAGCGGGCTGCGCGTGCTCACAGAATCGATGCCCGGGGCGCGCAGTGCCTCGGTCGGATTCTGGGTGGGGGTCGGATCGCGCGATGAGCAGGCAGAGCAAGCCGGCGCGCCCGGCAGCCTCGGGTCGACACACTTCTTGGAGCACCTGCTGTTCAAGGGCACGCCGACGCGCGACGCCTACGGTATCGCGACCAGCTTCGATCGCCTCGGTGCTGAGAGCAACGCGCTCACCGCGAAGGAGTACACCTGCTACCACGCCAAGGTTCGCGACGCAGACCTCGAGCAGGCGGTCGGGGTGCTCACCGACATGGTGGCGAGCTCGGTACTCGATGAAGGCGAGTTCGAGAACGAGCGCGAGGTGATCCTCGAGGAGCTTGCGATGGCCTCTGATGACCTCGCCGACGTGGCGAGCGAGCGGTTCTTCGAGGAGGTGCTCGACGGGCATCCGCTCGGGCGCCCGATCGGCGGCAGCCCGGAGACGATCCGTGCGGCCCGCCGTGACGATGTGAACCATCATTACCACGGCCGCTACGACACCTCGACGCTCGTCGTGACCGCTGCGGGAGCGGTAGATCACGACCGTCTCGTCGATCTCGTCGTGCGCTCGCTCGATGCCGCTGGGCAGGAGCGCTGGAGCTCTGGGGCAACCCGTTCGCCGGTGCGCCGGGAACAAGCGGTACGCAGCGGACTGCCGGCATTCGGTGATGATCAGCAGCAGGGCACCACTGCAGAGCCCCGCATCTCGGTCACGGAGCGGTCGAGCGAGCAGGTCAATCTGCTCATCGGCACGTACGGACTGCCCGCGGGCGACCCGCGTCGCTTTGCGTTCGGGGTCATGAATTCGGTGCTCGGTGGCGGCATGTCGAGTCGACTGTTCCAAGAGATTCGTGAGAAGCGTGGTCTCGCCTACACGGCATATTCGTTCGGCGCGAGCTACTCAGACGCGGGACTCTTCGGCATGTACGCCGGAACCGCCCCGCAGAAGGCTGCCGAGGCGATCGAACTCGCACAGCTGGAACTGCGCAAGATTGCGAGCGACGGGATCACCGAAGACGAGTACGAGCTCGCGATCGGTCAGATCTCGGGGTCGTCGGCGCTCGCGTTGGAGGACTCGGATACGCGGATGGGCCGCCTGGGGCGGTCTGAACTCGGCACGGGAGAGCTGTTCGACCTGGATACCTCACTCGAGCGCTTCCGGGCGGTGACCGTCGGTGATGTGCAGGAGGTGGCCGCGACGCTGCTGGCACGACCGTTCACCGTCGTCGCCGTTGGCGAGGTATCGAAGGCGCCGCTCGGCTGAGCGCGCGTGTTCGCGCATCACGGCTCCGAGTCGCCCGACGCTAAGATCGAGGCATGTCTGTGAGTGTTGCGGTTGCAGGGGCAACCGGCCGGTTGGGATCCCTGGTGTGCCGCGTAGTGGAGGAGCACCCGGACTTCGATCTCGTCGCCAGGCTGACGAGCGCGTCTACGCCCGACGAGGGAGCTGACGCCGCGATCCTGATCGACGTCACGCACCCGGAAGTCTCGCCCGGCATCGTCGCACGCGCTGTCGACCGCGGGCAGAAAGTGATCATCGGCACCAGTGGTTGGACGGCAGAGCGACTCGAAGCGCTGCGCGAGACCCTCGACGCGACACCGGGAGCGGGGGTGATCGCTGTGCCGAACTTCTCACTCGGATCCGTGATCGGCACGACCCTCGCCCGCGTAGCCGCCCCCTACTTCGACGCGATCGAAGTGATTGAGGCGCATCACCCCGGCAAGGTGGATTCTCCGTCGGGAACGGCGGTGCGCACGGCAGAGTTGATGGTGCAGGCCCGAGAGGGTCGGCCGGTGGAGGCCCCTTACGCTGACCAGCCCGCGCGCGGCCAATCGGTGAGCGGTATCCAGGTGCACAGTCTGCGCCTGGCAGGCGTCGTCGCGAAGCAGGAAGTGCGCTTCGGCGGCAGTGGCGAAGTGCTGACGGTGACGCACGACACGCACTCGAACGAGTCCTACGTCGCGGGCGTGCGCGCCGCGCTCGAGGCTGCGGTCGACGCTGCAGGGCTCACAGTCGGGCTGGGGAGCGTGCTCGGGATCGACGCGGAACTCGGGCTCGACGCGTGAGCCGGAGAACCCGCTCGGTGATCGGCGTGGCGATCATGAGCATCCTGCTGGTGCTCTACTTCGGTTTTGCCGGGGTGCGGGCGGTCGCATTGATCGCGTCGGGAACGCCTGTCGCCATCACGATGGGGATCGCGCTGATCGTCTTGCCGCTCATCGGAGTGTGGGCACTCGTGCGCGAGCTACGGTTCGGTGCGGCGGCGACGGCGCTCGTCGATCGGCTCGATGCTGAGGATCTCCTCCCTGATGACTTGGGGGAGACCACGGCATCTGGTCGACCGGATCGCGGCTCCGCTGATGCCGCCTTCCCGCGGTACCGTGCGGAAGCGGAGGACGCGCCGGATTCCTGGCGCGCCTGGGCGCGACTGGGTCTCGTCTACGACGCGTGCGGCGACCGGAAGCGCGCACGGGCGGCGATACGCCAAGCCATCTCGCTATCTCGCAACTGATATCGCACGATTTTTTTAGTTGTGTAGCGGAAATCACATCTTCAGGCTTATTATCGTGCGTGATCGGTAACAGTCTCGTCTCCGCTACGGATTCGAGCCCTTCGGTTGCCGGCGAATAACGACGCAGTGGTGCGGCAGGAGGCACGGTAAGAACATGGCCGAATACGATCTCAGCGCTTCAGCGCCGAAAACTCGAACGCTTGACTCAGTCAGCGGCATCTCCAAGAAAGGCCTGCCGACCGGAACGGTCGGCGTGCTCGGCGCCCTCGTCATCGGGCTCTCGGTGTGCGCCCCGGCCTACACGCTCACCTCTGCGGTCGGCCCGGCGGCGAGCGAGGTCGGCTATCAGACTCCCGCGATCTTCCTCGCAGGCTTCCTGCCGATGCTGCTCGTCGCGATCGGCTATCGGGCGCTGAACTCGGCCATGCCGGATTCGGGTACGTCCTTCACCTGGGCGACTCGCGCGTTCGGGCCCTGGATCGGATGGATGGCCGGCTGGGGGCTGATCGCCGCCACTGTGCTCGTTCTGTCGAACCTCGCTGGTGTCGCGGTGGAGTTCCTCTTCCAATCGATCGCTATCCTCATGAATGACGCGTCGATCGCCGACATCGCCGACAACGTCTTCATCAACATCGTCGTGTGCCTCGGGTTCATGGCGCTGGCGACCTTCATCTCGTACCGGGGCATGACTTCGACGAAGGTCTTCCAGTACATCACCGTCATCTTCCAGGTCGGCGTCATGTTCTGGTTCATCGTGGCCATGTTCATCGGAGCAGCGAAGCCCGAGAACTCCGAAGGGACGATGCCTCAGCTGTCTTGGTTCAACCCCTTCGAGGTATCCAGTTTCAGCGCGTTCGCGGCCGGCATTGCCGTGTCGATCTTCGTCTACTGGGGCTGGGACACGATCCTGACCATGGGTGAAGAGACCAAGCCCTCGCGTGGTCGCATGTCGACCGAGAGCAAGGCCGCCATGATTCTCGTGGTCATCCTCGTGGTCATGTACGTCGGAACCGCCGCTGCGACGGTTGCTTACGCCGGAATCGGCGACGGCCCCACGGGTCTCGGCAACTCCGATATCGCCGAGAACGTGTTCGCCGCACTCGCGCATCCCGTCATGGGGCCAGCCGCGATCCTGCTGTCGCTCGCGATCCTCGTGAGCGCGATGGCCTCCATCAACTCGACCGCGATCTCGCCCGCCCGTACCCTTCTTGCCATGGCGCACTACGGAGCCCTGCCGCAGGCGATGAAGAAGATCCACCCGAAGTACAAGTCGCCCTACGTGGCGCTGCTGTGGTCGTCGGTCGTCGCCTCGGTGTTCTACGCGATCATGCGGTTCATCAGCGAGGACGTGCTCTGGGACACGATCACAGCGCTCGGCATCATGGTATGCTTCTACTACGGCCTTACGGCCCTCGCGAGTACCTGGTACTTCCGGAAGAGTGCACGGTCGGAGGGCTTCGGCTCAATGATGTCGAAGGTGTTGCTGCCGGGGCTCGGCGGCATCCTGCTGCTCGTCGTATTCGTGCAGACTCTGGTCGACAGCATGGACCCCGCTGCGGGGTCGGGTAACAACATCGCCGGTGTCGGGCTTGTCGGCATCATCGGTGTGGTGGTGCTCGGGATCGGCATCGTGCTCATGATCCTGCAGTCGCGCGCCACCCCAGACTTCTTCAAGGGGCGGGTGCTGCGACGCACCGACGCGAGCGACGATACTGCCGCGCTGCAGGTCTTCGACGATGGGTTGGACGGATAGGCGCCTGGTTCCAGGGATCGCTCCGCCCCGCGGGTCTGCTGCCGAGTGATGTCGGAGGGCAGGCGGTAGACTCGTGGGTGTGAGTGCGAATGCGATCCCGACCCCGTACGAAGATCTGTTGCGTGAGGTGCTGGAGCACGGTACTCCGAAGTCCGATCGCACCGGAACCGGCACGCGCAGCCTGTTCGGCAAGCAGATTCGCTTCGATCTGGCCGATTCATTCCCGCTGATCACCACGAAGCGCGTTCACTTCAAGTCGGTTGCCGTGGAGTTGCTGTGGTTCTTGCGCGGTGAGGGAAACATCGGATTTCTCACCGAGAACGGCGTCACCATTTGGGACGAGTGGGCTGACGAACAGGGTGATCTCGGGCCGGTCTACGGCGTGCAGTGGCGGTCGTGGCCGAAGCCCGATGGCGGGCACATCGACCAGATCTCCGGGGTCATCGACCAGATTCGGTCCAACCCCGATTCGCGTCGCCTCGTCGTCTCGGCATGGAACGTCGCCGACCTCGACGACATGGCGCTCATGCCGTGCCACGCGTTCTTCCAGTTCTACGTCGCCGATGGCCGACTGAGCTGCCAGCTGTACCAGCGCTCTGCCGACATGTTCCTCGGCGTACCGTTCAACATCGCGAGCTACGCGCTGCTCACGCTCATGGTTGCGCAGCAGACCGGGCTCGAACCCGGTGAGTTCGTCTGGACGGGCGGTGACTGCCACATCTACGACAATCATGTCGAGCAGGTGGAGACGCAGCTCGCCCGCGATCCCTTCCCGTACCCGCAGATCGAGATCGCCCGCCGCGATTCGATCTTCGACTATGAGCTCGGCGACTTCGAGGTCATCGATTACGCGCACCACCCGGGCATCAAAGCGCCCGTAGCGGTGTGAGTGCGACTCGGAGGAGCGGAGTCATGAGAGTCGGCATGGTGTGGGCCGAGGCGCGCGGCGCCGACGGCCGTGGTGCCATCGGACGCGGGGGCGATATGCCCTGGCATCTGCCCGAGGACCTCGCCCACTTCAAGAGCTCAACGATGGGTGACCCTGTCGTCATGGGGCGCCGCACGTGGGAATCGTTGCCGGAGCGCTTCCGGCCGTTGCCCGGGCGACAGAACGTGGTGGTGAGCCGTGACGAGCGATACACGGCTGCGGGTGCGGTGGTCGTGCCCTCGCTCGAGGCCGCGCTCGACCAGGCCGCAACCTTCGGAACTGCGGAGCCGACTGAGGCCGCCTGGGTGATCGGCGGTGGGCAGATCTTTCTGGCCGCCATGCCGCTCGCAACGGAACTCGTGGTCACGAGGATCGATCTCGACATTCCCGACGCAGACACCTTTGCACCCGAGATCGGCCCGGAATGGGAACTGGTCGACGCCGGGACGCCACTCGTCTCCCGCACCGGACTCGGCTACCGCTTCGAGCGCTGGACGCGGCGCTCCTAGGCTGCGCTCCGATCGACGCGGTTTCGAGCTCCACAGCTCTCCGGGTCGCGGGTTCGGGTAGCCTAGTGGGGTGACGAACGTAGAGAATCCCTTCGGCCAGGTACTGGTCGCCCTCGTGACTCCCTTCCACGCCGACGGCGAGGTCGACTGGGAGTCGACCGAGCAGCACATCGAGAACTGCATCGCCGGCGGCGCCGACGGCATCGTGGTCACGGGCACCACGGGCGAGACCTCGACACTGACAGACCCCGAGAAGATCAAGCTCGTCGAGGTCGCGAAGTCGGTCTCCGGCGGCCGCGCGAAGATCATCACGGGCGGCGGCTCGAACGAGACCGCGCACGCGATCGAGCTCTACAAGGCCAGCGAGAAGGCCGGCGCCGACGGGGTCATGATCGTCACGCCCTATTACAACAAGCCGACCCAGGCGGGTCTGCTCACGCATTTCCGAATGGTCGCCGACTCGACCGACCTGCCCGTCATCCTGTACGACATCCCGGGTCGCTCAGGCGTCGAGATCAAGTACGAGACGATCCTGCGCCTCGCAAAGCACCCGAACGTGCTCGCGGTCAAGGACGCGAAGGGCGACTTCAGCGAGGTCAGTCGCGTACTCAACCAGACCGATCTGCTCTACTTCTCGGGCGATGACGCCAACGTGCTGCCGCACCTCTCGATCGGCGCTACCGGCCTCATCGGTATCACCGCCAACATCGTGCCGGGCATGTACCGCACCATCGTCGACGCGGTGAATGCCGGAGACCTGCACACCGCCCGTGATGCGTTCCAGCAGCTCGAGCCGCTTGCCCGCGCCGTGATGACGCACGTTCCGGGAACCGTCTCAGCGAAGTACATCCTCCACGGCCTCGGCCGCATCTCCAGCCCGCGCGTGCGTCTGCCGCTCGTCGGGCCCGAGGAGTGGGAGGCCGCCATCATCGAAGACGAGCTCGCGCTGGTGCGCGACGTGCCCGGCGTCGACTTCTCGAACTTCCGGCCCGACCGCAACGCGGCGGCCGGCGGTGCCCTGCCCAAGATCGCAGGCACCACCCGCTGACCACAGTCATCCTGCGGAACCGCAGGATCTTGCAGTGAGATTCTGCGACCCGCTACGCTCCCGCAGAATGACGAATAGGGGCAGCAAGGAGATTCATGACGAACCCCCCGTTCACCCCGCCCAAATTGAAGCAGGGCGCTCTGCGCATCACCCCGCTCGGAGGTCTCGGAGAGGTCGGTCGCAACATGACCGTCTACGAGATCGACGGCAAACTGCTGGTGGTCGACTGCGGCGTCCTCTTCCCTGAGGAGCATCAGCCCGGCGTCGACCTGATCCTGCCCGACATCACGAAGATCGAGGATCGTCTCGGCGACATCATGGCGGTCGTGCTGACGCACGGGCACGAGGACCACATCGGTGGCGTGCCATACCTGCTGAAGAAGCGCGAAGATATTCCGTTGGTGGGTTCGAAGCTGACGCTCGCACTCGTTTCGGCGAAGCTCAAGGAGCATCGCATCAAGCCGGTGACCCGGGTCGTCGCCGAAGACGAGCGCGTGCAATACGGGCCCTTCGATCTCGAGTTCGTCGCCGTCAACCACTCGATCCCCGATGCGCTCGCGGTCGCCATTCGCACCGACGCCGGTATGGTCATCGGCACGGGCGACTTCAAGATGGATCAGCTGCCGCTCGACGGTCGCATCACTGACCTGCGCGCCTTTGCCCGGCTGGGAGAAGAGGGCGTCGATCTGTTCATGACGGACTCCACGAACGCCGAAGTGCCGGGGTTCACCCCGCTCGAGAAAGACATCGGACCGGTCATCGAGCGAGTCATCTCGCAGACCGAAGGAAAAGTCGTCGTCGCGAGCTTCTCGAGCCACGTGCACCGCGTGCAGCAGGTGCTCGACGCCGCCGTCGCGAACGGCCGACGCGTCGTGCTGCTCGGCCGGTCGATGGTGCGCAACATGAAGATCGCCGCCGACCTCGGCTACCTCGAGGTGCCGCAGGGAGTGCTCGTCGATCTCAAGAAGAGCGGTGACATTCCCGACAGCCGCATCGTCTACATGTCGACCGGCTCGCAGGGCGAGCCCATGGCCGTGCTGAGCCGTATGGCGAATCGCGAGCACCAGGTCGAGCTCGGCGACGGCGACACCGTGATCCTCGCCTCGAGCCTGATCCCGGGCAATGAGAACTCGGTCTTCCGGGTGATCAACGGCCTCATGAAGCTCGGCGCGAACGTCGTGCACAAGGGCAACGCGAAGGTACACGTCTCGGGTCACGCGGCCGCTGGCGAACTGATGTACTGCTACAACATCGTCCGCCCCAAGAACGTGATGCCGATTCACGGCGAGTACCGCCACCTGGTCGCGAACGCGAAGGTCGCGATCGAGACCGGTGTTCCGCAGAACCGCACCATCATCGGCGAGAACGGCACTGTTGTCGACCTCGAGAATGGGGTGGCGCGTGCGGTCGGGCAGCTGGACATCGACTTCATCTACGTCGACGGCAAGAGCGTGGGCCGGGTCACGGACGACGATCTCCGTGACCGCCGCACCCTTGCCGAAGAGGGTTTCATTTCAGTGATCACCGTCGTCGAGACGACGCTCGGGCGAATCGTGTCGGGCCCCGACATCCACGCCAAGGGTGTCGCAGAAGACGACAGCGCCTTCGACACCATCAAGCCGAAGATTGCCGACGCGCTCGAAGCGGCGATGCGAGATGGGGTGCAGGATCACCACCAGCTGCAGCAGATCGTGCGGCGCACGATCGGCCGCTGGGTCGGCACGAAGTTGCGCCGCAAGGCGATGATCGTGCCCGTCGTGGTGGTGGTGTAGCGCGGTGAGCCTGCTCACGGCACGATTCGCGACCGAGGCGGAGCGCGCGGACTGGGATACCCTGATCGCGGCGAACCCGGGCGGCGGTGAGGTCTGGATGGGCGACGCCTATCTCGATGTCAAACGCTCCGAGGGCGGGTACCGCGACTACCGCATCGTCGTCGAGCGCCCAGGGCTCCCGCAGGTCGCCGTCGGCATCCTCGCGAAGCGCGTTCCGCTGCTGGGGGAGTGGTGGCACCTGCCTGCCGGCCCGGCAGGGGAGGACGCGGTGGCCGTGCTCGCCGTGTGCGACGCCATCGGGCGCTTCGCCCGCTCGCACGGAGCTTTCATGCTGAAGATCGAGCCACGGCTCGGACCCGAAGCGCGAACCGTGATTCGGGCCGCAGGCTACCGTGATTCGGTCAGGATCATCCCGAACCCCTCGACGGTGATCGTCGAACTGGGCGGCAGCGTGCGCACCGACGAGGAGTTGCTCGCCGGCCTCGGAAAGAAGGCCAGGAACTCGATCAACCGCGCACGCCGCGACGGCATCGTCGTCTCGCGCGTGCCCGCCACCGACGAGCACTGCGCCGAGCTCTACCGACTGCTCGAGGAGACGGCCGAGGGCCGCTTCGTCTTGCGCGCGGCAGACTATTACCGGGCCTTCTGGCAACGGTTCGCGCACTCGGGCGACGGCCAGATGTTCCTCGCCCACCGCGAAGACGAGTCGGGGACGCTGCGGCTCGTCGCCGGAGCGTACGCGATCGCGCTCGGCGGCAAGACGACGTACAAGGACGGTGCTTCAGTACGTGCGAAGACTGCGTACGGAGCGTCGCACGCCCTGCAATGGGAGGTGCTGCGCTGGGCGAATGAGCGCGGTGCGGTCTCGCACGATCTCTGCGGTGCTCCGCCATCGGATCGTTCCGATGACAAGACGCATCCGCTGCACGGCGTCGGGCAGTTCAAGCGCTCGTTTACGCCGGAGATCACTGATTACGCGGGTGCGTTCGACCTGCCATTGCGACGCGGAGCCTATGCCGTCTGGGCAAAGATCGGTGACCGCGTCATGCGCCGCTGGTCGCTCGCGGTGCACAAAGATCCGTATTACTAGATCGTCGAGCCCGAGTCAGCAGCCCGTCGAGGCCAGCGTCCCGATGAGCGGGCAGCCCCGATGAGCGAGCAGCCCGGTATACCGGTTAGCCGATGAACCTGCGCGCCGCGTTGTACACCGCGTAGCTGAGCCGCTTGACCGGCAGCTCCCAGGTGCCGGAGTAATCGACCTGGTGGCCTCCGAAGGAGCGCTTGAAGTCGCTGAACCCAGACCAGGCATGGTCGGTGACCTCGGGCGGCACCACGCCATAGAGGTCGAACTCGCCGAGACCCGCCTCGTGGGCGTCCTGCATCATCTGGGTCACCAGGATGAGACCGGGTGAGAGCTTGCGATGCGCAGTGTCCGCGGCCGCATGACCGTAGTAGCGTCGCTCATCGTCGTCATAGATCAGGGAGGCTGCGACGGGCAGATCCTCACCTTCAAGATCGACGAGGTAGATCTTGGCATCGCCGCTCGGCACGAGGGAGCGGGCCTGCGCGCGCAAGTAGTCGCTGTCGTGAGCGTGCATCCCGGTACGGTCGGAGACTTCGCCCAGGAGACGGATCAGGTGCTCGATGTCTTCGGGAGCATCGCTGACGCGAACGCTCAGCCCCTTCTTCGCGTAGTTGCGGTGCAGGTTCCGGTTCGTCTTCCGCATCTCGAGCAGCACTTCGTCGAAGGGGCGAGCGAGATCGACGCGTTGGGTGTGCTCAGGCTGACGACGCTCCACACGACGCAATCCGGCGGCCTCGAGCACGGCGGGGCTCAGGCCCGGCTGCTCATCGCGCTCGGGAGAATCGAGCACCGGCTCCACGCGCAGGAATGCCGCGCCGCGACGCTTCGCCTCAGCACGCAGCCCGTCGAGGGCCGGAACGAGTGCCTCGGGGCGAGCGAGCCTGGGCCCATAGGGCACGTAGAGGCGGGTGTTCAGCTTGCCGCGCTCGAGATAGCCCTGCGCGCTCCACCCATCGCCGTCGAGCGAGACGACGGTGCGGCCGAGCTCGCGCTGCAGCGCAGCCCAGGCCGAGCTCTGCAAGAAATGTCCCATGGTGTCTGTTCTCCGCTGTCAGTGTCTCCGCTGGTGAGCGGATACGGTGTCGGTTGACCCGGTGCCGCTGGCCGACGCCCGCAGCACCGTGCCGCCGCTAATACATTCCGGTGTCGTTATACATCTTGCGGTGCAGCCTCTGGGCGACACTGAGGCCGTAGCGTTCCCACCGACGATAGCGGCCCTGATGCATGACGAGATCGTAGGCGCCGATGAACTCGGTGACCTCGCGTGCGAAGGAGAGCTTGAATGGCGCCAGCGAATGATTGCGATAGTTCGGGTCATCGAGGCGGTCCGTGGGCGGGACGCCGACGAGGTCGTAGCGCTTGATCCCGGCGTCGCGGGCATCGATCATCATGCGGTACTGCATGAGGTTTGCCATCCCCGGGGTCGTGCGGGGGCGCTCGGAACCGCCATCCTTGTAGAAGGCTCGCTCGCCGATGCGGATGACGAAGGCCATGACAGCGGGGTCACCGTCGGAGCCTGGAACACCGTAGAAGAAACCGAGACCGGCGTCGGTGAACTCGCGCCAGAAGCGCTCCGTATACGCTTCGGGGCGCAGGTCGAGATCGGTCTTGCCGCCGCCGCCGACGAGGCGCATCAGTCGGTGCATATGCGCGAAGGTCTCGGGCGTCGCCGGATACTGGCGCACCTCGACCTGGTCTTTCACTCCGCGCCGCACCTTGTTGCGGCACTTCGCATCGAAGCTTGCGAGCAGCGCGTCGTCGTCGCGGTCGATGTCGACGATCGCGGTGAACGTATTGATCTGGATCCCGTCTCGCCAGTGCGCCCCGAGCTCCCCCAGCGAGCGGTTAAGCTGCGCTCGGTTCTCCGTCGAGTCGAGCACAAGCGGCTCGATGGTGGCTGCGAACACGCTTGGTTCGTGCTCGCGCAGGAAGTCGCGCAATGCCGCGGTGTGCTGCTCGAGTGCGTCGGCATCGGTCACACCCGGTCCGTGCGGCAGGTACCAGTAACGGCCGACGGTCGGTACCCGGCGTTCGATCGCGAGCGCAGCCGAGACAGTCTCCCCAGCTGATTCGAATACCAGATAGCGGGGCGTCCACCCGACTGCGGCCTTCGTCGCCGCGTACGCCTTCGTCTGCAGAAAATCGCCGCCCGAGGGAACCTGGGCGACGAGCTCGTCCCAGCGATCGATCTCCTCAGGGCGGGCGTATCGGGCTGTCAAGCGGGTCAAGGCGGGCGATCCCTCTCGTCGAATGCGGGTCAGACCGTAACCGTGTCTCTGAGCACGGACTTCGGTCGATTGTCCAGTGTATCCGGGCGGCTCAGCGTCGACCCGGGAGCAGGCGGGCGATCCGGCCCAGCAGCGTGGTCGCTTCGCGGTTGCGCAGCAGCACCAGAGCCCCGCCGTAGACCAGAGCCATGACCGCGGTCACGACCGCGCATGACAGGACGGAGCCGGCAAACGACGAGACGGGCAGTGCGCCAGGATCGGTTCCTCCGAGCAGCTGCAGCACGAAGACGCCGGCTGCAGCAGCGACGAGTCCGCCCAACAGGTTCTGCACGACCCCGGTCAGCACGCCGCGCCCGCCCAGCAGACCGACCCGGCGACGCAGCAACAAGAACGTCGTGATCATCTGCGCGAGCCACGTGATCGAGACGACGAGGGTGATCGTGGCCGTGATGCGTTCCGTCGGCAGCAGTGTGCACAGCATGGCGGTCACCACAGTGACCACGCACTGCACCGCCTGGATGAAGAACGGCGTGCGAGTGTCGCTCAGTGCAAAGAAGCCGCGGTTGAACACGAAGAGCAGGCTGAACGGCACGAGGCCCACGAGATTCGCGAGGAGTACGACCGAGACGGTGTCGACGACCGCGTGCGACGCGCCCGGTTGGATCAGGCGGATCAGCGGGACCGCGAGCACGATCATGGCCGCGGTGAAGAACATCATCGCGAATCCCGCCATGCGGGCGGAAGCCGTGATGTCAGACGTGAACGCTCGGTAATCGCCGGCGTGAACGTTCTCGCTCATCCGGGTAAAGCGAGCGGTGACCAGCGAGATCGTGATGATCGAGTGCGGCAGGACGAAGATCAGTGAGGCCAGTTGCCAGGCGGCGACACCTGCCTCGTCTTGTGCGGCGAGGTTCATGACGCGGGTGTTGTAGAGGCCTGCGATTTGAGTCAGCAGGACCGAGAAGAAGGTCCACATCGCGACCTTCCCCATGGTGCCCAGCCCGACCCCTCGGAATCCGAAGTCGAACCGGAAGGTGAGTCGAGCCTTTCGCCAGAACGCGAAGAGTACGAGCGCCTGCACCGCGACCCCCGCGGTTGCCGACCCTGCGACGAGTGCCTCGCCCGAGGTGGACCAGATGCCTGCCCCCCGCTCGCCGTTCGGATCTGCGCCGAAGAGCAGCACGAAGACGACGAGTCCGGCGATATTGAGCACATTGTTGAGCACCGGCGACCAGGCGTAGGGGCCGAAGAGGCTTCGAGCGTTGAGCACCTCGCCGAGCACTGTGTAGAGGGAGTAGAAGAGGATCTGCGGGAGCAACCAGTAGGCGAAGACGGTCGCGAGTCGTACCTGCGACGGCTCCCAGCTCGCGCCGAGCCAACCGATGAAGGCCGGCGTCAGGGCGGCCGCGACGACCATGATCGCGCAGGATCCGACGATCGTGAGTGTCACGAGCTTGTCGATGTAGCGTTGCCCGCCGTCGGCGGCGAGAGCAGCTTTCGTGATCTGGGGAACGAGCACGGCAGTAAGCGCGCCGGTCGCGATCAGTGTGTAGATGGTATTCGGGATCTGGCTGGCCGTGGCGAAGGCATTCGCCGCGAGCCCGACCGCGCCGATGGCGTAGACGAGGGCCATGGAGCGGACCAGGCCGAGCACGCGGGAGGTGAGTGTGCCGGCCGCGATGATCGCACTCGACCTGCCGATGTTCGCTGCAGCCACAGTGGAGTCTCGACTTTCTTCCTCGGGCGCTGGCGCGCTGGATCCGGCGCCGGCGGCGCCGCAACGCCTCAGACTACCTGCTCAAAATTGAGCGGGCAGCCCGAAAGGGGCGCTGGTAGGGTGTAACGGTATGTCGAGCGGGTCGACCAAGATCCGCATTGACCGTGTCTGATCAGGGGAGGGACACACGGGATGGCTTCGAGTGCACACCGAGGACACACGACCGCGCGTCGACTGCTTGCGGGCACCCTGATTGCGGCGGTGTTCGGCCTCGGATTCGCCGGAACGGACCTCACCGTCTCGGCCTCTCCCGCACAGGGCGTCGACCAGTCGCTGCCCACGTGGGACGACGTGCAGAAGGCGAAGCAGAGCCAATCGTCGGCGTCGGCGAAGGTCACGGAGATCGAAGGACTGATCAAGGACGTCGAGAAGCAGGTCGAAGAGACCCGCCAAGAGGCCGCTGACGCTGCGACTGCTGCAGCGGACCGCCACGAAGAGCTGCAAACGGCCGCGCAACGCGCCGACAAGCTGGTCGAGGAAGCAAAGCGCAGCAAGAAGCTTGCAGATGAGACCGCGGAGCAGGCTGCCGGGCTCGTCGGCCAGATGTACCGCTCCGGTGGGGTCGATCGCAACGTCGAGCTCTTCCTCGAAGACGACGGCGATACCGCGGATACCCTGCTCGAGCGTCTCGCCCTCCTGTCGAAGGCTACCGAGCGCAACACGTCCATCTCGGAAGAGGCGCAGCAGGCGATGAACACGGCTGCTTCGCTCGGCGATCAGGCCGAGGAGGCGGTAGCCGAGCGGGATCGCCTCTACGAGGAGGCGGAAGCTGAGAATCAGCGTGCTCAGCAGGTTGCTGAAGAGAAGCGTCTCGAGCTCATCGAGCAGGAGGACCAGCTGACGACCCTCGAGACGCAGCTCGAGGCACTGAAGGATAAGACCACCAAGACGGTCAAGGGGTACGAGGAGCGTCTTCGCCAGGAAGAAGAAGCTCGACGCAAGGCCGAGGAAGCCGCACGTCGTGCAGCAGAGGAAGCGGCTCGCCGCGCCGCCGAGGAGGCTGCCCGCAACGGAGGCGGCGGTGGCGGAGGCGGCACCGGTGGCGGCGGTGGCGGAGGTGGCGGCGGAACCGCACCTCCTCCCAGCACCGGCGGCGGCTGGGGCAAGCCCCTCAGCTCGTACTGGGTGAGCACCGAGTGGTGGGGTTACGAAGGCCACACCGGAATCGACCTTGCTACGGGCGCCGGATCTCCGATTTACGCCGTGGGCGCCGGTACTGTGACCTTCTCCGGATGGTGGCCGTACTGCGGCGGCAACATGGTCAAGATCGACCATGGAGGCGGGTTCGAGACCTGGTACGCCCACCAGAACAGTGCGCCCATCGTCGCCAATGGTCAGCGTGTAGGCGCGGGCCAGTTGCTCGGCTATGTCGGTGCGACCGGGTGTGCGACCGGACCGCACCTGCACTTCGCAACGCTGCAGTACGGGCAGTTCGTGCCGCCGCGGCCGCCGATGGCCGCGCGCGGGGTCTACTTCTAGCGGAGATGGGCCGCGCCGACCGGGTTCCGCCGGGTTGTCGGCGGCGGCTTGTACCGTAGTCCTATGGTCAGTAAGGCCCCCGCGAGTCGGAAGAAGTCCTCGTCGAGCGCACGAGGCGGTCGAACGACCGCTGCGAAGGCGACGACGGCGAAGACGAAGGTGCTCGCCGAACCAGAGCGCAGCAGTGAACCCATTCCAGTGCGTGCATGGAGCGGGCTCGCGCACGGGCTCGGGGGAGTTGCCCGCGCCTTCCGTTCCGAGCCCTTGGATCCTGCCGACCGTCGTGACGGCATCCCCTTCGCGTTGGTCTTGCTGGCGATCGCGGGTGTGGTGGTCGAATGGTTCCTCATCGGCAGCCCGGTCGCGGTGCAGCTCGATGCCTGGACTTTCGGTGGTCTCTTCGGGCGGGTGGCATTTGGCCTGCCGATCGTCATGATCGGGTTCGCCCTGTGGCTCTTCAATCATCCGTCGAGTGTCACTGACAATCGGCGTATCGCGATCGGCCTCGCGATTGCCGTGATGAGTGCTTCAGGGCTGTGCCATGTCTTCGGTGGTCAGCCGAGCCCCCAGGAAGGCAGCATGCCCGCGCTCGCCGAGGCCGGGGGCATCGTCGGCTGGATGATCGGGGCTCCGCTCAGTGCGCTCACCGTATGGGTGGCGGTACCGGTGCTGTCCATTCTCCTGGCGCTGTCACTGCTGATCATTACCAAGACGCCTCCCGGGCGCATCGCGCGACGCCTGCGTGAAGCGTACGTCTACCTCTTCGGCGCACAGGACGATGCCAGTTCGGAAGCGGGGAGCGCCGACGACGGCGCCTCGTCCACGCAAGCGGCGGACGATGCAGAACCTGCTGATTCGGGGTCTCGTTGGAAGCGGCGGAAGTCGAGCGATGCGCTGTTCGACCTCGAGCAGGAGGAGTCGGACACCACGACCGGTGCGCTGCCGTGGTGGCGGCGCACAGATTCGGGTCGGGAAGAAGACCCCGAGTACGCCGCGGATCGTGAGGGCATCGAGCGAGCGCTTGAGGGGGCAGCACCGACCAGGAATCGGGATCGCGCCTTCGATTCAGCGCTCGAGCCGGCTCCCGCCGTGACCGATTCATTCCCGGAGAACCTCTTCGGAGACCTGGAGCAGGCGGAAGCCGCAGTGGCCGCTGCCGCGAGTGGCGGAGCGACTGCTGCTTCGGGTCTCGTGGATGATTCGCCTGATGATGCGCCGGCATCACCGCTCGATACCGGAGACGTGCCGAGGTCGAACGAATCGCGGCCCTTCGTGGTGGCGCCCGCACATGCCCCGGCACCTGAGCCGGCTTACCTGCTGCCCGACCAGTCAGCGCTGTCGCAGGGCGAACCGGCCAAAGAACGCACTGCGGTCAATGACGAGATCATGGCGGCGATCACCGAGGTGCTCGCCCAGTTCAAGGTCGATGCGAGCGTCACCGGTTTCTCGAGGGGGCCGACCGTCACGCAGTACGAGGTCGAACTCGGCCCCGGCGTCAAGGTCGAGAAGGTCACGGCACTGTCGAAGAACCTCGCCTACGCCGTCGCGTCGAACGAGATTCGCATTCTGTCGCCGATCCCGGGGAAGAAGGCGATCGGCATCGAGATCCCTAACAAAGATCGTGAGAACGTCGCTCTTGGCGACGTGCTGCGCTCGGGTAAGGCGAAGCGGAGCACCCATCCCCTCACCATCGGTGTCGGCAAGGATGTCGAAGGCGGGTTCGTGGTCGCGAACCTTGCGAAGATGCCGCACTTGCTCGTCGCCGGTTCAACGGGCTCGGGCAAGTCGAGCTTTGTGAACTCGATGATCACGAGTCTCCTGATGCGCGCCACGCCGGCTGACGTGCGCATGGTGCTCGTGGACCCGAAGCGCGTCGAATTGACGATCTACCAGGGTGTGCCGCATCTCATCACTCCCATCATCACGAACCCCAAGAAGGCGGCCGAAGCGCTGCAGTGGGTCGTGAAAGAGATGGACATGCGGTATGACGACCTGCAAAGCTTCGGGTTCCGTCACATCGACGACTTCAACGAGGCCGTACGATCCGGCTCGATCGTGCTGCCGGAGGGCAGCCAGCGCGTGCTGAAGCCCTACCCCTACCTGCTCGTCGTCGTCGACGAGCTCGCCGACCTCATGCTTGTCGCTCCGAGAGATGTCGAAGACTCGATCGTGCGCATCACGCAGCTCGCCCGAGCCGCGGGAATCCACCTCATCCTCGCCACGCAACGACCGTCGGTCGACGTGGTCACGGGTTTGATCAAGGCCAACGTGCCCAGTCGACTCGCATTCGCCGTCGCCTCGGTGACCGACTCCCGCGTCATCCTCGACCAACCCGGCGCTGATCGCCTGATCGGCCAGGGTGACGGGCTGTTCCTGCCGATGGGCACCTCGACGCCGATTCGCGTGCAGGGCGCCTGGGTGCAGGAGTCTGAGATTCAACGGGTCGTCGAACACGTCAAGGCACAGGCTCGACCGGAATACCGTGCCGACGTGACACAGGCCGCTGAGAAGAAGGAGATCGACGCCGATATCGGCGATGATCTCGAGGTCTTGCTCGCCGCAGTTGAGCTCGTTGTGACCTCGCAGTTCGGATCGACGTCAATGCTGCAGCGAAAGTTGCGCGTCGGCTTCGCGAAGGCCGGGCGCCTGATGGATCTCATGGAGTCCCGCGATATCGTGGGGCCGTCGGAAGGGTCGAAGGCGCGCGATGTGCTGGTGACACCGGATCAGCTTCCAGATGTGCTGGCCCGAATCTCGGGGACCGCGTCGGGATCCGCGACGGCTCCTCCTGCAGCCCAGGCGACGGCTCAACCCGCACCACCGGCGCATGAGCCGCAGATGCTACAAGCTTCGCAAGCATCTCAGTCTCGACGCGATGCGGACGTGTCCGAGGCAGCCGACGACTGGTCAGCGCAGGCGGACCAGGAGAACGGCGTTCCCACAGAGCGAATTGTGGAAAGTAGAGACCGTGGCGGGTTCGGCGACGAGCGATACGACGACCCTGTCGGGCGTTACCAGTCGAACCTCGAGGAAGTCGATGGAGAAGATGACCTGGACGCCTGGCAGCTGACGGGGCGTGACTGATGGCCGATTCTGCGTCAGACGCGTCTTCTGCTGAAGGCCCCGCGTCCGTGAACGCGAAGCCGAGCAACTGGAATGCGCCGAATGTCATTACGGGGACGCGCATCGTTGCGACACCGTTTTTCATCTGGATGCTGCTTGCTGACAGTGGCGGGATGGGGGCGCTGCGGTGGGGAGCGGCTGCGTTCTTCGTCGTTGCGATCGCGACCGACGCCTGGGACGGTTACCTTGCGCGATCCCGCGGGCTGATCACCGACCTCGGCAAGCTGCTCGACCCGATCGCCGATAAGTTCCTGATCGGTGGTGCACTGATCGGCCTATCCATCCTCGCCGAGCTTCCCTGGTGGGTGACGATCCTGGTGATGGTGCGCGAGGTCGGGGTGACGATCCATCGTCTGTTCGAAGCGCGCACCGTCGTGCTGGCAGCAGCATGGATGGGCAAGGTGAAGACCGTTGCGCAGTCGGTCGCGATCACACTTGCGCTCATGCCGTTCCCGCAGGTGCTGGGCGATTGGATGAACTGGGTGAACACCGCGGTGATGTCGATTGCCGTCGTGCTGACAGTCGCGAGTGGGATCGATTACGTCGTCAACTTCTTGCGATCCGGGCGGGTGGAGAAGTGACTGAGGCAACGGTTGAGTGGGAGACCGCTGCGGTCGCTCTGGCGCTTGCCAAGAAATCGGGATGGCGTATCGCCGTTGCCGAGTCGCTCACCGGTGGTCTGCTTGCCGATGCATTCGTGCAGGTGCCGGGTGCGTCGGCAGTGTTCTCCGGGGGCGTCGTGGCCTACGACACAGAGGTGAAACGTCGTCTTCTGCACGTCGAAGGCGACCTCTTGGAGCGGGTCGGCCCAGTCGATGCCGAAGTCGCGAAGCAAATGGCGCGGGGCGTGCGGGCGTGCTGTGCAACGACGCGAGATGGGAAGTTGGCGCTCGCCGATGTGGGTCTGGCAACGACGGGAGTTGCGGGTCCGGCGCCAGACCCGCAGACCGGGCTTCCCGCTGGAACCGTCTGGATTGCGGTGTCGTCGGAGTTTGGGGAAGTGGCAGTTCCCCTCGAATTCGCAGGAGATCGGGAGGCGATCCGCGAGGCTGCCGTGGCAGAGGCAGTGCAGCTTCTGATCGAATACTTGAGTCGTGTCAGCTCAAGTTCAGCAAAGACTCAGGAATAGAGAGAGTAATCTCTGGGTTACTTCCAGTGACAGCCTGCACAATGGAGGTGTCCCGCTGGGGGAGTAGTCTCATCAGCGGAGGAAATAAGAGTCCGGTGGAACCCCGGACGCGAAGTGGAGGATGCGCATGGTGCTGTTTCGTCAGGAGATCGGCGATGTGCTGCGTGACTTCCGTCTCCAGAAGGGTCGTACGCTGAGGCAGGTCGCCGGTGAGGCGAGTGTGGCTCTGGGGTACCTCAGTGAGGTGGAGCGCGGCCAAAAGGAAGCTTCGAGCGAGATCCTCGCCGCGGTGGCCGATGCTCTCGAGACGCCGCTCTCAGTGATTCTGAATGAAGTCGGTTCCCGGATGGCTGTCATCGAGGGGCTGAGCGCACCGCTCTCGTCGCGTGTGCCAGACACTGTGCCTGACGAGCTCGTCAACGGTTTCTCGCCGGAATTGCTGCCGCAGCCCTGAACGGACGGCGAGGAGCTCGCGCGTGAAGCGCAGTGAATTCAAGCGCGCCTGCGCAGAAGAATTCGGAGAGGCCTATTCCGGGGTGCTCATCCGTGACCATTGGGTCGCCGCGCTTGGCGGTACCGCAGCAGATGCGTTGGAGCGCGGTGTATCGGTACGCGAGGTCTGGGCGGCGCTCTGCGAAGACCTGCAAGTTCCGCTCGCGCGGCGGCATGGGCGCGGATTGACCGAGCCTCGGGGACCGCGCGGCTGATTGACCACGACCGCCGCCCGCATGACGATGCCGATGCGCGCGATGAAGTCGGCGGGCGATGAAGTTGGCGGGCGATGAAGCCGATTCGTGACAAGAATTCTCGGATTCCTTGCGGTCGGTTGCGTTTCCGCATAATCTAATAAGGCAAGCATTTCCTAAGTCTGATGAATATCGGCTGTCGGGGAAGTGCCTGCACTGTGGGGTAGATACGCGCTCGTCCGTGCAAGCGGACGGGCGGGGCGGGCGTCCGGCTCGAATCTCCGGCGCCCGCCCCTTTAGCGAATCCCCTGCTGTTCTGGTGCTGGGGTCTTGTTGCTCTCGGGGCCTCCGTCGCGCAGCTGATGTCTGCAGTCCCGGGGTCGATCCGACACGCCAAAGCCATGTTCGAAGATGTGTTCGACTGGTGCTATCGTCATCCACAGGTGCTTTTCGTGGCCTCCTTGCCCACAGAACGATGCCTCCGGCACTGAATGTCGGAGGTGCCGCCTACGGTGAGAACCACAGAACACTGAATGCCTTGTCTGCACCGGCTCGCCGGTGCCGAGACAGCCGGTAGGCAGCAACCGCGACTCGTCGCACAACGCTAAGGAGCAGAACATGGCCGCACCCAAGGACCGAGAAAAGGCGCTCGAAGCCGCACTCTCGCAGATCGACCGTCAGTTTGGTAAGGGCGCGATCATGCGTCTCGGCAGCGCTGAGCGCGAGGCTGTAGATGTGATCCCGACCGGGTCGGTGGCGCTTGACGTCGCACTCGGTATCGGGGGGTTGCCGCGCGGTCGTATCGTCGAGATCTACGGGCCCGAGTCATCCGGTAAGACGACGCTGACGCTGCATGCCATTGCGAATGCGCAGCGTTCCGGCGGAATCGCGGCGTTCATCGATGCCGAGCACGCACTTGATCCGGAGTATGCGCAGAAGCTCGGTGTCGACATCGACTCCCTGCTCGTCTCGCAGCCCGATACGGGGGAGCAGGCGCTGGAGATCGCAGACATGCTCATCCGCTCGGGCTCCGTTGATCTTGTCGTCATCGACTCGGTTGCGGCGCTGGTGCCCAAGGCTGAGATCGACGGCGACATGGGCGACAGTCACGTTGGTCTGCAGGCGCGCCTGATGTCGCAGGCACTGCGCAAGATCACTGGTGGTCTGAATGCGACGAAGACGACAGCGATCTTCATCAACCAGTTGCGTGAGAAGGTGGGGGTCTTCTTCGGGAGTCCCGAGACCACCTCGGGTGGCAAGGCCCTCAAGTTCTACGCATCTGTGCGTCTTGATATTCGACGCATCCAGACGCTCAAGGACGGCACCGACGCGGTCGGTAACCGTACTCGAGTAAAGGTGGTGAAGAACAAGATGGCGCCGCCCTTCAAACAGGCGGAGTTCGACATCCTCTACGGCGTTGGCATTTCTCGCGAGGGCTCGCTCATCGACTATGGCGTGGAGCAGGGCTTCATCAAGAAGAGCGGTTCCTGGTTCACCTACGACGGCGATCAGCTCGGGCAGGGAATGGAGAACGCCCGGCGCTTCCTGATCGAGAATCCCGATATCGCAGCCGAGATCGAGGAGAAGATCCTCACGAAGCTCGGAGTGAACGGGCGCAGTGAAGAAGCCGAGCCTGTCGCTGATATTGAGGCGCCGACGCCCGAGCAGCGGGTCAGCGCCTAGGTCCGGAGCAGCGCAGGATGGCAGTGCGATTCGTTCCTTCGGAAGGCGACGAGACCTCGCCGACTCGGCAAGACCGTGCCGACCTTGCCGAGGTCATCGAGTTCCGCTCGCGGCTCCCGCGGTCGACGAACAAGCCGCGGGTGGAAGGCGGGAGCCGCGAGTCCAGCGATCCGCCAGTCATCGGCCTTGCAGCTCGGAAGGCTGAGCGTGGCGCTGCCTCCCGTCTCGAGCGAGCTCGGGAAGCACTGGTTCGTGCCGAGACTGATGCGGACTCGGGGTCGGAGGGCTCTGCCGCAGAGAGCCATGCCGCTGAGGTTTCTGCAGCGGAGGCTTCTGTAGCAGAGGTTTCCGCAGCTGCCGCAGATGCTGCAACGGACCCCGAAGATGCTGCCGCACGGTGTTCGGAAGACGCCGTGCGGTTGCTCGCTCGCAAGGCTCGATCCCGAGGCGAACTCCGGCGTGAGCTGTTCTCCCGAGAGCATTCGGCCGGTGATATCGAAGACGTCCTCGACGAGTTCGAACGCAGCTATTACCTCGATGACCTGGGGCTCGCCCGCACAACCATGGAAAGCCTCCGCGAGCGTAAGCGCGCCAGTCGTACACAGATCCGGGTGAAGTTGCGCGAGCGGCAGCTCTCCGATCACATCATTGAGACGGTGCTTGCCGAACTCGACGATGACGAAGAGCACGAGTTGCTGCGTACGGCGGCCGAGGAGCGGGCGAGACGGCTCGCCGATCTCGATCGTCAGACCGCCGAACGCCGACTGCTCGGATTTCTCGCCCGACGCGGCTGGTCGGGTGAACGAGCTGCGCGTGCAGCACGCGAAGCACTCGACAACGTGGGGAGTCTCCACACCAGTTCCGGGGTCCGCTTCCGCTGATCGACGCATCCCGCACGTACGAGTCACAAATCATGCTCAGAACTGCACGCGCACGCACGCGACACGAGGCAATGTCCCGGCGGCGGTAGAATCCTCCGTATGACCATTGCAGCCGACCCCGTCGTCATCGACCCGTCGCCCGCAGCCCTTCGCTCCGACGGATCTCCCCGTAGCTACACCGTCCGCACGCTCGGGTGCCAGATGAACGTGCACGACTCCGAGCGACTCTCCGGCTCACTCGAAGCTGCCGGCTATGTCGCAGCTGACGAACCCGAGCAAGCCGACGTTGTCGTCATCAACACGTGCGCCGTGCGCGAGAACGCCGCCAACAAGCTCTACGGCAATCTCGGATATCTCGCCGGTGTGAAACGACAGCGCGAAGGCATGCAGATCGCCGTCGGCGGCTGCCTCGCGCAGAAGGACCAGGGCACGATCGTCGAGAAGGCGCCCTGGGTCGATGTCGTCTTCGGCACCCACAACATGGGGTCGCTCCCGACGCTGCTCGAACGAGCGCGGCACAACGCCGAAGCGCAGGTCGAGATCCTCGAATCCCTCGAAGTATTCCCGTCCACGCTGCCGACGAAACGAGATTCCGTGTCGAGCGGTTGGGTCTCCATCTCGGTCGGCTGCAACAACACCTGCACCTTTTGCATCGTGCCCGCCCTGCGCGGCAAAGAGAAAGACCGACGCCCGGGAGACATCCTCGCCGAGGTGCAAGCGCTCGTAGATGACGGCGCCGTCGAAGTCACACTCCTCGGTCAGAACGTCAACACTTACGGTGTCGAATTCGGTGATCGACAGGCATTCAGCAAGCTGCTGCGCGCGATGGGCACTATCGAAGGCCTCGAACGTGTGCGGTTCACGAGCCCGCACCCCGCAGCGTTCACCGACGACGTGATCGCAGCGATGGCCGAGACCCCGAACGTCATGCCGCAGCTCCATATGCCGCTGCAATCAGGTTCCGACGCAGTACTGAAGGCGATGCGGCGTTCCTACCGCTCCAAGCGCTTCCTCGGGATTCTCGAACGCGTTCGAGAGCAGATTCCCGATGCCGCCATCACCACCGACATCATCGTCGGTTTCCCGGGCGAGACCGACGAGGACTTCGAAGACACGCTTCGCGTGGTCGAACAGTCACGCTTCTCGAGTGCCTTCACCTTCCAGTACTCGATCCGGCCGGGCACACCGGCCGCGACCATGGAGCATCAGGTGCCCAAGGCCGTGGTGCAAGAACGGTACGAACGTCTCATCGCGCTCCAAGAGCGCATCTCGCTCGAAGAAAATCAGGCCCAGATCGGCCGCGACCTCGAAGTGCTGGTTGCCGTGAGCGAAGGGAAGAAAGACGAAGCGACTCATCGGCTCTCCGGCCGCGCCGAAGACAACCGCCTGGTGCACTTCGCACTGCCCGAAGGCGCTGAGCTTCCGAGGCCCGGCGACGCCGTCACAGTGCGTGTGACCGATGCGGCCCCGCACTTCCTCATCGCCGATGACACAACTTCGTACCGACTGCGACGCACTCGCGCGGGTAATGCGTGGGATCGCAGCCAGGCAGAAAGCTGCGGTGTCCCGGCTCCCGCTGGCGGAGCCCCGGCGACAGTCGGGCTCGGTATGCCCATGATCCGTACAGCGAGCTCTTGACCGAAAATCCGGACTCCGTATTGCGGCTCGGCGATCCTGCTGCGCGTGCCGCTGACTCCACATCTCCTCCCCGTATCTGGGCGATAGTCGGCGCCACCGGCACCGGCAAGTCGGAGCTCTCGCTCGATCTCGCCGAAGCGATTGAGGGGATCGGGCGCACGGCCGAGATCATCAACGCTGACGCGATGCAGCTCTACCGGGGTATGGATATCGGCACCGCCAAGGTGCCGATGGGTGCACGCCGAGGGATCCGCCACCACCTCTTCGACCTTCTCGCCCCGAGCGAAGAAGCCACGGTGGCGCGCTACCAGTCTCGTGTGCGTGAGATCATCACCGAGCTGCTGCACGATGGCAAAGACGCAATACTCGTGGGTGGATCCGGGCTCTACGTCTCGAGCGCGATCTTCGACTTCCGCTTCCCGCCTCGTGATGCACGAGTGCGCGCCGAGCTCGAGCGAGAACTCGACGAAGACGGTGTCGCGCCGTTGCTCGAGCGCCTGCGCGGACTGGCACCGGAGGTCGCAGACAGTGTCGATGCGCGGAACCCGCGACGGGTCGTTCGCGCGCTCGAAGTAGCTCTGCTCGGAGGAGATGCGCAGGTCGTGCTCCCATCCGAGCCGGCGCACTGGCAACCGGTTCCGGATCACCGGCCCATGCGCATCATCGGAGTGCACTGCGAGCGCGGGGCACTAGTGGAGCGTCTGGACCGTCGGGTCGAGCGCATGTGGGCGGACGGCCTGCTCGAAGAGGTCAGGGGTCTGCTACCAGAAGGGATCGCCGAAGGCCCGACCGCGAGCCGTGCGATCGGCTATGCGCAGGCGCTCGCGCAGCTCCAGGGCGAGGCGAGTGAGGCCGAGGCAATTGCTGAGACTCAGGCCCTGACCCGGCGCTATGCGCGCCGCCAGGTGAGCTGGTTCAAGCGGTACCCCGGGATCGAGTGGGTCGACGGCCCAGATCTCGCCGCGATTCAGGTCGACTGAGCGCGGCGCTGCCGGGATCATCGCTTGGACTTGCGGTAGCTCTCGAGCGCGCCGCCGCCCGCTGCGATGGCTCCGAAGAGCACGCCGCCGATCGGCCAGATGATCCACGACGACCCCCAGGCGTCGCCGATGAAGCTCCAGGCGAGGAAGATCGCCACCAGGATCGGCCAGTAGAAGGCTGCGATGATGCCGATCACGCTGGGTTCCCCATCATCGCCAGCGCCTCGAGCCTGGCCGGTGCGGCTGAGCTTCTCGAGTACGGTGTGCGCCCAGGTGCGCGGCAACAGCACGGCAAGCCCGATCGCGACGAAGATGAGCACGCAGACGACGCCGAGTACCGTCCAGAGCTCGCTGTACGGGGAGGACTCCATGAGTAGTGAAAGCGCGATGAGAGGTGCGGGGGAGAGGATCCAGAACGACACTGCGACCTGCAGCCCTCGGATGCGGCTTCGCTCGTGCTGCTGTGCGAGCGACTCGGCCCAGCGCGTGACCGAGGGCGTCGGCGTGAACCGTTGCTCCTCGATGTGCTTGTACGGCGCGAGGTCGCGGGAGGTGCTGACCAGGGTGAGTACTCCGACTGCGACGAGTATGAGCAGCGCCGTGATGCCGATCGTCGTGGCGACTCCGACCGAGAGGGCGAGCGCACCGCTCTCCACTGCGGCTGGCAGAGAGATGATGAGGATCGGTGAGAGCACGAAGAGCACGATGGCGATGCCGATACGGAACCGGGTGCGCTCCTGTGCGCTCGCGTATCCCTCCGCTTCCTCTTGGGTGACGGGTGGTGCAGCCGGCGTGGTCGCCTGCGCGGTGTCGCCCGGGGCCTGGGTCGCTACGGCGGACGGAGGCGCGATCTCGGAGGTGATGCCGAGCACGGGCGCAACCTCATCGAGATTGCCGAACTCGGTGATGACTCGTCCGACAGCCTCATTCTCGCTGTGGCCCTCGGCGATGAGTGCGGAATAGGCGTCTTCCATCATGCCCTGCAACTCTCCCTTCGCCTCCAGCATGCGCGGAGTCTGAGGGTAGGTGCTGAACATGGTTTCCAGGTAGGCGGTGATGACATTCATGAGTCGATTCCTTCCGTGAAACGGTCGACGACGGCCTTGGTGCGCCGCCATTCGGCAGCTTTCTGAGCCAGGTGTACGAGGCCCTCGGGCGTAATTTGATAGTACGTGCGCGGTTTTCCCGACTCAGAGGTTCCGGGATACGAGGTGACGAGCCCGCTAGATTCCAGGCGCTTCACCGCTGAATAGAGGGTGGTCTGTTTGATGGTGTAGGCGTCTCCGGCGACTTCGCCGATGCTTCGGGCGAGGTCGTAAGCGTAGGAGGGTGCGGTACGCAGCAGTGACAGGACGATGAGATCGACGTTGCCGCGAATCGCGTCTGCGCTGATCATGCGTCCTCCAGGTGTGCTGCTGTGCTGTTGATGTATCTGTGCCGATGATGTATCGGTGCTGTGCTGCATCCGTGCTGTGCTGCATCCGTACTGCGTTCAACATATTATGTCTGTCGTAGTACGTCAAGCAACTTCATCTTCGTCTGCGTGAGTGCGCTGGCTCTAGAATGGAGTGATGACGACACTCGCCTTCACGAAGGGGCACGGCACGGGCAACGATTTCGTGCTCTTCACAGACCCCGACGGCAACGTCGAGCTCACCCCTGAGCGGATCCGTCTGCTGTGCGACCGCCGGTTCGGGATCGGCGCAGACGGTGTCATCCGCGCGATTCGGTCGCGGGCACTTCCCGAGGGGCAGCAGATTCTCGCAGCCGAACCGGAAGCCGAGTGGTTCATGGACTACTGGAACGCCGACGGCACCCCCGCAGAGATGTGCGGGAACGGTATCCGCGTGTATGCCCACTACTTGATCGCCCAGGGCTTGGTTGCTGCCGCGGACCCCGATGGTCCGACAGACACCCTGCCGATCGGCACGCGGGCCGGAGTCAAAGATGTGGTGCCCGGCCCCTCGGGTTACACAGTGGATCTCGGTCGTTGGCGCCTCGACCCCGAACGGCTCGGTGACGAACCGCTGGTCACTGCTGTGGGCCTCGACGTAGCTCGGCCTGGGCTCGGCATTGATCTCGGCAATCCTCACATCGTTACGGCGCTCGCCCACGCGGGTGAGCTCGACGGCCTTGACCTCACGCGTGCTCCGGGGCTGAGCCCGACGCCTGCCTCGGGAGCGAACGTCGAGTTCGTGGTGCCTGACGAGCCGCTCGTCGAAGACGGCGTCGCACGGATCAGGATGCGCGTGCACGAGCGCGGTTCGGGTGAGACGCTCTCATGCGGTACCGGTACGGCGGCCGCGGCACTCGCCTTCCGGCATTGGGGTGGCGCAGGCATGCCGAATCACTGGCAGGTCCAGGTGCCGGGTGGAGTCCTGGTGGTGCGGATGTTCGAGACCGGTTCGGGCGAGCATGTGTCACTCAGCGGGCCGGCCGAGCTCGTCTACTCCGGCGAGATCGAGCTGCCCTAGCTAGATGCGGGCCCGAAATAAAGCACCGCGCATCAGCTGCGCACCTCGAGGACGTGAAAACCCTTGTCTCGAGCGAGTCGCGACACCTCGAGGTCGGTGAAGGTCTGCGAGATCCATCGCTGCAGTGAATCAGCACCCAGGTGCTTTGCGACGACGAGGAAGGCGGCGCCGCCCGGGGAGAGCCGTGGCAACCAGGTGCGCAGGATCCCGTGCAGCTCTTCCTTGCCGATTCGAATCGGCGGGTTCGAACGGATCTCAGCGAAACGCAGCTCATCGGGCACCTCGTCGGGTGCTGCGACGTGCACGTTGCCGAGGCCGAGGCGTTCGGCGTTCATCTGGCAGAGCGCTCGCGCACGCTCGTTCACTTCGACGGCCCAGACTTCGCGATTCGGATGCGTGAGGGCTGCTCCGAGCGCGATCGGGCCCCACCCTGACCCGATGTCGAGCATCGGCAATCGCGGGTCGGCGCCGTCGAGATCTTCGTCGACTCGGGCGCGGTCGAGTTGCTTCAAGAGGATCGCGGTGCCTCGATCGAGCTGTTCCGGGCTGAAGACACCGCCTGCGGTCACGAGTCGACGCGGTGCTCCGGCCAACTCGACCTCGATCTCACGCGGGGTGAAGTCGCCGGTCGGTGCCGACGAGAAATAGTGCTCGCTCACCGACCCAGTATCCCATTCGACGGGTGACCGTCGAGGTGATGCGGAGTAGGCTGGTCATCAGATGACGAATCAATCTTCGAGCGACCGCTCCAACACCACTGAACACCGGCCCGACACGGCAGGTGATGCGGCCGAGCAAGATACGACGGCCAACCCGGTTCCTGCCTCCCGCCCCGATCCTCTCGACCGGGTGCTCGAACGCGCCTCGGGCGCGGGCAGCGCGACAGTGATTCGCGATGCCGCGATCCGCGATCTCGGTGCCGCGCAGGCTCTCGGTGATGAGGCGCACGATTCTCTCTCTGAAGATCTTGATGCGATCCGCATGGAGCGCGAAGAGCGTGCTTCCCTCCGACGTGTGCCGGGGCTTTCAACCGAGCTCGAAGACGTCACCGAGGTCGAGTATCGCCAGATCAGGCTCGAGAACGTCGTGCTCATCGGCGTCTACTCGCAGAAATCGACCGAAGACGCCGAGAACTCATTGCGCGAACTCGCGGCGTTGGCGGAGACCGCCGGTGCCCGAGTGCTCGATGGCATGCTGCAGCGCCGTGCTCACCCCGATCCGAGTACATACCTCGGGAAGGGCAAGGCGCAGGAGCTCGCAGACATGGTCGCAGCTCTCGGTGCGGACACGGTGATCGCCGATACCGAGCTCGCGCCGAGCCAACGGCGCGCACTCGAAGACGTCATCAAGGTGAAAGTCATCGACCGTACTGCGGTGATTCTTGACATCTTCAGCCAGCATGCGAAGAGCCGTGAGGGCAAGGCGCAGGTCGAGCTGGCGCAGCTCGAGTACCTGCTGCCGCGTCTGCGTGGTTGGGGCGAGTCGATGTCGCGTCAGGCCGGTGGTCAGGTCGGTGCGGCCGGGGCCGGCATGGGATCCCGCGGCCCGGGTGAGACGAAGATCGAGTTGGATCGCCGGAAGATTCACACCCGCATGTCGAAGCTGCGCAAGCAGATTCAGGGCTTCGGACCTGCTCGTGAGGCCAAGCGGGCGAACCGCAGGCGCGGTGAGGTGCCATCGGTCGCGATCGCCGGGTACACGAACGCAGGCAAGTCGAGCCTGCTCAACCGGCTCACGGGCAAACAGGAACTCGTGCAGAACCAGCTCTTCGCGACACTCGACACCGCCGTGCGGCACGCCGAGACCGAGGACGGACGCCGCTTTACGTACGTCGATACTGTCGGCTTCGTGCGTAATCTGCCGCATCAGCTCGTCGAGGCCTTCCGGTCGACGTTTGAAGAAGTCGGAGAGGCCGACGTGATCCTGCATGTCGTCGACGGTTCGCACCCCGATCCTGCAGCTCAGCTGCAGACCGTGCGCGACGTGATTGCGGAAGTCGAAGCGCAGAGCATTCCCGAAGTCGTGGCCTTCAACAAGTCCGACCTGATCGACGACTCCCAGCGGATCGTGTTGCACGGCCTCGCGCCTGATGCCGTCTTCGTGTCGGCGCGTACGGGCGAGGGACTTGAAGAGTTGCGCACCCGCATCGATGCGGCGCTGCCGATTCCGGATCGCGAAGTCGATGTCATCGTGCCCTACGATCGCGGCGAACTCGTTGCCGAACTGCACGAGCGCAATCGGGTGCTCGAGACCGAGTATGTGGAGCAGGGCACACGAGTCCGCGCGCTGGTGACGGCCGAGATGATCGCAAAGCTCGAACCCTTCATCGCGGCGTAACTTGACCGTGCCCTGCGGTAACAGAGCGAAACGCACGGTGAGAAGTCCGCAGAAGTTGGTACCTTTAGGACATTCCACGGGAAGGCGCGACTCGCGTCACGATCCTTGAGTTCAACCGCGAAGGAAACTATGCCTGCAACGTCGCCCCTGTCCAACGCAACCATTCTCGGCTACCCGCGCATCGGACGCCACCGCGAGCTCAAGCGAGCGGTCGAGTCGTTCTGGAAAGCGAAGATCTCCGAGGCGGAGCTCGTCGAGACCGCACGCGAGCTGCGTGCGACAACGCGTGCGCACCTCGTCGAGCTGGGGCTCACTGCCAGGGGTGCAGCCGTGCCGGAGAGCTTCAGCTTCTACGATCAGGTGCTCGATGCCACGCTCGCGCTGAGCGCGATTCCGCAGCGTTTCGCTGATGTCGAGGGCAGCGACCTCGTGAAGTACTTTGCGCTCGCACGCGGCGATAAGGATCATCAGCCCCTGGAGATGACCAAGTGGTTCGATACGAACTACCACTACAGCGTTCCCGAGATCGATGAGCGGACCCCGTTCGCCGCGAACCCGAGTGCCCTCGTCGAGCAGCTCGCCGAGGCGCAGAAGCAGGGAATCGATTCCCGCCCCGTACTCGTTGGTCCGGTGACCTACCTGCTGCTCGCCAAGGCCTCTGATGAGGCCGGTGAGGGCTTCGCGCCGATCGACCGCCTCGACGAAGTAGTCGCGGTGTACGGCGAACTGCTCGGTGCGCTTGCCGCGGCTGGAGCCGGCTGGATCCAGCTCGACGAGCCCGCGCTCGTCTCGGACTCGCTCTCGGTGTCTCGCGAGGAGACGCTTGCGCTTGTCGAGCGTGCCTACGCAGCGCTCGGTGGTCGGGCCGTGGGATCCGAGCGCCCGCAGATCCTCATCACCACACCGTACGGCGATGCATCGCGTGCGCTGCTGCGTCTGGCGGCTCTGCCGGTCGAAGCCGTACATGTCGACGTCGTGCGCGGCACTCTGCCGCTGGAGGCGCATGACTCCGGTGAGCTCGCACAGGCCTTCACCGGCAAGCAGCTCGTCGCCGGCGTGGTCGACGGCCGCAACATTTGGCGCACCGACCTGCGTCAGGCATTCGGCACCGCCGAGAGCCTGCAGCGCTCGGGCATCTCCACCGTCGTCGGCACCTCGAACAACCTGCAGCACGTCCCGCACACCGTTGCGGACGAGACGAAGCTCGATGAGCGACTGAAGTCGTGGCTCGCCTTTGCCGACCAGAAGGTCGAACAGGTCGTCGTGCTCGCGAAGGGACTCACCGAAGGGGCCGCAGCGATCGAGGACGAGCTCGCTGAAGTCGACCGTGTTCTTGCGGACCGCGCCTCTGCCCCCGGTGTGCGAGTCGACGAGATTCGTGAGCGCGCCGCTGCGGTCACCGCTGCTGATCGCAGCCGCGTGGACGAGCAGGAGCGCCGGGATGCCCAGCACGCGCTGAACATTCCGCAGCTTGCGACGACCACCATCGGCTCGTTCCCGCAGACCGGCGAGATTCGTAAGGCTCGCGCAGCGTTTACTCGCGGAGAGATCGATGAGGCCGCCTACGAGGGCTTCTTGCGTGAAGAGATCGAGCGCGTCATTCGTCTGCAGGAGGAGATCGGTCTCGATGTTCTCGTGCACGGCGAAGCCGAGCGCAACGATATGGTGCAGTACTTCGCAGAGCTGCTCGATGGCTTTGCCGTCACCGAGAACGGCTGGGTGCAGTCTTACGGCACGCGGGCCACGCGTCCGTCGATCCTGTGGGGCGACGTGTCGCGTCCTGCACCGATGACGGTCTCCTGGTCGGCGTACGCGCAGTCCCTGACCGAGAAGCCGGTCAAGGGCATGCTCACCGGGCCGGTCACCATTCTGGCGTGGTCGTTCGTGCGCGACGATCAGCCTCTCGCTGACAGTGCTGAGCAGGTCGCTCTCGCGCTGCGCGACGAGATCGATGATCTGGTCGGGGCCGGCATCAAGATCGTGCAGGTCGACGAGCCCGCTCTGCGCGAGCTGCTGCCGCTCGATAAGGATCGCCAGACCGCCTACCTCGAGTGGTCTGTCGGCGCGTTCCGTCTCGCCACCTCGGGTGCCGCTGCCGACGTGCAGGTGCACACGCACCTCTGCTACTCCGAGTTCGGTGAGATCATCGACGCGGTCGATGGCCTCGACGCCGATGTGACCTCCATCGAGGCCGCTCGCAGCCGCATGGATGTCGTGGAGCCGCTCGGCGATCACGGCTACTCGCGAGGGATCGGGCCGGGCGTCTACGATATCCACTCGCCGCGTGTGCCGAGCGTCGAGGAGCAGGCCGAGCTCGTGAGGATTGCTGCGTCTCGTATTCCCGGCGAGCAGCTCTGGATCAACCCCGACTGCGGTCTGAAGACCCGTGGTTACGAGGAGACGGTCGCGAGTCTGACCAATCTCGTGCTTGCGGCTCGCGCCGTGCGCGAGAATGGATAGCGTGACGACCGAGCGCACCGCCAACGACCCGACAGGGTTCTGGCCGCAGGATGAGCTTCCTACCGAACAGGTCGGATCGATTCCGCGTCCCGCTGCGCTGCAGCAGATCGTGCTTGATGCGGCGACGGGTCTCGTGCCGATCGCCCAGCTCCACGCGGCTCAAGATGCTGCTGTGCGAGACACACTGGCCAAGCTGGGGGAGACCGGGTCGCCGATTCTCAGTGATGGCGAGCAGCGGCGAGAGAGCTTCGCGAGTTATCCCCTCGGCACTGAGGATGTCACTGAGGGTCCGGTGTTCGCGGTCTTCGCGGACGGCCATCATCGTGTGATCCCAGGTCTCTCGAAGGCGCCGTTCCGATTCCGCGCCTGGGCGGCCGATGATGTTCGTGGTGCGCGTCGATTCACCGACGGTCCGCTGAAGCAGGCCGTCATCTCGCCTTCGATGCTGTCGCTCATGGTGCCGGAGGAGGGGCTGCCCGACTACAGCCGGGCCGAGTTTCTCGATGACGTTGTCGCCGGGTGCGCCGAAGACATCGAGCGATGCTTCGAGGCCGGCGCCGCTCGGGTGTCGATCGACTTCACCGAGGGGCGTCTCGCCTTGAGGCAGGACATTCGAGCGCCCTGGGCCGGCCCTGACGCGCTGGAGGGGTTCATCGACCTGGTGAATCGGGTGCTCGACCGCGTGCGTCCAGATCTGCGCCCCGCAATCGGTGTGCATACCTGCCCTGGAAACGACCGGGATTCGGCGCACAGCGCCGACGTTGACTATGCCGAACTGATTCCGGAGCTCTTCCAGATCGAAGCCGGTTACTTCTTGGTGCAGGCGGCGAGCGAGGAAGATCCTGAACGGGTCGCACGTCTCGTCGGCAGGCAATTGCAGCGCATCGAGAGACGCGGGGAAGCAGTGCCGCGGGTGCTGCTCGGTGTGACGAACCCGACGAGCCCGAAGCTCGAGACCCCTGAGGAAGTTCGGGATCAGCTGGTCAAAGCGGCCCGTTTCATTCCGCCGGAGCTGCTCGGTTCGACCGACGACTGCGGGTTCTCGCCTTACATCATCGATGAGAAGCCGCGCCACGGATCGCCTGACTTCGCGCGCGACGTCGCCTTCGCGAAGATCGCGGCCCGGGTGCGCGGGACGCTGCTCGCCGGCGAAGAACTGAACGGGGCGGCCTCGTGACGCCGTTGCTGCTCACGGGCAGCGCAGCCACACGCGTCCGGTTCTCCTTCGAGGTCTTCCCCGCGCGCACCGGTGCAGCGGCCTTGGCGCTTGGTCACGCCGTGCAGCACCTCTCTGCAGCGGGACCGGACTTCATCTCCGTGACCTACGGCGCGAATGGCTCCAACCGCGATGCTTCGCGTGATCTGCTCAAGTATCTCCGCGAGCACACCGATGCGCTGCCGATGGCGCATCTCACCACTGTGGGAGAGTCGAAGGACGACTTGCGGCGCACGGTGCACGACATCATGGATGCAGGCATCCACGACTTCCTTGCGTTGCGGGGCGACCCGCCTCGGGGCACCGACGAGAGCGATCCGGTCGTCGCCGGATCGCTGACGTCGAAGGAACTCGTCGAGTTCATCGCCGAGGCTCGTGCCGAGCGCCCTCCGCTGACGAGCGTCGGCCGCACGGCGGTCGCGGCCTACCCCAATGGGCACCCGCTCTCGCGCAGTCGCACCGCCGACATCGAGTGGCTGATCGAGAAACAAGAGGCGGGTGCAAACCTCGCGATCACGCAGCTCTTCTTTCACGCCGAGGAGTACCTGTCGTTCGCAGCGGATGCGAAGAGCGCGGGCCTTCGGATCCCGATCCTTCCCGGCCTGATGCCGGTCTCGACGAGTGCTCAACTCCGCAAAGTGGCCTCACTGGCCGGACAGCCGGCTCCGGCAGCGCTCGAGGTCGCGATGGAGGAGGCGGGCGGCTACGCGCCAGACCTCGGAGTCAACTTCACCGTGGCACTCGCCCGAGAGCTGATCGCAGGCGGCGCGCCATCGATTCACCTCTACACCTTCAACCGTCACGAGCAGGTGCTCGCGGTGCTGCGCGAACTCGACATGGTGGATCGCTGACGCCGAGCCACTACTCCCTGATCTGCGGGCCCTGACTCTGCTGAGCCCGCAGAAGGCTATACCGCCTGCAGGAACGCGTCGTCAGCGGTTGCGCTCTCCGCGAGGTGACGCAGGTTCGCCGGGACTTCTCGTCCCTTCTGCGACATCGTGCGTGCCCAGAGCCGCCCGGCGCGGTACGAAGACCGCACGAGAGGGCCTGCGAGCACCCCGGAGAAGCCGATCGCGTCGGCTTCGACCTTCAACTCGACGAACTCCTCGGGGCGCACCCACCTGTCGATCGGGTGATGCAGCTTGGAGGGGCGGAGGTACTGCGTCAGGGTCAGAATGTCGCACCCGGCGTCGTGCAGATCGTGCATAGTGGCACGGATTTCCTCGCGGGTTTCGCCCATGCCGAGGATCAAGTTGGACTTCGTGATCATTCCGGCTGCGCGAGCCTGCGAGATGACCCCGAGTGAACGCTCATAGCGGAAGCCGGGTCGAATCCTGCGGAAGATTCGAGGCACCGTCTCGAGGTTGTGGGCGAATACCTCAGGAGCTGCCTCAAACACCTGCGCAAGGTCTTCGGGGCGCCCGCCCAGGTCGTCTGCGAGTACTTCCACGCCGGAACCGGGGTTGAGTTCGTGGATCTGTCGGATTGTCTCGGCGTAGAGCCAGGCTCCCGTGTCGGGGAGGTCGTCGCGAGTCACGCCGGTAATGGTGGCGTAGCGCAGACCCATCGTCTGCACTGATTCGGCGACGCGGCGTGGCTCGTCCAAGTCGAGCGGGAGCGGCTTTCCGGAGGTGATCATGCAGAAGTCGCAGCGGCGGGTGCAGATCGACCCTCCGATGAGGAAGGTCGCCTCGCGATCCTCCCAGCACTCGTAGATATTCGGGCACCCGGCCTCTTGGCACACCGTGTGCAGCCCGCCCTGCTTCACCAGGTCGCGGACTGCTGAGTACTCGGGGCCGGTGCGCGCACGTGTCTTGATCCAGGCAGGCTTCTGCTCGATCGGAGTCTCGGCATTGCGTTGCTCGATGCGCAGCAGGGGGCGGCCATTCGGCGCGGTGCCTCCCTGGTGGTGGGGGTGCGGCACCGGAGTCTCTTCGGAAGTGTGCTCGGTCGGCGAAACCTCTGCTGCTGCGAGTTCGCGTTCCGCGAGAATCTCGGAGAGCGGCTTTCCGAGGTTCTTGGCGCTCATGCGGCGACCTCCTCAAGGAGTTCGGCCAGACGGGGTCGCAGGTTCGCAAGCACATCAGCCGGGCGAATCTCTTCCCCTGCGAGGGTGCTGAGCGAGGCCACACCGGCATCGGTGATGCCACAGGGCACGAAGTTCGAGAACGGCTCCAGTGAATTGCTGCAGTTGAGCGCGAAACCGTGGGTGACGAGGCCCCCCTTCGCATGCAGGCCGATCTGTGCGAACTTCTCTTCACCGGTAGCGCCGTGGGCCCAGACGCCTGAGCGGCCTGCGATCCTATAGCCCGCTACGCCGAACTCCGCCGACACATCGATGAGCAACTGCTCGAGGTCGCGCACGAAGTCGACCACGCCGACCTGCTCGCGCAGTCGAATGACGGGGTAGCCGACAAGCTGTCCCGGCCCATGCCAGGTGACCCGGCCACCGCGATCGACCGGGACTACGGGACTGCCGTCGTCGGGATACTCATCGGGGGAGGAGCGCCTGCCCGCGGTGTATACGGCCTCGTGCTCGAGGAGTAGCGCGGTTCCGCGATTCTCGCCAAAAGTCACTCGATCGGCGGCTTGCCTCTGGAGCTCGAGACCCCGCGGATATGGGACCAGATCTGGGGCAACACCGGCGACGACGATATCGACGGGCGAGGGGTCCGGCTCGCGGTGCGTGCGTGTCGGCGCGCCTGCATGTTGTGCCAGCTCATCGGACTTCTGTACCAAGGGCAGAGTCATGCACTCAGGATAATTGGACGGAGTCCACAAATAAAATCGGCCTGCGAATACGGAGTCTTGGCCCCGCCTCGCGGGAACCGGTGTCAGACTGCGCGGAAGACCGCGACGACCTTGCCCAGCACCTCGGCGTAGTCGCCGAGGATCGGCTCGAAAGCGCTGTTTCGGGGAAGCAGCCAGGTATGTCCGTCACGTCGTCTGAAGACCTTCACGGTAGCCTCACCATCGAGCATTGCAGCCACGATGTCGCCGTTCTCGGCGTCGCGCTGCTGTCGAATGACGACGAAGTCGCCATCGCAGATCGCAGCATCGATCATGGAGTCGCCGACGACCTTCAGCATGAAGAGCTGACCGTCGCCCACGAGCTGCCGGGGGAGCGGGACGACTTCTTCGACCTGCTGATCCGCGGTAATCGGAACGCCGGCGGCGATGCGGCCGACGAGCGGCACGTACGCGGCCTCTTCTACCTGCTGCTGCGGCGCATCTGCGATGGCCTGGCTGGTCGATGCGAGCTCAACGAGAATCTCGAGGGCCCGGGGGCGGTTCGGGTCTCGACGAATGTATCCGGCCAGCTCGAGCCTGCCGAGCTGGTGCGTCACGCTCGACAGCGAGGCGAGTCCGACAGCGTCACCGATCTCGCGCATGCTCGGCGGGTAACCGCGATTCTCGACCGAGCGGGCGATGAATTCGAGGATCGCCTGCTGCTTCTCCGAGAGCGGCTTCGTCTTGCGCGGGGCGTCGTCGGCCATGAGGAGTCCTTGAATGTCGGTGGTGCGTGAAACAGTGCTGCCGTGTTCGAAACGATAGCCGAGTTCGGAGAAATCCGGCAAACATGTGTTCGAGTGTCGCGAGGAAAGCGGCAGAAAGGCTCGAATGATGGGCTTGCGGTTTCGAAAGATCGAAGATACATTCGAAAGAGATGTTCGGATCGTAATGCGAATTCGAATCTCGAAAGTGAAAGGAACCCCACCATGAGCGCACTGGCACTTCTTCCTCAGGAGGAGATCGCGGCACACCCGACCGCTGTTCGGTCAACTGCTGCTCGGTCGAACGTTGCTGCTCGGTCGACGAACCCTGCTGCTCGGTCAACCGCCTCGACGCAGTCGCCGAAGCTGCGGCTCACCCGCCGTGGTCGCATTGTGTTCGGTGGGCTCGTCACGGTGCTGATGTCTGCACTGCTGGCTGCTGCCGCGCTCTTCGGGTCTTCCTCCGCGAATGCGTCGATTGAAGACGGTGCGCAGGAGTTTGGCTACGTGGTGGTCGCTCCCGGTGCGACGCTCTGGAATGTCGCCTCAGAGTTGGATCCGAATGAAGATCCGCGCGACCTGGTTTCCGAGATCGTCCTTCTCAATCAGCTCGATAGCTCGAGCGTGCTTGCCGGGCAGGCGATCGCGGTGCCGCTCCGGTACTCGGACGCTCCCGGGGTGGTTGACGCCTCAGACCTGGGCATCGAACCCTGAAGCAGCTTCAACCCTGAAGCAGCTCTAGACTGGAGTGGTGACCCAGCTGAGTGACCTTCCTCTTCGCGATAACCTCGTCGGCCTGGAGCCCTACGGTGCACCGCAGGATCCGGTTCCGGTGAGCCTGAACGTCAATGAAAACACGCATCCAATACCTGAGGTTGTCGTGCGCGATATCACTGAGGCGCTCGGCAACGCGCTGCGTGGTGCGAACCGCTACCCCGATCGAGAGGCCTTCGAGCTGCGCGAGGCGCTCGCGCACTACCTCGGCCATGGCCTGACCGGCGAGCAGGTGTGGGCAGCGAACGGCTCCAACGAGGTCTTGCAGCAGATCCTGCAAGCGTTCGGTGGCCCGGGCCGGTCACTGTTGAGCTTCACTCCCACCTACTCCATGTATCCGCTGCTCGCCTCAGGCACCGACACCGAATGGATCCCGGTTCCGAGACCAGAGGATTACACGCTCACACCAGACGGAGTCGCAGCGGCGCTGCGTGAGCACCGGCCCAGCATCGCGATCATCTGCGGACCGAACAACCCAACCGGAACGCCACTTGACCGTGAAGTCATCACAGCCGCCTACGACGCGTTCGACGGCATCCTGATCATCGATGAGGCCTACTTCGAGTTCGACAATGGGCGCGAAAGCGCCGTCGCACTGCTCGAAGGCCGTCCGCGGCTCATCGTGTCGCGGACGATGAGTAAGGCGTTCGCCTTCGCCGGCGTGCGGCTCGGCTACATCGCCGCAGACGCAGCGGTGGTCGACGCACTCCGTCTCGTGCGGCTTCCGTACCACCTGTCAGTGCTCACCCAGACGGCAGCGACCGTCGCCGTCCGCCATGCCGACACGATGCTCGCGACCGTCGCAGACATTCGCGGCCAGCGAGACCGACTCGCCGGCGCGCTCGCTGACATGGGGTACGACGTGCACGAGTCCGGTGCGAACTTCCTGCTCGTCGGAGGCTTCGCCGACCCTGATGCGACGTTCGAGGCGCTGCGGGCTCGGGGCATTCTGATCCGAAACCTCGGTATTCCCGGGCACCTGCGCATCACCGCGGGCACTGAGGAGGAGACGGCGACGCTGATCGACGCGATCCGCGATCTGCGCGATACTATCGAGGCATGACCGCAGCACCACGCACCGCATCGCTCGAACGTTCCACGAGTGAGTCGCAGATCAGCATCGACCTCGACCTCGACGGCAACGGCGTTGCCGACGTCGACACCGGCGTGCCGTTCTTCGACCACATGCTCACGGCGCTCGCGAAGCACTCCCTGACCGACCTGACGGTGCGGGCCAAGGGCGATGTTCACATCGATGTGCACCACACCGTTGAAGACACCGGGATCCTTCTGGGGCAGGCTCTGCTCGAAGCGCTCGGAGACAAGAGCGGCATCTCGCGCTACGGCGACGCGCTCGTTCCACTCGACGAGGCCCTCGCCCAGGCGGTCGTCGACATCTCCGGCCGCCCCTACCTGGTGCACTCCGGCGAGCCCGCGGGCTTCGAGTATCACCTCATCGGCGGCCACTTCACCGGGTCGATGGTGCGGCACTTCTTTGAGGCCTTCGTGCTCAACGCGAGGCTCACTGTGCACGTGAAGCTGCTTGAGGGCCGCGATCCGCACCACATCGCCGAGGCCGAGTTCAAGGCGTTCGCTCGTGCCCTGCGCCAGGCGAAGGCCGTCGACCCGCTCGTCTCGGGGATCCCCTCCACCAAGGGCGCCCTGTGACCGCAGCCGCCGGATCGGGAGAACCGGAGCCCTCCGAGACGAACCCCTCCGAGATGTCGCCGCGCAAGCGCGTCGTCGTCCTCGACTACGGATCCGGCAACGTGCACTCGGCGGTGAAAGCACTCGTCATGGCCGGCGCAGACGTCGAACTGACCCGCGACCCGCGCGCCGTGATGGACGCCGATGGATTGCTGGTGCCAGGGGTAGGGGCCTTTGACGCCGTGATCCGGCAGCTGCGCGATGTCCGTGGCGACGAGCTCATCGATCGCCGACTCGCTGGTGGCCGAGCCGTACTCGGAATCTGCGTGGGTGAACAAGTGCTGTTCGAACGTGGCATCGAGCGCGGCGTGGAGACTGACGGGCTCGGGCAATGGCCGGGCACGGTACGCGCGTTGGAAGCTCCGGTGCTGCCGCACATGGGCTGGAGTCACGTGCAGGCTCCTGAGGGGAGCCGACTCTTTGCGGGGATCGAGAACGAGCGTTTCTACTTCGTTCACAGCAACGCTGCGACCGAATGGACGATCGAGGGGCGCACCGAAGCCACGAAGCCACTCGTAACCTGGGCCGAGCACGGCGAGCGGTTCATTGCGGCGGTTGAGAACGGGCCGCTCTCGGCTACGCAGTTTCACCCTGAGAAGTCAGGGGATGCAGGTATTCGGCTTCTGCGGAATTGGCTCGACACGCTCAGCTAGACTCGGGAGTCATGACCAATCTGAGTGAGCGACCCAAGCTCGTCCTGCTGCCCGCCATCGACATCGTCGACGGCCAGGCGGTCCGTCTGACGCAGGGAGAAGCCGGAACCGAGAAAGGTTACGGCAATCCTGTCGACGCGGCCCTTGACTGGGCGGAGCAGGGCGCCGAATGGATCCACCTCGTCGACCTCGACGCAGCGTTCGGCCGGGGCAGCAATGCTCCGGTGATCCGCAAAGTGATGAAGCATGCCAGGCACGTGAAGATTGAGCTCTCAGGCGGCATTCGCGATGATGCGAGCCTCGAGGCGGCTCTCGAAGCCGGCGCGACACGGGTCAACCTCGGTACTGCCGCGCTCGAGAACCCGGAATGGACCGAAGCGGCAATCGCCCGGTACGGAGAGCAGATCGCGGTCGGCCTCGATGTGCGCGGTGAGACGCTCGCTGCACGCGGGTGGACTGAGGATCGCGGCAATCTCTGGGAGGTGCTCGCCCGACTCGAGGAGGCCGGGTGCTCGCGATACGTCGTGACCGATGTCACGAAGGATGGCACCATGCGCGGCCCGAACGTCGAGCTGCTGGCTCAGGTGTGCGCCAAGACCGACCGGCCTGTCGTGGCCTCCGGCGGCGTCTCGAGTCTCGACGATCTGGCGGCTCTGCGTGAGATCGTGCATCTCGGAGTCGAAGGGGCGATCGTCGGCAAGGCGTTGTACGACGGAGCGTTCACACTGGCGGCGGCTCTCGACGTCGCCACGAACTAAAGGCCTATGGCGATCAAAAAGCTCCCCTCGACCGGCGATGCTCCCCGCGCTACTGGCGTACCTGAGAGCCTCGTCGCAGGAGGGTCCGCGGATTCCGCAGGCTTCCCCTGGGCCGGTCGCACGTTCGACCACCACGAAACAGCGTTCGCGGACGACAATGGTGAGACGCCCGACGAACTGCGTACGGCAGTCGCCGCGGTACGTACGGCCGCTGAGTCACTTCGGACCACGGGTTCGGGCCTCGAGCGCCTCGCAGAGACCCACACTGACGCGATCCTCGCGCTCTCCCGGGTGCGCGTGCTGATTCCCTTGCTCGCCGAGGCCGGCGACACCGGGCTCACGCCTGACGGAAAGGTCGTCGAGAAGTCGCAGGAACTCTCCATCGTGACCGTCGTCGCGCCCGATGGGCGTCGAGCCATGCCGGTGTTCAGCTCAGTCGCGACCATGCGGGAATGGAACCCCGAAGCGCGGCCGATCCCGGTACCCGGCCCTCAGGCCGCGCTCGCCGCAGCTCAGGAGCAGACGGACCTCATCATCGTTGACCCGGGCACCGCCGATCAGGAATTTGGTGTGCGTCGTACGCAACTCGAAGCGATGGCCATGGGGGCACCGTTGCCGCCGTCCTGGGCCGATGGCGACGTGCTGGTCGCCTTCCAGGACTCACTCGCCGACGACGAGCGGGTCGCCGCGGTGATGCTCGTGCCAGGAGACCCTGAGGGGCGGCTGCTGGCTCCTGAGACCGACGTCGTGCTGCAACTCGCACCAGGTCTCGACCGGGAGGAATTGAGCGCGCTCGTCGCCGGGGTGCAGTCGCGCTGGGCAGTCGATCGTTCGATCGCGTCTCGCGTCGACTCGCTGCGGGTGCGTCCGGTGGCAGCGGAGACCCCGTTCACACGAGATTGATGAGCAGCACGTAGCAGGTCGTGCCGGCTGCGATGCTGACGAGGGTGCGCCGCTTCGACAGTAGGTGCACCGCGACGGTCACTGCGAGCGAAACGATCGCGGCCCAGGCCCGGTCTGGTTGGTCGACGAGTTGGCCTCGGAAGATCACCACCGCGAGGATCAACAGGATGCCCGCCGGCATCCACTGCCCGAGCTTCTGCACGAAGCGCGACTTGCGCAGCGGCTTCAACGCCGCGAAGGGCAGCGCCCGCAAACCGAGTGTGATGAGGCCGGAGACGGCCACGGCAGTGATGAGATACCACGTGTTGGTCATGCCGGGCCTCCGTCACTACTGGTGTTGTCGGTGCTCGCGTCGGTGCTGCTGTCGGTGTTGGTGTCGGTGCCCCGGGCTTCCTGCCACCGGTTCAGCACGAATCGGAGTGCGAGCAGCGTCGAGAAGATGATGAGGCCGACGAGCAGTGCGGAGTCAGGCGAGATGATGAGCGCGGCGCTCACGGCGAGTGCGGCGAGTAGTGCGGACGGGAGTTCGCGCTTCGAGCGCACAGCATCGAGCGCCATCACAGTGAAGAGCGCGCAGAGTGCGAATTCGAAGCCCTCGATAGGTTCGGGCATGAGGTGCGCGATCATGACGCCGATCAGGCCGCCGAACACCCAGTACCCCTGCATTGCGAGTTGGCCGGCCACCATGCGGCGTGATGCGAGTTGCTCGCGCGGCATCAGCACATACGTTGCGTATGCTTCGTCGACCATTCCGTACACCGAGTAGGCACGGGGAAGGCCTCGTCGCACTGCGTCGATGGGAAACGAGAGCGCGTAGAAGACATGGCGGAAGTTCACGGCGAAGACCGTGACGGCGATGGTGAGGATCGGTGTGGCGGCCGCAAGCATGCTGACGAGCAGCAGTTCCACAGAGCCGGCGAAAATGCCGATCGAGAGCGCCGGAGTGAGCCACCAGGGAAGGCCTGCCTGGATGACGAGAACGCCGAGAGCGACGCCCAGTGGGAAGATCCCGATCCCGGAACCGAGCGAGTCGACCAGTCCGGCGCGCACGCCCGGGCGGGGCGGTTCCGGAAATGTCGGAGGGGGCGAGTCTGGCATGAGAACATCATCTCGAAGTTTGCGCGCAATGTGCATGCGAAATGCTGCGCATATGGGAGGTTCTGTGCACTATGGACCTATGGATCACTTAGATCACGCAATTATCGAAGAGCTCGAGCGGGACGGGCGCATCAGCAATGTCGAGTTGGCCGCAAGAGTGGGGCTGACTCCAGGACCTTGCTTGCGGAGGGTGCAGCGACTCGAGCACGATGGAGTGATCCGCGGCTATCGGGCGGAGATCGCGCCTGAATCAGTCGGGAGAGGTTTCGAGGTGATTCTGCACTTCGATCTTGCGGTGCACGACACTGCGACGGTGGAGGGCTTTGAGCGGGAGATCGCCGCCCTTCCTGAAGTCGTCGAGTTCATGAGGCTGTTCAGCAGTCCCGATTACTTCGCGCGCATCGCTGTGGCTGATCTGGCGGCATACGAGGATCTGCTGACGCACCGCATCATGTCGGTCGCTGGGGTCAGTCGAGTCACGTCACACATCGCGATGAAGAGCATCAAGCGGCGGTGAGCTGCGGGCGCCTTCGGTGCGTTCAGATCACTGGGCCCGTGTACTTCTCGCCAGGGCCCTGCCCGGGAGCGTCGGGGATCATCGAAGCCTCACGGAATGCAAGCTGCACGGACCGCAGACCGTCGCGCAACGGTCGGGCGTGCGAGTCGCTGATCTCGGGGGCGCCGGCGGTGATGAGTCCCGCAAGTGCGTTGATGAGCTTTCTGGCCTCGTCGAGATCGGTCTCGTTCTCTGGATCGTCTGAGAGGCCGCACTTGATGGCGGCGGCGCTGAGCAGATTCACCGCAGCGGAGGTGATGATCTCGACAGCCGGCACCTCCGCGATGTCTCGGGCTGCCTGCTCGGCGATGGACAGGGATTCGGGCTGCTCAGCAGAACTCATGAATACCAGCCTATCGCCCTGCAGGAATCGCTGTGCTAAGCTTTGTGAGGTTCTCGGCGTATTGCCGAGGCACGGAAGAGGAGAAATCCCACCCGTTGCCCTCTGGGCATTCGGGTCGTTGGCACTCCGTCGAGCGATCGACAGCGTGAAGGGTGCGGGTGAGCGCGTGCGCGATCCTGATTTTCTCCGGCTTCTGGGCCCTCAGTGGGCCGCCGTGATGAGATCTGAAGGAGCAGGCTATCAGCGATCCCCGTACGAATGACAGAATCCGCGTCCCCGAGGTGCGACTGGTCGGACCCAGTGGCGAGCAGGTCGGTGTCGTGCCGATCGAGAAAGCGCTGCGCCTGGCAGCAGACGCCGATCTCGATCTCGTCGAGGTCGCCCCGAACTCGAAGCCGCCCGTGGCGAAGATCATGGACTACGGCAAGTTCAAGTACGAGGCGGCGCAGAAAGCCAAGGAGACCCGTCGTAACCAGGCGAACACGGTGCTCAAGGAAGTTCGCTTCCGCCTAAAGATCGACAAGCACGACTACGAGACCAAGACCAAGCGGGCCGTTGGCTTCTTGTCGCAGGGCGACAAGGTGAAGGCGATGATCCTGTTCCGCGGTCGCGAGCAGTCCCGCCCCGAAATGGGTGTGCGTCTGCTGCAGCAGTTCGCGGAGGACATCGCGGAGTACGGCTCGGTCGAGTCGAACCCCCGCATCGATGGTCGCAACATGGTGATGGTCATCGCGCCGCTCAAGAACAAGTCGGAGGCAAAGGCGGAGCAGAACGCACGTCGCGCCGAGGAGAAGGCCGTCCGCCGCGCGGAGAAGGCCGCCGACGCCTGACCGACGCACGACAGACTTCGGCGCTCAGCGCCGCAGCGCACGTGGCCGCCCCGGCGGCACACATGAAATCAAGGAGAAACAATGCCCAAGCAGAAGACCCACTCGGGGGCCAAGAAGCGCTTCAAGGTCACCGGTACCGGAAAGCTGATGAAGCAGCAGGCCGGCATGCGTCACAACCTCGAGGTCAAGGCCTCGAAGCGCAAGCGCCGTCTGAATGCCGAGCAGGTGCTCGCCAAGGGCGATGCCAAGCAGGCCAAGAAGCTGCTCGGCCTCTGAGCCCGGCACCCGAACACCAAGACTTTTCGTAAGGAAGAACACACATGGCTAGAGTCAAGCGGGCAGTCAACGCCCACAAGAAGCGTCGCGTCATCCTCGAGCGCGCAGAGGGCTACCGCGGACAGCGTTCGCGCCTCTACCGCAAGGCCAAGGAGCAGGTCACTCACTCGCTGGTCTACTCGTACAACGACCGCCGCAAGCGTAAGGGCGACTTCCGTCGTCTGTGGATCCAGCGCATCAACGCTGGTGCCCGCGCCAACGGCCTGACCTACAACCGTTTCATCCAGGGCCTCGCCCTCGCGGGTGTCGAGGTCGACCGCCGTATGCTCGCTGAGCTCGCGGTCAACGACCAGGCCGCATTCGCCGCCCTCGTTGAGGTCGCGAAGCAGGCTCTGCCCGAAGACACTTCGGCTCCGAAGGCTGCGTAACCCTCGCACTGCGTGTTGAAACCCCGTCGCCCATCAGGGCGGCGGGGTTTCTGCGTTGCTGAAGTGCTGGCGGTGCTGGCGCTGCTGAAGTGCTGGCGGTGCTGGCGCTGCTGATAGTGCGGCGCGATGCTGGCAGCCCGGTGCCGGCCGGTAGGCTGGTGCCGTGACCGAGCTCCTCGAGAATCCGAAAGCGCCACGTGTGAAGCGGGTCGCCGCTCTTGCACGTAAACGGGAACGGCGCTCGCAGGGGCGTTTCATCATCGAGGGGCCGCAGGCCGTGCGCGAGGCGCTCACCTATGCGACGGAATCGATCGATGTCGTTTACGCGACCATGGACGCGGCTGCGTGGCAGTTCGAGGTGGATCGCCTCGCGTCTGACGCGGGCATCGTCATCGAACGGGTGACCCCGGCGGTGCTGGCTGCCATGGCCGAAACGGTGCAGCCGCAAGGCGTGATCGCGGTGGCGCGTACGTGGGATACATCGCTCTCCGATGCAATGGAAGACGCACGCCTCGTCGCCGTGCTGCACGAGGTGCGTGACCCGGGTAACGCGGGTGCGGTGCTGCGGGCTGCGGATGCGTGCGGAGCAGACGCCGTGGTGTTTGCCGGTGAGGCGATCGATCCGTTCCACCCCAAGGTCGTTCGATCGACGACGGGGTCCCTGTTCCATCTGCCTGTCGCTGTCGCCTCTTCGCTCGACGAGGTGGTCAGTGCAGTCCGGGCTGCGGAAATCACCACCCTCGCCGCCGATGTGCGCGGTGACGACCTGCTGGAGGCCCGTGCTGAGGGAGCACTCGAAGGTCGCATCGCCTGGGTCTTCGGGAATGAGGCGCACGGGCTTTCTGACGAGCATCGTGCGCAACTCGATCGTTCGCTCAAGTTGCCGATCTTCGGACGCGCTGAATCTCTGAACCTCGCTACGGCGGCATCGGTGCTGCTCTACGAAACAGCTTTCGCGCAGCGCGCGTCGACCGCGTCCTGAGGACGAACGCGGTCGACGTGAGCAGCACTGCATTACGCGAGCAGTGCCGCTGATCTACGCCAGCAGCGCCTCGCCGAGCATCTCGCCCGGTTCGAACCCGGGGAGTATGGCGAACACCGACGACCCGATGTGCGTCACCCACTCGTTCAGCAGATCGAGTTCGTCGAGTCGTTTCTGGATCGGTACGAACTGCTCCAGGGGATCCTGCTGGAAACAGGCGAACAGCAGCCCCGACTCTCCATCAGTGTCGTAGTTCGCACTGCGGCGGAAGATGCGCTCGGCAGGGTTTTCCGAGCGTGCGCGGCGGATGTGCGCGTAGCTCGGGATCACCGGAAGGCCCAGCGCATCCACCTTCTCGAAATCTGCTGACGTGTGCTCTCCGCCTCCGGTGAGTGGCGCGCCGTCGCTCAGCCTCCGCCCGATCGTTTGCTCGCGACCGGGGCGATCCACCCGGTCCCACGTGTCGAGCTCCATACGGATACGACGCAGCACCAGTGCAGTGCCACCGGCCAACCAGGAGGTCTCGCCGGATCCAGCTGTTCCTCGCCCGCTTCTACCGATCCACACGATGTCCGAGAAGTCCTCGTCCTCAGCGGATGGATTCACGGTCTCGTCGACCTGCCCCATGAGGTTGCGCATCGTCGTACCGTCGGCTTCCGCACCACGAGCCTGACGGAATCCTTGCTGGCTCCAGGCTCGTTCGGCGAAGCTCGCAAGATCTCGTTCGAGCATGCGCGCGGCGTGAGCGATCGGCATCGGGTCGTCTGCCTGGAGCAGGATCAGCAGGTCGCTGTCGCCGTAGAGATCATCGAGCTGATCCCGTTCGAAGCGGGGGAGCGGGCCCAGCCATGGCGGACACCGAGACTGATCGACGCGCCCCACGAGCTCGGGGCCCACCCCGACTGTGACGGTGAGGCGGGCGGGGCGGGCGGCGAGCTCCGGTTCAGGATCCGCAAGGGGACCTTCACCAGACGCCAACCGTTCCACGTCTCCGGTGAGGATGCGAAACATCCGCACCAGGGCATCTCGATCGGTCTCCGGGCGAAGGCGGTAGGCAATGTAGCGCACGTGCGCCGTCGTCGGCGTCGAAACACCGGCCTGATGGAGGCCATGGCAGGGGAGCGCTTCACCGCCAAATCCCGGACGTGTTCCGCCGGTACCCCGCGACAACTCGGCCGCGGGGTCCGCAATCACCTCATCGACGTGAGACCCGACGGCTTCGCGGGCGCGCAGCGCAGCCGTGCTGACACCGCCCGCGAAGCCGAGCAGTGCGCCCGCGGCTCCGCCCGCGAGCAACGCCCGCCGGGAGTAGCCGTGGGACTCCGTGGCGGACTCGGAGATTTGGTGGTCAGTGCCCGGCGTGGTCATCGTGATCTCCGTGGGCCGAGCCCCCATCCTCACCGTCGTAGTTCTCCTGGGCGCCTTCGGTGTCCTTCACCAAGACCGATATGTCGAGCTCGGAGCCATCGGCGAACTGGAGCGTGACCGGAACCTCATCGCCGGCCAGGAGCGGCTCGGCGAGGTCCATCAGCATGATGTGCGTCCCTCCGGGCTCGAGTACGAGAGTCTCACCAGCGGGAACTTCGAGTGGTGACTCGAGAGCGCGCATCGTCGGTTCGGCACCGGAAGTGACGGTCTCGTGCAGCTCGACCATTCCGGCCGCCGGGCTTTCGGCGCCGATGAGTTCGAGATCCTCGGAGCCGTGATTCACGAGCTCGCCGAATACACCGGACATCTCATCGCGCGCAGAGACCCACCCATCGCGGAACTCAATGGTCTCCGACGAGGAATCCGACGCTGTGGAATCCGATGCTTCGGATGCGGGAGCGGGCCCGGAGTCAGAGGCGCACCCGGCGAGCGTGAGGGGTGCGCTCAACGCAAGGAGCAGGGCAACGAAGGCACCCGTTGAGCGCCTCACTTCTCGTCGCCTTCCGTGGTGGGGTCGGAGGGCTGTGCTGCGTCGGCCTGTGCTGCGTCATCCTGGGTCGCATCAGCCTGGGCTGCGTTGATCGCGGCCTGCTTGCGACGCATGGAGACGACCGCGACGACCGTCACTCCGATGGCGAACAGCGAAGCTGCCACGGCGATACCGATGAGTGCGCCGAGCGAGAGGCCCTCGTCGGAATTCGCAGCTTCTGCATTGTCGGAGCCATCAGTTTCGGTGCTCTCGGCATCCGCAGCGTCCGAATCATGGGAGTCCGAGTCATGGGAATGCGAGTGCTCGCCTGCCTCATCCTCGCCGTGCTCGTGTTCGTGTTCCTCTGCGGGGTCGGAGTCGGGGGAGGTGACGCCGTCTTCTTGCACGGTGAACTCGAACGTGCCGTCAATGGGATGGCCGTCGCTTGAGACCACTCGCCAAGCGACGTTGTAGTCGCCGAGCGCGAGGTTGTCGGCGAGGGCCTGAGTGACGTCCGGGCCTTTGGTGACGGGAGCGCCATCGGTGGCGTCGCCCTCTGGGCCCGTGATGACGATCTCGGTTCCGACATCGAGGATGCTGTTGGAGAAGGTCAGACGCACTGCCTCCGCCGACCCGTCGTCTTCGTTCACTTCGACGGTCTGATTGATGAGCTCGTCGTGTGCGTGTGCGGGAGAAGTCGGCGACATGAGGAAGCCGATCGTTGCAAGCGCGATTGCGGAAATCGCGACAAGACGCCCTCTCAGGCCCCGGACGCCGGAAGCGTTGGTCGGCACGGTGCGGGGGGACAGGGCACTATTCGGTGCGGTCATACGTGAATTCTTTCTGGTGAGCATCTCGAACGGGCCGCGAACGTCGCCGAAGATTCGGCTGACGTGCCGAGCCGTGAAATGCGAAGCATGTACAAGGTGTTGGCCCTCAGTGTGCTGAGAGCCAGCATGACGAGAGTCAGTGTGCGAATGACACGATGGCGGGAGGGCCGCGGTAGCTGACTCCGGTCCCCACGATCAATCGAAGCCGGGGCTGCGCATCGGTTTCCGGTCGCGGAAGACGCGGGCGCGAGGGGATCGCAGCCGCTTCTGGCAGCGAGAACGGGAGCGCTTGCGAGACGAGGCGCAGCACTTCGAGGAACGCGCGTTCGCCCCGGTACAGGAGGGCGATGGTCAGGATCGCAGCGATGGCGTGTGACAGCCACATTGCGATGTTGAGGGCACCCGTTGATACGAGCTCGGGAGTGAATGCGCGAAGCGCCTCGAGGTGGGCCGCATGCGGATCCGGTGGACTTGCGAGCCCGCCCTGCCCGGGGTTCGCGGTCGAAGAGCTTCCGATGCCGATGCTTGAGAAGGACCAGTGGTAAACGAACTGGCTGCTGATCACAGCGACTGAGAGGCGCCATAGTGAGCCGATGCGTCCGGCAAGCGCAACGCATAGCGGGAGTGCGAGGATCGCTGTCGCCGCGATCGCGGACACGGTGACCTCCTCGCCGCCGAGCGCGTGCGAGAGTGCCGCGATCATTGTCGCTGCGAAGGCGCCTGCGGCACCGCGAAGCGAACGTGCCGCGCGACTCATCGGCGCGGCATCGCCTGCGGAGGGTCGAACAGGGGCGGCCACGTCCCCAGTCTACTCCGAGCACGGTAGGATCGATCTCTGTGTCAGATAGCACCTCCAGCACCAACCCGATCACCTCGGAAGCCGCCGAGGCGGCAGTCGCTGCGGCACTCGCAGCGTTTGCCGCAGCGAACAGCGTCGCCGAACTGAAGGCCGCGCGCACGGAGCACGCGGGCGAAGCCTCCGCGATTGCGCGACTCAACGCGCAGATGCGCCAGGTTCCGAAAGACGAGAAGGCGGCAACGGGCAAGCTCATGGGGCAGGCCCGTGGCCGCATCGAGGGCGCCTATAAGGGGCGGGAGGCCGTGCTCGCCGAGCAGGAGGCTGCTGATCGCCTCGTCGCCGAGACGGTCGACGTGACTCAGGCCCCGGTGCGCCGTCGGGCGGGCTCGCGCCACCCGCTCGCACAGTTGCAGGACGAGGCTTCGGACATCTTCATCGGTATGGGGTGGGAAGTCGCCGAAGGCCCCGAGATCGAGCACGAGTGGTTCAACTTCGATGCCCTCGGCTTCGATCCCGATCACCCCGCCCGGGCGATGCAAGACACGTTCTTCGTTGAGCCTGCGGATCGGCACCTGTTGCTGCGAACCCATACATCTCCCGTGCAGATCCGGGCGCTCCTCGATCGTGAGTTGCCCGTCTACGTCGTCGCGCCCGGGCGCGTGTACCGCACGGACGAGCTCGACGCGACCCATACTCCTGTCTTCCATCAGATCGAGGGGATCGCGATCGACCGCGGCCTCACGATGGCGCACTTGCGGGGAACGCTCGAGCATTTCGCACGCCAGATGTTCGGTGCCGAGGCCGAGATCCGTCTGCGCCCCAACTTCTTCCCGTTCACCGAGCCGTCAGCCGAGATGGATGTCTGGCAGCCGCATGCGAAGGGTGGGGCACGCTGGGTCGAGTGGGGCGGCTGCGGCATGGTTGATCCCAATGTGCTCGCCGCGGCTGGTATCGACCCCGAGGAGTACCAGGGGTTCGCGTTCGGCATGGGTATCGAGCGCACCCTGCAGTTCCGTCACGACATCAACGACATGAGAGACATGGTTGAGGGCGACGTGCGCTTCAACCGTCAGTTCGGAGGCCTCGTCTAATGCGCGTTCCGCTTTCCTGGCTTGGTGAACTCGTTTCGCTCCCAGCCGATGCGACCCCTGAACAGGTGCACGCCGATCTCGTGCGTGTGGGTTTCGAGGAGGAGTCGATTCGTCGCTTCGACGTTTCGGGCCCCATCGTGGTCGGTGAGGTGCTTTCCCGCGAACCCGAGGAGCACTCGAACGGCAAGACCGTGAACTGGTGCAGTGTGCGAGTCGCACCTGAAGGCCAGCAGGCGGCGGATGGTGGCGAGGATGTGCGCGGCATCGTGTGCGGCGCTCACAACTTCGAGGCCGGTGACAAAGTCGTTGTCACATTGCCCGGAGCGGTGCTGCCCGGTGGTTTCGCGATCGCTGCCCGAAAGACCTATGGGCATGTCTCGGATGGCATGATCGCTTCGGCGAAGGAGCTCTCTCTCGGTGAGGATCACGACGGCATCATCGTGCTCTCCCGCTTCGGCTTTGATCCTGCCGCCCCCGAGCTTGAGGTCGGGGCGGATGCGAAGGCGCTGCTCGGACTCGACCAGACTGCCGTCGAGATCAACGTCACGCCTGACCGCGGCTACGCGTTCTCGATCCGCGGCGTCGCCCGTGAGTACGGGCACTCGACCGGTGCCGAGTTCCGAGATCCGGTACCGGGCGCGCAGATCGATGCGTCTGAAGGCTTCGAAGTGGCACTCGTCGATGAGGCTCCGATTCGCGGCAGGCAGGGGTGCACGGGCTTCGTCGCGCGCGTCGTGCGCGGCATCGATGCGACGCGGCCGACACCGCAGTGGATGGCGACCCGTCTGCAGCTCGCCGGAATTCGCTCGCTGTCACTCCCCGTCGATATCTCGAACTACGTCATGCTCGAGCTCGGCAACCCGCTGCACGCCTATGATCTCGCCAAGCTGCAGGGCGGCATCATCGTCCGTCGTGCGCTCGCCGGAGAGACGCTGGTCACGCTCGACGGACAGGAGCGGAGGCTTGACGCCGAGGATCTGCTGATCACCGACGAGAGCGGCCCGATCGGTCTGGCAGGTGTCATGGGCGGCGCATCCACCGAAGTTGGCGACGACACGGTCGACGTGCTCGTCGAAGCCGCGACCTTCGACCCGGTCTCGATCGCCCGCACGGCTCGTCGGCACAAGCTGCCGAGCGAGGCTTCGAAGCGCTTCGAGCGCGGTGTCGATCCGCTCGTCGCCCGCGCCGCGGCCCAGCGCATGGTCGATCTGCTCGTCGAGCTCGGTGGTGGCACCGCTGATGAGCTGGGCAGCGAGATCACGGCACCGTGGCGGCCGAGCGTGGTGCGACTGCGCCTCTCGGCCGTCAACGGGCTGCTCGGAACCGACTACACCCATGAGGAGATCCGGGGCGCGCTCGAGATGATCGGCTGCTCCATTTCCCTCGGTACCGCTGGTGATCCTGACCTGCTGTTCGTCACCCCGCCGAGCTGGCGCAGTGACCTGACGCGCCCTGCCGACCTGATCGAGGAAGTCGCGCGTATCGTCGGCTACGACCGCATCCCGTCTCTGCTCCCGGTTGCTCCTGCGGGCCGAGGCCTCTCTCGCGAGCAGCGCTTGCGTCGGCGGGCGGCGAACGTCATCACCGCGGCGGGTCTTGATGAAGTGCAGAGTTACCCGTTCGTCTCGCAGGCGCAGCTCGACACCTTCGGTTCCGGCACCTTCGGCACAGGGCCGGAGAGTGGGGGCGAAGCGACTGCTTCGAGTCTCTCCGCAGTCAGGCTTGCGAATCCGCTCGATGCGCAGTCGCCGTTCATGCGGCGCTCGCTGCTGCCGGGGCTCATCGGCGTCGCGCAGCGAGGCACGTCGCGAGGCCTCACCGACCTTGCGCTCGTCGAGTTCGGCGCGGTCTACGAGCCGACCGCGGGCGATGCCTCACTCGGCACCGAGACCGTCCCGCCGCTGGGCGAACGACCGAGCGATGACGTGATCGAGCAGTTGAACGCTTCGATCCCGCACCAGCCGCGTCGTGTTGCCGGTGTGCTGCTCGGCGACGCTGTCGCGAAGCAGGCCGGTGAGGCGCCGCGATCGTACGATTGGGCGGACGCACTCGATGCGGCCCACATCATCGCGAATGCGGTGTCTGCCGAGCTCGTCGTGACCCAGGGAGCGCACCGTGCGTTCCACCCCGGCCGCACCGCGGAGCTGAGCGTACGACTGGGGTCCGATCAGTCGCCCGGTGCTGACTCGGATGGCGATGAGGGAGGACTCGAAGTGATCGGCGTCGCCGGTGAGCTGCTGCCCGAGATCGTCGCCGATCACCACCTGCAGGGCCGAGTCGCGGCGTTCGAGCTCGACCTCGATCGTCTCATCGAACTGGCGCCACGCACACCCGAGACGGCGCAGCTTTCGACATATCCGGCCGCAACCCAGGACCTGACGCTCGTCGTTGCCGCTGACATCCCTGCCGGGGATGTGCTTGCGGTCGTGGCGGCAGGTGCCGGAGACCTGCTCGAGGATGCGCGGATAGTCGATGATTATCGGGGTACCGGTATCGAGGAAGGCAGCAAGGCGCTCACATTCGCCCTGCGCTTCCGTGCCCCCGATCGGACGCTGAAGGCCGAGGAGGCGAGCGAGGCAAAACTCGCGGGCGTCGCTGCGGCCGAGCTCGCGTTCGATGCGAAGATTCGCGACTGACCTGAAGATTCGCGACTGACCAGAATCTTCGCATCTTCGCCAGCTCTTGTGTCGATCTCGGCACGGGCGGATACTGGGGCCGCGGGCACCCGCATTCGGCGGGACCCGCGGAACGGGAGGTCCGATCATGACCGAAAGCACGCACAGCGGGACGGATCAGCACAACGCGACGGATCAGCACAACGCGACGGACCAGCACAACGGGACGGGCCAGCGGGTTGTCCCGAATATTTGGTGTAACGGCGATGCCGAAGCCGTCGGCGCGTTCTACGCGACGGTGTTTCCTGGTGCGCGCTCGGAAGTCGAATCCCGATATCCCGAAACGGGACTGCTCGATTTCCAACGCGACCTCGCGGGTGCGCCCCTCACCGTCGCGGTGTCGATTCCGAATCCGCGCGGGGAGCAACCCACACGGCTCGTCTTGATCAACGCTGGTCCGGAGTTCCGTCCGAACTCGTCGATCTCGTTCATGGTGAACATCGATCCACTGATGTTCGGGGCGACCGAGACCGGCGATGAGGTTGCTGCGCGAGCCTATCTCGACCGGCTCTGGGAGGCACTCTCCGAAGGTGGCACCCATCTCATGCCGCTGGGCGAATATCCGTTCAGCGAGCGCTACGGGTGGGTCGAAGACCGTCACGGAGTCAGCTGGCAGCTGATGCTGACGGATCCTGCCGGAGATCCGCGTCCGTTCGTGATCCCGTCGCTCATGTTCGCCGGGCCGGCGCAGAATCGGGCGTCCGAGGCCGTAGAGCTCTACACTTCATTGTTCTCGGACGCTGTTGCGGGAAACCGATTCCCTTACGGGGTGGAGACGGGGCCCGCGTCACCCGAGGCTCTGATGTTCGGAGAGTTCAGGATCGGCGACCAGTGGTTCGCGGTCATGGACTCCGGGGTCGAGCAGTCGACGACGTTCACTTGCGGTGTTTCGCTCGAGGTGCTGTGCCGGGATCAGCAGGAGATCGATCGCCTCTGGGAGACGCTGTCAACGGTTCCCGAGGCCGAGCAGTGCGGGTGGTGCTGCGACAGCTTCGGGGTGAACTGGCAGATCGTGCCCGAAAACATGGGTGAGCTCATGGAGCATCCCGGCAGTTTCGAGCGCATGCTGGGCATGAAGAAGCTCATCATTGTCGATTTATGAGGCGTCGATTTATGAGGCGCCGACTTGTGAGGCGCCGTACGAACAGCTCAGCGCTGCTGGCCCTGGGGAATCGTGATCACGCCAGTGGTCTGCGAGAGATCGAGGCCGGTGGTCTCGGGCGCCCACATGATCGACACGATGAGACCTGCGATGAGGATGCCCGCGCTGATCAGCATGACCGGCCCGATACCGAGGTGGATCAGGGCGATCGGCAGCAGGAAGGTTCCACCTGCCGCACCGATGCGGCTCATCGCCGCGCCGAATCCCACTCCGGTTGACCTGATCTCAGTCGGGAAGATCTCACTCGGGTACAGCATCTGCAGCACGCTCGACGCGGCGTTGAAGAATGCGAAGACCACGAAGCAGGCGACGACGACGATGCCGGGTGCGGTCGGCCAGAAGCCGAGCACGAGGAGCGCCGCGGCACTGATCACGAACGGCCAGATGAGGAGCCGCCGTCGACCGATGCGGTTCACGACCATAGCGCCGACGATGCTGCCGAGGAGGAGGAAGCCGTAGAGGATCACGGTGCCCCAATCACCGACATCGCTCATGCCGAGGCTGTCCCAGACGGTGGGCAGGAACGAGTAGATCGCGAAGAACGGGGTCACCTGCGCCATCCAGAAGATGCTGGTGAGCGCGGTCCGGCGGATGTAGTGCTTCGAGAAGAGCGTCGCGTATGACGCCTTGGGGTGACCACCGCTCTGTTCGAGGAAGACGTCGGCAGCGGTTTCGGGGTCGAGGTAACGCTGCGCGATCGACTTCGCCTCGACGGTGAACCCCTGGGCGGCAAGCCAGCGCGGTGACTCGGGCATACCGATGCGGGCGAGCAGCATGATCAGGGCAGGCACTGCAGCACTCGCCAGGATCCAGCGCCACAGGTCAGGGCTGTCGGGGAAGAGGTTCAGCACGATGAGCGCTCCGATGGCCGAGAGCGAGAATCCTGCGTACCACCAGCCGATCATGCCGGCCAGGAAGGGCCCGCGACGCTTCTTGGTGGTGAACTCCGCGATCATCGAGCCGGCGATCGCGTAGTCGGCGCCCACTGCCATGCCCATGATCAGGCGCAGCCAGAACAACTGCATGGGATCCTGCACCGCCAACTGCAGCGCCGACGCGATGAGGAAGGTCAGCAGTGTGAAGACGAACATCTTCTTGCGACCGATCTTGTCGGTGACCCACCCGAAGACGATGCCGCCGATGAAGATGCCGATCAGTGATGCGGAGGCGATGAGGCCCTCCTGCGTGGAGGTCATGCCGAGACCGGTCGTCGCGAATGGAAGGGCGACACCGATGACGGCGAGGATCCAGCCATCGCAGAACTTACCGCCCGAAGCCACCACCCCAACTCGGGTCTCGAACCGCCGGAGTCGACGGCGATCCGCATCGTCGAGCGTGACCTGGGCTGCGTCTGTCAAAGCACTCCGTTCGTCGGTGAATCACGGTCGAACACTGGTAGACCGGGTAATGCCAGAATAGAGCACGTGTCTGCGCGCGGAGATAGCGCGTGGAGAGTTGCGAAAGATTCCAGGAGAACAGCATGGTGTACAGCGTCGCGGTTGCCGGAGCGAGCGGGTATGCGGGCGGTGAACTGCTGCGTCTGTTGGATGGGCACCCTGAGTTGGAGGTCCGAACCGTAACGGGGCACTCGAGTGCCGGGCGGCCGCTCATCGAGTCGCAGCCGCACCTGCGGTCGCTCGCGCACCTGACGCTGAGTGAGACGACCCCTGAAGTGCTCGACGGGCACGATGTCGTCTTCTTCGCGCTGCCGCACGGGGCTTCTGGAGCGCTGACCGCGCAGCTCACCGATGTGCGATTGGTCGTCGATTGCGGCGCCGACCACCGTCTCACCAACGCAGCGGATTGGGAGGCGTTCTACGGAGGAGAGTTCTTCGAGCCGTGGACGTACGGCGTGCCCGAGCTCATCGTCGCCGGCGCGGAAGATGCCGCGGGGGGTGCAGGTGCAGCAGAAGCGTCTCAACTGAAGCGGCAGCGCGCACAGCTTGTTGGTGCGACGAGGATCGCCGCCCCCGGCTGCAACGCCTCGACAGTGGCGCTCTCGCTGGCTCCCGGCATCGCCGCGGGGGTGATCGAGCCTGACGACATCGTCTCGGTGCTCGCCGTCGGTCCGTCCGGCGCGGGCAAGGCCGCAAAGACCCACTTGCTCGGCGCTGAGCTCATGGGAACTGCGAACCCATACGCTGTGGGCGGCAGCCACCGACACATCCCCGAGATCCAGCAGGCGCTTCGAAATGCCGGAGCGGCTACAGAGCCACGCATCAGCTTCACGCCGGTACTGGTGCCGATGAGTCGCGGCATTCTTGCGACCTCGACTGCCCGGCTGGTGCCTGGCACGACCGCGGCCGAGGTGCGCGCCGCGTGGGAGTCGGCCTACGCCGACGAGCCGTTCGTGCACCTGCTCCCCGAAGGCGTCTTCCCCCGCACCGCCGACACCCTCGGGGCAAACACATGCCTGATGGGGCTCGCGATCGACGAGGCCGCAGGGCGGGCCGTGGTGGTCGCTGCGCTCGACAACCTCGCGAAGGGCACAGCAGGTGCGGCGATCCAATCCGCGAACATTGCTCTCGGCCTGCCCGAGGCAACCGGTCTCTCAGTGAACGGAGTTGCACCATGACAGTCACATTCCCTACCGGCTTCCGTTCGGCGGGCATTGCGGTCGGCCTGAAAAGCACGGGCAAACCAGATCTCGCGTTGGTCGTGAACGACGGCCCGTCGCCGGCGAGTGCTGCGGTCTTCACCACGAACCGGGCCCAGGCGAACCCGATTCTCTGGAGCCGCAAGGTGCAGCAGGAAGGGACGGCCCGTGCCATCATCCTGAACTCGGGCGGGGCGAACTGCTTCACCGGTGATTTCGGATACGAGACCGCGCGTATGACGGCCGAAGCCGTTGCACAGCACTTCAGCGTGCCTACAGGCGAGGTTTTCGTCTGCTCGACCGGTCTGATCGGAACCGGCGATGCGGAGTTCCGCAACAAGATCGTGTCGGGAGTTCCCGCCTTGTTCGAGGCGCTCGCCGACGATGATGCGACGGCACCCGCAGCGATCATGACGACCGACTCGGTCGAGAAGACGGCAACGCACTCCGGGGACGGATGGCGGATCGGGGCGATGGCGAAGGGCGCCGGAATGCTCGCGCCCGGGTTGGCGACGATGCTGGTCGTCATCACGACCGATGCCCGTCTGGACGACGAAGCCCTGGACCGCGCACTCCGTGCCGCGACGAGTACCAGCTTCGACCGACTGGACTCGGACGGGTGCATGTCGACCAATGACCAGGTGACGCTGCTCGCGAGCGGTGCCTCCGGGGTCGTGCCGGATGAGCAGGAGTTCGCCGCGGCGCTCGCTGCCGTCTGCGATTCGCTCGCGGCGCAGCTCCAGGTCGACGCCGAGGGTGCGAGCCATGACATTGATATCGAAGTGCGCGGCGCCGCGACTGACGCCGACGCCGTTGAGGTGGGCCGGTCGGTCGCACGCAACAACCTCTTCAAGGCAGCGATCTTCGGCAACGACCCCAATTGGGGTCGGGTGTTGGCCGCGATCGGAACGACGGAGGCCGCATTCGACCCGTATCAGGTGGATGTGACGTTCAATGGCGTGCGTCTCTGCCATGCGGGCGCTCCTGATCGTCCGGTGGACGAGTGCGACCTGACTCCGCGGCGCACGCATGTCGAGATCGACTTGTTCGCCGGGGATCGCACGGCGACGATTCGCACGAACGATCTCACGCACGACTACGTGCATGAGAACTCCGCCTACTCGAGCTAGGGACGCATTATGAGCACCACGACGAGGACCCTCGACCACGAGCAGGCTGCGGCAAAGGCCCAGGTGCTCATCGAGTCGTTGCCTTGGTTGAAGAAGTTTCGCGACGCGATCATGGTGATCAAGTTCGGTGGCAACGCGATGGTTGATGCTGATCTGTTGAAGGCGTTCGCGGAGGACATCGTGTACCTGCGGCATACGGGTATCCGTCCGGTCGTCGTGCACGGCGGGGGGCCGCAGATTAATGCGATGCTCGAGCGCCTCGGAATCGAGAGCGAGTTCAAGGGCGGCTACCGGGTGACCACGCCGGAGACCATGGAGGTCGTGCGCATGGTGCTCACCGGCAAGGTGAACCCCGAACTGATCGACGAGATCAATGCGCACGGGCCGCTCGCGGCGGGTACCACGGGTGAAGACGCCGGGCTCTTCATCGGTCGACGGCGTCCACCGTTTGAGGTCGACGGTGAGGTCGTTGACCTCGGGTTCGTGGGCAATGTCGTCGGGGTGCGTACTGAGCCTGTGCTGGCGCTGCTTGAAGCCGGGCTGATCCCGGTCGTCTCGTCGATCGCGCCTGACGCGGATCGTCCGGGGGATTCGCTCAATATCAACGCGGACGCGGCGGCGTCGGCGCTCGCGAGCGCGCTCGGCGCGGAGAAGCTCGTGATCCTGACCGATGTGACCGGACTCTACTCCGACTGGCCTGACCGGGAGTCGCTGGTCTCCAGCATCTCCGCGGCTGAACTCGAGGAGCTCTTGCCGTCGCTCGAGTCGGGCATGATCCCGAAGATGCGTGCCTGCCTCGATGCGGTGCGCGGCGGCGTGGGCAAGGCGGCCATCATCGATGGCCGGGAACCGCATTCGGTGCTGCTCGAGATCTTCACCGAGCACGGCATCGGTACCGAAGTTACGAAGTGAAGTTACGAAGTGAGGCCTCAAAGCGACGGAGCTTGAGCGGCTGGGTCTTTGAGCGGCTGGGTCCTTGAGGGGCTGAGCCGTTGAGCATGCTGGACCGTCTGTGGAGATAGTGGCGTGGTGGGTCGCCGGCGCCGCATTCGTACTGTGCGCGGCGTGGTCAGTGCGGCTCGCCTGGATCGACCTGGTGGCTCGTCGCCTCCCGAACCCAGACGTGTCGGTCATATCGATCGGCACTGCAGTGCCGCTGACGGTGGCCGCGATGCTTGCGGGGCAGTGGGAGCGCGTTGGCGGGGGCTTATTCGGGGCCGCGGTGGTGTGCGCGCCGATGCTGGTGCTGTGGGCCGTGCCCCGTGGAGTGATGCGCCCGGTTATCGGGGCAGGGGATGTGAAACTGGCCCCGATCATCGGGTTTCTGCCGGGTTGGGTGTTCGGGGCCGAAGTTGGTGCAGCCCTCTTCGCGGTGTTCTTGGGCCTCGGAATCTTCGGTGCGGTTGGTGCAGTGATCGCGCTCGTACGCCATGGGCGCGGTACAGAGTTCGCGTTCGGTCCGGTGATGCTGGCCGCCATGTGGTTCGCGAGCCTCGTGTGGCCGTGGATTGCGGTGGGATAGCCGGCGACACGCGATCCCGAAAAATGCTTTTCGATTATCGATAACCGGTGCTAGGCTCGGAGTCGACTCGGATCACCGGCTCGCGGGTGACGATAGGATGGAGGCATCTGTGAGCGAGTGAAGGGACAGTCGTCATGACGTATGTGATCGCACTTCCGTGTGTGGATGTGAAGGATCGCGCCTGCGTCGATGAATGTCCGGTCGATTGCATCTACGAAGGGGAGCGGTCGCTCTACATCCACCCCGACGAGTGCGTCGACTGCGGAGCCTGCGAACCGGTGTGTCCAGTCGAGGCCATCTACTACGAGGATGACCTGCCGAGCGAATGGGCCGATTATTACAAGGCCAACGTCGAGTTCTTCGACGAGATCGGCTCGCCCGGAGGTGCCGCAAAGGTCGGTGCCTACGATTTCGACCACCCCATAATCGCGGCCTTGCCGCCTCAAGGAGAGTAATCACCGATGAGAGGTCCACTTCCCGAATTTCCCTGGGACCAGCTCGCGCCCTATTCCGAACGCGCGGCCCAGCACCCCGACGGGATGGTGAACCTCTCCATCGGTTCGCCAGTCGACCCGACACCCGCGAAGGTGCGCGAGGCTCTCGCCGTCGCCACCGATGCGCATGCGTACCCGCAGGTCGCAGGTACTCCGAAGCTGCGTGAGGCGATCGCCGAATGGTTCGAGCGTCGGCGCCGTGTGACCGTCGATCCGAGTGCTGTGCTGCCTACGGTGGGTTCCAAGGAGCTCGTAGCCATGCTGCCGTTCTTCTTGGGTCTCGGTCCAGGTGAGGCGGTTGTCTTCCCGAAGGTCGCGTACCCGAGCTACGCAATGGGTGCGGCGCTCGTCGGCGCCGATGCGGTTGCCAGTGATGACCCCGCCGAATGGCCGGAGAACACTCGTCTCGTGTGGATCAACTCGCCGGGCAACCCGGATGGCAGCGTACTCAGCACCGACCGCATGCGCGCTGCGGTCGAGCGGGCTCGTGAGCTCGGCGCCGTCATTGCGGGCGATGAGTGCTACGCCGAGTTCGGCTGGGATGCGCCGTGGGATCAGACGCCGATCCCGTCGATCCTCGACCGTGACGTCGTCGGCGACGACCACACCGGTGTGCTCAGCGTCTATTCGCTGAGCAAGCAGTCGAACCTCGCCGGATACCGTGCGGCGTTTCTTGCGGGTGACCCGGCCGTCGTCTCCCGACTGCTTGAGGTGCGCAAGCACGCCGGGCTGATCCTGCCCGCCCCTGTGCAGGAGGCCATGATCGTTGCCCTCGGCGACGATGCGCACGTCACCGAGCAGCTCGACCTCTACCGTGCTCGTCGCGCGGTGCTGCGCCCCGCGGTCGAGGCTGCCGGCTTCCGTGTCGACCACAGTGAGGCCGGCCTCTACCTCTGGGTGACCCGTGACGTCGACGCCTGGGAGACCACCGAGGAGTTCGCGAAGCTCGGCATCCTGGTTGCGCCCGGACACTTCTACGGGACTGACTCGCCGAAGCACGTGCGCCTCGCGCTCACCGCGACCGACGAGAACATCGCTATAGCGGCGAAGCGCATCGCCGAGAGCGCGAACGCCTGACGGCCTTGTGTGAACGCCTGACGGTTTCGTGCGAGCTCCTGGCCGCTCCGGCGGCCGCCTGAAGTACGGCGTGGGGGAGCGTACAGCTGATCGCACCGCGTCCTGCCGAACGGGCGGGGATTCCGACTGGGATCCCCGCCCGTTCGATGTATATGCGTTCGATTTTCGCTCGATGTCGAGATAGTCTGAGAAGTGCGCTGCTCCCGTCGCGGGCGGCGTAGTGCACCAGATATGGTGTGAGGTAGGGCGCGTCGGACCTGAGGCGCCGGCATGAGACCCCACAAGGAGAAAACTCGTGACTGAAACCGCTCCGGGCGCGCTCCCCGCCAGCGCCAAGCTGACGATCAAGGATCGGGAGATCGAGTTTCCGATCCTGCCATCCTCGGACGGGCCGTCGTCGATCGATGTCAGTACGCTCTCGAAAGAGACGGGTCTTACGGCGCTCGATTACGGCTTCGTCAATACGGCTTCCACGAAGTCTGAGATTACGTACATCGACGGCGAGGCAGGCATCCTCCGCTATCGCGGCTATCCCATCGAGGAGCTCGCGGAGAAGTCGAGCTTCCTCGAGGTCGTCTACCTGCTGATCTACGGAGAGATGCCGACGCCCGATCAGCTGTCGCAGTTCGACGGTGAGATTCGTCGCCACACGCTGTTGCACGAGGACATGAAGTACTACTTCCAGAGCCTCCCGCACACCGCCCACCCGATGGCGGCACTGTCGGGCGGCCTGCAGGTGCTGTCCACGTACTACGAGAGCTCCCTCGACACGAACGTCGATGAGTTCGTGCACGTCAACATGATTCGCCTGCTCGCGAAGCTTCCGGTTCTCGCTGCGTATTCGCACAAGAAGTCGATCGGTCAGGCCTTCCTGTACCCGGACAACAATCTGAGCTTCGTCGAGAACTTCCTCCGGTTGAACTTCGGCAACATGGCTGAAGATTATGCAATGAACCCGGTGCTCGTCGACGCACTCGACAAGCTCCTCATTCTGCATGCCGACCATGAGCAGAACGCTTCGACGTCGACGGTGCGACTGGTCGGATCGACCGGAGCGAACATGTTCTCGTCGGTGTCCGCCGGTATTAACGCGCTCTCCGGGCCGCTGCACGGCGGCGCGAACGAGGCGGTTCTCGACATGCTCGCGCAGATCCGTGATTCTGGGCAGGGCGTGCGGTCCTTCGTGGAGCGCGTGAAGAACAAGGAGGCGGGGATCAAGCTCATGGGCTTCGGTCACCGCGTCTACAAGAACTACGACCCGCGGGCCCGCATCGTCAAGGACAGTGCCGCGCGTGTGCTTGCCGAGCTCGGCGTTCGTGATCCTCTGCTTGACCTGGCGCAGGAGCTCGAGCAGATCGCTCTCGAAGATGACTACTTCAAGGAGCGCAAGCTGTACCCGAACGTCGACTTTTACACCGGCGTCATATACAAGGCCATGGGCTTCCCGACCCGTACCTTCACGGTGCTGTTCGCGATCGGGCGACTGCCGGGCTGGATCGCGCAGTGGCGCGAGGCCCGTGAAGATTCGCACACGAAGATCGGGCGGCCGCAGCAGCTGTACGTGGGAGCTCAGGAGCGCCACCTGGATCGCTGACGCAGAGCAAATTCGCTGATGCAGTGCGAACTTGCTCACGCAGTGCGAATTCGTTCACGCAATGCAAGAGAGTCCCGGTCGGATGGTTTTCCGACCGGGACTCTTCGCCGGCGGAGTGCTTCGCTTTCGCTGTTGAGCGGCCTCGATCTAGTTCTTGTGCAGCTCGGAGTTCAACGCGATGCCCTGTCCTTCGCGCGGCAGTGCTTCGACGGCGCCGGTGCGTGAGTTGCGACGGAACAGCAACTGGCCGACTCCCGAGAGCTCGGATGCCTTCACCTCGACCGGTTCGCCGTTCGAATCAGCCGTGCCGTGCGGCAGCGTCACCTTGGTGCCAGCCGTCACGTAGAGCCCGGCCTCTACGACAGTGTCGTCGCCGATCGAGATACCGATACCGGAGTTCGCGCCGAGCAGGGCGCGCTCACCGATCGAGATGCGCTGCGTGCCGCCACCCGACAGCGTCCCCATGATTGACGCGCCGCCGCCGATGTCGGATCCGTCTCCGACGACGACACCCTGCGAGATGCGACCCTCGACCATTGATGCGCCGAGCGTGCCCGCGTTGAAGTTGACGAAGCCCTCGTGCATGACAGTCGTGCCGGAAGCGAGGTGGGCGCCGAGGCGCACGCGCGAGGCGTCTGCGATGCGCACGCCCTGCGGGGTGACGTAGTCGGTGAGACGCGGGAACTTGTCAACGCCGATTGCGGTCTGACCGGCGCGCTTGAAAAGCGGCAGCTTGGCGGTGTAGACCTCGGGCTGCACCGGACCGGCCGGGGTCCACACGACGTTCGGCAGCTTGCCGAAGATGCCGTCGAGCGAGATCGAATTCGGCTGTACGAGGCAGTGCGACAGCAGTTGGAGACGCAAATACGCATCCTCGGTGCTTGCGGGCGCCGCGTCGAGGTCGATCTCAAGGGCAGTCGGGCGCAACTCGACGCCGCGCAGATCGTCAGACCCGGCGAGGTCCTCGAGCTCAGCGGGAGCGATCCAGGGGTCGCGGCCCTCGGGGCGCCGGCCGAGCGCGGGGGAGGGGAACCAAGCATCGAGAACGGTTCCGTCGGAGGCGTATGTGGCGAGGCCTGCGGCCCATGCGTAGCGTGTTTCGGTCATGACCCTATAGCGTACTGGGCTTAGCCAGCGGATGCGGCTCGGGGCTGCGCTGAACCGCGCTGGGCCTTGCTGGGCCTTGCTAGGCCTTGCTAGGCCGCGCTGAGCTGCGTTCCGTTCCGCTCCGACCTGCCCCGCGCACCGACACGCCCACGCCAAGCCGACCAGGGGCCCAATGTCAGAACGGCATCTCGGGCGGTTCGGGTGCTTCGAATCGCACGCAGCTTATTCGGGGAGGCAACGGCCCTTGTCTCTTCCAATCGGTCGCATCAGGTAACCGTCGCCGCTGAGGTTGCGAAAGCAGGCCGGGTGGGTGGTCTCGGTGCGTTCGTCCTGTCGGGCTCGTCCATTCGAGGATGCCGTTCGGTTCTTGTCGCACGCTCCACTCCGAATGGTGTTTCAGGGTGTGGTGGCCGCGACACAGTGCGGCGAGGTTGTCGGTCGAGGTCGGGCCACCGAGGGCTGCGTCTTTGGTGTGGTCGAGGTCGCAGCGCGGCACGGGAACACGGCAGCCGGGGAACCTGCATCTGCGATCCCGGGCGGTGATTCTACGGCGGATCTCCTCATTGGGGCGGTAGTTCTCCACCGACAGGACTTCGCCCGTACCGAGATTCGTTCGAACTTTCTGGAAGCGAGTGCTCGACGTAATGAACTTGCGAATCTCACCCGCATCGACCGGACCATACCCGGCGAGTTCGCCGGGAAGTGGTGCGGCGCCAGCCTCCCTGGAGTCTTTAGTGGATGCGGTTGTTTCGACGGTCTCCACCGGCTCGACGATCTCCACCGGTGCGATGAGTTGGATTCGGGCGTGGATGGCCTCGGCGGAGCACCCCGTCTCCAGCGTGAAGGGATCAGCGGAGAGCAGCAGGTCGGTGAGCGCGTCAGCTCTGAGATGGTCGAGCGACCTTGGACTGGTCTCATCGGCTGTGGAACCATCAGGTGCCGTGGAGCTAGGCGCCTGGGGTGCCCCGTTTACGTGCTGCTTCGACGCCTTTGCGATCCGGGTCAATCGATCGTGGATCGCATATGCTTCGATCGCGGGCAGATGCGCGTAGAGATCAGCCATACCCTCTCCCGCATCGCACACCGTCACACGCCGCCCGGTCCGCGCTCGCTCATGCCGTGTCTCGATCGGGGAATCCGACCATTTCTCGGCAAGAGATCGCGCGATGGGGCGCAACCTGGTCGGCGTCTCAACGAGTGCCGCCTCGAGCGTCGTCTGCTCATAGGCTGCGCGCCGTTCGACGAGCACCGGATCGTCTCCGATTGGAATGAGCATTCCTTCATCGCTGATGACTTGCGCATGCTGAATATTGATCTCACCGGCCTTGAGGCGCCTCATCAGATTCGGGTAGCTCGTGGTCGTACGGAAGGCCAGGTCCATGAGCCGCTCGGCCCGGTGTTCACTAGTGCCCAGTACGAGGGCGATCTCGGCTCGCAGGGAACGGTAAGCGAATTCAGTCGGATCGAAGGACATGGCTCGGGTTCGGCGACCCTCTGGCTCGGGAGCGTGACGTCTCGGAGCAGTAGCCACAGTAACCAGGTCTCCGATGACCCGTAATTGTTCCGCGTCGGCGGCCCGACGGCGATGTTCGAGCTGCTCGAGCCGAGACACGAGGTCTGCGTGCTCGCGGGAGGCAGAAGATGCGGAAGAGGTGGGCATACAGGAAGTACACTATGCACCACCGACAATGGGAGGCCCAAGATCCGCATGATTCTGCGGCTCAGTGAAGGTCAGTCGAGTTTCTCGGAAACCTACAGTAGTGTCCGGCGACCTCTTGTTGAGGGGTCTACAAAGGATCTGAATCACATGCATCGACCACCGGTCTGCGCCTCCCCTCTAAGCTGGATCAGGTGAACACGAGCGCCCCTGAATCCAGTACGAGCGTCCCAGAACTGAATCCCCGCGATACCCCCGTCGAGCTGACGCGTCGGCTGTGCGATATCGAATCGGTGTCGGGTAACGAGAAGACGATCGCAGATGCCATCGAAGTCGTTCTCCGCGGTGCACCGCATCTTTCGGTCACTCGAGACGGCGATACGCTCGTCGCTCGCACCGAACTGGGCCGTGCTCGCCGCGTGGTGATTGCGGGGCATCTCGACACGGTGCCGATCAACGACAACTTGCCGGTGCGTGATGAGACCGATTCTGCGACCGGTGACGCCTACATCTGGGGACGGGGCACCGTTGATATGAAAGCGGGCGTCGCAGTGCAATTGAAGCTCGCCCTGGAGCTTGACGATCCGGCGTTCGACATCACCTGGGTTTGGTACGACCACGAAGAGGTTGCGGCCGATCTGAACGGACTCGGTCGAGTGCAGCGCAATCGCCCCGAACTGTTCGAGGCAGATTTCGCGATCTTGGGAGAACCTTCGAATGGCACCATCGAGGGCGGCTGCAACGGCACACTCCGGGCGACGATCACGTTCTCGGGCCGGCGGGCGCATTCGGCGCGGGCCTGGATGGGCATTAACGCGATCCATCGCGCATCGACAGCACTGAACAAGCTGGCTGCCTTTCACCCCGAGCGCATCGTGGTCGATGGGCTTGAGTACCGGGAGGGCCTCAATGCCGTCCGTGTGGAGGGCGGGGTAGCGGGCAACGTCATTCCCGACCATTGCGTGATTACCGTGAACTACCGCTTCGCGCCCAGTCGCTCACAAGACGAAGCTGTCGCGTACGTGCGAGACTTCTTCGCCGATACCGGTGCTGATGAGATTGAGATTGTGGATCTGGCACCAGGTGCCCGACCAGGGCTCGACGCCTCGCTGGCTCAGGGTTTTGTCGCTGCCGTCGGCAAGGAGCCGGTCGCGAAGCAGGGGTGGACCGATGTGTCGCGCTTCTCGACGCTGGGGATCCCCGCGGTGAACTTCGGCCCGGGAGATCCATTGCTCGCTCACGCAGACGATGAGCGCGTGCCGGTCGCCCAGATCGAGCATTCCTACGAGTCGCTGCGTGCGTGGCTTACCGCTGATTCGTAGGCGGGGTAAGTGGTCGACAGTCGGCGATGATTGACACCCGATTTCCATGCCGCTTCGAATTGTCGGATAATAGAGGAGGAAGTTTACCCATTCTGTAGGAGGCGCCATGGCGGCAATGAAACCGAGGACCGGCGACGGGCCCATGGAAGCGGTGCGTGAGAGCCGAGTGATCGTGCTTCGAGTGCCGCTCGAGGGCGGTGGTCGTCTGGTGGTTTCTGTCAACGATGACGAAGCGACGGAGCTTCGCGATGTACTGAACGGCGTGCTCGGCGACTAGGTCACAGCGACGTCGGCGAGAGACCGTCGTAATCGAAAGCAGGCGGCTCCGTGGGGCCGCCTGCTTTCGTCTTTCTCGAGCAAACTACTCGTCGTCTGGTGTCGGGAGAACTGTGAGGGTGAGCACCCCATTGCCGACGGGAGAGAGCGTTGCTGCGATGGACGGCGACTCGGACACCATCGTCAGGAGATCCCGCATCGTTCGTGTCTTCTCATCGCGCGCAGCCGGATCTGCGACCCGGCCATGGGCGAATGCACCCGGAACAACAATGCAGCCTCCCGGTCTCGCGATCGCCAGCGAGTACTCGAGGTACTCGAGCAGCCGCTCGGGCTCCGCGTCGAGCAGCACAATGTCGTAGGCCGACGAGTTCAATCGGGGGAGGATGTGCTGAGCCTTCCCCTCGACGAGTCTGAGGCGTCCGGCAGGAAGGCCGGCCTCAGCGAAGATCGCGCGTGCTTCGCGCATGTGCTCTGGCTCGACATCGATCGATGTGAGAGTGGCCTGGGGGGCGTGACGCAGCAGCGCGAGCCCACTGACTCCGACACCGGTGCCAACCTCGCAAATCGCTTCGGCGCGATTGATCACGGCAAGTGATGAGAGATGTGCGGCGACGGAGCGACTCACGGGTTCCACGCCCAACTCCATCGAGAGTCTGCGGGCGCGCACCTGCGCATCAGTCTCGGTCGGGTACTGCTCCGCGAACTGCCAGTTGCGTTCGAGCTTGCTCACGTGTCCTCCAGGCCTGCCTGCACCGGTTACTGCGGCGACCGCCGCACCTACCCAGGCTAGACGGTGGGGCCTCTCGTGCTCGAAGCACACGCTGGATGGAGGGGAAACATCCAGCGGTGCTCGGAGTACGATAGGGGTGCTATGGGCCTGTCATTCGAGAAGATCATGGTGATCCTGATGATCGCCATGTTCGTGATCGGCCCGGAGCGTCTGCCGGTTTATGCGAAGAAGCTCGGCGAGTTCGTGCGGAGCGCCAAGCGCATGGCGAACGGGGCGAAAGATCGTCTCCGCGATGAGGTCGGCGAAGATGTTGACTGGCGGCAGCTGGATCCACGACAGTACGACCCCCGACGCATTATTCGCGACGCACTGCTCGAAGACGAGCGGGAGGCGAACGCCACGGCTCGGCAGACCCGTGTCGCGGAAACGGCCCAGCGGCGACATGAGCAGGACCAGTTGCGACGCACTGATGGCACGCCGTATTTCGACGACGAAGCGACCTGACCTGGCCGCGAATGAACCGGCGTGCTGTTGATTCGGCATCTTGCAGTGAGCAGTCGAGAAGCTAGTCGACTTGGTGTGACCGCATCCTTCTTGAAGCGTATTGACGGCTTGCCAATCTCGTGATAACTTCTGCGTAGGATTTGACTAGTTGAAAAGTGAGTGATCAAAGGAGATCTCAGGTGTTGGCCAAAAGGAAGAAGCGCGGCTACTTTAAGCAGAGTCCGCCTTATGTGTTTATTTCTTTTTGAGCTGCGGTAAGACTAGCTTTTTTCTGAGGTGTGTATTCGCCCTCTAGGTTGATCTGTTGACACACAGATACTTGTGTCGTACTCAATCCTGTGAACAGGTTTGATGTATTCTTGCGCGCAGGACTGCTTATAGTTAGATTCCAGGGATCGCGGTAACTCTACTTGTGCTTGCCTGCGGAATGGATTATCTATATATCGACGTAGTTTTCGTTGTTGGAACGTTTCTCAGAATTTTAATGATGAATGCTCGAGTCGAGGAGCTGACCTCCTGCGCGGAAGTAGTGAAGACCTAAGTATCTCGGTATGGTGGCGTTACCATCATGCAGCCTCTTCAGTTCGGTTCCGTCATCTGGTTGCCTCGGACTGATTGAGCGTTTCGAAACGTTGTCATCGCGTTGATCTGCGCACGAATATACCCTCCAAGGATTTGGTAGCTCACTGGTAGTGCTATCCATCTCTCTGCCATCGGCGGTATGTCTCTACTCATGCCGACGGCTCTCTGTCTAGGATCTGCGATTCGCAATTCTGCTCCTGGACCTTAACTCTCGCATGAAGGGAACAACCATGACCAAAATATCTCGCGCGGTAGGACATGCCACGCTGCTCTGCACTGCAATTCTCCTGGGGGCTACGGGATGCGCCTCCGGATCCCAACCGGAGGAGGCCGCCAACGCTTGCGTTCCGCAGCACGATTTCGACACTATCGAGCCAGGTGTGCTCACGGTGACGATGTACGATTTTCCTCCGATAACGCTCTACAACGACGGTGATCCTGAGGGTGTCGATGTGGACATTATTCAGACGATTGCAGATCGAGAGTGCTTACCAATCGAATGGGTTCATAATTCACCTGCTGCAAATATTCCATCCGTACAAAGTGGGCGAGCTGATATTGCGCTGGGGGCAATTTATCGAACGGCTGAACGTGCGGACGTGGTAGCCCTTTCCGACCCAATCTATACGGATAGTATGGCTTTGATCTCGAGGGAAGGATATTCTGACGTTTCCGCACTCTCTGGGAAGACGACCGGCATGGTGGGTGGTTATTTGTGGGTCGAAGACATGAACGACCTTCTAGGGGATTCAGTTCGGGTTTATCAGAGCAATGTCGAGATGTATGCCGACCTGGAGAGCGGACGCCTCGATGCGGCTGTAGATGGACTTGTGGCAGCACAGTACCTGTATGAGGATAATGAAGACTACCGAGTAGAAATTGTAGATCCGATTGATGCGGTCGCTGCGACGAAGGAGCCAGCCCAGATCGCGCTGATCTCGACATTCAACAATGATGGCCTTGCTGATGCGCTCAATGCTAATCTCGCAGATATTCGTGCTAATGGTGAACTGTCTCAGATTCTATCCGCAAATAATATTGATGAGGCAATCCTGGATGTTGGTGAACCGAGGCTGATCGAATAGTTGATTACGTATCTCATTCATATTTGTTTCCTAGTTCCTATTCCACGAAAGTACGGGTATGCTGAATCCCAATAACCACCCGCTTCACGCCCCTCTGTATAGTTCGATTACCTCATACGAAGGCGACTGCGAGGGGATATCCATTCTCCTCGAAGTCGACGAGGAGGCCGTCAGATCGATCCTTAAGCCAACTCCTCTGGAGTTCGTCAGCTCGTACGCATGGATCGAAGTTGTGAAGTACGACTGGACGAAGAATTTTGCCCCATACGAAGACACCTTCGGTGCGCCATATACCTCCTTTGGTGTCGTGATTCCGGCTTCGTACGAGGGGAACGTCGGGGGGTTCTATGCGCATTGCTTCAAGAACAAGGATTATGGCGGTATGGCCGGTCGAGAAATGGGGTTCCCTATCAAGTACGGGAGGATCCACTTCCAGCGAACGGGCCGTGCAGTGACCGCGGAGCTATGTAGCCCGACGGCCGCCGCTCGGGCCTCATTGGTCGTAGGTGAGGGGCCCAACCGCCCGTCAGTACTAGCTCCGAACTCTCCAACGTTTCTCGTGCAGGTGCTGCCTGACGTAGAGACTGATGGAGTGATGCTTCGTCAGTTGGTGTCACGTGACGTTTCTGCATCCTCCAGTCTGGAACATCTGCCTGCAGAGGGGGCATTTGACTTGGAGGAGGCCGCATCTGGTGTCGATGACCTGAGCTGGCTCGGAGATAGTCGGCCGGTCTATGCCGAATACATGAGCGGTCGTTTCCGTGGGAACACCGGTAAGGTTCTCCTCACTGACTGGGTGAGTCCTGGTCTTCGTGCACGCATTTAGGAGCTTGATTCCTCTCAAATGACGTAACCGAGTATCGTCAGGGGGTCAACGGGAGTGCGCGCCCCGCAAGACCCTCAGGTCGGTGCACCAGGCGGTCCGCGATGCGCAGTACCTCGCGGGAAGCCGGATCGTCTGGTGCGGCGAGCACTGCAGGGGTGCCCGCATCGCCCGCGGCACGGAATGCCGGACTCAGCGGCACGCTGCCGAGGAGAGGAACCTGATCGTCGTTGCGCGACGATCCGACCTCGGCCGTGGACGACGCCCGGCACTCTGATGCCTGTCCCTCGGTCGCCGGCGACGATAGTCGCTCTGCGACGAGCGCCCCGCCTCCGGTTCCGAAGATATCGAGTACTGTGCCGTCGGGCTGTGCAAGACCGGACATGTTCTCGATGACACCGACGACGCGTTGGCCAGTCTGCCTGGCGACGAGGGCGCTGCGCACGGCGACGTCGGCAGCCGCCTCCTGCGGCGTCGTTACGACGACGACCTCGGCCTGCGGGAGGAGCTGGCCCACGCTGATTGCGATGTCACCTGTCCCCGGAGGGAGGTCGAGCAGCAGCACATCGACATCACCAAACCAGACATCACGCAGAAACTGCTCGATCGTGCGATGCAGCATGGGTCCGCGCCATGAGACTGCGGTGTGCCGAGGATCGGCATCGCCGAGAAACATTCCAATGGAAATCGTCTTCACCCCGTGTGCGACCGGGGGCAGGATCATGTCATCGACGCGGGTCGGCTGCTCGACGGCGCCATCGTGGCTGAGGCCGAGGATGCCGGGAATCGAGAAGCCGAAGACATCGGCATCAACGAGCGCCACCGAGAGGCCGCGCGCGGCGAGAGCGACGGCAAGGTTCGCGGTGAGTGAGGACTTCCCCACGCCGCCCTTTCCGCTGGTGATGGCGAGAACGCGCGTCAGCGAGTCCGACCCGAACTGCTGCGGACGTGTGCTGCGAGACCCTCGCACACGCTCGATGAATGCCTGACGTTCCGAGGGACTCATCACACCGACATCGATGCGTGCCTCATTGATTCCGGGAACCCCCGCGACAGCGCTGCGCGTCTCTTCCTCGATTCGTCGGGCCGCAGGGCAGCCAGCGATCGTGAGCAGCACCTCTACGACTGCGGTTCCCTGCGCATCGACGTCGACCCCGGTGACCATACCGAGCTCGGTGATCGGACGAAGAATCTCAGGATCGCGTACGCCGTCGAGAGCCTCCCAGACGCGCCGCTCAGGTGCGGAGGCGGCATCCCGAATGCTCACCGTCCGGTCTCCTCGGAATCGGGGCTGCGATCCTCGCCGGAGGGATCCTTATTCTCCTCATCCTCCTCGAGTTCGGACAGCAGTGCGCGCAGTTCGGAGCGCAGGAAGTCGCGATCCGGAAGCTCTTTCATCGCGAGTCGCAAGGCGACTACCTCGCGAGCCAGGAACTCCGTATCGGCCAGATTGCGTTCGGCACGCTGCCGGTCCTGTTCCATTTGCACCCGGTCGCGGTCATCTTGCCGGTTCTGCGCCAGCAGGATCATCGGCGCCGCGTACGAAGCCTGCAGCGACAGGATCAGCGTCAACGCCGTGAACCCGAGCGCTGCAGAATCGAACCGCCACGAGTCAGGGCCCCAGGTGTTCCAGGCGAGCCATGCGACACACACGAGACTCAGGATCAGCAGGAACCACGGCGTACCCATACCCCGAGCGATGCTTTCCGTCCACCGACCGAATCGTTCCTGCCTGCCATGACCTTCGCGAAACGATCGCGAGGATCGCGCCAAAGGCGCGTCGAGGCCGGGCTTGCGAGAGAAGAGTCCCATCAGGCGCCCCCTTCCGACTCATCATCAGCATGCCGCCAGTCATCCGGCAGCAGGTGATCGAGCACATCGTCGACCGTGACGACACCGACGAGGTGCTTCTGATCATCCACGACAGGGAAGGCGACGAGATCGTAGCTGGCGAGTCTGCGTGACACCTCGGCAGCGCTCGCGTGCACGGTCACCGGTTCGATCTCGGTATCGATCAGTGCGCTGAGGCGTTCGTGCGGTGGGAAGCGCAGCATCCGCTGGAAGTGCACCACGCCCAGGAACTCGCCGGTCGGCGTCTCGTAGGGCGGGTGTGTGACGAACACTGCTGAGGCCATCGCCGGAGGAATCTCGGCGCGGCGGATCATCGCGAGCCCCTCGGCAACGCTCGACTCGGCCGCGAGGATCACCGGAGCCGGATTCATCAATCCGCCCGCAGTATCTGCGTCGTACTCGAGGAGGCGACGGACCTCTTCGGCCTCCTCATCTTCCATGAGGTCGAGCAGTTCCTCGCCGCGGGCCTGCGGAAGTGCCGCAATGAGGTCGGCCGCGTCGTCGGGCTCCATCTGGTCGAGCACATCGGCCGTGCGGTCGGACGGAAGCTGTGCGAGAAGAGCCAACTGATCAGGCTCGCTCATCTCTTCAACCGCGTCTGCGACGCGCTCATCAGAGAGCTCGCCGATCACCTCGATCATGCGACGTTGGGGGAGCTCGAGGAGGGAATCAGCGAGGTCGGCGGGCTTCAGATCGATAAGAGTTTGGATCAGCAACTCGGCGGACTGTTCGCCCGTCGGCGGATGAACCAGCTTCGCGTCCGCCCACCGCACGATATGCGACTCGCCGCGCGAGAACGGTGCCCCGGTCTTCGCCTTGCGGACGAAGAGCTCTGAAACCACCCATTCGCCGCCACGGGTGCGGGAGATCGCAGCATCCTCGATCGCTGCGGTCGTACCGTCGGGAAGCGTCGCACCGCGTCCGATCATCTCTGCGATGAGGCGAGTCTCGCCTCGCCGCTGCTCGAAACGGCGCACGTTGATGAGCCCGGTCGTCAGTACCTGCCCGGCGCCGATCGACGTGACGCGATTGATCGGCACGAACACCCGCCGGCGACCGGGAATCTCGACGATGAGACCAACGACTCGTGGAGCACTGGCAGCCCGATAGACCACGAGCACGTCTCTGATCTTGCCGATCCTGTCGCCGACCGGGTCGAACACGCCTCGCCCCGCTAGACGCCCCACGAAGATCCTCGAATTGCTCACGCCTCTAAGGTACTCGCTCGGGGGCTCCCGCGGCTGACCCCTGGGAACTCTGTGAACGCTGCGATCGCTGGGGACACTGGGATCACTGGGAAGTTGTTCATGCGCTTCTGACGAACCACGGCACCACCACAGCCGAGGCATGGGAGACTGGGAGCATGAGCACTCCCGGGCCCTTCTCGTCGCGTCGCATCCCTCAGATGCCCGAGCTACCGAAGGGCGAGATTATCTCGACCTACGATCGGTACGAAGATGCGAAGCATGCCGTTGACATCCTCGCCAGGTCGGACTTCCCGGTGCGCGAGGTGTCGATCGTCGGCAACGACATGCGCAGTGTCGAGCGTGTCACCGGAAAGCTGAGCTACGGCCGGGTCGCGCTGATGGGTGCGCTCTCCGGCGCGTACCTCGGCCTCTTCCTGGGACTGCTGCTGTTCATCTTTCAGCCGGGTAACGAGGCGATCGCCGGTGTCTTCACGGCTGCGATCGCGATCGGCGCCGGCTTCGGCATGCTCTTCGGCGTGCTGTCGTATTCGATGAATCGCAATCGCCGGGACTTCTCTTCAGTGATGCAGCTCGTCGCGAGCCGCTACGACCTGGTCGCCGATGCTGCTCTGCTGCACGACGCCCGCCGCATCCTCGTGGAGCACGCGCAGAAGTCGTAGCCGTCATGGTGCGGCCGGGGCTCTGCGCTGACTGCTCCGCTCCCGAGTCCAGTTCTCAACTTCATCGGCAGTGCGGGGGATGCCCGCCGACAGGTTCACGCAACCGTCCGCGGTCACGACGACGTCGTCTTCGATGCGCACGCCGATGCCGCGGTACTCCGCGGGTACCGTGAGGTCATCGGGCTGGAAGTAGAGGCCCGGCTCGATCGTGAAGACCATCCCCGGCTCGAGTACCCCGTCGAGGTACATTTCGCGTCGTGCCTGTGCGCAATCGTGCACATCCATGCCGAGGTGATGGCTTGTGCCGTGCACCATGTAGCGGCGGTGATAGGGGATCGCGCCCGGTGATTCCGGAATGAGGCCCCATTCGCGGGCGCGGCGCTCGATCACTGCCATCGCGGTGTCGTGCACGTCCCGGAAGCGGATTCCGGGGCGCACGATCGAGAACGCGGCATCTGCGGCTTCGAGCACGGCCTCGTAGACGCGACGCTGTACGTCACTGAACTCGCCCGAGATCGGCACCGTACGAGTGATGTCAGCGGTATAGAGACTGTCGAGCTCGACACCCGCGTCGAGCAGCAGCAGGTCGCCTTCGCGCACCTGCCCATCATTGCGGATCCAATGCAAGGTGCAGGCGTGTGAGCCGGCCGCAGCGATCGTCTCGTAGCCGACGTCGTTGCCGTCGAGGCGGGCTCGCTGCTGGAAGGCGCCCTCGATGACGCGCTCGCCGCGGGCGTGCGCGATTGCCCGGGGGAGCGATGCAAGTACTTCGTCGAATCCGCGCGCAGTGGCGTCGACTGCAGCGCGCATCTCGGCGAGCTCGTAGTCATCCTTCACGAAGCGCAACTCCGAGGTCGCGCGCGCGAGATCTTCGTCGGAGAGGTTGAGATCGTCGGTTTCCGAATCGAAGGATTCGAGTGGAGCCGTCGGAAGATCCAGCAGCGCAGATACCTGTGCCAGCGTCGGACGAGCCCCGACCCAGAACTCGCCGATCTCAGGGTTCGCGAAGAACTCGTCGCTATTCCGGCCAGCTGCCTCACGGAAGAAGAGCGTTTCCGTGACCGACGTGCCCGAGGCATCGATCACGAGCACCGCCCCCGGTTCGCTTGCCGACCCCCACCCGGTCAGGTGGGCGAAGGCGCTGTGCGGGCGGTACGGGTAGAACGTGTCGTTTGATCGTTGCTTCATCGGCCCGGCCTCGATGACGATGCGTCGACCGGGGAACTGGGCGGCGAGTGCCGCTCGTCGCTTCGCGGCGAAGGGCGCGACCGGATGTGCTTCGGGCAAGCTGTCGGATCGTTCGGCCCACCCCGATGAGATGTAGCGGAGGAAGTCCTCGCCGTTCGGTGAGGTGCTCCGCGCGCTGTTGTCGATCTCCGCCTCGTGGGTGGCCTGCTGGGTCTCGCTCATCGCCCCATCCTCCCACCGCATGCTGGAGAAGTGCTCATCTGGCGTCGTAGCAGGGTTCCTGACGAAGGGAAGTCGCGTCAGCTTCGGCTGGCCGAGAGAGTACAACCTCCTACAATGAGGGAATGGCAGCATCCAGAGCGCAGCACGGCTACGATCTGCACACCCACTCCTACTGCTCGGACGGAACCACGAGTCCGACGGACATCGTGCGGGAGGCGGTGGGGCTCGGCCTCTCGGGGATCTCTCTGACCGATCACGACACGAGTGATGGATGGGACGAGGCGCGCACGGCAGCCGAAGATCTGGGACTCGATTTCCTTCCCGGTATGGAGATCACGACGCGCGACGGACATCGTTCCACCCACCTGCTCGCCTACGGTCTCGATCCGTCATACGCGCCGCTGCAGCGCGAACTCGATCAGGTGAAGGATTCCCGTGTGCTGCGTGCGAAGCGCATGGTCGAAATGATCGCGGTCGACTATCGCATCGTCTGGTCTGACGTCGTCGGCGACGAAGATGCTCGGACCGTGGGGCGGCCGCATATCGCCGATGCACTCGTCGCCGCTGGATACTTCGACGACCGCAGTGCGGCATTCGTAGGGATTCTGGGTCCGGGGTCTCGCTATTATCTCCCCACGCATGCCGTAGACACGACTGCCGCGATCGGACTCGTGCGTGCTGCGGGCGGGGTCCCGGTACTCGCGCATCCGGCTGCAGGACGCAATCGCGGCCCTGTCGAGCTGGAAGCCCTCGAACGCTTTACGGCCGCTGGCCTGTGGGGAATCGAGCTCGAGCACCCCGAGAATCGCGCAGAGTGGCTGCCGCCGCTGCGGAGCGCCGCGCAAGCGTTGGGTCTCTCGGTTACAGGGGCCAGCGACTACCACGGCGCCGGCAAGCCGAATCGGCTCGGCGAGTGTCAGAGCGGACCCGAGGTGGTCGCTACGATCCGCGAGATCGCAGCCGTTCCTCGATGACGGAGTGTCTTGCGCACGTTGTACTCGCACGCTGATCCACGCAGATCCGTGCATCCCCGCTGATCCCCACGCACAGTTTCATCACGCTGTTCCCGCACGCAGCGCACTCCGTTAGTGTGGCCTCATGGTGGAGTATCGATACCTCGGTCGCAGTGGACTTAAGATCTCGGAGATCACTCTCGGCAACTGGTTGACGCACGCGTCACAAGTGGCTGATGAAGCGGCAGTCGCGACGGTGCATGCGGCGCTCGACGCGGGAATCACGACGTTCGACACGGCCGACACCTATGCCAACACGGCGGCCGAGGAGGTGCTTGGGCGGGCGCTCGCGGGGCAACGCCGTGAGAGTCTCGAGATATTTACGAAGGTGTACTTCCCGACCGGGCCGAAGGGCCCGAATGACACGGGACTGAGCCGCAAGCACATCTTCGAATCGATCAATGGCTCTTTGAGGCGCCTCGGCACCGACTATGTGGAGCTCTACCAGGCGCACCGCTATGACTCCGAGACCCCACTCGAGGAGACCATGCAAGCCTTCGCCGATGTCGTACGCCAGGGGAAGGCGCTCTACATCGGTGTTTCGGAGTGGACCGCGGAGCAGCTGCGCGAGGGGCATGCGCTCGCGCAGCAGCTCGGATTCCAACTCATCTCGAACCAGCCGCAGTACTCGATGCTGTGGCGCGTGATCGAGGGGAAGGTGGTTCCGGCCTCCGAGGAACTCGGCATTTCGCAGATCGTATGGTCTCCCATGGCGCAGGGCGTGCTCTCGGGCAAATACTTGCCGGGGCGTTCGGCACCAGCAGGATCACGGGCCACTGACGAGGGGAACGGTGCCGAGTTCATCAGTCGCTTCCTCCGAGACGATGTGCTCGAAGCCGTCCAGAGGCTGCGCCCCATCGCAGACGAGGCGGGTCTGACGCTGCCGCAGCTCGCGATCGCCTGGGTGCTGCAGAATCCGAACATCTCGGCGGCGCTCGTCGGCGCCTCGCGCCCCGAGCAGCTCGCAGATACCGTTCAGGCCTCCGGCGTGAAGCTCGAGGCAGAGGCGCTCGCCGCAATCGACACGGCCCTCGGCGACGTCGTGTTCTCCGACCCTGAGAACACGTACGAGGTGTCGCCGAAGCACCGTCTGAGCTGAGCGAAACGCTCAGCTCAGACGGTGCTCATCCGGTCCGAACTCGACTATTCAGCGGCCGACGACGTGTCGCCCGCTGAGTCGCTGCCCTCTCCCGAAGCCTGCGACTGAGCGGCCTCACTCGACGGGCGCTCCGAGTTGCGCCGACGCCGACGACGGCGGCGCGCAGGACGCTCCGATCCTGCGCCGTCGGCGGGTACCTCGTTCGAGGCGCCCGGCTCGCTCCGGCCTTCGGCATCATGACCGTGCTGCTCATGCGAGTGAGTCTCGCCACGACCGCGACCGCGCGGGTTGTCGTCGCGCGTGCGGCGCCGATTACGGGTGCGTCCGCTCGATCCGCCCTCGCTCGAGCGCCCCGAGCCGCGTGAGCTGTCGCGCGGTGCGCGCTCCTTGACCGGGGTCGCTTTGAGTCGGCCCTTTGCACCCTCGGGAATGTTCAGGTCCTCGTACAGGTGGGGGGACGAGGAGTAGGTCTCGAGCGGTTCAGGGGTTCCGAAATCGAGTGCGCGGTCAATCAGCGCCCACTTGTGCAGATCGTCCCAGTCGACGAAGGTGACGGCGATGCCGGTGCGGCCTGCTCGCCCGGTGCGGCCCGCACGGTGCAAGTAGGTCTTCTCGTCATCGGGAACTGTGTGATTGATCACATGCGTGACATCGTCGACATCGATACCGCGTGCGGCCACATCGGTCGCGATGAGGATGTCCTTCTTACCCGATTTGAACGCGGCCATAGCGCGCTCGCGCTGATCCTGATTGAGATCACCGTGCACGCTCGCGGCGGAGAAGCCGCGATCCACCAATTCCTCTTGCAGTTTTGCCGCAGCGCGCTTCGTGCGCATGAAGATGACGGTCTTGCCGCGACCCTCGGCCTGCAGGATCCGGCCGATGATCTCGTCTTTGTCGAGCGAGTGGGCGCGGTAGACCTTGTGCTCGATGTTGGCTTGCATCGCGCCCTCGTCAGGATCGGTCGCACGAATATGAATCGGTCGCGACATGAAACGTCGGGCGAGCGTGACGATCGTGCCCGGCATCGTCGCCGAGAACAGCATCGTGTGGCGCGTCGCAGGGGTCAATGAGAAGAGCTTCTCAATATCGGCGAGGAATCCGAGATCCAGCATCTTGTCGGCCTCGTCGAGCACCATCTCGCGCACGTCGCCGAGATTCAGCAACCGCTGGTTCGCAAGATCAAGGAGACGGCCGGGAGTGCCGACCACGACCTGTGCCCCGGCCTTCAGCTGTTCGATCTGCCCCTCGTACGCCTTGCCGCCATAGATCGGAACGACTGTCGCGCGTCGGTTCTTCGACGCGAGTTCCAGATCTTCGTACACCTGCACGCACAGCTCACGGGTCGGCACCACGATGAGTGCCTGCACACCAGCAGTGGGGTCGGAGCCGATGCGCTGCAGTACCGGCAGGCCGAAGCCGAATGTCTTGCCGGTACCGGTCTTGGCCTGGCCGATGATGTCTTGCCCTGAGATGGCAAGGGGGATGGTCTGTTCCTGGATCGGGAAGGCATCGGTGATGCCCTCGTCGGTCAGAGCGTCGACCATGTCTTGGTCGACCCCGAGTTCGAGGAAAGTGGTCACTTCGCGTCCTGTTCAGATATGTGGTGAGCCACGCACTGTTTCTCTCCCAGGCGCAGCGAGCCGGCACGTCCGCGGTGCCGAGCGATTGTGGTATTCCCGAACAGTCTATTCCCGCCATTCCCGTGTGCCGTCGGAGGCGCGCTAAGCTGTCCCCGTGTTCGAGTGGATCAAGGGCCTGCGGAAGTCGAAGACTCCCATGCGCAGACTGCGCTCCCGCGACGATCACTCCGATGCCGAGCGCGTTGAGCTCGCAGAGTTTGCGCCGGGAATTCTTCCGTTCCTCGGTCTGACCGCATATCTGCAGTTGGAGCTCTACGAGGCGGCCACTCGCGGCGTATCCGGTGCGCCGACGCTCGAAGCGAAGAATGTGCTCGCGAAAGTCGCCGGGCAGACGCTCTCGAAGCATCAGAAGATCACCGACGAGATTCGCCGGCGGGGCCAGGAACCGCACACTGTGATGCGCCCCTTCACTCCGGTGATCGAGGATTATGTGCGGCGCACCGAGGTCGGCGACTGGCACCAGCACATTCTCTCGCTCTACCTCGTGGGCGGCCTCTTCGACCACTTCTTCGCCACGCTCGCAGCCGGGCTCGACGACAACTACCGCGCCGAAGCCATCACGACTCTCAGCGAAGACACCGGGCGGGCTGAACTGCATGAGCTTCTGGCCGCAGAGATCGCGTCGGATCCGTCCATCGATAGCCGCCTTGCGCTGTGGGGGCGGCGACTCGTCGGCGATACGCTGCTGGTATCGCGAGCGGTACTGACCTTGAGCGAACACCGTCCGTTCGATTCGAGCGAGGTCGAACCCGTGTTCACCGAACTGATCGCCGACCACATCCGCCGCATGGATTCGCTCGGTCTCACTGCCTAGGCGCGCATGTCGAGCGTGCACTGCGACTACTTCGAGGCGGAGGCGTGCCGATCCTGCACGCTCATCGAAACTCCGTATGCGAGGCAACTCGCTGAGAAGCAGCTTCGGTGCCGCGAGCTTCTGCGGACGGTACCCGAGCAGGCATGGCTGTCGCCCGTCGAGGGAGGCGTGCGAGATTTCCGGAACAAGGCGAAGCTGGTCGTCGGTGGTGAAACCGGGGCGCTGACGCTCGGCATTCTCGGACCCGATCGCAGTGGTGTCGATCTGCGTGACTGCCTCATTCAGTCGAACGGCATCCGAGAAGCGATTCCGGTCATCGCCGATTTCCTGGAATCGACCGGCCTGGCACCGTATGACGTACGGCGGCGGCGCGGTGAGCTGAAATTCGTGCACGTCACGGAGGCGCCCGTGAAGAGTGCGGGAGCGGCGTCACTCACCTCGGTGCCGCGTTCGAGGGCACGAGGCGATCTCATGCTGCGGTTCGTCGTGCGCAGCCGCGAGGGGCTGTTCCGGATCCGCGCCCGTCTTGACCGTCTGCGCGTATCTCTGCCCCAAGCCGTTGTGGTGTCGGTGAATCTGCTTCCAGAGCACAAAGCAGTGCTCGAAGGGGAGCAGGAAGAGATTCTTCTCGGCTCATCGCTCGAAATGGATCTCGGCCCGGTAGCCTTGCATCTGCTGCCGCAGAGCTTCTTCCAGACGAATACGGCGGTCGCACAGGCGCTCTACGCGCAGGCAGCGGAGTGGGTCACGCGCACAGCACCGGCTTCGATGTGGGATCTCTACTGCGGCGTCGGAGGTTTTGCCCTGCACTGTGCAGCTGCGCTGCAGGGGCATGCGGTGACGCAGGAGCACATGAAGGAACCGAAACGAAGCGGGATCAACTCGGACGTCGATATCGTCGGTGTCGAGGTCAGCGAAGCTGCGGTGGACTCGGCGTCCCGCAGCGCGGCAGAAGAAGGACTCCCGGTGCGGTTCATCGCGCAGGACGCGACGGAGTTCGCTCTCGGGATCGATGCTGCGGATTGGCCGGAGCTTGTCATCGTGAACCCACCTCGCCGCGGCATCGGTGAACGATTGGCGACATGGCTGGAGTCGTCGGATGAGATCAGGAGTGTCGTCTACTCCAGTTGCAACCCTGAAAGTCTCGCGAGAGATCTCGCGGCGATGCCGTCACTGAGGCCGGTCGAGGCTCGAGTGTTTGACATGTTCCCGCACACACGGCACCTCGAGGTCGCAGTACTACTCGAACGTGTCGCGGAATCTGAAGAACCGGGCGGGAACTGATGAATCGGGCAACGCAGCCGCTCGTGCGCTGAGCTTATGAAACCTAGCTGACGAAGCCTACCTTGCGGCCGAGATCGGCTCCGATCTCCACATAGAGCACGGCCTCGATATTGACGAGGAACTGGCGCCCCTTGCTGTCTTTCAGCGACAGGACCGACTCCTCGGCGATGGCGCGCTCGACGGTGCTGCGTAGCTCCTCGGAGCTCGCGTCGCTCTCGAAGGCGAGCTCGCGCGGGGAATTGCTGAGGCCGATGCGAACTTCCATGTCATCTCCTGTCGACGTTGGCGGGCTGCTCGACGGTCTCCTCGTCGGTTGCCTGCCAGAAGGTGTAGGTACGGATCCGAGTCTAGGCCGACCCTCCGACGTCTTGCCCGTGCGCGTGCTTTCGTTCGCCAGCAGCGCAGCGGAAAGCAGGGGTGCTTCGAGGATTGTCGGAGGCTGTCACTACTCTGAATGCATGCTCCATTTCGATGCTTCCCAGCGTCAGGTGCTCGGGTTTGATCCGGGACTCCACGCGACGGTGCTCGGAGCGCCTGGTACCGGCAAGACCCTGCTGGCGGTTGAGGTCTTCGCCGAGATCCTGGGGCGATCGGGCTGGCATGAGGAACAGTTGGTGATTCTCGCCCCGACGCGGCTCGCAGCGAGTTCCGTGCGTTCCCGGTTGGAGCGTCGACTGTCGCGCCCGCTCGGGGGGACCCCGGTGCGAACACCGGCCTCTCTCGCGTTCTCGGTGCTCGCCGCCGAACGCGCGGCTTCCGGAGAGCCCGCTCCCAAGCTGCTCACCGGAACCGCTCACGATGAGGCGATCGCCGAGGTCGTCGAGGGGCTTCTCGAGAACCCGGAGCCCGAGGGGGTTGTCTCGGGCATGCTCGCGCCTGAGGTACTGCGGAGCCCGCAGTTTCGTGCTGAGCTCCGTGAATTCGCGAGGGTGCTCGATGATTTCGCGCTCTCCCCGGCTGCGCTGCGATCAGAACTCGTGCGGCTGGAGCGAGAGGGCCGGGAGCAGCGCTTCACACGTGCCCCGGGCGATGAGACGCTGAGGCAGTGGCGCGCTGCTCTTGATCTCCTGGAAGCGGTCGACCGAGCGCTCGCGAGCGTGAGGCCGGGGGAGTTGACCTCGAGCGGGATCCTGCGTAGTGCGGCGGCGCTCGTGACCGGCGAAACCGACAGCGAAGGAGAGACCTGGACCTCACCGCTGAAACTCATTCTCGTCGACGATGCCCAGGAGCTGGGCGAGGGCGAACTCGCCTTGCTCGCGGCCTTCGCGGCGCGGGGAACGAAGATCTGGCTCTTCGGTGATCCGGATGTCGCGACCGGTGCATTCCACGGAGAACGGCCGGAAGCCCTGACCAGACTGAGTGCTGAGCTCGCTCGAAAGCAAGCAGAGACCGAGGCGAGCGACGCTCGTGCCGTTGGCGCGAGCGGCCACGAATCGATGGATGAGGTGCAGGGAGCCGTCTTAGGATCTGTGCATCGACACGGCCCGGAGCTCCGGGCGTTCGTGCACGATCTGACGCGCCGGATCGGGGCTGCAGGGGCTGGGGCACAGCGCAACGCAGAAGCACTTGATGCCCACTCGCCTCAGGACGCTGTGCATGCCGCAACTGTGCCTTCCGCATCTGCGCCGTCAGCATCCGTGCCGTCCGGATCTGCGCCCTCCAGCTCCGTGCAATTTGCATCCGTGCCGACGCTGTCCGAGCAGCTCGGTGTCATAGCGCATCGTCTCCGGCGGCGCAGACTCGGCCTGGATATGTCCGCACCGGTGCCCTGGGAACGCATGGCGGTCATCTGCCGCAGCCGCGGCGAGGTCGCGCGCGCGGCTCGTATCCTCTCCGGTCTGCAAGTGCCTTGCGGGGTCGGCGCGGGTGGAGTCGTGCTTCGAGAGCATGCCCTGGTTCGAGAACTCATCCGGTTGCTGCAGCACGCACTCGGCATCGACCCGCTCCGCCCATCTGAGTTGCTTGAGGTGCTGGGGGGAACAGTTGGAGGACTTGATCCGGTTGCTGTACGCCGGCTGCGCTCGGCGCTCAGAATCCAGGAGGATCGTGCGGCCCGTGCCGATGCCCGGGAAGCACGACGCATCGAACGGATCATTGCCGATGCTGTCGATGAAGCAGCTGCCGAGCCGCTCGTCGACAGTGCGGGGGGACGGGCGCTGCGCAGGCTGGGACGCCTCATCGCCGACGCAGAACGCGTACACGCCAATGGCGGCACTGCTCGCGAGACGCTCTGGGCGCTGTGGGAAGGCACTCGGTTGGCACCCCGCCTGCAAGACGAGGCCTTGACCGGTCGTGGTGCGCTCGCCGATGAAGCGCACCGGTCGCTCGACGCGGTGCTCGGACTGTTCTATGCACTGCAGCGCCACGAAGAACAGGCCAGCGAGCAGCCGATCGCTGACGTGCTCGACGAACTGATTTCGAGCTCCGTACCGGAAGACACCCTCGCCGCACGGAGCGAGCGGGATGTCGTCACCATCACGACGCCTCAGGGAGCGCTCGGTCGAGAGTTCGACGTGGTGTGCCTGCTCGGGCCGCAAGACGGAGTGTGGCCGAATCTGCGCGCACGTGGCTCCCTCATCGGCGTGAGCGCGCTCGAGCGATGGTTGCGGGGAGGCACGGCAGAAGCCCCGAACCGCCGTGACACCCTGCACGACGAGCTTCGGCTCTTCGCGCAGGCCTGCTCACGGGCGCGGCACGAGATACTCGCGGTCGCGGTGAGCGATGAAGACCATCACCCCAGCGCATTCTTCGCGCTGGGCCACGCTCGTCACGCCGCTGCCGGCCTTCCCAGCGCCCGACTGACAGTACGCGGGGCAGTAGCCGAAATGCGTCGCAGAGTCGCGAGAGACCCGGAGGACAAGATAGCTATCGATTCGCTCGTCGCCCTCGCTGAAGACGGAATGCCAGGTGCGCACCCCGACGACTGGTACGGCGCTGTGCCGCCGTCGACCGAGTCGCCCCTCGTCGACCTCACAGTTGACCCGGAAGCGCAAGTGAGAGTGAGCCCTTCGCAGATGGAGACCGCGGAGCGTTGCCCGCTCGACTGGGTCATCGACCGACTCGGAGGAGGGACGAGCAACGTCCAATCGAGCCTCGGCACGCTCCTGCACCGTGCGCTCGAACGGACAGAGGGAACAGACCCCCAGCAGATCCTCGAAACTGTGCGCGCCGAATGGAATGACCTTCCCTTCGACGCCGAATGGGAATCGGAACGTAGCTGGGACCTCATGACTCGTATGGCTCGCGGGCTCAGCGACTACCTCTCCGACTTCGAACATTCGTCGCGCGAACTCCTCGGTACCGAAGCACCCTTCGAGGTTCCTGTCGACCGTGCACTCCTCGTCGGTAATGCGGACCGGGTCGAGGGGCGACGCCTCCCCGACGGGCGCATCGAGGTTTCGGTCGTCGACCTGAAGACCGGGAGGAGTCGTCCGACCGCGGCAGACCGGGAGCAGCACGCGCAGATGCAGGCCTACCAGCTGGGGGTCATGCTCGGGGCGTTCTCGCTCGGAGGAGCTTTGACGGGGGACGATCCGTCCAGCGTTGTGAACGGGGGAGCGCGGCTGCTCTACGTGCATCCTGATGCGATTCCGCAGCGGCAGCGGTCCCCTGAAGGTCACGGCTTTGTCGAAGCCGTGCAGCCACCGCTCGACGACGACGCACGCGAGCTCTTCCTCGCCCGCGTCCGAACAGCAGCGGAAACGATGTCCGCTGCGGCATTCACCGCCCGCATCGAGCACCACTGCTCCAATGCCTTCGCACCTGGCGGCTCCTGCCGTCTCCACATCATCCCGGCGGTGAGCCACGCATGACCACCCCCATATTCTCCGCGCAGCGCATCGCAGAACTGCTCGCCGCACCCGGCACGCAGCCCCTCGCGCCAACCGACGAACAAACGCGGATGATCGAACAGCCCCTCGGCGGCTGCGTGCTCGTCATCGCGGGAGCCGGCAGTGGAAAGACCGAGACGATGGCGAACCGCGTGGTCTGGCTCGTCGCCAACGGCCTCGCCGCCCCCTCAGAAGTACTCGGCCTGACGTTCACGCGCAAAGCCGCGGGCGAACTCGGAGAGCGCATTACCGCACGGCTCAGCGCATTCACCGAGCGGCTCCTCGACGCCGACGAACGAGGCGATGTATCTCCGGAGGAATCAGGACGCGCTGTAGCGTTGCGAGCTGTGCTCGAAGACGGCCTCGAACTGCCCGACGTCAGCACCTACAACTCCTTCGCATCGGGGGTCGTCCAGGAATTCGGTGCTTTCGCCGGGCTTCCGGCGTCCGTCACGCTGATCGATGAAGCCGCAGCCTGGCGCATCGCCCGTGAGGTCGTGTGCACGAGTGACCTCCCTGGTCTCGCCGGCGCTACCGACAGCATCGCGTCGCTCGTGCGTCGCACGATCGCGCTCGATCATGCCGTCGCCGACAATCTGACGAGCTTCGACCGCGTCGAGCAAGTCGTCTCAGAGTTCGCTCGTGTGCAAGATCTGCCCTACGACGATAAGGCGCTCGCCGCAGGTACGAAAGGGAAGAGTTACAAGGCGATCGTCGACGCCGTTGGAGCCGTTCAACAGACCGGCCTCATCACCGGACTCGCTCGACAATTCGCAGCGGCGAAGCATGAGCGCGGGCTCATCGAATTCTCCGATCAGCTCGCTCTTGCGGTGCGCACCATCGAGGAGTATCCAGCGGCGATCAGAACACTCCGAGATCGTTCTCCAATCGTGCTGCTCGACGAAGTGCAAGACACTTCGGTCGGTCAGACGCGCCTGCTCTCGGGACTGTTCTCGGGGTGCTCGATCATGGCGGTGGGAGACCCAAACCAGTCGATCTACGGCTGGCGCGGCGCCTCAGCTGACAACCTCGCGGCATTCCACCGCGACTTCGCGGCGCCTGGAGCAACAGGTACGACGCTGACCCTGTCCATCAGTTGGCGCAATCCCGGAGGAATTCTCCGGGCCGCAAACGCGCTCGTCGCACCGCTCAACGAGAGATCCCCCGTCGAAGTACCAGAACTGCGACCCAAAGAAGCAGCGATACCGTCAAAGGATGAGGCCGCAATGAGGCCTGCCGGTTCGGAAGTTCCGGCAGCCCATGCCGACGGAATCGACGTGATATTCCCCGAGACGATAGACGAAGAATACGAGCGCCTCGCGGCGTGGATGCGTGATACTCGCGCAGAGCACCTGGCGCGAACGGGCAACCTCGCGACGGCCGCGGTCGTATTCCGGCGGCGATCCTCGATGCCCGCAGTCTCATCAGCGCTCTCAGCAGCCGGGGTGCCGAACCGGATCGTCGGAGTCGGGGGACTGCTCTCGACGCCGGAGGTCAGTGATGTGCTGAGTCTCATGCGATGCGTGTGGTACGCGGACGCTGGAAGCGAGCTCATCCGTATTCTTGTCGGGCCGCGCTATCGCATCGGACCCGCAGACATCGCAGGTCTTCGAGATTGCGCCGCATGGTTCTCCAGGCGCGACGCAGCTCACCAGCCGCTTACCGCCGATGACCTCGAGCGGGGGGCAGCATTGCGCGACCCTGACCGCAGCGTCACACTGATCGACGCACTCGACGAGATCGCGAACATGCGGAGCCTCGACCATGCCTCACTGTCGACAATCAGCGAAGTCGGACGAGGTCGTCTGAGAGAAGCCGGTCGAATGCTGCGCAGCCTGCGCTACGGAGTCGGCCAGGGAGTGCTCGAATTGATTCGTGCGTGTGCGGAGGCTCTGCTCATCGATATCGAGCTAGACGCCAACGAGCGGAATGGATATTCCGGGGGCGCCGTGGCGCGCGCGAATCTCGACTCCTTCTCCGACCTCGTCGAGCGATTCCTGCAGACCGACGAACACGGCACTCTCGCATCTGTGCTCGCCTGGTTGGAGCGCGTCGGAGAAGCTGATCAGGAGGCAGAGCACGTTCCCGAGCCGGAGCCGGGCACCGTGCAGCTGATCACGGGACACGGTGCCAAGGGCCTGGAATGGGATCTTGTCGCGATCCCGCGCATGGTCGAGAGGGAAATGCCGCTCCCTCCCAAGGAGGGACTCGGGTGGTTGCGGCCGGGAGAGCTCCCGGACGAGCTACGCGGCGATTCAGGGGCACGTCCGATGCTGAACTGGCGGCTCGCCAGAACGCAGGCCGAGCTGCGTGAGGAGCTGGGGGGATTCGAGCGCAAGGTCGACGGCGAATCAGTCGTCATCACCGGGTATACGACCGAACTCGCAGAACGGCAGCAGGAGGAGGAACGGCGGCTGGCGTATGTCGCAGTGACACGGTCGGCTTCACGGCTGCTGCTCACCGGTTCCTACTGGGGCGGACACAGCACCGCCCGCGAACCCTCGCGCTACCTACTCGAGCTCGCGAAGCAGAAGATCGTCCCAGAGATTCCCCGGCACAGCGCTCACGACGAGAACCCGAGCACCCGTGAAGAGCGAACGGTGCAGTGGCCGCTCGATCCGCTCGGCGCCCGCGCAGAAGAAGTGCTCCGCGGCGCCACTGCCGTGCGCGAGCGGATTGCAGAGATCGATGCAGAGGCATCGAGCCGGGACCTCTATGACGGAGCACTGCGGGTGGATGCGGTCGTCGAACTGCTGATCGCTGAGCGCGCGAGCACGAGTACAGCCAGAGGCGGCCAAGCGGCGGCCCGCCTACCGGAACGCATTACCGCGTCGTCGTTCCACGAATTTGTAGAAGATCCCGAGGAAACGCAGAAGAGGACGCTGCGTCCGCTCCCACAACGTCCGTATCGTCGCACGCGTATCGGCAACCTGTTCCACGAATGGGTGGAACGGCGTGCGACAACCGCCCGGGGCACAGCCCTCGCGCTCTCAGGCTTTGATGCGCTCGACATCGGTACTGGAAATGACTCCCACGACATCACCGATGACCCCCGCGATGCCGCTGATGACCCCCGCGATGCCCCTGACGAGTCAGCGGCACTCGCCGCCCTCATCGAGAATTTCGAGAGATCACGCTGGGCCGATCTGCAGCCAATCGCGGTTGAGCAGGAAGTGACCCTGCCGTTTGCCGGGCGCAGACTCGTCTGCAAGCTCGACGCCGTCTTCCGATACGGCGAAGGCGACGAAGCGCGCTACGAGGTCGTCGACTGGAAGGCCGGACGCCCGCCTCGAGACGAAGCTGAGCGGAACAGTCGCTTCTTCCAGCTCGACCTCTACCGCCACGCATACGCGCTGTGGGCCGGTCTGCCGGCCGAGCAGATCGACGTCGCCCTCTTCTACGTCTCCGAAGGGATCGAGCTCACAAGCAGACACCCTCGCAGCTTGGAAGAACTCGAGTCGCTCTGGCAGGCAGCAGTTGATCGTCTTAGCGTGTAGACCGGTCCTCAGGCCAGGAATCCTCGGGTGAGGAATCCTGGTCGTGGCGACCATCCGCAGATCCGGCATCTGCGTTCGATCCGGCATCCGTGTCGGTGCCAGATCCGGCAGCTGCACTTGATCCGGAGTCCGCATCCGCACCCATGTCCGAGTCGGCATCCGCGTCGGTGCCGCCGTCAGCAGAGGATCCCTGTCCGGCGCCGTCATGCGACCCCGATGCGGAATCGTCGGTGTCGTCGAGCGGCTCGATGAAATCGGTGTCGAGGCGGAATACCCGATCCTCGTCGAGAGCCTCGTATGCCGCAGTATCGGACATCAGGTCGTTGACCTCGGGCACGCTGTCGAGCAGGTCGTCGACTTCGGCCTCATTGAGCGGCGCGGCGGAGTGCCTTGCCGATTCCCGCCTCGATGCCCCTCGGTCGACGAGCCGGTCGAGCATGGCGACCGCGTCTTCAACGACCGTCTGGTCGTGCGACTCGACTCCGTGCAGCAACCACTTCGCCACCTCGAGCTCGTGGTAGAAGGCCGTACGCAACCACAACCGGGACGTGCTTCCGAGACCGCGGATCTCGGCGTAGCGCAGCAGCACCTGCTCCAGCGTTGCATCGCCCGAGCCCCGCAGCCAGGCAAGGTCGATGGCCGGGTCCCCGACGGAGAGCTCCGACCAGCCGAGCACCCCGACGATCGTGTCATCGATGACGAGCAACTGCTCGATATTCAGCGACCCGTGCACCACTGTCGGAGCGAAATCCCACAGCTCGCTCTCACGCAGGCGCTCGATCCACCGGTTCAAGACGGTCTCCGGAAGCAGCCGAGTGGCCTCGGCCCGTTCGACGAGTCGTGCCGCTTCAATCCGAGAATCTTCCGAGCTGCGTGTCGGAAGGCCATTCTCTCGAACCATCACGTGCGGAAGCTCATGGATCGCAGCCAGTGCCGCGGCAATCGAGTCGATGATGAGAGCATCGGGCTCGATCGTGTCTTCGACGAGCCGATCACCGTGCAGGAAAGTCGATACCACGGCGCGAGTGTCTCCGGCACGGGTCACGCCGCGTGGTTCAGACACTGCGAACGGCAGACGGGAACGCGCACCACTCGCGAGCGCCGACAACGACAACAGTTCAGCCGACTGCTGCACTTCTGCGGCTTGAGTGCGGGGCACGCGCACGATCAGGTCGTCGTCTGCGCTGACCAGAACTGCTGAGGCGAACGCCCCGTCTCCGTCACCGACATGGTCGCGGACGCCCTGCACCACGAGCCCCGGGACTGCCGATGTCGCGAGCGCGGCTAGAGTGAGAGGAGTAGTGGGCATGCCAGTAGCGTACCGTCGGCGTTCGCACGACCCCGGGAGGAGGGCGGAGTGAGTCAGGATCGGCCTCCGTTTTCGAGCGGCGTCCTGGACCGCGATGCTGAGACCCGCATGGAGGCTGAGAAGCTCCGAGCGGCCTGGCGTGAGGCGACTGCCAGGGTGTTGCGACTGCGAGGCCCGGAGGTGCTCGTCGGCGCCGCCTCCGACGGCCGTAGCGAGCTCGTCCTCACTCCGACGCACGGTGACGACCTGCCCGAGGCAGAGCCGGGACAACCGGGGGCGTGCTATCTCGGCCGATTGCACGGGTCGCCCGTGTTCGCACTCGCTGATGATGGGTCGTACGACGAGGCAGCGTCTGAGCAGCACTGGCGACACGTCTTCGAGATCGCGGCCTCGCTCACTCCCGCCGAGCAGGAGCTCGTCGCCGTCGCGTCGGCACTGTTGCGCTGGCATGAGAATGCAGCGTTCTCTCCGCGTGACGGCGGTACAACCTCGGTCGCGCACGGCGGCTGGGCGAGGCTCGATTCGCATGGTGGGGAGCACTTCCCACGCACCGATCCCGCAGTCATCGTGCTTGTGGAGCATGACGACCGGGTGCTCTTGGGCTCGAACGTCCTCTGGCCGAGCGGTCGGTTCTCCTTGCTCGCGGGCTTCGTCGAGGCGGGCGAATCACTCGAGCAGACGGTCGAGCGGGAGGTCTATGAAGAGGCGGGGGTGAAGCTTTCCGACGTGCGGTACGTCGCGAGCCAGCCCTGGCCTTTCCCTCGATCTCTCATGCTGGGCTTCCGTGCAGGGCTGTCGAAGGATCAGGATCCGATGGATCTTCGACCCGACACGTCCGAGATCTCTGAACTGCGTTGGTTCACTCGGGACGAGCTGAGGAACCCCGGACCTGGTATCACCTTGCCGGGAGGTGCTTCGATCGCGCGCTGGTTGCTCGACCGCTGGATCGGCGAGGACGGTGACGGTCACGAGGATGGTGACGGTCACGATGACGGTCGCGGGCGCGATGATGGACACCGTGAAAGCCGTGGAGATCGAAGGCGAGTGCCGGATGAACGGCGCTGATGAGCTGCTCGACGCCTTGGATCCGGAGCAGCGGGAGGCGGCGCGCCACTTGCGGGGGCCTGTGTCGGTTCTCGCTGGTGCCGGGACAGGCAAGACACGTACGATCACGCATCGCATCGCCTACGGGGTGAGAACAGGTGTCTACGACCCATCTCGTGTGCTCGCGGTCACCTTCACGCGCAAAGCGGCAGGGGAGATGCAGGGGCGGCTGCGGGCGTTGGGCGCCGAAGGGGTGCGTGCGCAGACGTTTCACGGGGCCGCGCTGGCGCAGCTCGGGCACCTCTGGCCGCAGTTCGTAGGCGGTGCCGCCCCACGAGTGCTGCCGGGCAAGATTCAGACCGTCTCGCAGGCGGTCGAGTCGCTCGGTCTGCGGCTCGGAGCCGAAGCGCTGCGAGACCTCGCCTCCGAGATCGAGTGGCGCAAAGTGTCGATGCTCGGATTCGATCGCTATGCGGAGCTGCTCGATGAGCGGCAGCCCCCCGCTGGGCTCTCGAGTGAGCAGGTCGTCGACATCCATCGGGCCTATGCAGGTCTGCTCGATGACCGCAGACAGATCGATTTCGAGGATGTCTTGGTACTGCTCACGGGCATGCTCGAGACCGAGCCGCGTGCGGCGTTGCAGGTGCGGGAGCGGTATCGATTCTTCACGGTCGATGAGTATCAGGACGTGTCCCCCTTGCAGCATGCGTTGCTCGGAGCCTGGCTCGGCACTCGTGACGATGTGTGCGTTGTCGGTGACGCGAGCCAGACGATCTACTCGTTCGCCGGCGCCACGAGCTCGTTCTTGCTCCGCTTCGGCAGCGAGCATCCGAATGCGCGTCAATTCAAGCTCGAACGGAACTATCGTTCGGTTGAACCGGTCGTGCGTGTGGCGAACCGGCTGATGCGGGATCGTCCGGGAGCCCTCACGTTGTCTGCAATGCGCGAGGTTCGGGCAGCGTCGCCCGCCTTCGAATGGTTCGCGACGGAGCACGACGAGGCGGAAGCGGTCGCCGCTGCGATCCGTACGGCGATCGACTCCGGAACTCCAGCCTCTGAGGTGGCGGTGCTCTACCGCACGAACGCGCAGTCGGCGAGAATCGAAGCGGCGCTCGAGTCGCGGGGGATCGGCTTCCGGGTGCACGGAGGCGCCCGCTTCTTCGACCGTGCAGATGTGCGGCAGGCAGTGATGCTCATTCGGGCGCAGACGACGGTGGAGGATCAGCGCCCGCTGTTTCAGATCGTCAGTGATGTACTCCGCTCCGGTGGGTGGACCACGACCCCGCCTGAAGGGGCAGCTGCTCGAGACCGTTGGGATGCATTGAACGCATTGCTCTCGCTCTGCGATGAGATGCCGGCAGGCACTTCGATCCGGCAGTTCAGCGATGAGCTGATCGCCCGGCAGAACGCGCACCATGAGCCCACGCTCGACGCGGTCACGCTGAGCGCGATCCACGCGGCGAAAGGACTGGAGTGGACGCTCGTGCATGTCATCGGCATGAGCGAGGGGCTCCTGCCGATCGGGCACGCCTCCGATGAGGCGTCGATTGATGAGGAGCGGCGTCTCACCTACGTTGCGCTGACTCGGGCGAGAGACTCGTTGCGGCTGTCGGGTACTGCGAGCGGCGGCCGATCCGGACGCATGCCCTCACGATTTCTTACCGAGCTCGGGCTCGCCTGATCTTCTGGGCTCGGGCAGAGTCTCAGAAGCTCGCCGCAGGCACAGTCCGGATGCGGTCGAACGGATTCGAACACGGGTGCCCCGGTGACTCGACCTCGGCGCACCCGAAGTGAGACTCGGCCCCGGTGCACTGCCGCGTCACCCTCGCGCCATCGACGGATGAAGCTCATCGCCACGGCCGCTGCGAGCTCGGTCGCAGCAGGGCTCTCGCTCGCGGCCGGTGTTCCGATGAGCTGGGCCGCGAGTGCTGGGAGTGCCGGATCGCGCTCGACGGCCCGACGAGCCAAGCACGATAGACACGGACGACCGTGGCCCGCTACCAGCGGGCCCACCTGAACCTCGGTGTCGGTGAACCGGACGATGAGATGCGGGGTTCCGGATCGCAGCCAGCGGCGCGACCGCTCCAGAGGCTCGAAGAACCGCTCAACGATGACGACAAGGTCGCATTCGGTCTCAGCATCCCGAGCAGACAGTACTGAACAGCAACCGCTTCGTGCCAGGGCGGATTCGAGCGCTGTCACATGCCTGGAGTCATCACTGAGACGCACGTTGAGGGGGGAGGGCGGGGCCTGCACGGCTCGGCGTCGATCTGGGTAAGACAGGCGGTCGAGCCTGGCGGAGGGGCCCCGGGAGTCTGCCGCATCGGACACCCGTTCGCTGAGCAGCACCGGCTGGAGCGCGGCGAGCGCCTGCAAGGCTTCTCCGGAGGAGACTCCGACATGGCTGGCGAGCGCCTCGAGCCGTTCACTGCGCACGCCGCCGCGCAGGGCTTCGAGCATGCGTTGCACACCGCGACTGGGATGGTGCAAGCGTGCGACTGCCCGGTCGAACCCGACGCGCACTGTATGCGCATCCTCCCAGCAGACGGGCAGATCGGGGTCAAGTCGAATCACTGAGGGGGTCATCGCACCAGTCTGGGATCCTGTGGGGTGGATCTCGGCGCTATCCACAGGTGCCGGACCATATTCGCTCTGAGCCCCGCTTGTGAGGCAGAATCCGCCTCACGGGCCTCAGACCGGAGTGTGACCGCTATCGTCTGTACCCGAGTCCTCCGTGCCCGAGTCTTCGGTGCCGGAGTCCTCCGAGCCTTCCGAAGGCTCATCGTCATCCCGCTCTTGCGGGCGCTGAGCGCCACCCCGTTCTTGCGGGGGCTGATCCTCATTGGGAGGAATGTCTCCGCTCAGGAGATCTGCGAGTGCTCGATCGAAGTCATCGGATTCTTGGTCGACGGCTCCCGCCAGTCCCAGTCGTTCGAGCAAGCGTGCCGGGTGATCCAGCTCCTCAGCGGTCGGCAGGAGATCAGGATGCGCCCAGAGACCGTCGCGGGCGGCAACCCCGCCGCGTTCTCCGACCAAACGCCACAGGTGAGCGGCATCTCGCAATCGACGGGGGCGAAGCTCGAGCCCGATGAGCGTTCCGAAGGCGTGCTCCGCCGGTCCACCCGTCGCGCGCCGCCTACGCACCATCTCAGCAATCCCCTCGGCGCCCGGCATACGGGTGGCCGCGTCGGCCGTGACCACATCGACCCACCCCTCGATGAGCGCCAACATGGTTTCGAGGCGAGCGTGCGCAGCTTCCTGCGCTGGCGTCTTCGGCGGGATCAGCGCCCCGCTCGACAGGAGCTCCTTGAGTTGCTCCGGCTGCTCGGGGTCCAGGTCGCGCGCCAGTTCCTCGAGACGATCGGTGTCGATACTGATGCCCCGTGCAAAGTCGGTGATCGCCGTGAGAAGGTGCAGTCGCAGCCACTTGGTATGCCGGAAGAGTCTGGCATGGGCGAGCTCGCGCACCGCGAGATAGAGCGACACCGTGTCGAGATCCTGATCGAGCCCGGACGCGAAGTCCGCGACGCCGCTCGGCAGCAACGCACCGCCCTCTCGACCTGCGCCACTGAGCAGCGGAATCCCGACATCGCCACCGGAGACCGCCTCGCCCGACAGCTTCCCGATGATGGTGCCGAGCTGCACGGCGAAGAGCGTTCCGCCTACGCTGCGGAGCATGGGAGCAGCTCCCGCGAGGGCTCCACCCAATTCCTCCGGCAACTGCTGCGACATCGTTTCCATGAGCGCGGCAGTAATCGATTCCGCGACTGGTTCGGCCAGGGAAACCCAAGTATCCATGGTCTGCTGCACCCACTCGATACGAGTGATGGTGCGTGGCGCGTCCGGTGCTGCGCCCACCTCCGTCGCCTCATCGAGCCACAGTGCGGCGACCGGGAATGCCCGCTGCGCGGGTGCGGGCTCACCGTGCTCACCCGCCTGCGCGGCGACCTCCAGAGCAGTGCGTCGTGCGACTCCCCAGTCGATGCCCTCGCCGGGATTCTGCAACGCTCCCTGCAATGTCGAGAAGAGTTGCTGCAGCGCATGCTGGTCGATGGGCAGGCCCGCGGCCGAAGCCAGTTGCGACGGATCCATGCCCTGGGCTCCGCCGGAGAGCATCTCACGCAGAATGCGCTGGAGCTCCTCCATGTTCTGTTCGGGCCCCTCTCGCCCGGAATCGGGGTTCTCAGGGGTGTGGTCGTCGTCGGCACTCATGGTCATCCCGCTTCCGTCGCTCGTCGCCCTCCACGCTACGGCAGAGACCTCAGTTTGTGCTGCTAGATTGACCCCTCGCCGTCCGATTTCGTCGTCCGCGAACACCACCGGGAGCCCATCCGTGAAAGATCCCGAGCGAGAACGTCGCCGCTCCAGGCAACTGCTCACCGCGCTCGTCGCAGCCTTTGTCGTCGTGCTGGTGTCGGTGGTGCCGTCGCCCTATGTCATCGAACGACCCGGGCCGGTCGTCAATACATTGGGAGATATTCAGGTCGACGGCGAAAGCGAGCCCGTTATTCGCTTGGAGGGGACCCGCACCCACCCCACATCCGGAAGCCTCAATCTGGTAGCCGTCACGATGGTCGGGTCACCCGAGCATCCGACGAAATGGATCGAACTGCTCTGGCCGTTGCTCGACGATCGGCAGGAGCTGCTCAAGCTCGCTGATGTCTTCCCCGAGGGGGTGACCGCTGAGCAACGGGATCAGGTGAACACCGTGCTCATGGGCTCTTCCCAGTCGCTTGCGGCCGTCGCCGCGCTGCGCGAGTTGGGGCAGGAGGTGGACGCTTCGCTCATCGTTTCGGAGACCGTCGAGCACGGGCCGGCGGACGGAGTCCTCGGACAGGGAGACCAAATTCTCAGTGTCGCGGGTCGGAATGTCGAGAGTGTCGAGGAAGTGCGGTCGACGATCTCGGAGACGGGTGCGGGGAAAGACGTCGACGTCGTCATCTTGCGCGGTGGCGAGGAGCAGACCGTCGTCCTGACTCCTGAGACTCCGGAGGACGGTGGGGATCCGATGCTCGGCGTCATCATCGCGACCGATTTCGATCTACCGTTCGAGATGGAGATGAGCGTCGAGGACATCGGGGGACCGAGCGCGGGGACCACGTTCGCCCTTGCCATCTACGACATGCTGACGGCCGAGGATCTCACCGGTGGCCTCGACATCAGTGGTACCGGCACGATCGATGAGCAGGGGAAAGTCGGCGCCATCGGCGGGCTTCCTCAGAAGATATGGGGGGCCTCGACAGCGGGGAGCGATCTCTTCTTCATGCCGCTCGACAACTGCGGTGACGTGCCTGACCGGCTTCCGAAGGATTTGAGGATCGTCCCGGTCGGTACGCTGGGGGACGCGATCTCGGCGATCGAGCTGGCGGTCGACGGTGGCGAACCGGACGGACTCGAGCGCTGCAGCACCGAATAGTGCGTGCGCTCGGGCTGCTGTCAGCGGTGCCCGATAGGGTGAATGGCAACCCGTGCCGTCACCGGCAGTCGTCTACCCTCAGGAAAGTACAGACGTGACCGACCAGAACGCTCCCGCTCCGGCCGCCCGTCAGCGCCGACTCTCTCCCCTCGCCCTCACGATCATCCTGGTTGTGCTGCTGGTGCTGGGCTTCCTCGCCGTCTCGGCGGTCATGACCGAAGTGCTGTGGTTCAAACAGCTCGACTACCTTCCCGTGCTGACCACGCAGTGGATCGCAGCGGGTGCGATGTTCCTCGTCGGATTCCTCGCGATGTCGATTCCGCTCTTCTTCGCGATCGATATCGCTTACCGTAAGCGCCCGGTATATGCGCGTCTCACCGCCCAGCTCGACCGCTACCAAGAGCTCATCGAGCCGTTGCGTCGACTCGTGAAGTGGGCCTTGCCGGCCGTTATCGGAATCTTCGCGGGTCTCGCGACTGCGTCCCAGTGGCAGACTGTGCTGCTGTGGTTCCACGGAGAGAATGTCGGTGAGACCGACCCGCAATTCGGTCTCGATGTCTCGTTCTACCTCTTCGATCTTCCGCTGTACCAAGGCATCGTGCAGTTCGCTTCCGCCGTCATTCTGATCAGCCTCATCGCAACAGTTGCAACGAGCTACCTCTATGGCGGGCTCGCCTTCTCCGGTCGCGACGTGCGCATTTCGAAGGCGACGCGCATTCAGGCCGCAGTTCTTGCCGGGGTGTACCTGCTGTTGCAGGGCGTCAGCTTCTGGCTCGATCAGTACGCCACGATGCGTGACCCGGAAGGCCTCCTCACCGGTGCCATGTTCACCGATGTACGTGCCGTCATCCCGGGCAAGCAGATTCTCGCCATTGTCGCAGTGCTGATCGCCGTGCTCTTCCTGGTGACAGCGTTCACCGGGAAATGGCGTCTGCCCGTGATCGGCACCGCGCTGCTCCTCGTATCGGGACTCGTGCTGGGCGTCGGATACCCCTGGGCCGTTCAGCAGTTCCAGGTGCAGCCTGACGAGGGCAGCCTCGAGTCCGAGTACATTGAACGGAACATCACGGCGACGCGCGACGCCTACGGTCTCGATGAGGTCGAGACGGAGCGCTACGACGCCGTGACGGATGCGGAGCCGGGCGCATTGCGTGACGACGCGGTCGCGACCGCAAACATCCGCATCATGGACCCCGAGATCATCTCGCGCACCTTCGCGCAGCTCGAGCAGAGCCGTCAGTACTACCAGTTCCCGAATTCGCTGAACGTGGATCGCTACGAGATCGACGGACAGGTCGAAGATACGGTCTCCGCGGTCCGCGACATTAACGTCGAAGCACAGAGCGGTTGGTACAACCGGACGCTCGTCTACACGCACGGCTACGGGCTCGTCGCGGCTTACGGTAACCAGCGTTCGCCGGGCGGGGAACCGGTCTTCCTGGAGAACGGTATTCCGACGAGCGGCAAGCTCGGAGAGTTCGAGCCCCGCGTCTACTTCGGTATGGATTCGCCGGAGTACTCGATTGTCGGCGGTGAACGCTCGAAGCCCATCGAGGTGGATTACCCCGCAGATGCCGAAAGCAACGCTGAGGCAAGCGCTGCCGAGGATGCTGAAGCAGAGGCGGCAGAGGCCCCCGCAGAAGAGAACGAAGACGCTTCGGCCGACGATGCATCGGCTGACGACGAGTCGGTCGAAGCGACCGAGGAAGTCGGCGGGGAACGTCAGAACCTCACCACCTTCTCCGGCGATGGCGGGCCAGTGCTCGGCAATATCTTCCACAAGCTCATCTACGCCCTGAAGTTCCAGGACATGGAGGTGCTGCTCTCTGGGTCAGTCGCTGACGGATCTCAGGTACTCTACGATCGCAACCCCATCGATCGGGTGCAGAAGGTCGCACCGTATCTGACGATCGACTCCTCGCCGATTGCATCGGTCGTTGACGGTCGCATCGTCTGGATCATCGACGGGTACACCACATCGTCGCAGTACCCCTACTCGGAGGTCACTGACTTCAACGAGACGATTGCCGACGCAGACAACCCGCGGACGAGCATGGCGCCGGAGCCGGTGAACTACATTCGAAACTCCGTCAAGGCAACCGTCGACGCCTACGACGGCTCTGTCAAGCTCTACGCCTGGGACACCGAGGATCCGATCCTCGGCGCCTGGGAGAAGGTCTTCCCCGGTACGCTGCACAGCGTCTCAGAGATGAGCGGCGATCTGCTCAGCCACGTGCGCTACCCGGCTGATCTGTTCAAGGTGCAGCGCTCGGTGCTCAGCCGGTACCACGTGACGAATCCCGGTGTCTTCTACTCGGCAGAGGAAGCGTGGCGCACGCCGGACGATCCGGTGAGCTCGTCCACCACTGAGACGGGACAGGTTCCTGCCCAGCCGCCGTACTACTTGACGCTGTCTGCCGGGGCGAAGGCGGAACCCAACTTCTCGATCTACTCGACCTACATTCCGGATCAGCGCGGTGAGGGATCCCGAGACATTCTGACCGGCTACCTGGCCGCGAACTCGAATGCAGGATCCGAAGACGGCACGGTCTCGGACGAGTACGGGTCGCTGAAGCTGCTCCAGCTGCCTGCCGGCGACACCGTGCCAGGCCCGGGTCAGGTGCAGAACTCGTACAACACGGATCCCAGCGTGTCGACGGAGCTCAACCTCCTGCGGCAGGGTGAGACGAATGTGAAGAGCGGCAACCTGCTCACGCTTCCCGTCGGAGGCGGCCTGCTCTACGTGCAGCCGGTCTACATCGAAGCGAAGTCGGGCACCAGCTTCCCCCTCCTGCAGAAGGTGCTCGTCTCGTTCGGAGATGAGATCGCGTTCGAAGACACCCTCGATGAATCCCTCGATACTCTCTTCGGCGGCAGTTCCGGGGCGAGTGCCGGTGATGGCGAGGTCGTGGTCGACAACGGCGACTCCGAAGCTGATGCAGAGGAGGGCGATGCATCCGGCGACGGCGACGGCGGAGAGACCGCTGGGAGCGCCGGTGGTGCCACAGGCGATCTGAAGTCTGCGCTGCAGGAGATGCGGCAGGCACTCACCGACCGAGACGAAGCGATGCAGGAAGGTGACTGGACCGCCTACGGGAAGGCCGACGATCGGCTGCAGAAGGCGATCGAAGAGGCTCTCGAGCTGCAGGAATAGCGTTCGCGTTCGCATGCACGAAGACCCCCGGGCGTCCATCAACGTCCCGGGGGTCTTCGCGGTTCAGTTCTCCTCAGTGCAGTGCCGCTCGTTTCAGCGTCACTTCTGTGCGGGAACCTCGAGGAGTTCGATGAGATCGTCGCTGAGCGCCGGATTCTGCACGAGCTCCGCAAATATCGGGGAGTCGATTCCAGGCTCCTGAGGACCTTGCTGCGACTTCGTGAATCCCGTTGTCGGGAGTGATTCCACGGCATAGACGATCTCGGTCGTCCGTGTCGCCGAGCCAGGCCTCGACGAGGAAGTCACCTCATCCGTGAGCACGCGGAAGCCCGAGACCTGTCGCAGGAGATCGAAGAACTCGTCGCGTTGCCGCTGTTCCGCCAGTCGAGCCTCACGTTCGGTGGAGCCGAAAGCTTGAAACTTTTGTAGGTGGATGTGGTCCGAATCCGTTGTCGGCGCCGAGGCTGCCTCTCGCCGTGAGCCGGACACCCATGTAGCACGAGCAGCGTCAAGTTGCTCGTCATTGGGATACACGACGCGTCCGTCGCGGTGCCTAATCTTCCCGACCAACGTCATACAAATACCCCCTGTCTGTTGCTTCCACGCTACAAGGGGAATGGGGTGGCCCTGGGAAGAATTCAGGGTCTACGCACAAGTTCGACGGCTGTGGTACTGGTGTCGATGTTGGTGTGTGCAGCCGCCACAGCGTGGGGCGAGCCGGGTTCCCTTCGTGCTCCACACTGAGAGGATGAAGCTCTTGCGGGCCAGGGCGGTGGCTGCGATGTCCCTCGCGTGTGTAACCGGAGAATCAACGCCGATCAGTAACCGTCGATCAGAAAAGCTGAAGGCCCTGTGACCAGTTCTCCCTGGTCACAGGGCCTTCTTTCGTTGCGGGGGCTGGATTTGAACCAACGACCTCCGGGTTATGAGCCCGGCGAGCTACCGAACTGCTCCACCCCGCGGCACAAGAATTAACTATAGCACGGCTCCCGGGTGAAGACGAATCGATGCAGAAGTGGTTGGGCTCGGACCTGTGGAGAACTTTCGACGTGCATTCCGGAATCCCCGCAGCATGGCTCCGCGGAGGAAGCTCCTTCGCGGAAGGAGATTCGGATGACCATCGAAGCAACAGGGACGCGACACCGAAGTCGTGCGATCCTCGTCACCGTATTCGCGCTCGTCGTAGCGCTGGTTGCCTCACTCGTCCCGGGGACACATGGCGTGCTGGGAATCCCTGAAGCGCCAGCACACGCTGCCACCAAGGGGCACTACATCGATTTCAACGGCCTGATTGTTGGGAACTTTCTCTCGTCCGACGGTCGCACGTACGTGTATTGCATTGAACCCGGCGCTGATGAGCCGGTCAGCAATCAGACTGCTCCAGTACGTACGGATACGCTCCCCGGGTACCGAAATGACGACGGTGAGCCCTGGACCAACTGGACCGGTAGCGTCTGGGACGGTCCGGTTCGTGGAGAAGCCGTACGCCAAATGAACTATGTGATGTGGGTGCACGGCAGGACTACCAACGCTGAGCAGGCTGCGGTCGTCCAGTTCGCTGTCTGGACTCTGCGCAGAGGCCCGGGCACGAGTGCTTGGCTTGATCACCACATTGCTTGGTTGCGACAGCACGGTCATGGAGCGATTATCGATCGTGCCAATGCCTTGGTTGAGGAGGCGAAGCGCGAGGCAGTGGTGACACCGATCGAGCCGGGTCCTCTTGAAATTGAGTCGTCCTATACCGCCGACGACTCCGGCCGGACTGCAGCTACCGGCAGCGTCGACTATCCAGCCTGGACCTCCGAATTGCAGATCGATGGAGGATCGTTCGATTCTGGTGGTGTCAGCCATCGGGTAACGAATGAGCAGGCCGGCCGGGTGTCGTGGTCTGCAGACCTGCACCCCGAGAACTGGCAGCGCTTCGCAGATGTGTCCATTTCTGCGGAGTGGAGTCGTGAGACCGTGAGCTGGCCTGCCGAGATCATGCTGCATCCTCCGATCCAAACCTCAGAGCAAACGCTCGGGTTGGGCATCTCTCCGGTCGTTGAACGGCATGAGCGCAGCTTGGATGCTGTCGAAGCCCGATTCGATACGAGATTCTCTCCAGTGTTGTCGACCGAGGTTCCCGCTCGTTTCGTTCCACGCGGCGCAGCTTTCCGTGATCGTGTCGATATTCAGGTCGCGGAAGACGCAACCCCCTGGGCTTCACGCGTCGGCGCCGATGGGAAGGTCGAGTTTGCGCCGATCATTGCGGATGGTGTGCTCTATGGTCCCTTCGTGGCGCCTCCCGGTGAGGCGGACCTACCTCCAGCGGGTGCCCCGGTCACCGCACGGGCGCGTATCGACGCCTCCGATGGGCCAGGGAGCTACTCCGTTTCCACATCTGAGCGCGCGGATGAATCCGGGTATTACTCCTGGGTCTGGACCATTCGTGAGCCTGACCAGCATCCAGAGGTGCGCAGTGCCGGGCTCATTGAGCCTGGCTACGAGTTTGCGGACCGCTTCGGCTTGGTGCAGGAAGGGCAAGTCGTGCCGACCCGGCTGAGGTGGAACACGGAACTTCTGGATCATGAGGTCTTCCTGGACAACATGACTTTGGTCGATCGGGTGTCCGTCTCCTTGCACGACGGCGCATGGTTGCGAGATGAGTCCGGTGATCGGGTACCGGCAACGCTGAAACTGACAGTGTTCGGCTCGGACCAGAAGCCTCAGCGCTCCGCCGAAGTGCCAGAGGACGCAGTTGAGGTCGCGGAGACGACGGTAACTGTCTCCGCACCTCATGAAACGGTGGAATCCGCGCCCATTGCGCTGCCCTTTGAAACTCGCGGGTGGGTGACCGTTCGCACCTGCTTGGTGGCTGAGGATCAACCCGAGAGTGCCCGAGGGCTCGTCGAAGAGTGGTGCGATGACTTCGGCATCCCATCAGAGACTGCACGGATCCGCCCTCCGGAGGTCACCACCCAGGCGCAGCCTGAAGGAACTGTCGGCAAGACCATTCGAGATACGGCGCTTGTCACTGAGCGAGTACCAGCGGACTCGACGCTCGGTTTCTCGTTCTACCTGCGACCGGAAGTCGGCGAGTTCAAGTACGACGAGTCTTGGCGGCCAGTCCGTGACGGCAAAGGGAAGAGGATTCGCTGGACCGCCGAAGAGATCGCCGCGCTTGATCAGCAGGAACTCTGTCTTGCTCAGCCGGTCGCGACAACAGCGCGCATCGATGTGCCAAAGGCAGGGGAGTACCAGTCGCCAAAGGTGCGTGCGAGAAGCGCAGGTACAGGATTCTGGGTTGAGGATCTCACGACCCGCCACCCCGATACGGGTGAGACTGTCGAGTTGCACCGTGGAAGGTGCGGTATTGCGAATGAACGCACCGTCGTGACAGCGTCTGAGCAAGCGCCACGCCCCGCCGCCGAACGTGCCACTGAACTCGGCCTGCCTGAGACCGGCGGATCCGGCTTCCCTGTTGCCCTAGTGCTCGTGCCGGTGCTGCTCGGCGCAGCCTTCGTTGGTCTCAGTCGGCTGCGAGGCACCAGAACGACGAGAGAACGCACAGAGCTGTGATCTCCGGGGCGGCGGGCGTGAAGGCGTCCGCCGCCCCATGCCCTCGTGCTCCGAGTAGCTCCCTAGGCTGTCGCGCCGCGCTCTTCTGCGCTTCTGAGAACACACACGCAGGTGTCCTGCAGCCGGGACATATCTAATTCATAAGTTCGCCCGGCAGTCTGGAGGCACGAGAAAGGGAACAGTCCATGAGCATCACCCCTGAGCAGGATCAGAACGGCGCGGCCGCACACCAGCCCACGTCGCCGCTACCCGATACCGCTGCACCCTCCGCCCGCACCGATGGCCCGGTTCACTCCGACAAGTTCGGGGCTGCGCAGCCAACGCCGCACGCGCAGGCACAGCCGACGGCACCTACCGAATCGCAGCACGCCTCATCCGGATCAGGAACTGTCCCTCCCGCATATGCCCCTCCCGTCTATACGGATACCCCGCAGGCGACTCCGCAGTATGCGGCGCAGTCGCGGTACGAATCCGTCGAGAACGGGCGCGCTTCGGAGCGCAACCGGAGCCGCGGCGGAGGACTTCTCGCGGGGCTTGCGATCGGTGCGTTGCTCGGCGGCCTCGTCGGTGGCGGTGTCGCGGCAGTGGTTGCGGCGAATGCGTCAGGGCAGAGCGCGGTGCAGAACACTTCAGGCGGAGGCGTGCTCACCCTCGACAATCCCGAATCAGCCACCGCGATCTCGGGTGTCGCGGCTGTGGCAACCCCCAGCGTGGTGACGCTCGAAGTCAGTTCAGGCACGACCGCCGGATCAGGTTCCGGTGTGGTCTATGACGAAGACGGATACATCCTGACCAACGCGCATGTCGTGAGTCTGGACGGTGCTGCATCCGGAGATTCCAAGATCCGAGTCAAACTCAGCGACGGCCGCATTCTGGACGGCGAGGTGGTGGGAACGGCACCCTACGCCGACCTGGCGGTCGTCAAGGTCGAGGCCGACGATCTGACTCCCATTACCGTTGCAGATTCGAGTAAGCTCAACGTCGGCGACCTCACCGTCGCGATCGGAGCGCCTCTGAATCTTGCCAACACGGTCACGAGTGGCGTCGTGAGTTCGCTCAACCGCGGCATCTCTGTCGGGAGTCCGCTAATTCCGCAGGATCCCGGTCAGCAGGATGAAAGCGTGCCGGATGAGGGAGACGGCAACGGCTTCCCCTGGGACTTCCGTTTCGAGACCCCTGATGACGGGCAGCAGCAACAGCAATCTTCCGGTGGATCGGTGACGATTCCTGTCATCCAAACCGATGCGTCAATCAACCCCGGCAACTCGGGTGGTGCACTGCTGAACTCGAATGGTGAGCTGATCGGCATCAACGTCGCGATCGCTTCCGCAGCAGGTGAAGCTGCCGCCGGCAGCGACGGTCTCGGCTTCGCGATCCCGTCGCAGCTCGCGTCTCGCATCGCCGATGAGATCATCGCGGGTGAGAAGCCCTCGCACGGTTTGCTCGGCGCCAATGTCGCGGATTCGTCGCAAGATACCGATGCCGATGCGAATCACGCGGGTGGCCTGCTGGTCGAGGTCTCGAAGGGTGGCGCAGCCGAAGAGGCCGGGCTGCGATCCGGAGACGTCATTACCTCGATCGATGGAGTCGCAGCAGTCGATGGCACCTCCGTTTCAGCACTCGTACGCATGCATCCCGGCGGCAGCGAGGTGCAGGTCGAGTACACCCGAAATGGGACACCGGGTGAGACGACCGTAAAGCTCGGCACGCTCGACTGGTGAGACTCAGACAGTAAAGCGAGACTCAGTCGGTAAGGCGAGACCTGGATGCGGCGGGACCCGGAAGCGGGCTCCGCCGCATTGGTGTCGAGACCATGAACCGAGACGCACGTGCCCTACAGTGGATGCAATGAGCACCGGAGACTCCACGACCGAGAACGGCAGACTCAGGAAGCTGCTCTCGCTTCTCGCGTACCTGCTCTCGTTCCTGTGCTCGCTGTTCGTCCCACGGCGTGCAGACCGCTGGGTCTTCGGCAGTTGGATCGGAGTGGGCGAAGGGGCGCTCGCGGTGGCGCGCGAGCTCCGCACGAGTGATCCGCAGGCGCGTATCGTCTGGACGATCGGCGAAGAGTCGGAAGCTGCGCGTGCTGAGGCCGAGGGATTCATTCCCGTGCTCCGCAGCAGCTGGGCCGGGTTCCGCGAGACCCTCACCGCGCGCCATATCGTCATCACGCACTCCTTCGGAGACGTCAACCGCTTCGGTGTCGCAGGAGCATCGGTCACACACCTCGGACACGGGGCCCCGATCAAGCGCCTGCACCATCACATCGCAGCGATGACCGATGGGCCGGGCTTCGCGAGATCGGTCATGCGACGGCTCTACCGCGTATGGGCGGCGCGCGTCGGATTGTATGTCGCCGGGTCCGTGACTGTGGCCGAGCGCCTGCGAAGCGCCAACCGGGTGGATCCTGGCCGTGTGCGGGTGCTGGGCGACCCTCGTGACGATGAGGTGATCGCTCAGGCGCGTGATGCCGCGCGTGCCGCGGCTGCGCGCGCCGAGGTGCGGAGACTGCTGGAACTCCCGCATGAGGCGAGTACCGGCGTCGGGAGTCCCGAAATACTCGTGTTCTACGCGCCGACCTGGCGTGACGGCGAAGCTGATCCTGCCGTTCCGACGCCGGACGAAGCTGCAGCAATCAGCGCCCGGCTTGCGGAACTCGGAGCGAGGCTCGTCATCCGTTCTCACCCGCGTGGGCGCGGTGCATACGCGGAAGTCTTCGCAGGGCACGAACGAGTGCACTCCCTGCATTCGGGGCTCGCCGCCGACATCACCCCGTTACTCGGGGCTTTCGACGTACTGATCAGCGACTACTCGTCCATCGCCATCGACTACGCGCTGCTCGGCAGACCGATCCTCTGGTTTGCTCCCGACCTTCGCCACTATTCGAGTACGCGAGGCCTCTACGAGCCGCTCGAAGTCACTGCGGCGGGGCGGATACTCGATACCTGGGAGTCCACGCTGTCGCGGCTCGGCGCAGTCCTCAGCCCGGCAGGAGCTCGAGAAGCTGAAGCCGAAGCAAGGGCCCTCGCTGCCAGGTTCCACGCTTACCCCGAGGGCGGTGCTGCCGCGCGAGTACTCGCAGAGATCCGGCGACTCGACCTCCCCGCAGACCAGAGAGTCGCTGAAGGAATCTTCTTCGAGAGCTTCGAAGGCCGCGAAGCCAATTGCAATCCCCTCGCCATCGACCGCGAGATCGCTGCAAGGTTTCCGAGCTTGCCTCGTTATTGGAGCGTGACGAGCGAACGAGTGGTCGTGCCGGAAGGCGCGATCCCGTTACTCGTCGGTGGCTCGGATTGGTTCGCCGCGAGACGCCGCGCCCGACTACTCGTCGTGAACGACTGGCTTCGCTACGGATTCTCGCGCCGGCGCGGACAGACGGTCTTGCAGACCTGGCATGGGACGATGCTCAAGCACCTCGCGCTCACCCGACCGTCGCCAGGGTTGCAGACCCGCATCGCAGTCAGACGCGAGAGCCGCCGATGGAGCCTGCTCCTGTCGCAGAACCCGCACTCGACGGCACAGTTCAGGCGAAGCTACGTCTACTCCGGGGAGGTCATCGAGACAGGGTACCCACGAGATGACCGTCTGGCGCGATCCACCGTCGAATCGCCGAATGGGCCGGAACGAATCAGCTTCTTGATGCAGTCTGCCCGCCGCGAGCTCGGGGTACCTGACGGCGCTCGCGTGCTCGTCTACGCGCCGACCTGGCGCGAACGGACGAGAGGTCAGGCGGCCGGCCTCGTCGATCTGCTCGACGTGCGCGCGCTCGCCGCAGAGCTCGACACCGAAGCGGATCCGTGGGTGGTGCTCGTGCGTGGGCACATCCGCACCCTTCACTTCGGTGGATATGGCGGTCTCGATTCACGAGTCATTGACGTCTCGCGTCATCCCGACGTCAATGATGTATTTCTCGCGGCCGATCTGCTCGTCACGGATTACTCCTCGGTGATGTTCGATGCGGCGGTTGCGGCGGTGCCGATGGCGTTCTTCGTGCCGGATCTCGCCGACTACCGAGACCGTGAGCGAGGCTTCACCTTCGACTTCGAAGAGAGCGCACCCGGCCCGCTGATCAGTTCTCGCGATGAACTCATTGCGACCGCACGCCGTGGAGTCGCGTATTCCGAGTCCTACGCCGCCTGGCGAGAGCGCTTCGTACCTCATGACGACGGACATGCGGCGGAGCGGGTCGTCGACGAGCTGGTGCGACGAGGTTCGCTCGGCTGAGTGGCATCGCCCCTAGGCGCGCGAGCGGTCGACGGTGCGGCCACCGCCGAAGAGGATCCCGCGGAGGAACCCTGTTCCCCAAGCTGTGTGCATCGTGACGAGTGTCGCAGCGGTGAGGCCGCGCTCGCGCAGATTCCTGTGAGCCGGGATCCTCATCGTGGCGTAGACGATCCCGAGGAGGTACAGGGCCGCGGGCACGGGGAGCACTGACCACCCTGAAGCCCATGGGAGTGCGCCGAACGCGAGCAGACCGAGCCCGACGATCGAGATGATGAGCATGATCACGAGGGTTCCGGGCGCAAAGAAGCGCCAGGGGTTGGCGCGGCCGTAGCGCCGGACGAGTACGGCGCGCCACGTACCCGTCGCGAAGAACTGGCGGGACAGGTCGCGAAAGCTTGCCCGTGGCCAATAGGTCACCCGGAGTGACGGATCGAACCACACACTGCCGCCGGCGCGACGGATGCGGAGATTCAGTTCCCAATCCTCGCCGCGCAGGATCCCCGGATCGTAGCCGCCAACCGCGTCGATCGCTTCGCGCCGGAAGATCCCGAGGTACGCCGACTCCGCTGGACCCGGCGTGCCGTCCCCGTGATACGCGCCGCCGCCGAGCCCGAATGGGCTGTTGTAGCCGCGGGCGATGGCCCGTTGTACCGGGGTGCGGCCTTCGGCGCGCATGACGCCCCCGACGTTCGCGGCGTTCGTCGCGCGAAGCGACTCGATTCCGCGGCTCGTGTAATCGGGGGTGAGCTCGGAATGCGCGTCTACCCGAATGACGACAGGATGGGAACTCGCAGCGATGGCGCGGTTGAGGCCGGCAGGGATATTGGGGTCGGGATTATCGACCAGGCGCACCCGCGGATCTGCCGCTGCCAACGCCTGCGCGATCTCGGTGCTGCGATCGCGCGACGGGCCGAGTGCAAGCACGATCTCTTTTTCGCCGTCGTAGTCTTGCTCGAGGATGGTGCGGACGGCGTCGGCGAGGTAGCCCTCTTCGTTCAGCACCGGCATCACGTAGCTCACGGCCGGGCGCTGCGGCAGCTCGGGCAGAAGCGGCGCATCGCGAGGCGGGGAAGTCACTCGATGATCCTCCCACGAATCCAACGGTTCCGGGGTGAAGGCGACTCACGGGATCGCTTCGGCACGCGACGTTAAACTGGGGCGATGCAGTTCTCCAAGGACGTCAAACGAGCCTCTCGTCTGGTGAAGCGGGTGCTCAAGGGGCGCCGATCCTACTTCGAAGTGTCCCGACTCATCGGTGAGCGCGGACCGCTTCCTTTGCAGCGCTATCGAATCGGCGTCTACTTCGCCGACAGCGACGTGAACATCTATCAGATGCGGCAGTGGTACGCGCCGCTCGCAGAATTGCACAAGCAGTGGCCGGTGCTTCTGATCTCGAGAAACGCGGCGGGTGCGCGCCAACTCTTGCACGAGAGCGGACTCGACGTCGCATTCGTACCGAAGGTGACCCATCTTGAACAGCTGGTCGAGGATCAGCCCCTCGACGTGATCTTGTACGTCAATCAGAACACCCGCAACTTCCAGATGATGCGCTACGGGCGCCGCTGGCACGTCTTCGTCAACCATGGCGAAAGCGACAAGATGTATATGACGAGCAACCAGCACAAGGCATACGACTGCGCCTTCGTCGCCGGTGATGCGGCGCGGGCTCGTCTGGCACGCGCGCTCTGGGACTACGACGTCGAACGGTCCACGGTGGCGATTGGTCGGCCGCAGACTGACCATCTCACGGGTGAACCGCCCTTCCCTGATGATGCGCGCACCGTCGTGCTCTACGCGCCGACATGGGAGGGGGATCGGCCGGCCGCCAGTTATGGTTCGGTGGTCAGCCATGGCGAGGAGATCGTGCGCCAGCTCGTGGCCTCCGGGCGCCATCGGGTCGTCTATCGACCGCACCCGCGCAGTGGCGTCGTCGACCCAGCTTTCGGAGACGGCAATCGACGCATCATCTCGATGCTCGAGGAGGCGAACCGCTCTGATCCTGCCGCGCATCACGTCTACGACCAGGCGGCGACCCTCGGCTGGCAGCTGAGTCGACCGGACGTCGCGATCTGCGATATCTCAGCGATGGTCTACGACCGTCTCGCGACGGGGAAGCCGCTCATGGTCACTCGTCCGCTTGCTCCGGAAGCGGAGATCGATGCGGGCGGCTATCTGGGCGTCTGCGAATGGCTCGATGCCGGCGAGACTCGGGACATTGTACGAGTGCTCGACGGCGTGATCGGGGACGATGCCGCACGCGAGCGCCTCGGCACCTGGTCGCAGCACTACTTCGGTGACACCACGCCCGGAAGTCCGACCCGGCGCTTCCATGAGGCCGTCGAAGCCCTGCTGCGTCGGTCGGACGATTGCAAAGCTGCGGAGATGCATGCGGCCGAGGAAGCGTCGCACGCCGCGGAGAAGGGCGAGGGATGACTGCGCGAGACCTGATCCTCATCGATGCTCCTGGTCTGCGGGATCGCCTCCGGCTCGAACGACATCTTCCCGTTGACGCTCCGCGTACGCGGGTGCTTGACGTGCGTTGGACGCTCCCTCAGCCAGACGGTCGCCCGCACTTTGAAGCAGGTCACATCCCCACTGCGGTGTATGTCGACCTCGAACACGAGCTCTCCGGTCACGGAAGGCCGCAGGATGGGCGGCACCCCTTGCCAGCGCGGGCAGATCTGGAAGCCGCAGCCAGACGGTGGGGAATCCGAAACGGTGACATGGTCGTGGTCGTCGACGGCGGCGGCAATCTGGCAGCGGCACGCGCATGGTGGCTTCTGAAGAATGCAGGGCTCGAGCGTGTACGACTGCTCGACGGAGCGCTCCCCGCGTGGGAACGCGCAGGATATGAGCTTGAAGCCGGACCGACGGAGCCTCTCCAGGGCGATGTCACCCTCGCGGAAGATCGAATGCCAGTCCTCCCGTTCGCGAACGTTGCAGCGTTCGTCGCCGACGGTGGCGTGCTGCTCGATGCACGCGCGGGGGAGCGCTATCGCGGAGAGCAGGAGCCGATCGATCCGCGTGCCGGGCACATTCCTGGAGCACTCAGCTCACCGACGACCGAGAATCTTGATGAGACCGGATCATTTCTCTCAGCTGCCGAGCTCCGGCAGCGATTTGCCTCGCTCGGGGTCAATGCGGGCCGCCCGGCCGCGACGTACTGCGGTTCGGGTGTGACCGCGGCGCATCAACTCGTCGCACTCGCGCTGGCTGGGGTCGACGCGGCGCTCTACCCGGGCTCGTGGTCGCAGTGGTCGAATCATCCGGAATTGCCTGTCGAGACCGGCGCCGTTCCGGATCACACAGGGTGATCCTCGTTGTAGCGCTCCAGCACTTCTTCGATGCCTGAATCGAGCACGAGCGCTCCACGATCGAGGTAGAGGCCACGCGTGCAGAAGCGTCGGAGGTCTCGTTCGTTGTGGGAGACCAGGAAGAGGGTCTTGCCCTCGGCGAGCAGTGCTTCGATGCGCCGATAACACTTTTCGCGGAAAGCTCTGTCGCCGACGGCGAGCACCTCGTCGACGAGCAGTACGGGCTCGTCGAGCTGTGAAATCACCGAGAACGCCACTCGCACTTTCATGCCGCTCGAGAGGTGTTTGTACGGAGTGTCGAGCACGTCTGAAGCGCCGGCGAACTCGGTGATCGCAGTGAAGCGTTCGGCAAGCTCGCGCTTGCCGAAGCCGCGCAACCCTGCGGCGAGCTCGATGTTGTCGCGCACGGTCAAGTCACCGGCGAATCCTCCGGTGATCTCGATGAGGGGCGCAACGCCGCCGTGCACGCGCACCGAGCCTTCATCCGGGAGGAGTACGCCGGCCACGAGCTTCAGCAGCGTTGACTTGCCCTGTCCGTTGCGTCCCACCACGCCGATCGCCTCGCCCGGCTGCACCGTAAATGAGAGGTTTCGCAGGGCCCAGAACTCGCCCGGAAGTGATCGACGTGATCGGGAGGCGAATAGGTCCTTGAAGCTGCGTCGTGAGCCACGATTGCGGCGGAAGCGCATGCCGAGACCCTTCGCGGCGATGATCGCAGCCCCCGGAGGCGTCGGTTGGTGATCGGTCACGTCACAGCTCCTTGAGTACGCCGCCGATGGTGCGGCGGAAGACGAGTGCGCCCGCGACGAGGAACGCCGCGGTAATGATTGTCGATGAGATGACCAGGTGCCAGTCGAGCTGATCAGGGAAGAAGCCGGCGCGGAAGAGCGCGAAGATTCCCGACAGCGGGTTCAGCCAGGCGAGCGGACGGGCGAAATCAGGGAGATCAGCCGCGCCATAGATGATCGGGGAGGCGTAGAACAGGACCCGCAGCATGAGCTTCGTGGCGCGCTCAAGATCACGGAAGAAGACGACGAGCGGGGCGATGAGCAGGCCGAACCCGAGAATGAGCGCTGCCAGCAGGATCACCCCGAGCGGGAAGAGCGCGAGTGCCGGGCCGACCTGGGCTCCGGAGAAGATCGCGAAGACCACAAGCACGGGGAGGCTGAGTAGGAACTCGATGCCCTTCGACGCGACGATGCGGCCGACCCAAATCCAGCGCGGCAATGCAATGGAGCGTACGAGCTTCACGTCGCGAAGGAACGCGCGGGTGCAGTCCGAGATCGCGCCATTGCACCATACCCACGGCAACAGTGCGGTGAGGAGGAACACGATGTACGGCTCTTCGCCTACGGAACGGCTGAATACCTGGGTGAAGATGAACCAGTAGATGAGGGACATCAGCAGAGGATCGAGGATCGACCAGAGGTATCCGAGCAGCGACGTCGAGTAGCGCACCTTGAGGTCGCGCACGGTGAGGAGCCGCAGCGAGGCCCACGATCGTGCGCGCCCGGTTCTGCGTTCTGAGGGAGAGGTCACACACCCTATTCTGCCGTCTTCCGCACCGCGCGGATGTCGGAAATGGTTTGGTAGGGTTAGGTGCGTGCCGCCCGAAAACCCGTCTGCCCAGACCTCGCCCGACTCTCAAGCGTCGGGAGGCGACGAGGCGACGGCGGCCGAGGAGGCCTCGCGCGAGTCGTCTCGCTCCGACTCGGCTCCTACTGAGACGTCTCGGATTGCTGCGCCTCGCACCCCCGCACCTCGCACCGTCGAGCGCGGTGACAGCGCATCGCGTGTGCGCCCGAGTCGCGTGAAGCGGCATCCGAGAACAGCTGCCGGAGGCGGTTCGGCGGACTCGACGAAGAGCGCCGGTTCCGCGTCGGCTCAGCAGCCCGCGCCTCGGCCTGCCGCCGAACGTGCAACCACGGATGGTGCCGGAGCATCGAGCTCGTCGGGCACGGAAGCCGAGCGTGCAGAGCCGACCCGCACGGGGCGCATCCAGGTGCCGATCCCGTCGGTCGTGCGAGCTCGAGAGCGTGGACGTATTGCCGCGCAGAACCCGGTGGTGCTGCGCACGGAAGCGCTGACGAAGACGTATGGCTCTGTCGTCGCCGCCAACGAGGTCTCGATCGAAGTGCACGCCGGATCCTTCACCGGAGTCGTCGGCCCCAACGGAGCGGGCAAGACGACGACGCTGTCGATGATCAGCGGTTTGCTTCGGCCCAGTTCCGGACGAGTGACGGTGCGCGACGTCGATGTGTGGTCAGACGGCCCCGCAGCGAAGCGGCTCATCGGTACCCTGCCCGACCGACTCCGGCTGTTCGACCGGCTCACGGGTGCTCAGCTGCTCTACTACTCGGGCGTGCTCCAGGGCGTTTCCGAGGCGCTCGTCGCCCAGCGTGTCGCTGAGCTCGCCGAGGCCTTCACGCTCGAGTCGGCGTTGGGGCGACTCGTCTCCGACTACTCCGCTGGCATGCAGAAGAAGATCGCGCTCGCATGTTCGATGATCCATGCACCTGAGGTACTCGTACTCGATGAGCCGTTCGAGGCGATCGACCCGGTCTCCGCGTCGAATGTCACCGAGATCCTCGAGAAGTTTGTCGCCGGCGGCGGCAGCGTGGTGATGTCTAGCCACAGCCTTGACCTGATTCAGCGGGTCTGCGATCACGTGTCGGTGATTGTCGAAGGAAGCGTTATCGCACAGGGAACCGTCGATGAGGTGCGCGACGGACTGAGCCTGGAAGAACGGTTCAAACATCTCACCGATGCCGGAGAAGCTGGAAAGGGGCTCGAGTGGTTGCACGGCTCACCCGGATCCGTCTGACACTGCTGATCGCAGAGTTCCGTGGGTCGTTCGGCGGGGCGCTGCGCACCTCTCTCGGACTGTTGGCACTGTTCGCGCTTGCCGTGGCAGCCGCCGTGCTCCCCGCTCGCCTCATCGACTCAGACATGCTCCGCGCGACGCTGGATGTCGCGGTCGGTACCCTGCTGCTCGGCGGCGTGTTCTTCGTGCCGTTCTTCACCAATCGGCGGCATCTCGAGCCGCGTCAGTTCGCGCAGTATCCCTACGGATCTGGAACGGTGGGGGTCGCACTGCTGCTGACGACCGTTGTGAGTTGGCCGTTCCTGCTGCTGCTCGTATGGTTGATCGCGCTCGGTATCACCCGGCCGGAGTGGGCGGAGCCGGCATGGCTCGCGCCTGTCGTGCTCGTCGGGGTTGCGGTGCTCGCGATGCTGAGCGCCCGAGTCATGTCTGCGCTGTCGAAGCTCCTGATCGGGCCTGATCGTGCCGGCGTGCTGCGTGCGGTCGGTGCAGTACTGCTCGTCGCAGTCTTGCCGATCGTCGTCTTCGCGGTTGCGACGACGCTCGGAGCCGGAACGGAAGCACTTTCAGTCGAGACGGTCGAAGTGTTTGCCTGGACGCCATTCGGTGCGCCGTTCGCTGGTCTCTACTATGTCTCCGCAGGCGATTCCGCCAGCGCGCTGCAGCACTTCGGAGTTGCTGCCGGATTCCTGCTGCTGCTGCTCGTGCTGTGGCCGGTGATCGTGGCTGCGAGCAATAACCGCATCGACCGGCCGGGCAACCCGGCCATGGCGCGACGGGGGCTCGGCTGGTTCGAACGCTTCAGCGCCCGACCTGCACCGGTGATCGGGGCGCGCGCGCTGACTTACTGGGCGAGGGACCCGCGCTACCGGATCGGTCTCGCAGCGATTCCGTTCGCTCCGGCGGTCATGCTGCTCGCATTCTGGATCGCGGGTGCCGAACTTCGCCCGCTCGCGATGATTCCGCTGCCGGTGATCCTGCTGTTGTTCGCCTGGTCCCTCCACAACGACGTCGCCATGGATTCCACGGCGATCTGGTCGCATGTGGCGAGCGGCATTCGCGGTCGCGAGGATCGGGCGGGCCGACTCGCGCCGGTGCTGCTCATCGGTGTGCCGCTTGTGCTGATCGGATCGAGCCTCACCGCCACGGTGCTCGGCGACTGGCGAGATCTCCCTGCCATCGTCGGAATGAATTTCGCCGTCCTGTTCGTGACGTGCGGGGTCTCGAGCGTGTTCTCCGCCCTGATGCCCTACCCGTCGACCCGTCCGGGTGATAGCCCGTTCGTGCAGCCCCAGTGGTCGGGGTCAGGGTCTGGCGTCGCGCAGGTACTCTCGATGGCGCTGAGTATCGTGCTTGCGGTGCCGGCGGCCTGGTTCGCGGTGCTCGCCGTGGAGAACGTCGATTTCATGGAGCACATGTGGGCTCTCGGCTTCGGTATCGGGTATGGCCTGCTCGTGATGTTGCTCGGAGTGCTCATCGGCGGCCGTATCTTCGAACGCAGCGCTCCGGAGCTCATCGCCGTCACGCAAGTGTTCGACTGATCACTCCGCGGGTGCTCGGCTGATGTGCAGGCGAAGCGGATCCTCGGCAGCGGGAGTAGAATCTTCGCATGGGTATCTTCACGCGTGACAAGTCCGACCCTGCTGGTCCGGGCGCGGCAGGGGGCACTGATGTGCTTGATCGTGAGCTCGAGAAGCTGCTCGAGGATTCGCAGATCGAAGACGGTGACCATGAGCGGTTCTCGCACTATGTACCGAAGGACAAGATCCTGGAGTCCGCGATGACTGGGAAGCCGGTCCGAGCCCTGTGCGGAAAGAAGTGGACGCCCTCGCGTGATCCGGAGAAGTTTCCGGTGTGCCCCGACTGCAAGAAAGTCTACGAGCGGATGAAGAAGTAGCCGGATCCGATCTGCGCGCCTGGAGGTATCGGGACCGGCTACCGGTATTCGGTGGGGATCGCGGGGTCACCCCGTGTCAGGCTCATCGCAACGGGCGGCAGCTCGGCGACGCGCTGTGCGTGACGTGCGCGAGCGGCTGCGATGCCCTCCGTGCCGGTGTGCCCCGGTTGCAGCTCTCCGCTGCGCATGAGCGGCACGAGTACCTCTCGAGCGGACGACTCGAGATCGGTGCCCTCGGGTTCGCCACCCGGGCCGTCGCCGAGCAGTATGTATTCGCTGCGGGCGGTGCCCGCAGCGTCGTACCGGCGGCGCACACTCTTGCGGCCACCCACGGAGGCCTTGTCAGCAGATTTCTTTGCGACTGAAACCCAATCGCCGTGATCATCGACGTGCGCCACGAGCTTGTAGACCATGCCCATCGTCGGAGTACCCGATCCGACCACCACGGAGGTGCCGACGCCGAAACTATCGACCGGTGAGGAGGAGAGCGCGGCGACGGTGTGCTCGTCGAGGTCGTTCGTCACGGTGATACGAGTATTCGTTGCACCGAGGTCGTCGAGCAGACGGCGCACCTGCGCGACGACGACGGGCAGGTCGCCGGAGTCGATGCGTACCGCGCCGAGCCCGGTGCCTGCGACTTCGATCGCGGTGCGGACGCCTTGTTCGATGTCATACGTATCGACGAGGAGGGTGGTGTCCGTGCCGAGTGCTGCGACCTGTGCTTCGAATGCTTCCCGTTCGCTGTCATGAAGCAGGGTGAAGCTGTGCGCCGCGGTGCCCATGGTCGGAATGCCGTAGCTGCGGCCCGCCTCGAGGTTCGAAGTGGCGCTGAACCCGGCGATATAGGCTGCACGGGCGGCGGCGACAGCACTGTACTCGCCGGTGCGCCGCGACCCCATCTCCGCGAGCGGCTTGCCCTGCGCGGCGTAGCTCATACGAGAAGCCGCCGTGGCCACTGCGGAGTCGGCGTTGAGCACGCTCAGCGCGAGCGTCTCGAGCAGCACGCCCTCGGCAAAGGAGGCTTCGACCGTGAGTAGTGGAGATCCTGGGAAGAAGACCTCACCCTCGGGGTACCCCCAGATATTGCCGCCGAAGCGGAAGTCTGCCAACCAGTCCAGTGTTTCGGTGCGCAGGAAGTTCTGCGAGCGCAGCCAGTCCAGCTCGGCATCACCGAAGCGGAAACGGCCGATTGCCTCGAGCAATCGTCCCGTGCCCGCGACGACCCCGTACCGGCGGGCGCCCGAAAGACGTCGGGCGAAGAGCTCGAACGCGCTGTCGCGGTGCGCGGTGCCGGCCGCGAGTGCCGCGTCGACCATCGTCAGTTCGTAGTGGTCTGTGAGGAGCGCGGTCGAGCCGGTGGAGCCGGAGGCGATCGAATGGAGCGCGGTCGAGTTCTGCACGACGCCAGCATAGCGCCGAGACTGCCGCCTGAACCGGAATTCCCCGCAGTCGCGTACCGTCGCCGGGGGCTTCCGCTACCTCACTGGAAGTCGCGGGAGGAGACTCCGTTCGGCGACGGCAACGGTTCGAACCGGTCGGCGATGACATTGGCAACTCCCTCGGCGGTGCGCTCGAGTCGGCCACGGATGATGAGAGCCGGTGAGGATCGGGCCACGAGTCGATACCGTTGCCAGATATTCGCCCAGGTGACGATGTTCACACTGCCGCTCTCATCTTCGAGAGTGAGGAAGGTGACTCCACCGGCCGTACCCGGCCGTTGTCTGTGCGTGACAAGACCCGCAACTTCGATGAGGGAACCGACGGGGGCCTCCAGGATACGATCCGAGCGGACGATACCACGGGCATCGAGCATGCCACGCAGCAGCGCCACCGGATGCATGCCGGAGACGATCCCCGTGGACCAGAGATCGAGCGCGGTTTGCTCTGCCGGAGTGAGTACGGGGAGGAGCGGCGGCTGCACCTCTACTGCGATGCCGGGGAGGAAGCGTTCGCGGTTCTCTGCAGCGGGACCGGCCGACCAGAGTGCTTCGCGCCTGTCGAGGTCGAGGCTCGCGAGGGCACCGGCGGAAGCGAGGGCTTCGATCCGAGCACGATCGAGGTCAGCGCGACGGGCAAGATCTGCGAGGTCAGAGAACGGGGCGACCTCGCGGGCAGTGACGATGCGCTGCGCAGTACCCTCTTCAATGCCGCGTATCTCCGCAAGCCCGAGCCTGACCGCGTAGGCGCCGTCGCGACGATGCCGAGCACCGTCATCGGGTGCATCGGGATCGAACTCGGGGACCTGCGGTTGCTTGCTGTCCGCGCATTCCGGCAGACCGGTGGGGCTGGGAGACCGGTCCGTGCTCGTCGCCTCTTGCGTCGCCTCTTGCATCGCCTCGAGGCCGGCCTGCACACCCGAGAACTGCACGTCGGGGCCTCGCACTTCGACGCCGTGCCGCTTGGCGTCTTCGACGAGTGTGCGCGGCGCGTAGAAGCCCATTGGCTGCGCACGGAGGAGACCCGCGAGAAAGGCCGCGGGGTAGTGCAGCTTGAACCAGGAACTCGCGTAGACGAGCAGCGCGAAGCTGATCGAGTGGCTTTCGGCGAAGCCGAAATCGGCGAACGCTTCGATTTGGGCGTAGACGCCTTTCGCGACGTCATCTGCAATGCCGTTCTCCTGCATGCCGGCGAACATCTTCTTGCGGAGGCTGTCGATCTTCTCCTTGCCGCGTTTCGAACCCATGGAGCGGCGCAGCAGGTCCGCATCCGCAGGAGTGCAGTCGGCGACGGCGGTGGCCATCTGCATGAGCTGCTCTTGGAAAAGCGGGACACCGAGCGTGCGTTTGAGTACCGGGATCAGGAGGGGGTGCGGGTAATCAACATCCTCCTGTCCGCTCCTCCGCCGAAGATACGGGTGGACAGCGCCGCCCTGCATCGGGCCGGGCCGGATCAAAGCGATCTCGATGACGAGGTCGTAGAAGCTTCTGGGGCGCAGGCGTGGCAGCGTGTTCAATTGGGCACGGCTCTCAAGCTGGAATACGCCGATCGCATCGGCGCGGCACAGCATGTCGTAGACCGCGGCCTCCTCCTTCGGAATCGTTGCGAGCGTCCATGATTCGCCGGTCGCCTCGCTGATCAGATCCATCATGGTGCTCAGCGCGTGCAGCATGCCGAGTCCCAGGAGGTCGAACTTCACGAGCCCCATCGCGGCGCAGTCGTCTTTGTCCCACTGCAGCACGGTGCGGTTCTCCATGCGTGCGTGCTCGATGGGGCATACTTCGCCGACTGGCTGCCGGGTGAGCACCATGCCGCCCGAATGGATGCCGAGATGTCGTGGTGCTTTCAGGAGCTGCTTGGCGAGATCGAGCACGGGCTCCGGAACGCCCGATGCGCGTTCGGCTGATCCTGCGGCACCAATGCTGCTCCAACTCTCTACCGTCCGAGTCCAGGCGCGCTGCTGCCCGGGGCCATAGCCGAGTGCCTTCGCGGCATCGCGTAGGGCAGCTTTCGGTCGGTAGCTGATGACGTTCGATACCTGGGCTGCACCGCGGCGACCGTAGCGCTCATACACGTACTGGATGACTTCCTCGCGCCGATTCGAGTCGAAGTCGACATCGATATCTGGTTCCTCATCGCGCAGGCTCGAGAGGAAGCGCTCGAAAGGCAGGTCGTAGAAGACCGAATCGACGTCGGTGATGCCGAGCGCGTAGCACACGGCCGAATTCGCTGCGGATCCTCGGCCTTGGCAAAGGATGCCCCGTTGCCTCGCGTACTGCACGATGTCGTGCACGATCAGGAAGTAGCCGGGGAAATCCTTCTGCTCGATCACGAGCAGTTCGCGTTCGAGGCGCTCGCGTACGTGTTCGTGCTCGTGAGGCTCATACCGTTCCTGCATGCCTGTGAAGACGAGGCGACGCAACCAGCTCATCTGCGTGTGCGGCTCAGGCAGTGGGATGCACGGCAGATCAGGGCGGGCTGACCGCAGCGGGAATGCGAGCTCACGGGCGAGTGGGACGGTACGCGCGATGGCATCGCGATGCCGGGCGAAACGTCGGAGCATTGCGCGGCCGGAACGGAGATACGCGGTTCCGGTTGCGGGGAGGAAGGGGTCGAGTTCGTCGAGGCTGCGTCTGGCACGTACCGCGGCGACAGCCTCTGCGAGCGATGCGTGGCCTCGATGCGCGTAGTGCACGGCGCCGGTGACGAGTGCCGGCAGTCGTGCGCTGCGCGCGAGTTCGGCGAGGCGGTCGCACCGGGCGTCGTCTCCCGGATGGCCATGGTCGGTCAGCTCCACGAAGACGCGGTCGCGCCCGAAGAGCGCAGTGAGACGGTCGAGCTCGCGAGCGGCCGCGGCCTCACCCTCAGCACGGGTGCTCGCGTGGTCGAGGGCGCGACGCACGTGTCCTTTGCGGCAGCCGGTGAGGATCACCCATTCGCCGCTGGACTGCTCGGCGAGTTGCTCAAGGTCGTAGATTGGGCGGCCCTTCGCCCCGCCTGAGAGCTGCGCTTCTGTGATGGCACCTGCGAGACGTCGATAGCCCTCGGCACCGCGCGCAAGTACGAGCAGGTGGGAGCCCGCCGGGTCGGCAACACCGAGTTGCGGGGCATCAAGGCCGAGCGAGAGCTCCGCTCCGTAGACGGTGAGGAGACCTGGGGGAACGGGCTCCCCGTTCTGCTCCGCCTGCTCCCGGTCGGTGCGCGTTTGCATCTCGGCGGCTTCGGCGAAGCGGGCGGCTCCGTAGAAACCGTCGTGGTCGGTGATCGCGAGCCCGGAGAGGCGGAGCCGGGTTGCTTCGGCGACGAGGGCTTCGGGAGACGACGCTCCGTCGAGAAAGCTGTAGTGGGAATGCACGTGCAGCTCGGCGTAGGGCACATGTTCGGTGGGATCTATCGGGGGAGGGGGAGGATCCTGCCGATCTGTGTGCTCTGCTGCGTCTGTGCGCTCTGTTATGTTTGTGCGCTCTGCGGCGCCGGTGTGCTCGGTGAGACCTGTGTCTTCGTGTCCGGCGCGGCCTGAGAGGGTGCGCTCGAACTCGCTCCAAGACAGATGCGATCTGCTCCACTTCATCAGTCGTACCGCCCCTCCGCGAACCAGGAACCGCGCTGGTGCACCAGGAGCCACGCCTCCCCATCGTGCAGCACTATCTGCAAGCGAAAACGGTGGGGGCGCCGAGTCCACCAGCGTTCTCGAAGAGGCCAAGGCGCAGACCACATTGATACCGGGCCACCGTCTTGCACGTCTCGCAGATGCAGCATCGCAGGAGCCGTCGAGAGCAACTCGTCATCATCAATGCCGACGGTGTTTCCGGTGGCGTCACGCAATTCGACCGGCCGGGGTGGGTCAAAGACCGTGGACGGCAGGGGAGGCGGAAGGGCCCCCGGCCAAGATCCGGAGGGCATGGACGGCCCAGACCGACCCGGTGCTCCCGCGCGGCTTCCCGGTGCTCCTGCGCCGCTCCCCGGTGCTCCCGCGCGGCTTCCCCAGGGGACGGTGCGGGTGCGCTCCGCGAGCATGCGTCCGCCAGTCAGTTCAATGCTCACGACCCCTTCCGGGCCAAGCAGGCTCTGCACGCGGCCGAGATGGTGATGTACTCGAGCGTCGGCCTCGTCGTTCCAGAGACCGGGTTCATGATCGGCTGCGCGTGCAGTGCGGATCGGGGCGAGCGAGACTCGGACGATGCCGGAACCGGTGCGTTCCGGTGCGGAAGGCAGTGCGGCAGTCTGCCAGCGGATGCGGTTGAGCACATCTGAGCCGGTGAAGTGGCGGGGGTGCGTCCACTGCCGCTCATGCCGAACTCCAATGTCATCCACGAGCTCGATGCGGATGTCGGTACACACACGTCCCTGCTGCAGCACACGCTGGGAAAAACGATCAGCGAATGAGCTGCACGCAAAGGCGAGCGTATCTGCTCCGTCGATTGGAGGGTCGAACTCGATCTGATCTGAGAGTTCCACGGGCGGCGTGCGCGGTGAAACCTCGGGGTCAGAAGACGGGCCGGGGTCTGCGCCGCTCGCAAGGCGATGGGCCGCGACTCCGGGGGGTCCGAAGCGCTCCGCGATCGCTGGCGCAGGTAGTGCGGCAAGTGCCCCGAGGGTGTGGATGCCAAGGCTGCGGAGTACCTCGGAGAGACGTTCGTCGCAGGCGCGTTCCACCGGGAGCCCGTGGAGGAACGCAGCGGTGGACTCCTCGGGAACGATGTGCACGTTCGGGAAAGGCGTATCGATGTGCGGCATGGACGACGGGGACCTGGCCGAATGCTCCGCGGCGAAGCGGCCGCAGGCGATCCCCACACGAGCCTCGGGAATATCGATGTTGTCCAGAGTGCGAAGCACTTCTTCCGCTGCTGCGGCCTCGCTCCCGAAGTAGCGTGCTGGCCCTCGAGCCCGCATGAGGCACAGGCCCGGACGCACCGGTTCAACGCCTGGGATGATCTGCTCGATCGCCGTGAGCACTCCTTGGAAGTGACGCTCGTCAGTGGCGGGGGCGTGGGGGTGCAGCTCGAGATCTGGGCAACGGACCTGCGCCTCGCGCTCGCGCAGGCCGACGCGCACTCCGGCTGCTCGAGCCGCCGCAGAGCAGACGGTGACCCGGTTCTTGCTGAGCAGGGCTACAGGGCGGTCGGGCGGAGGCGGAGTGAGTTTCTGCTCGACGAGTTCCATGATGCGCGCCCGGATAGGCCAGTCGGGGACCCAGAGCGCGATGACTCGCGGCGGCGGACTGCCTGAGCGCGAAGTATTCGGTAGATGATTCTGACTCATGCGGTCGCACCCTCGGCGAATGCATGATTAGCGGAATTGGATCGCCCGGCGTGCTCGGGATGGTTCGGATGCAGCGGCAGCGGGGCGGGGAAACGGCCGGGTGCGGTGAGATGCGGCACGATTGCACCGTCGGCGAAGCGCAGCGTACGGCGGACGAGCCCTTTCCTGCTCCTGGCCTGTACGGTGAGATCACGGATGCGCAAGATCCCGTGGCCGGTGTCGAGACCCGACCATGACGACTCCGTGACCTGTAACGCGGCATCGGTACGGGGCCAATCGCCGAGCACGACGAGTGCCGCCCCGTGGTCGCGCAGTCGCGCCGATATGCGTTCGACTTCGCCTGCAGAGGGCTTGGAAGATGGCTGTACGAGGAGGAGCGTGAAGACCTCGCTCAGCGAATGGACGATGCTCAGGTCGTGCGCACCGGGCTGAGGGATCATCACGCAGCGGTCGAGCGCCACGCCCAGTGAAGCGGCGGCTTCTGCGCCGAAGTGAGGGACACCGATGACTCCGCACCAGGAACCATGGCATGACGCCTCTGCGAGCAGCGCCATCGCGAGCATCGTCGAGCCGTGCACTGCGTAGCTCGCGCCGGGACGGAGCGCGCGGTCGGGGAGCAGAGGGGCGATCTCGGGGGCCGTCGGAAGCACGTGCTCGCCCAGCCGCACCGGCTGCATCTCGGTGATGCGCTGCTGCAGCTCTCGGACGGTCGGGGCGGAGGACATGCACACATATTCGAATATATGTTCGAATATGTCAATCGACGCTCCGAGGAGTTCGGCAGGTGTTTTGGAGGTGCCCGCGAGAAGCGTGCGGAACGCGTAGGATGGGGATGATGAACGAGGATGACCTGGACGATTACGAACGCGAAGCCGAGCTTTCGCTGTTCCGCGAATACCGTGACGTCGCCAGCCAGTTCCGGTATGTCGTGGAGACCGAGCGACGTTTCTATCTGGCGAACGAGGTTGAGCTGAAGCGTCAGGACGCCGGTGCCGATTACTACTTCGAGCTTTCGATGCATGACGTATGGGTGTGGGACGTATACCGTGCCGACCGTTTCGTCAAAGCAGTGCGGGTGCTCACCTTCAAAGATGTGAACGTCGAGGAACTGACGACCCGGGAGTTGAAGCTTCCCGAGGAGCTTGCGCTCGACGAGTGAGTTTGTGCTCCACGCGTGAGCTTGCGTGCTCGTCGAGCGTGCGTGTTCCTGCTTTGTGGTTGCTGCCTGTGGCTTTACCTTCTCACCCTGCCTGCTGATCCTGCCTCACAGAGCGTATCTGTGCACGGCGATTGCGGATGTTCTCCACAGAACGCCGCCTCGCAGCTCTTGGGGCGGCTGAGCCTGGCAGAGTCAGGCCATGCCGATCTTGCCCGCCACACTCTGGCTCCGCACGACTCTGATCTGCGTGATCAGCGCACTCAGTGTGGTCCCGATATTCAGTGCGCTCCCGGAGTCCAACATGTTCCCGGGGTTCAGCGTGGGTTCCGTGGCGACTGTGCAGCAGAGGAGCGGCACTACGGCGAGTTCTGCAGTATCGAGGATGGCCGTAGCTCCCGATCGCGACCTGTGGACCGTTCCAGTTGGCGGTTCCGTGAGGGTCAGCTCACCGTTCCGCGCCCCACCGCACCGTTTCGGTTCGGGGCACCGCGGGGTTGATCTCCCTGCGCAGCCGGGGTTCGAAGTGGTGGCACCGACAGGTGGCACGGTGTCGTTCGTGGGGCGGGTTGTTGATCGCGGGGTGGTGTCGATCCGGATCGATGAACGAACAGTGGTATCGCTCGAACCTGTTGAGCAGCTCAGTGCAAGCGGTATATCGAAAGGGAATGCAGTCGAACAGGGACAGTTACTCGGACGAGTGGGAACTGGTGGACACTGCGATGATGCCTGCGTCCACCTCGGTGTCCGAGTCAACGGAGACTATGTGAATCCGCTGCGCTTCTTTCTTGAACGACCGAAACTGCTGCCGTGGGCCGAGCAATGATGGCCGATCAATGAGCAGCGACCGATGCATCGAGGACGGTGGACAATGAGTCAGAGCGCAGCGAATGGGGAGTCATACGCAGAGGGATGAGGCGGCGAGGGCTGACCGGCAGGCGCGCATCTGCGGAGTCAGGCCCGTGGGTGCGCCTGCAGATAGGCCTGTGCGAGGCGCTCGGTGGAGACATGCGTGTAGACCTGAGTACTTGCCAGACTGGAGTGGCCGAGTACCTCTTGTACGACGCGTAGATCGGCGCCCCCGTTCAGGAGATGGGTCGCTGCGGTATGCCTGAGCGTGTGCGGGCCATGGGGGCCGCTTCCCGGCTCCTGCGAGAGTTCCCGGGCGACGAGTCGGTAGACGGTGTGAGAGGCGAGAGGCCGGCCCTCATTATTCAGGAAGAGTGACGGAGCAGCGTGTGCGGCTTCGGTCTGCCTTGCATCCGAGTCCGCGCGCATGGCCAGGGCGGAGCGGGCTTCTTCGACGTAGGCGGTGAGCGCCGTAGCCGCGGGGGCGCCGAAGGGAACGACGCGTTCTTTGTTTCCCTTCCCGATCACACGGACGAGGCGTTCGCGCAAGTCGAGGCCGGCGATGGTGAGGGAGCACAGTTCAGAAACTCGCAGTGCCGTGGCATAGAGCAGTTCGAGGATTGCGCGGTCTCGAACCTGACTCGGGTCGCCGTCCGCGGCCCGGCCAGCAGCGCGCTCGAGGATGCGGGCGATCTGTTCCTCGGCGAGTACTCGCGGCAACTGTTGCGGTCGTTTGGGGGCGCGGAGGCGGGATGCCGGGTTGCCCGGGACGAGGCCAGCGGTCTCGAGCCATCCGCCGAACGACTTCAGCGTGGCGACATTGCGGGCGATGGTGCTCGGGGCGAGACCGGCCTCTTGCCGTTCCCAGAGCCAGTCGCGCATGAGGTCGAGATCGAGGCCGCTGATCTCGATGGTTCCTCGCTGTTCAGCGTGCTCGGCGAACGACCGCAGGTCCCGTCGGTAGGAGCGCAGCGTATGGGGCGAGTACCCGTACTCGATTTCCACCGCGGAGAGGAACCCCGCTATCGCATCCGCCATTCGCATACCTTCATTGTCGTCGTTCGAGGGCCCAACGGGTCTCGGAATCGAGCGGCGTTTCGCTGCGGGAAACGAAACCGAGCAGTTCGAGCTCGGCCATCGTGCTGCGAGCCTCATCGACGGTGAGACCCGCGAGCCCGGCTGCCTCCGGCAGCGTGCGGGTTCCGCGAAGCGGCAGCGCATCGAGTAGGCGCCGATGCGCTGCGGGCTGGCGTGATTCCGCCGAAGCGGTCCGGTCTGACCCGGCAGCGATCTCCGGATCAGCAGAGAGACCGAGCAACTCCAGCGCGTCAGACGCTGAGGCGACCAGAGCTGCACCGTACTCACGGATCAGTAAGTGGCAGCCGCTGGAAGTCGACGACGTGACCGGGCCTGGAACCGCTCCGAGGGCGCGGCCAGTTTCGGCTGCGTGTCCTGCTGTGTTGAGAGAGCCGGATCGGACCCCTGCTTCGGTCACGAGCGTTCCTGCGGCGAGCGCCGCTATCAGTCGGTTGCGCTGCAGAAATCTCCATCGGGTCGGCGCGGACCCCGGGGCGAGTTCGGAGCAGACCGCTCCGCTCGTGGCGATGCGCTCGATCAGCTCCCGGTGCGCTTCCGGGTAGGGACGGTCGAGCCCGCCAGCGAGTACTGCGATGGTCGGGGCGGAGCATGCCAGTGCGGTGCGGTGCGCAACGGCATCGATGCCGTACGCGGCACCCGAGACGATCGGCGCTCCGGCGGCGCACACGCCTTCGACGATCTCGGCGGTGACTTCGGTTCCGTACCTGCTCGCGGCGCGCGCGCCGACCACGGCAAGGGCGCAGGAGGAGAGTAATCGAGGATCTCCGCGCAGCCACAGTGCGAGCGGTGCGTGCGCGCCGAGGTCATCCAGTGATGCCGGCCAGAAACTGCTTTCCGGGTCCAGGATGCGTAAGCCGCAACGGATTCCGAGTTCGATATCTGCGATGGTCTTGGAGCGGTCGAGCCGGGGTCTCCAACGTGTGAGCGCGGCGGTGATACTGCGTTGGGGAAGATCGAGATCGGGGTGTGCCTCTGTCGCGAGTGCGAGGATCTTCCGTGGTGTTGCTCCTGTAGCGACCAGGCGGAGCAGCTCTTCGGCTCCGAGCGCTGCGGTGAGGGTTCCGGCGATGCGGTCGCCCGGCTCGAGCAGGCGTGACCAGACGATGCGTGCGAGGAGGCCGTTCGCACGATCTTGCGTGAGGGGTGTCACGGCATCGTCTTCGTGGGGCACGAGCGCTGCGATCTTCGTGAGCAGCTCTGCGTCTGCGCGTACCGGTGATGCGTCTTTGGTCATGGCTGATTCCCTCCGCGCAGTGCGAGCGCGCGGGCAATCTCATTGCGACCGGGGCGTTCGGAGCCGGTGAGGTCGGAGATCGTCCAGGCGATTCTGAGCGTGCGATCGTAGCCGCGTGCGGTGAGCGCTCCGCGAGCCACTGCGCGATCGATGACGGTGGTGTCGTCTGCGGGAAGCCGCATCTTCTCGCTGCGCAACCAGGTGCCGCTGACTTCGGCGTTGGTGCTCCAGGGAGTGTTGTGCAGCCGCTCCGTGGCTCGGGCTCGGGCAGCGGTCACGCGATCCCGCAGCTCTGCGCTGGTGAGCCGTGGTTCGTCGTCGATTCGGTGCAGCACACTCGAGACACGGCGCAGTATGAGCCGCAGGTCGATGCGATCGCTGAGCGGCCCCGAGATGCGCTGCTGGTAGCGCATCCTGGTGTAGGGCGTGCAGACGCACGGAGTCGCCCGATCCGGAGACCCGGCGTTGCCGCACGGGCACGGATTCGCAGCGAGAATGAGCTGCACCCGTGCCGGTAGCGCGGTGCGCACGCGTGCACGGTGGATCTCGACAGTGCCCGACTCGAGCGACTCTCGAAGCCCGTCGAGCGTCGTGCGTGAGAACTCCGGGGCCTCGTCGAGGAAGAGCACGCCGTAGCAGGCTCGTGTGATCGCGCCCGGACGCACACCCCGGCTATCTCCGCCCCCGATGAGCGAGACGGCCGACGCGGTGTGGTGCGGGTTCTCGAAGGGCGGTCGGGTGATGAGCCCGGTCAGCGGAGAACCGCCGAGCGATGCGATGCTGCTCGCGGTCAGTGACTCCTCGGGCGTGAGGTCGGGCAGGATCGTCGGTAGGCGTGTGGCGAGCATCGTCTTGCCTGCCCCGGGAGGGCCGATCATCGAAAGGTGGTGCCTGCCTGCGGCCGCGATGGTGAGCGCTTCGACGGCCTCCGGTTGGCCCACCACGTCGGAGATGTCGGGCGCGGTGCGCTCGCGGCCGGGCTCCGCCGAGGGGGAGTGGTTGCGCTGCTTGGTGCTGTGGTGCTCGGTGCCGGTGCGCTCAGTGCTGTGGGGCCCAGTGCTGTGGGGCCCAGTGCTGTGGGGCCCAGTGCCGTGCTGTTCTGCGTTGCGATGCTCTGACTCATCGGCGACGCGCCAGCCCTGATGTTCGCCGCGGTGCCAGGCGACGGCTCCTCTCAGGTGCGGAACCGCGATGATCCGTATACCGGGTACGAGGGCTGCCTCTTGCGCGCAGACTTCGGGGACCATGACGGTGTCAAACTCCAGTTGCTGGGCGGCGAGGACGGCGCTCAAAAGACCGGCCGGGCGTCTCAGCCCACCGTCGAGCCCGAGTTCTCCGATGTGCGCCGTGCGCGAGAGCCGTTCTGCGGGAAGATGCTTGGAGGCGGCGAGTGCGGCGAGTGCGATGGCGAGGTCGAAACCGGAACCGTGCTTCGGGAGCGAAGCCGGAGAAAGGTTGATGGTGAGGAAGCGGGTCGTGAGCGGGAGCTGCGCCTGGGTCGTGGCGGTACGAACCCGCAGTTTCGCTTCGGCGAGCGCAGTATCGGGCAGGCCGATGATTGCCATTCCCGGCAGTTGCTGTGACACGGCGGCCTCGACGAGCACGGCCGTGCCCTCCAGCCCGGTGAGCGCGATTGCCGCAGCGCGGCTGACGGTGCCGTTCATCCGATGCCTCGGAGGTGATCGATGCGCGGGCGCTCCCCGGGCAGCATCGTGATGCCGATGGCGTCGATCCGCAGCGCCTGAGTATTCGGGACGGTTTCGCGGGCCCATTCGCCGAGGAGCCGTCGCAAGCGGCTGGCCTTGGTCGCGGTGATCGCCTCGAGCGGGGAACCGTATCCTGTTCCGCTACGCGTCTTTACTTCGACGGCCACGATGCACTCCGTATCGAGCGCCACGATGTCGAGTTCGCCTTCGCGTATGCGCCAGTTGCGGGCCAGGATCCGGTAGCCCTGCTCGGCGAGGTACGCGGCCGCGATCTCTTCTCCGTGGGCTCCGAGCCGGCGCCGCTCGCGGGACCGGGGTCGTTCGGGCTGTGAGCTGTTCATGCGGTACCTCCTGCGACCATCCTCCGTTCTCGGCGTAGTGGAATACACGGGAAAGCACGTGCTGTGGAGGGAATCGGCCGCGAAAGCGGGATGTGAGGCATGAGCGTGGCAAGCGGTGCTAAACTACTCGGAGCACCTCGTGCGAGGTGACTTCGCGTGCCCGAAACATGGATCGCGGCCACCGGTCTTCACTAGAAGCGGCGGCGACCACGGGCACCAGGATTAGGCCGCACCCGCGGCCGAATAATAACCGCAAGCGCGCGCCCATCGGGGTGCGCAGAACAGGAGAACGGCAATGGCCGTCGTCACCATTCGCCAGCTGCTCGACAGCGGCGTCCACTTCGGACACCAGACCCGCCGCTGGAACCCCAAGATGAAGCGCTTCATCTTCACTGAGCGCTCGGGCATCTACATCATCGATCTCCAGCAGTCGCTCGGATACATCGATGAGGCCTACGAGTTCGTGAAGAACACTGTCGCCCGCGGCGGCAACATCCTCTTCGTCGGAACCAAGAAGCAGGCCCAGGAGACCATCGCCGAGCAGGCCGATCGTGTCAACCAGCCCTATGTGAACCAGCGCTGGCTCGGTGGTCTGCTGACCAACTTTCAGACCGTCACCAAGCGTCTCGACCGCATGAAGGAGCTCGAGCAGCTCGACTTCGAGGGTGGCACCACCGGCTTCACCAAGAAGGAGCTGCTGCTCAAGAGGCGCGAGCTCGAGAAGCTGCAGAAGTCGCTCGGCGGCATCCGCAACATGACCAAGACGCCGTCGGCGCTTTGGGTGGTTGACACGAAGAAGGAGCACCTCGCCATCGATGAGGCGAAGAAGCTCGGCATTCCCGTGATCGCCATCCTCGATACCAACTGCGACCCCGACGAGGTCACCTACCCGATTCCGGGTAACGACGACGCGATCCGCTCCGTCTCGCTGCTTACCCGTGTGATCGCCGACGCCGCGGCCGAGGGGCTCATGGAGCGCCACCAGAAGCCTGCCGAGGGATCCGAGGCTGCTGCTGAGCCGCTCGCTGAGTGGGAGGTCGAGCTGCTGAACGCTGAGCAGAAGACCGAAGAGGCTTCCGCCGAGGCACCTGCTGAGGCCGAGGCCCAGGCGGAGAACACCGAAGCTGCTGAAGCTCAGGCCGAGACGACCGAGGCTCCCGCCGAGGCCGCTCCCGCCGCCGAGTAAAGATCGCCCGCACATCACCGTAGATCCTGTGCCACGCGCAGGATGAATGAATAAGGAGACACACATGGCTGCAGTCAGCATGGCTGCTGTGAAGGAGCTGCGCGAGCGTCTTGGCGCCGGCATGCTCGACAGCAAGAACGCTCTCATAGAGGCGGATGGCGACATCGAGAAGGCCATCGAGATCCTCCGACTCAAGGGTCTGAAGGGCGTCGCCAAGCGCGGCGACCGCGAGGCGAGCGAGGGTCTCGTCGCCGTGCGCCAGTCCGAGGGTGCTGCGACGATGATCGAGCTCGTCTGCGAGACTGACTTCGTCGCGAAGAACGAGAAGTTCATCGCGCTCGCCGACCGCGTACTCGACGCGATCGTCGCCGCGGGTGCCGCAGACACGGAGGCGGCGCTGGCCGCACCCGCCGAGGGGCGCACCATCGGCGAGGTCATCACCGACGAGGCCGCCATCATCGGTGAGCGTATTGTGCTGCGCAAGGTCTCACGGGTCGAGGCTCCGGCGACGGCGGTCTACCTCCACCAGACCTCGAAGGATCTGCCCCCGCAGATCGGCGTGGTCGTGGGCTACGAGGGCGCCGACGCCGATGCCGCACTGAGCATCGCCCGTCACATCTCGTTCGCAGACCCGCTCTACCTGAACCGCGAGGACGTGCCCGAGGCCGACGTGGAGAAGGAGCGCGCGCTCGTCACCGAGATCTCGAAGAACGAGGGCAAGCCCGAGGCCGCCCTGCCGAAGATCGTCGAGGGTCGCCTGACCGCGTTCTTCAAGCAGGTCGCGCTCAACGAGCAGGTCCACGCGCTCGACGCTGACAAGCGCGAGGTGAAGAAGGTCGCGGATGCCGCAGGCATCACCGTGACCGGGTTCGCCCGCAGCAAGGTCGGAGCCTAACCGCTTCAGCAAGGGCCCGGGTCGTGACAACGACCCGGGCCCTTGCGCTGCGCACGGATGCCGCGAGCCGCGTCAGTCGCTACCGCAACTCAACCTCTAAGCTGGAGAACAGCCCACCACCGAAGGAGTCAATACATGTCCGAGTCCACTGCCCGCAAGCGTCGCGTTCTGCTCAAGCTCTCGGGTGAGGCCTTCGGAGCCGGAACGCTGGGGGTGAACCCTGACGTGGTGAGCCAGATCGCGCGTGAGATCGCGGCGGCCGCGGATTCAGCGGAGGTTGCCGTAGTCGTCGGTGGCGGCAACTTCTTCCGGGGTGCTGAGCTCTCGCAGCGCGGAATGGATCGTGCCCGGGCCGACTACATGGGCATGCTCGGTACCGTCATGAATGCGCTCGCGCTGCAGGACTTCTTGGAGCAGGCCGGGGTCGATAGCCGAGTGCAGTCTGCGATCACCATGACACAGGTCGCCGAGACCTACATTCCCTTGCGTGCCATCCGGCACATGGAGAAGGGCCGCGTCGTGATCTTCGGCGCTGGCGCAGGGCTGCCCTACTTCTCCACGGACACTGTTGCTGCGCAGCGCGCGCTCGAGATCCATGCCGAGCAGGTGCTCGTCGCCAAGAACGGTGTCGATGGTGTGTACACCGCCGATCCGCACCAGCATCCCGACGCGACCCTCATCGAGCAGATCAGCTACGGCGATGCGCTTGTGCGAGGGCTCAAGGTCGTCGATTCGACCGCGTTCAGCCTCTGCATGGACAACGGCATGCCGATGCGTGTGTTCGGGATGGAGCCCGCGGGTAATGTGACAGCCGCGATCCGGGGCGAGCAGTTGGGCACCCTGGTTCACAGTTGAGGACCGCGCGCCGATATGCTGGAAGCGTTTCGCGCGGAGAATGGAGAACACCGTGATTGATGAGGTCTTCGCAGACGCCGAAGAGCGCATGACGAAAGCAGTCGAGGCTGCGAAGGAGAACTTCGCGACCGTGCGCACCGGGCGTGCGAACCCGTCCCTGTTGCAGGGGCTGCAGGTGAGTTACTACGGTACGCCGACGCCGCTGCCGCAGCTTGCCTCGGTGCAGAACCAGGATGCGCGCAGTCTGCTCATCACTCCGTACGACAAGGGTGCGATGAAGGACATTGAGCAGGCCATCCGCGATATGCCGAACCTCGGGGCGAACCCCTCGAACGACGGTAACGTCATTCGCGTTGCGCTTCCGGAGCTCACGGAGGATCGACGGAAGGAATTCGTCAAGATCGTCAAGGGCCGCGCAGAAGACGCACGCGTGGCGGTGCGCAACGTGCGACGGAGTGCGAAGGACGACCTGGACGCGCTCAAGAGCGAGGTCGGCGAAGACGATGTCGCCCGCGCAGAGAAGGAGCTCGAGGCGCTGACCAAGCAGTACGTCGAGCAGATCGATGATGCGATGAAGCGCAAAGAAGCCGAACTGCTGGAGGTCTGACCTCCATGTCCGGCGACCCGCGGGGCGACATTCGAGCGCATCTCGAGTCCAGGCGAGCCCAGTTCGAGGCGACGAACGCCAAGATCGAAGCACGCGCGGGTCGAAACCTGTTCTTCGCGGTCGTATCCGGGGTCGTCTTCGCAGCGGCGTTCCTGGCGAGCCTCTTCTTTCAGAAGCAGCTCTTCGTCGTGCTGGTTGCCGCACTGGTATCGATTGCGCTCGTTGAACTGGCGGGAGCATTCCGGGTAGCCGGGCGGCGCGTGCCGCGCGTCGGGGTCGTCATCGGTGGGCTCGTGATCGTCGCAGGGGCCTACTTCCGTGAAGCCGAAGGCATGCTGCTCGGGCTGTTCGCGGGCTCGCTTCTGCTGACCGCGTGGCGCCTCGTCGAGGCGCTCTTACCGCGTTGGGAGGCGCCGGCACGTACTGTGGTCCGGGATGTGTTCTCGGGCCTCTTCACGCTGGTCTACATCGCCTTTCTGGGCTCGTTCGCCATACTGCTGTTGCAGGCTGAGCGCGGCGAGTGGTGGGTCTTCTCGCTGGTTCTGGTCGTCGTCTCGGTCGATATCGGTGCCTACGCTGCCGGCGTGACCCTCGGCAGGCACAAGATGACGCCGCGGATCAGCCCGAACAAGACCTGGGAGGGCTTCGCGGGAGGCGCCGTGATCGCGGCGGCGGCGGGCGTCATCGTATCGGTGACGGCGCTGCAACAGCCCTGGTGGGTCGGGCTCGTACTGGGCGTGGTCGTCTTGCTGACTGCTACGGGTGGCGATCTCACCGAATCTCTGATCAAACGCAATCTCGGGGTGAAAGACATGAGTACCTGGATCCCTGGACACGGCGGCTTCCTTGACCGCCTCGATTCTCTTCTGCCGTCGGCCGTCGGGGTCTATGGCGTCGCGCTGAGCCTGGGGGTACTGGCATGAATACGAACACGACGGCGGAACCGAAGTCAGGGGAGCAGAGCGGGCACACCGCGTTCCCGCTTGCTCGAAAGAAGCAGCTCGGTTATGACCCGGAGCAGGTGGAGGACTTCCTTGATCGGGCACGGTCGACGTACGAGGGTGGCAGCCTTGTCGGCTCTCCGGTCAGCTCGGAGGAGGTGCGGCGTACTGCCTTCGGTGTGAAGAAGGGCGGGTACGCGGCCCGCTATGTGGATGCCGCGATGGATCGGCTCGAGGAAGTGTTCTACGAGCGCGAACGACGCACCAAGATGCGGGCGCTCGGAGAGGACGCGTGGTGGGCGGAAACTCGTCAGCTGCTCTCTGAGGTGCGAGGCAGGCTGCAGCGGCCCCGCGGCAAGCGATTCCGCGTGCGCGGTATCTTCGCGACCGGCTATCGCAAGACTCAGGTCGACGCATTCCTCGACCGGGTGTCTGCAATGCTCGAGAACAAGGAGCTCCCGCTGCAGCCGTCTGAAGTGCGCGACGTCGTCTTCCATTCGCAGCTGCGCGGCTACGACGAGGAGCAGGTCGATGCTCTGCTCGACAGCGTGGTCGAGCTCATCCTGGCAACCCGTTGAATGACCTGGCGTGGTTGCATTGATGCAGTCTGATCGCCGCACGGTGTTCTGGGAGACGACGCTGCGCTAGACTCGAGGGCATCGTGAATGCCGCCACCTCTCCTCGAAAGTCTCGCTCGCTCACCGCATGGGCACGGGTGCGAGGCATTGGTGCAGTGGTTACTGTGGTGGCCTTCTTCGGCACCGCAGTCGTGGCCCCATTTGCAATGGAAGTGCCTACCTCTGCGGAGGCTGTATTCTTCGCGACGCGAGATCAGCGGCTGCATCAGGAGTTCGTGCCCGAAGCGGCCGGCACGCAGCAGATTGATCTCGGCATCTCGCCGCTCGAAGAGCCCGAACCGGAACCCGAACCCGAACCGGAGCCGGACGAGAACGAAGGCGCGGAAGAAGCAGTCGAGACCGGTGCGCAGGAGGTACCGAAGTACACCGGCGGTGGCTCGCCGGCCGAATGGATGAAGGCGGCCGGCATCGCCGAAAGCGACTGGGGCTACGTCGATTACATCGTGAGCAAGGAATCCGGCTGGAATCCGAACGCGGTCAATTCCTCTTCCGGCGCCTCAGGGCTCGTGCAGGCGCTTCCCTGCAGCAAAGTTCCCGGAAGCTGCTTCGACCCTGTCGACAACCTGAAGTGGGCCAACGGTTATGCGACCGGCCGCTACGGCAGCTGGGCCAAGGCCTATGCGTTCTGGTCTTCCAACCACTGGTGGTAACCATGGGGTACGGCCGTGGGGCGTAGACGGGGACCGAGCAAGTATCAGCGGGCGGCGCAGGATCCTCCCCGTGATGTGACTCGTTTGGCGCACGGAGGAGCGCGCAAGGAATGGCGCTCAGGGCGAGAGTGGTTCGTCCGCGAGATTCCGGTGCACCGGGCTGAAAAAACCTATCGCTGCCCGGCCTGTTCGCTCGAGGTGCCGGTCGGCCAAGCGCATGTGGTCGCCTGGAGCGCCGAGCATCTCTTCGGAGACGAGGCCGCGGTACGTGACCGCAGGCACTATCACGCGCACTGCTGGGGCATGCTCTAACGGGGAGACCTGCTCAGAAAAGCGTGGGAGGCGCAGCGGGGGATTCGATTTCGATCGCTGGTGCAGGATCCCCGCCGAGTCCCGGCCCGTAGTCGGGCGCGATCCCCGCTTGAAACGCGGTCGCTGCGTTCCGAGCCCGGAGATCGGCGGCTTCGTTGAGCGGGTGACCTGCGTGACCCTTCACCCATTCGAAGCGCACCTGTCTCTCATGCAGCGCCTCATCGAGCTGCTGCAGCAGATCTGTGTTGAGTACGGGTTTGCCGTCGGCTTTGCGCCAGCCTCGGCGTTTCCATCCCGGCATCCACTGAGTCAGAGAGTTGATGACGTACTGACTGTCGCAGAGTACGACGAGCGGCTCCGACGCGCGCTCGGAAGTTGCGCGCAGCAGATCCAGGACGGCCATGAGCTCGCCCTGATTATTGGTGGCTCTCGGCCAGCCGCCAGCGCGCCACCGCTCATCGTCGATGTACCAGGCCCAGCCGGCAGGGCCAGGATTGCCGAGTGCCGAGCCGTCTGCTGCAGCAGTGATCGTCATGCGTGCTACGCCTCCGAGTGATCGGACTGCTGCGACTCCGAGGCAACGCTCGCTGCGTCGCGCGAATCGTCCGAGCTCACGGGATTCCCCGGCGTGCTCGACGCGTCCGGGATGTTCGGTGCGTCTGGGCTGTTCGGTGTGACAGTGACGTCGGTTGCGTTCTGCGCGACGATACCCATCTTCTGAGCGTTGGTGATGACTTCGCCCAGGCTCTCGAAATACCGGGCGACGGCACCCCGTTCCACCTTCAGCTGAGCCATCCGGTCTTCCGCTGCGGCAAGCACCTTCGTCGCACGATCTTCTGCGCTCGTGAAGGTGACGTGTGCCCGATGCTGGGCCTCCTGCACGATGGTGGTGGCCTCCTGCTCGGCATCGCTGCGAATACGGAGCGCCTGCTGCTTGGCATCGCTTGTCAGACGCAGATGCTCTTCCCGTGCCCGGTCGAGATCGGAACGCAGTCGCGCGAGTTCCGCCTGGGCGCTCTCGACCTGCTGTTGCAGGGTCTCGGTTGCTTCGAGATGGCGCTCTGCGAGCGTGCGCTCAAGCGTCTCGCGGCGCTCGGCGTGATCTTTGTCGAAGGTGCTCCGTTCCTCGGCGATGCGGTCGCGTTCCTCACGGACTTCGTCATGGGTGCGGTCGCGCAGCGCAGCGATCTCGGCCTCCTGCTGCGCGCGTTGCTCTGCGAGTTCAGCGACCGTATTGGTGCGGAGCAGATCGGTCTCCTCGATCACCTCGGCGCGTTTCGCGGCGATCTCGCGCTCGATCGCGGCTTCAGCGGCTTCGCGTGCACTGCGCAGGGACTCAGACTGCTGCTCGGCAGCCGCGGCGAGCAGACGCTCCTGTTCTTCCCGCTCTCGTGCGACATCGGCTGCGAGCTTGGTGCGCTCTCGGTCGATCTCGAGCTCGAGGCTCTCCCGCTGCAGGCCGATGTGCGTCAGCGAGTCTTCGCGATCGATGCGCAGTTTCTCGGCATGCGCTGCTTGCTCGTCGGCGAGGCGCTGCTCATGCTCCGAGAATTCCGCCTCCAAGCGCTGCTGCTGCATCGTGCGCTCGTCGGCGAGACCGGCCTCGTGAGCCGTTCGTTCATCCGCGATGGTGCGCTTGTGCTCGGACAGTTCAGCGGCGAGGCGCTGATCGTGCTCGGCTCGCTCCTGCGCAATGGTCGCGTCGTGGTGTTCGCGTTCGGCGGCCAGCTCCTGGGCAAGCGCGCTGCGTTCCTCATCGAGCCGTCTGGCCTGGGAGGTGCGCTCGGTGGCGATGCGCTGCTCGTGGGTCTCCCGCTCCTCGGCGAGACGTCGCTCGTGAGTCTGCAGTTCTTCCCGCAATCGGGCCTCGTGCTCTTCGAGCTGTGTGGTGAGCTGCAGTTCCTGCTGTTCGCGGGCGTTCGCGAGGTCGACTTCCTGCTGCTCCTTGATGGAGGCGAGCTCGGTTCGCTGTTCCTCGCGCTCGCGCTCGAGCTGCGCCTCTTGCGTCTCCCGCTCCTCGGTCAGTCGCGCGGCCTGGGCCTCGGACTCTCGGGTCAGGCGAGCAGTGTGCGCCTCACTCTCACGGGCAATGCGCTGCTCGTGGGTCTCGCTCTCACGCAGGATGCGCTGCTCATGGCTCTCGGATTCCGTGGCGATGCGCTCGTCGTGTCGGCTGCGTTCTTCGGCCAGAGCGGCATCGAATGCCTCGCGCTCCGTGGCGATGCGCTGTTCGTGCTCTTCGCGCTCGGTCTCGAGCGCGCGTTCGTGCGCCTCCCGCTCCTCGGCCAGTCTTGCGTCATGATGATCGCGTTCTCCGGCCAGCAACGATCGATGCTGCTCGAGCTCGGCGGACAGCTGCTGCTCCTGGGCCTCACGGTCTTCGGTCAGGCGGGCCGCAAGCTGTTCGGCAGCGCGCGTGCGTTCACGTTCTGCCTGCTCTCCCAATGAGGCGAGGCGCACCCGGTGGGTTTCGGCGGATCGCTGCTGCTCGGCGCGCTGTTCGCTCTGCTGCTGGGCGAGACGTTCTTCGTGCGCGCTCAGCTCAGCGGCGAGAGCTCGATCGTGCTGGGCACGCTCGTCGGCGATCGCAGTCTCGTGCTCTTCGCGTTCTTGCGCGATCCGCGCGCGCTGATTCTCGAGTTCGGTGGCGAGGGTGCGCTTCTGCGCTTCGACCTCGTCGGCGAGCGTGCGGCTGCGCTCCGTGAATCGTTCCTCGAGCTCGGCTTCCTCGCGCTGCTGCTTTGCTTCGAACTCGGCCCGCGCCTGTTCTGCTTCGTGTGCGAGACGGCTGCGTTCGAGCTCGGCCTCGCGTCGTGCTTCGGCCTGGTCCCGTTCAAGGTTCTCGGCGATGCGTTCGTTCTTGGCGCGCAGTTGCGCGGCCTCGCTGCGGGCCGATTCGAGCAGGCGGGTCGCCTCCGACTCGGCCTCCGTCAGTGCTGATGCGGCGGCACGCTCAGCTCGCTCCCGCACCGTCGAGCTCTCACGCTCGGCGGACGCCTTCGCTTGCTCGAGTGCGGTGCGAGCCTCTTCGAGGAGACGTTCGCGCTCGGTATTCGCGGCGGCGGACTGCTGTGCGACGTCGGTGCGCGCACCGGTGATCAGAACCTCGTACTGCTCATTCGCGGTGCTGATGATCTCGTCGGCGCGCTGCTGGGCCTGGGTGAGCAGCCGCTGCGTTTCCTCTTCGGTGGAGCGGCGCAGCTTCTCCGCGTCGAGATCGGCTTGGGCCATGAGCCGCTGCGCGTGATCCTCAGCTGCCTGGAGACTTTTCTCCACACGCAGGCCGAGCCCCGAATAGCCGCTCGCACCGAGCTCGGCGACCTGCTCCTGCAGATCAGCGATGAGCGAACGCTGCTCTTCGCCGGTCTGCGCCGCGTGCCGGTGCGCCTGTTGCAGCGATTCGAGATGGGACTGCAGCGTCTCGATGTGCTGGACGAGAGAGCCGACGCGATCGTCCACTTCGTCGCGGTTGTAGCCGCGAAATGCGGACGAGAATTGCGATGCTGCCTCAGACACAGGCCCTCCGGGTTGGTTGCTACATCGGCGCCTGCAGCCGATCACCGGTGCCAGCGGCCTTGCCCGACCATGATACTGGTTTCATGCTTCTCGGGCCTGTGCTTGACCTTCGAGACTTCGATGCGCACCATTCTTCAGGCTCCCTCCGGTACCGTTGAGTGCATATCGAATCGGATCCGGGCCGCCCGGCACGGTTCCGTCCTGCCCCGGGTCACCCTCGGCAGCGAAGAACAGATACGAATCAACCGAGGAGCCACCGTGCGATACGTTTTTGCGATTTCGGCGCTCGTTCTCTCCGGTGTGCTCCTCCTCCTCGGTATCGGACAGCGTACGTTCCTTGCGGGTCCCGCTGAGATCTCGTACCAGGCGAGCGGCGCCGGGTCTGCTGCGTACGCGGTGATTCCCGCGGAGGAGCTCAATGCCGAACCAGGGCAGGCAAACGTGGTCGTCTCCGGCACTGATGCGTTCGTGGCCGTGGGGGCAACCCGCGACGTCGAGGCCTGGGTGGCGCCCTTCGACCGGGAGCTACTCACCGCCGGCAGCGGCAATGAGCTGGTGGCCACTGTGCTGCCGGGAGATCCTGAGATCAGTTATGCGTCGGACGAAGGAGAGTCCGAGGGAGCTCAGGCCGATCCCGTGAATCCGCGCGGGAGCGATCTCTGGCTCGAGGAACGCAGCACGAATCCTGGCCAGAATGGCGACACTGAGGCCTCCGAGGAGGATTCGACGGGCCAGCAGACGGTACGTATGCCCGTATCCCTGAGCTCGGGCCAGTCCGTGCTCATTGCGACAGACGGTGAGGCGCCGGTATCTGAAGACATCTCGGTGTCATGGATGCAGGATCGCAATACGCCGCTCGCCGGCCCGCTGCTGGCCGGGGGAGCACTCTTCGCACTCGTGGGCGGAATCCTGTACCTCCTGGCCTTCGACCACGATCGGCGCGGTCTGGGGCCGCGTCGCGGGCGCAAGGGGCCGCTGCAGGGCATTCGCAATATGTTCGGCGGCTCCCGCAAGCGAAACCTGCAGCGCACCTCCCTGCAGCGCACCGGTGTTCGGGCATCGGTTCGTCGCTCCTCGAAGATCTTCGTGCCTGCCCTCGGGCTCGGTTTGGCGCTCGGACTGTCCTCTTGCTCCGCTGGGTACTGGCCGGACTTCTCGCAGGCCGAGGTCGAAGCGACTGCGGAGCCGGAAGCCGACGAGAACGCTGCCCCGGTTCCTGTGACCGAGGGGCAGATTGATCGCATTCTGACGCGCGTAGCCGAGGCCGCCGCGGTCGGAGACGAGAACCTCGACGTTGACGAGTTGTCGGCACGTTTCACCGGTGATGCGCTCGCGCAGCGCGAGGCGAACTATAAGATCCGCAAGTCGGTTCCCGATTACGAGATCGTGCCGCCGACCATCACTGACGAGGCTCTCGGGTACGAGCTCGTGCAGAGCACCGAGGGGTGGCCGCGCACGCTCTTCGTCACCGTCGCGTCGACGAGCGAGACCGGAAGCGACGATACGGGCGACGAGGAGAACGGTGAGGATGCCCCTGCTGATGATTCGGCCGCCGAGGAATCCGCACAGAATTCTCCGTCGCTCGCGCTGATCCTGCGGCAGGATTCACCGTTTGAGAATTTCCTGGTATCCAGGGTGATCTCCTTGCGCGGCGGTATCGCGATGCCTCCTGCGGCTCCGGTGAGCGAGGGAACTGCGCTGCTTCCCGATGATCTGCAGTCGTTGGCGCTCGAGCCGCGTCGTGTGGGCGAGACCTATGCGAAGATCCTCGTGAACGGCACCGAGGAGGAAGACGCGAAGCTGTTCGACCTCACCGATGATGTGCTGCTCGAGAAGAGCGGGTCGGCTTGGGTGCGCCAGGCGCAGAAGGCGGCTGACGACGAAGACCAGAAGGTGACCTATTCCGTCGTAGCTGAGCAGGGTGGCGAGCCCACAGTGAGCCTGTCGACGGGTACCGATGGCGCGCTCGTCGCGGCGACCGTGATCGAGGAGCGCACCGAGGCTGGCGAAGACAACTGGAAGCCGACTGCTGTCGGCAGCGTCTCAGCGCTGTCGGGCCTTGAGGGGAGCCATCCGAAGCTCGTGCGTCAGCTGGCCCATCAGATGCTGTTCTTCGTGCCGAGCGAAGACAGCGGTGAAAAGATTCAGATTCTCGGCGCGACCAGTGAGCTAGTGGGAGCGAGGAAGTAAGTATGTCGCAGCAGATACCCGAACGGATTCCTGGCGGAGGCGTTGATCTGAGCCACCTCGCGGCGCGGGGTCGAGGAGCGGAACCCGGCCCGGCCGGGGCCGGTCAGGTGGGCGCAGGCCATGCCGGAGGCGCGGGCGCAGGGGCCGCTGGTGCCGGGGGCATCGTTGAGGTTCCCTCGCTGGTACTCGATGTCACCGACCAGCTGTTCGAGCAGGTGGCTCAGCTCTCTGCGACGGTTCCGGTCGTCTTCGACCTGTGGGCCGAGTGGTGCGAACCGTGCAAGACACTGGGGCCGATCCTGGAACGCGTCACGCAGGAGTTCGGCGGACGTGTGCTGCTCGCCAAAGTCGATGTCGAAGCGAACCCGGGGCTCGCCCAGGCCTTCCAGGCCCAGTCGATCCCGACCGTCGTGGCACTCGTCGCCGGACGACCGGTACCGCTGTTCCAGGGCGCGTTGCCTGAGGATCAGGTGCGGGACTTCTTCGAACGGCTGCTGGAGCTCGCAGTGCAGCAGGGAGTGTCCGGCCGCGTAGCGGCGACCGACGCTCAGAGCGATGAGACCGAGACTCCCGCCGAGCCCGAGATTCCTGAGGCTCACCGGCCGGCAGTGGAAGCCGCCGAGGCGGGCGACTATGCGCGCGCCGTTGCGGAGTGGGAGCAGGTGCTGAAGCAGGCACCGGCCGATGCCGAGGCACGGGCGGCCCTCGTGCAGGTCAAGCTGCTCCACCGCTTGCAGGGACGCACGATGGACGAGATCCGCACCGCTGCAGCCGGCCTGCCCGAAGATCTCGATGCTCAGATGCTCGTCGCAGACCTCGACGTCTCCGGTGGGCATATCGAGGACGGGTTCCTCCGGCTGCTCGACCTCTACACGGCACGTTCCGAGGAAGACGATCGCACGCGTATCCGGGAGCGATTGCTTGAACTCTTCGAAGTGGTCGGTGTGACTGACCCCCGCGTCGTGACGGCTCGGCGGCAGCTGGCCAATCTGCTCTACTGACCTCCCACGTCACCGCACGAGGAGAACGATCATGCGCGCATATCTCGATCACGCTTCCACTTCACCGATGCCCGATCCCGTGCTCGAGGTGTACTCGGCTGCGCTCGGGATCGTGGGCAACCCTGCTTCGGCGCACGGTCATGGCCAGGTCGCCCGTGATTCGCTCGAAGACGCCAGGGAGAGGATCGCGCGAGCGCTCGGCTGCGACTCGTCGGAAACCATCCTGAATTCGGGGGGAACCGAGTCGATCAATCTCGCGCTCAAGGGGATCTACTGGGCGCGCAGGCGAGCTGGCGCGGGCCCCGTGGTCCTCGTCGCGGAGGGTGAGCATCATGCGACGACCGACGCCGCGGAGTGGTTGCGCGATGCACAGGGTGCCCAGCTGCGCATGCTCGAGATCGATGAGTGCGGCGTGCTGCGGCCGGATACTCTGCGTCGGGCGATCGCAGAAGAAGGGGCTGAGCGGATCGCTCTCGTCTCGTTCCTCTGGGCGAACAACGAGGTGGGCAGCATCGCTCCCGTCGCCGAACTGTGCGCGGTCGCTGCAGAGGCCGGTATCCCGGTACACGTCGACGCAGTTGCCGCGCTGCCGCAAGTGGCGATCGATTTTGCGGCCTCGGGTGCATCGGCGCTGAGCGTCTCGGCGCACAAGGTCGGTGGCCCGGTTGGCGTCGGTGCGCTCGTGCTCGGTCGCCGCACGGTTGCCGATGAGCTGTTTCACGGCGGAGCTCAGCAGCGCTCCCGTTCGGGCACCCAGAATGTTGCGGGTGCCGTGGGGTTCGCCGCAGCGTTGGAGCTGACGCGTGACGAGACAGGACGACCTGACGCGCGGTATACGGCGCATCTCGCAGCGCTTCGCGACCGTCTCGTCGCCGGGGTGCTCGCGGCGGTTCCGGATGCCGTACTGCGGGGTGCTGATCCTGCCGAACCAGGGGCACGCCTGCCGGGGAACGCGCACTTCACCTTCCCCGGGTGCCAGGGGGATTCGCTGGTATTCCTGCTCGATCAAGCAGGCGTCTCGGCCTCGGTCGGCTCCGCATGCCAGGCAGGCGTTGTGCAGGCCTCGCATGTGCTCCTTGCGATGGGAGTGCCGGAGCTGGAGGCCGCCGGTGCGCTGCGTTTCACGCTTGGGCCGGAAACGACCGAAGATGAGATCGATGCACTGCTCCGCGCACTGCCGGATGCCGTCGAGCGTGCGAGGGCAGCAGGCCTCACTTAGGATGGCGTGGTCGACGGTAGATCAGTCGACGATGAAGTATTGAGGAGTGTGCGGTGAAGGTTCTGGCAGCGATGAGCGGCGGCGTCGACTCCGCGGTGGCGGCTGCCCGCGCTGTTGAGGCGGGGCACGAGGTCGTCGGCGTGCATCTCGCGCTGAGCCGTATGCCCGGCACGCTACGTACCGGATCCCGGGGCTGCTGCACGATCGAAGATGCGATGGATGCGCGGCGGGCAGCGAATCTGCTCGGCATCCCCTTCTATGTGTGGGACTTCAGCGAACGCTTCAAAGAAGACGTCGTCGACGATTTCATCGCCGAGTACGCGGCAGGGCGCACACCGAACCCGTGCCTGCGGTGCAATGAGAAGATCAAGTTCGCGGCTTTGCTCGACAAAGCGATCGCGCTGGGTTTCGATGCCGTCGCGACGGGCCACTACGCGACCCTCGTTGACGGCCCTGGCGGCCGTGAGCTGCATCGGGCCAGCGCCTGGGCGAAGGATCAATCGTATGTGCTCGGAGTGCTGACCGGCGACCAGCTGGCCCACTGCTACTTCCCACTCGGAGATACCCCCTCCAAGGAGCTTGTGCGCGCCGAGGCCGCTGAGCGCGGACTGCAGGTCGCGCAGAAGCCCGATAGTCACGACATCTGCTTCATCCCCGATGGCGATACTCGCGGTTGGCTCTCCGATCATCTCGAACGCGAGCCGGGGGAGATCCTCGATGAGTCAGGAGCAGTGGTCGGGAGTCATGACGGCGCGAACGGCTACACGGTCGGACAGCGGCGAGGCCTCCAGCTCGGCCGACCCGCGCCCGACGGTAAGCCGCGCTACGTGTTGTCGATCCGACCGGTCTCGAACCAGGTCGTGGTCGGCCCGAAGGAGCATCTCGCGATCGCCCGCATCGCAGGCGGCCGGTTCAGTTGGGCCGGCACTCCGGGGTTCGGGGAGCACGAGCGCATCGAGTGCGAGGTGCAGATTCGCGCACACGCCGATCCGGTGCACGCGTTCGCCAGGCTCGTCGAGATTCTTGATGAGGATCGCACCGAGCAGCATCGGGCCGACGCGACCCACGAGATCGTCGTCGATATCGATCTGGATCGTACGGACCCCTTGCTCGGAGTCGCTCCAGGACAGTCCGCTGTGCTCTACGTGGGCACGAGAGTGCTCGGACAGTTCACCATCGACCGTGCACTGCCCGCCGAGGCGCCGGTCACTGCCGGCTGAACGGCGGCCGTTCCTGGAGAGCGGCCGCCGTTCCCGGCGACGACTCACAGATTGAAGGGCTCGCCCGGCTCGGCATCCTCGGGATTGAGGTCGTACTCTTCGAGCTTCTGCGCGATCACACCCTCCTCACGAAGAGCTTCGATATCCTCGTCGATCGCGGTACCGAGCGCTTCGTTGTCGTAGGAAGTCATCCAGCCGATCTGGCCGATGCGCTCGAATGACGAGATGTAGCCATTGGGTTCGGCGACAATCACGGATGCGCCTTCGAGTGGGTGATCTGCGAAACGGGCGACGGCTGACGCCTGTGCTGCGGCGATCGCGTCAATGCGTCCGGCTTCGAGATCCTTGTATATCGATTCCTCGTCCTGATAAATGGTGAAGTCGTCGCCGAGTTCGTTCTGGAACTCCTCGTTCCAGAGGTTTCCTGCGACCGAGCCGACCTTCTTGCCCTTGAGGTCTTTCGAGGTGAGTTCGTCGAAGGAGACGATCGCAGGCGAAGCAAGGAACACCGGAGTGCTGAGGCGGACGATTTCTTCCCGCTCATCGGTGCGGAACCACGACCCGGAGGCGATATCAGCGCGACCGGATTGCACTGAAGGGATCGCCGCGCTCGCACCGCCGGCAGATTCGATGGTCAGCGTCAGGCATTCGCGCTCTGCGATCTCGGTGAGGAGGTCGCCCTCGACGCCGGTGTAGGTGTCCCCATCGACGACAGAAAGGGGCGGATAGTCGTAACTCGCGACGGTCAGTTCACCCGGGGTGAGTGTCTCTAATTCATGTGCCGGGGTGCAGTCTTCGGCGGCATCCGCGGAGTCATCCGAGCTCGAGCAGGCCGTAAGAGGCAGGATCAGTGCGGTCGCGGCGACGAGAACCGCGGGGCGGATCCGGTGCTGCCAAGGTGAGGACATCGTCTACTTCCTTCCATGGGACGCAGATTGTTTGCTGCGGAGAGTGAGCGCACTTCTTCGAACGCACTTCCAGTCTTCCCGTGTTCTCCTGCGCGGGCATCCGCCGTTCAGCCCTGATTCAGATGATGCTCGCCGCCAGATGGCTGACCGAGTCGTCTCAGAGATCTGGGGGAGTCCAAATCGGCTCCTCCAGTCTGGCCAGCAGGGCAGCGACCTCGTACCGTGCATACCCCTCCGGTGAGCGCGGGTCATATCCGAGCTCGGGGGTGACCGCCTCGTGAAATGACTGCAGGGTGGAGTGATGGAAACCGAGCGCCGAAGCCGCAGCCCGCACGCTCGGGAACCGGGCGAGGGCATCGAGCATACGACGGCGTTGCGGCGGAAGCGAGAGCAGCGCACGAACGTCCGGGTGCTGAATACCGGAGCGCTCAGCCTCCTGTTCGAGTCCGCGGACCGCGGAGGTCAGGATTCCGAGGTCGGAGGCGTCGACGCTGTCGTGATCTGCATCGGTGAGCCGGAGCGCGAGCCTGGCATCGGCCCACGATCGAGTCAGGTCCGCGGCCTCCACCACGGGTCCGAGCCCAGCCGGACGCTGCTCGACGAGATGATCCTCGGAGACGATGCTCGCCCGGACGATCCCGTGAGGAGTAGCGACAAGGGTACTCGATCCGAGGGGTTCCCCTTCCGGCAGAGATGCGATGACGCGCCACCTTCCGGAGTCGAGCCGCAGCCGAGTTGCATAGGAAAGGCGCTGGCTTTCGGGTCGCGTCGCGTCGATCACTGCGAGGACCGGGTCATCTGCGACTGCACGTCGTCGGGCTTGCAGCACTGTGACCGCGAATGAGAACCGTTCCAGGATCATGGTGTCGTTCGCGTGAGTCGTGCCGACTCGTTCGAGCCACACACGGGTGTCTGCATCGATCTGTTTCTCGGTTGGCCAGACGGTATCGGGCCCCGGGGCGGCAGGTCTGCCTTCTGGAGTGATCCGGAACATCCGCCCCGCGACCTCCGCACCCGCGGTGACGCCGCTCAAGACCGCAGCCCCTCTGGTGAGGGATTCGACGCCGACATCGCCTGCGACGAGAGCATCGAAGTAGGCAATGACCTTGAGGCTCTCACTCGCCTCCGAGTCGAGTGCGGCGACTCGGCCGAACAGTTCCTGCATATCTACTCCGTTGCCGTTCCAGGAATCATCGTAGTGATTCTGTCGTCATGGCGAGTGGCTGCATGGACGGGTGAGCCTGCGCCGGTGCGGGAGTCCGAGCTATGAGCCGAGCACCCGCTCGAGCCAGAGCAGCCGTGCGCTCGCAGCGGACTGCGAGAGGGCTGCTTGGGGAACGTGCTTCTCGAAGGCGTGGAATCCGCCCGGCCAGACGTGGAGTTCGGCCTGGCCTCCGGCAGCCCAGATCGCGCTTGCGAATGCGACATCCTCATCCCGGAACACCTCTGCGCTCCCGCAGTCGATGAAGGTGGGAGGGAGCCCTCTGAGGTCGGTGGCGCGCGCCGGAGCGCTATAGAAAGACACGTCATCGGTGGACCGTCGGTCGCCGAGCAGTGCGCCCCATCCTGTCGCATTGCTCCCACGGTCCCAGCCGCCGAGTCCGTCGATCTGGTGTGAGGAAACGGTGTCGTTTCGGTCATCGAGCATCGGATACATGAGCATCTGCCCGCAGATTTCGGGACCACCGCGGTCTCGGGCGAGCAGCGTCGCACCGGCAGCGAGGCCGCCGCCGGCGCTTCCTCCGGCGATCAGCAGGCGGCTGCGGTCGAACCCGAGGTGTTCGGACTGGGCTGCGAACCAGCAGAGCCCGGCATAGACATCTTCGATCGGATGCGGATCAGGGAACTCAGGTGCAAGACGGTAGTCGATCGTCAGCGCGACGGCATTATGGCGGATGATCCAGTCGAAGATGACCGAAAGTCCGGTCCAACGATCACCGAAGATCATGCCTCCGCCATGCACGTAGTAGATGGCAGGACCGGTTCCGGTGCGGCCGATCGGCTGCAGCACCGATCCGGTGATCTCCGTCCCGCCAAACGACGGAATGACGACGTCTCGGGCCTCAATACCGGCCTCGCGCAGCGTCTCATCGGTCACGGTGAGGACCTGTCGGGCGCGAACATCATCGATCATCTCGGGGGTGATCGATGGTGGGATCGTATCGGCGAGCACGGCGAGAGCGGCACGAAGCTCCGGGTCGAACGGTGGTCTCGGAAAAGGTGCTGCTGCGGCATGGGGCTGATCGATCACCGTTGCTCCGTTCATTCGAGGGTCACCGGCCGTCCGAGTGGATCGCCTCAATGGGCAGAACCGGCCATTGTCCAGTCTGCTCCAGGCGATGCCCCAGTGCATCCGCCGAGTTGCTCTGATGATGCGGCAGATCGCCGCCATCTGGCGCGAGACGGTCTCTAGACTGTTCTCGTGAGCAATTCTCCCGCGATCCCTGAAGACTTCGAGGCGGCCCGATCCGAGGCCGAACGCTTGACCGCTGAGATCGAGCGTCTCCGTACGGCGTATTACTCCGAGGCGACGAGTCTGGTTTCCGACGCCGAATACGACGAGATGTTCCACCGTCTCGAGGCGATCGAACGCGCCTTCCCGGAGCTTGCCGGGCAAGACAGTCCGACCCAGGAGGTCGGAGCGGCGATCGTGTCGGCGGGCTTCCCCGAGCATGAGCACGCGGAACGCATGCTCAGTCTCGACAACGTGTTCACGCTCGATGAATTCCGCGACTGGGCGGTCAAGACGCAGGCCTCCGCCGGACGCCGGGTGCGCTGGCTCAGCGAGCTGAAGATCGATGGGCTCGCCATCAGCCTCGCCTATCGGAACGGGAAACTTGAGACCGCGACCACCCGGGGCGACGGTCGTGTCGGCGAAGACATCACCGAGAACGTGAAGTTCATTCCGGTGATCCCGACAGAGTTGAGCGGTGAGGATCTCCCGGAGTTCTTCGAAGCTCGGGGCGAGGTATTCCTGACCACCGAAGACTTCGAGGCCCTGAACCATCGCCAGCACGAGCTGCAGGAAGCATTCGCAGCGGATCAGCGGGCGAAGGGTGTCGCCGAGGAGCGCATTTCCGTGCGATATCCCGAGTTCGCAAACGCACGCAATACGGCTGCGGGCAGTCTGCGACAGCGTTCTGACAATAAGACTCCGGCCGAGCTTGATCTGATGCGGGATCGCCTGGGGCGTCTGTCGCTTCACGTGCACGGCATCGGAGCCTGGGAGCACCCGGCGTTCGCGAATCAATCGGATGCGTATCGTCTGCTCTCGGCTTGGGGCCTCCCCGTTTCTCCGCACTCACGGGTCTTCGACGAGATCGATGACGTTGTCGCGTTCATCGAGGAGCGGGGGGCGCATCGTCACGACGACGCTGCGCATGGTGGCGCCGAACATGAGATCGACGGCATCGTGGTGAAGGTCGACGAGCTGGAGCTGCATGCCGAACTGGGGGAGACCAGTCGTGCACCGCGATGGGCGATCGCCTACAAGTATCCGCCGGAGGAAGTGCACACCGAGCTTCTGGATATCCGCGTCGGTGTCGGGCGTACCGGGCGAGCGACTCCCTATGCGGTCATGAAACCGGTCAAGGTCGCAGGTTCGACCGTGCGACAGGCGACGCTGCACAATCAGCAGGTTGTGAAGGCGAAGGGAGTGCTCATCGGCGATACCGTCGTGCTGCGGAAGGCGGGCGACGTGATTCCTGAAGTGCTCGGTGCAGTTCTGGAACGTCGCGACGGCTCGGAGGTCGAATGGCGGATGCCGAAGGACTGCCCGGAGTGCGGGGCGGAGCTGCGTCCGATGAAAGAGGGCGACATCGACCTCCGCTGCCCGAACGCGCGCACGTGTCCGGCGCAGGTACGCGGCAGGGTCGAGCACATCGGCTCCCGCGGCGCCCTCGATATCGAGGTACTCGGCGAGATCACTGCAGCGGCTCTGACACAGCCCGAGGAGCCCGCCGAGCCGCCGTTGGTGACCGAGGCCGGGCTCTTCGAGCTCACACGCGAGCAGCTCGTGCCGATCGTCGTCGTGGTGCGCGACAGCGAGACCGGCGAACCGGTGATGGATGATGAGAGTGGCGAGCCACGACGTCGCACGCCGTTCCAGAAGTTGAGCGCGGCGATGTACCCGCCCGGCTGGGAAGATGCGACCCCGGCCGAGCGCCGCAAGGCCGGTGTCAAGAAGAACTACCGTATGTCGGAGCCCTCCAAGGACGTCGATACGTTGCTGGCCGAGCTCGAGAAGGCGAAGACGAAGCCGCTGTGGCGCCTGCTCGTGGCACTGAACATCCGCCATGTCGGGCCGGTGGCGGCGCGCGCATTGGCCGACTGGTTCGGGTCGCTCGACGCGATCCGTGCTGCTTCGCTCGAGGAGCTCTCCGCGGTTGATGGCGTCGGTGGAATCATCGCCGAATCGCTTCAGGAGTGGTTCGAGATTGATTGGCATCGGGAGATCGTCGACCGTTGGGGGTCGGCCGGCGTGCAGTGGACGACTCCCGGGCACCCTGGGCCGGGAGCCGTTGCTGAAAGCGGAGGGGTACTTGCCGGCCTCACGGTCGTCGCCACCGGTTCCCTCGAAGGCTTCACCCGAGACGGAGCGAAGGAAGCGATCATCTCGGCGGGTGGCAAGGCAGCGTCGAGCGTCTCGAAGAAGACGGACTACGTCGCTGCAGGCCCCGGGGCGGGATCGAAACTCGGGAAGGCCGAGGAACTCGGGATTCCTGTGCTCGATGCCGACCAGTTCCGCACCCTCGTCACCGAAGGCCCGGACGCGTTGGATCTCTGATCGTCGCCCGAGCACTTCCGGAGTTATCCACAGATTCAGTTGAACGCGCCTGACACCCGTGACTTCTTCCTAGAGTGGGACCGGGATGAGGAAACGGGGTTCAGAGATATCGACTGAAACGGAGCGGAGAAGCATGAGTGAAGCACTGAGACGAGCAGCCTGGGCGGAGCAGGATCCGCTACTCACCGAGTATTACGACACCGAATGGGGCATGCCGGTCACCGACGAAGACGGCTTGTTCGAACGGATGACACTCGAGGGGTTTCAGGCGGGTCTCTCATGGCTGACCGTGCTGCGGAAACGCGAGGCGTTTCGCCGCGCTTTCGCGGGCTTCAAGGTCGATCAGGTCGCGGCGTTCGATGAGAGCGATGTGCAGCGCCTCATGGCTGACAGCGGCATCATCCGCAACCGCCGAAAGATTCACGCTGCGATTTCAAACGCGGCCATCGTGCAGCAACTGCGTGAGGAGGGTGGGTTGGCCGCCGTGCTCTGGTCGTACATGCCCGACCGCTCGCCCGCACCGACGAGCGATGCGCAGGTCCCCTCAACCTCGCCAGAAGCGGAAGCGCTGTCTCGAGACCTGAAACGACGCGGCTTCTCGTTCGTCGGGCCGACCATCCTGTACGCCATGATGACTGCGATCGGCATCGTCGACGCGCATCTCGTGGAGAGTCATCGCCGGGGATGCTCAGGGCTGTGGACGAAGTCGGGCGAGCTGGCTCCGGGTGTCGTTCGCGGTGCAGTTCCGGCGGCTGCAGGCGTCTCAACCGCGTGATCGCCCGAGTTTGCCCGGTGGCACGGGCGCGCGGCGGAGGAGCAGCAGGCCGGTCGGCTAGGATGAGGAGGTTCCCATGTCGACCCTTCCCGATGGAGCAGCATGTCTGAAACCAATGGGGCGAACGGCGAGATCACGGCTCAGACCGTGCAGCATCTCGCAGGCCTCTCCAGGATCGCACTCACCGACGCCGAACTCGAGTCTCTCACGAGCGAACTCGGGTCGATCCTGACCAACATCGCCAAGGTGAGCGAGGTTGCCGGCCCTGGAGTGCCTGCGACGAGCCACCCGATCCCGCTCAGCAACGTGACGCGGCCCGACGAGGTCGCTGACGTACTGAGCCGCGAAGAGGCCCTCAGGAACGCGCCTGATGCGGCCGACGGCATGTTCCGCGTGGCGTCGATTCTCGGCGAAGAGCAGTAGGGGAGACGATGACCGAACTGACCAGACTGACCGCGGCCGAACTCGCGGCGAAGCTCTCCTCCGGCGAAGTATCGGCCGTCGAGGCCACCCGTGCTCACCTCGACCGCATCGCAGCGGTGGACGGGGACCTGAACGCGTTCCTCGCCACCGATGAGGAAGCCTCGCTCTCCGCGGCGAAGCGCATCGACGAGCGCCGGGCAGCCGGCGAACGGCTCGGCGAGCTCGCAGGTGTTCCGCTCGCGGTGAAGGACGTGCTCGTCACCACCGACATGCCCTCGACCTCCGGGTCCAAGATCCTCGAGGGATACCGCTCGCCATTCGACGCGACCGCGGTCGCGAAGTCCCGCGCCGCCGGTCTCGTCTCGATCGGCAAGACCAACATGGACGAGTTCGCGATGGGATCCTCCACCGAGAACTCCGCCTATGGGCCGACCCGCAACCCGTGGTCGCTCGACCGCGTTCCCGGCGGTTCCGGCGGCGGCTCGGCTGCGGCAGTGTCGGCGTTCGAGGCTCCGCTCGCGCTCGGCAGCGACACCGGCGGATCGATCCGTCAGCCCGCCGCGCTCACCGGCTCCGTCGGAGCCAAGCCGACCTACGGCGGAGTGAGCCGCTACGGAGCTATCGCGCTCGCTTCATCGCTCGACCAGATCGGCCCGTGTGCACGCACGGTGCTCGACACCGCACTGCTGCACGATGTCATCACCGGGCACGACGTGCACGACTCCACTTCTCTCGACTTCGCCTGGCCGTCAATGGCCGAGGCAGCGCGCGACGGCGGTGATCCTGCCTCCCTGAAGGGGCTCCGGATCGGCGTCGTCAAGCAACTCATGCTCGACGGTGTGCAGCCGGGCGTCAAGGCTCGCTTCGAGGAGTCGCTCGCACTGCTGCAGGCTCAGGGCGCGGAGATCGTCGAGATCGATGCACCGCACTTCGAGTACGCGGTCGCCGCCTACTATCTGATCCTCCCCGCCGAGGCCTCCAGCAACCTCGCCAAGTACGACTCGGTGCGCTTCGGCCTCCGCGTCGTGCCCGAGGGGCGCGGAACCGTCGAAGACGTCATGAGCGCGACACGGGCCCAGGGGTTCGGTACTGAGGTGAAGCGACGCATCATCCTCGGCACCTATGCGCTCTCCGCAGGCTATTACGATGCCTACTATGGCAGCGCGCAGAAGGTGCGCACGCTGATCCAGCGGGACTTCGCTGCGGCCTTCGCTCAGGTCGACGTGATTGCGTCGCCGACCGCGCCGACCACCGCGTGGAAACTGGGGGAGCACTCCGGTGATCCGATGCAGGACTACCTGAATGACGCGACGACGATTCCCGCGAACCTCGCCGGGATTCCCGGACTCAGTTTGCCGATCGGCCTTGCAGACGAAGACGGGCTGCCCGTCGGCCTGCAGCTCATGGCTCCGGCATTCGAGGATGCGCGACTCTACCGTGCAGGTGCGGCGATCGAGTCGCTGATCGCAGATCGTGACGGCGGTGCCTTCTGGCAACAGAACCCGTTGATCGAAGGAGGGGCCCGCTGATGGCCAAGACCAAGCTGATGGACTTCGACCGCGCGCTCGAACTGTACGAGCCGGTAATCGGCCTTGAAGTGCACGTCGAGCTGAACACCAAAACCAAAATGTTCTCGACCGCGCCGAACATCTTCGGCTCGGATCCGAACACGAACCTCGCGCCGGTGTGCCTCGGTCTCCCTGGCTCGCTGCCGGTGCTCAACGAGCAGGCCGTTCGCTACTCGATCAGCCTGGGGCTGGCTCTCGGCTGCGAGATCGCGGAACACTCGGGGTTCGCGCGCAAGAACTACTTCTACCCCGACATGGGCAAGAACTACCAGATCTCGCAGTACGACGACCCGATCGCCCACGACGGCTCCGTCGAGATCGAACTCGAATCGGGTCGCGTCGTGCACGTGCCGATCGAGCGCGCACACATGGAAGAAGACGCGGGCAAGCTGAACCACGTCGGTGGATCGACCGGCCGTATTCAGGGAGCCGAGTACTCGCTCGTCGACTACAACCGTGCGGGCGTACCCCTCGTCGAGATCGTGACCCGTCCGATCTTCGGCGGCGAGGCCGATGTGCCCGAGATCGCGTCTGCCTACGTCTCGACCATCCGTGACATCGTCGTCGCCCTCGGCATCTCGGACGCGCGTATGGAGCGCGGCAACATCCGCTGCGACGCGAACGTCTCCCTGAGGCTCCGCGGCAACGAGGACGCCGGTATGAGTGTGCTCGGCACGCGCACCGAGACCAAGAACGTGAACTCCCTGCGCTCGATCGAACGCGCGGTACGGTTCGAGATCCAGCGTCAGGCGCAGATCCTCTCCGATGGTGGCAGCATCACCCAGGAGACCCGTCACTGGCACGAGGACACCGGCGAGACCTCACCGGGCCGCCCGAAGAGCGACGCCGATGATTACCGTTACTTCCCTGAACCCGATCTCGCCCCGCTCACGCCGTCGCGCGAGCTTGTCGAGGAGCTGCGGGCCGAACTGCCCGAGCACCCGACGCTGCGCCGTCGTCGGCTGAGGGCCGAGTGGGAGTTCTCTCCGTTCGAGTTCCGCGACGTCGTCAATGCGGGGCTCATCGGCGCCATCGAAGCGACCGTGGCTGCCGGAGTGCCTGCGCAGACTGCGCGTAAGTGGTGGACCGGCGAGATCGCGCGCATTGCCAACGAACGTGAAGCTCAGCCGACCGACCTCATCACTCCCGAGCAGATCGTGTCGGTCGTGGAACTCGTCGATGCCGGCACGCTCAACGACAAGCTCGCACGCCAGGTGATCGCGGGCCTCATCGACGGAGAAGGCACGGCCTCCGAGATCGTGGAGGCCCGTGGGCTCGCGATCGTGTCGGATGACGGCGCGCTGATCGAAGCGGTCGATGCCGCGCTCGCGCAGCAGCCCGACGTGCTCGAGAAGATCCGCGACGGCAAGGTGCAAGCCGCCGGTGCGATCATCGGCGCCGTCATGAAGGCCATGCGCGGTCAGGCCGACGCCGCGCGCGTGCGCGAGCTCGTGCTGGAACGGGCGCAGTAGACGGACGCGGAGCGTTCGTCGCGCCCGTTGTGCCGTCCACGGCGGCAGCCTACGGAGCGGAGCGAGGGGTGACGGGCGGCCGGATAGCGGTACGCGTAGCCTTCCTCCCTACTGGGAGTCGTCGTCGACCCAGTCCATCGATTTGGTGATGGCCTTGCGCCACTGGCGCAGGAGCCGTTCCCGTTCGGTGTGGTCGAGAGACGGCTCCCAGCGGTGATCTTCTCGCCAGTTCGCACGCAACTCATCGAGCCCTGACCAGAAGCCGACGGCGAGCCCGGCAGCATAGGCGGCGCCAAGCGCGGTGGTCTCGATGACGGCCGGGCGCACGACAGGCACCCCGAGCAGGTCTGCTTGGAACTGCATGAGCGTCTCATTGACGACCATGCCGCCGTCGACGCGGAGTTCTGGCATCGGTACGCGGGAGTCGGCATTCACGGCGTCGAGCACGTCGCGGGTTTGGAATGCGACGGCTTCGAGGGCCGCGCGCGCGAGGTGTCGGCGGTCGGAGTATCGAGTGAGCCCGACGATGGTGCCACGGGCGTCGGGGCGCCAGTACGGGGCGAACAAGCCGGAGAACGCCGGAACGATGTAGACGCCGCCGTTGTCGGGGACGTCGTTCGCGAGTCGTTCGACCTCAGAGGCCGAGGAGATGATCCCGAGCTGATCTCGCAGCCACTGCACGAGGGAGCCTGTGACGGCGATGGACCCCTCAAGCGCGTAGTGTGCGGGTGAGTCGCCCAATTGGTACCCGACCGTGGTGAGCAGACCGTTCGATGACCTGACGATGTCGGTGCCGGTCTGCACGATGAGGAAGCATCCGGTGCCGTACGTGTTCTTGCTTTCGCCGGCCTCGAACGCGGCCTGCCCGAAGGTGGCTGCCTGCTGATCGCCGAGGATGCCGGCAATGGGAGCGCCGCGCAGCAGCGAGGAGTATTCGGCCTTCCCGTAGATCTCAGATGAGGATCGGATCTCGGGCAGCATCGCGCGCGGCACGTCGAATGCCGAGAGGAGTTCGTCGTGCCAATCGAGTGTTTCGAGATCCATCAGCGACGTACGTGAAGCGTTGGTGACATCGGTGACGTGCACTCCGCCGTCGACTCCGCCGGTGAGGTTCCACAGCACCCAGCAGTCGGCGGTGCCGAAGAGCAGGTCGCCGCGTTCAGCAGCGGCTCGTGCACCGTCGACATGGTCGAGGATCCACGCGATCTTCGACGCGGAGAAATAGCTGGCGAGGGGGAGTCCGGTGATCTTCTTGAAGCGGTCGACACCGCCGTCGGAAGCACCTTCGGCGGCCAACTGATCCACGATCTCCTGCGTGCGCGTGTCTTGCCACACGATGGCATTGTGTATGGGGTGCCCGGTGCGTCGATCCCACACCACGGTGGTTTCTCGCTGGTTCGTAATGCCCACGGCAGCGATGTCGTCGCGAGTGAGGTCGGCCTTGCCGAGGGCGGTGCCGACGACTTCCTGCGTGTTGCGCCAGATCTCGAGCGGATCGTGTTCGACCCACCCGGCCCGCGGCATGATCTGTCGGTGCTCCTTCTGTGCGAGCGATACGACGGAGCCCGTGCGATCGAAGACGATCGCACGGGTCGAGGTCGTGCCCTGGTCGATGGCGATGATGTGGTCGGCCATAGGAGCTCCTTCGCTGCGCTGCAGGTGACAGGTGAGGCGGGGTGCGGATCCCGGACCCGGTCTTCGCGCCGAGTCTACGGGAGTGGTGCGACACCGGGGCCGTCGAGGCGTACGCGGTGCCGTGTCAGCAGAAGCTCAGTGGTACGGTCGACTTCGGCTTCTTGCCGGTCATGATCCCAACCGAGCGCGGGAGCGATTGCAGCGGCGATCTCTTCGAGTGCGGTGCGGCTGAGTCCACCGGTGAAGGCGATCGAAGTTCGTCTGAGCAGCAGATCATCGAGATGTACGACGTGCTCGGTCGTGGCAAGGTGAGCAAGCTCAGCGGCGAGGTAGTCGGGCGTGTGACGCAGAGGTTCGGGCGAGGGCGGCAGCGCGGCCAACACCTCGCTCGCCCGCGTGCCGTAGCGGTCGAGCATCCGCCCGGTCAGTGCCTCCCCGTGATCGCCGCCATGACGTGCGATCCAGAGTCGCCGGCTCGCCGCATCGCGGGGGAGGCCCACCGCACCGCCGATCGGCGTCGTGCGGGTGCTCACGCGTCGCCGACGCCTGAGTACCCGTAGCGTCTCATCGCCGAGGTGCTCAGCGAGCGCGCGGAAGGTCGTCCATTTGCCGCCGACCAGACTGAGCACCGGGACACCGCCGACGAGGTTCTGCTCGATGCGGTAGTCGCGTGAGACGAAGCCGGGGGCAGTGTCGTCGTGACGCGGGAGCGGGCGAATTCCCGAGAAGGTGTAGACGATCTGCGATCTCTCGACAGTGATGTCGGGGAAGACGTGGGCGACGAGGTCGATGAAGTATGAGATCTCGTCGTCGGTGCAGACCGAAGTTACCCGCGGGTTCGCATCGATGTCTGTAGTGCCGACCATGACGCGATCCTTGACGGGGTAGATGAGCACGACTCGACCATCGGAATGCTCGAAGAAGATCTCGCGACCACCGGTTGCGGCAAGCAGCTCGGGGTGGTCGAGCACGATGTGCGAACCGCGGGTGCCGCCCATGTAGCGTGATGGCGATCCGAGTGCCTCGTTCGTGAGATCGGTCCACGGGCCGCTCGCATTGATGATGGTCTGTGCGGTGAACGTGAAGTCTTCGCCGGTGGTTTCGTCCCGCAGCACCGCACGACCTTCTTCGAAACCCACGAGCGAGGTATAGTTCGCGGCACGGGCGGTCGCAGATGCGGGGTCGCCGTGCGCGTGCCCCGCGACGAGACCGTCCGCGAGCACGTCGAGAGCGAGACGCTCGGGATCCGGCATCGAAGCGTCGTAGTAGGTCGCGGTGTACTTCACCGCACGGTTCAGGCGAGGCAGATCTCTCAGCGAACGTCCGCGGCCGTGGAAGCGATGACGGGGGACACGCCCACCACCGCGGGAGAAGGTGTCGTAGATCTCGAGTCCGATCTTGATGAGCAGGGCGCCGCGTTCTCGGGGACGTCCGCGTCCGTGCGAGACCAGGAGCCGGAAGGGAGCAGTGAGCAGGCCGGAGAAGGTCGAGAAGATCGGGATCGTGGTCTCCAGCGGTCGCACGTAGTGCGGTGCGTTTCGGATCAGGCGGTTGCGCTCCTGCACCGCCTCGCGCACCAGCCGCAGTTCACCGTTCTCGAGGTAGCGGATCCCGCCGTGCACCATGTGGCTCGATGCAGACGACGCTCCGGAGACGAAATCATTGCGATCGACGAGGGCGACATCGATGCCCTGCAGCGAAAGTTCCCGGAACACGGCGATGCCGTTGATGCCCGCACCGACGACCAGTACTTCGGCGTTCGGGCGTACGCGGAGTGCCCGAACTGCTGAGCGTGATTCCTCCTGATCGGACATGATGGCGACCCCTCCCCAGCGTGTGTCTCCACGCTACAAGACCTGGCTGGCAGACGGACAGCGAGTCGATCGCTTTATGTGATCCAATTGGAGCATGGACGGCACGCGTGACATCGCTTCGATGCTGCACGTCGACATGGACTCCTTCTTCGTCTCAGTAGAGCTGTTGGAGCGGCCCGAACTGATCGGCCTCCCCGTTGCTGCGGCGAATGACACGCCGCGTTCGGTCGTGTCGAGTGCGAGCTACGAGGCCCGGCGCTTCGGGGTGCGTTCAGCGATGCCAGTCGCTCGGGCGAAGCAGCTGTGCCCGCAGCTCGTGCTGGTCGCCCCGGAGATGGCAAAGTATCGGCGAGCATCGCAGCAGGTGATGGAGGTCTTCACCGAGTTCACGCCGCTCGTCGAACCGTTGAGCATCGACGAGGCATTCCTCGATGTCGCGGGAAGCGTGCGATTATTCGGGCCGCCCGGTGAGATCGCGAGGCTGCTGCGTGCCCGCGTGCGGGAGCAGACCGGATTGCCCTGCTCGGTTGGACTCGCGGGCACTAAGTTCGTTGCGAAGCTCGCCTCGCAGCGCGCGAAGCCCGACGGTGTTCTCGAGATTCCGCCGGAACGCACGCTCGACTTCCTCCACCCACTGCCCGTCGATGCGATGTGGGGCGTGGGGCAGGCGACCAACCGTGCCCTGCGATCCCGAGCAATCTCGACCGTTGGAGCTCTCGCGGCCGAACCGCTTGAGAGCCTCCGACGCATCGTCGGCGCCGCAAATGCGCAGCGTCTGCACGACCTCGCCAACGGGCGTGACACTCGTCGGGTGGAGACCTCGCGCATCGAGAAGAGCATCGGGCACGAGGAGACCTTCGCTGAGGACCAGTCGGATCCGGAATTCCTCGAATCCGAGTTGCTCCGGCTTGCGACACGTACCGGAGAGCGCTTGCGTCGCCATGGGGCGGAAGCGAGGACGATTGCGATCAAGGTGCGGTGGTCTGACTTCGAGACCGTCACGCGATCGCGCACTTTGCAGGAAGCGACGAATTCCACGCAGCGCGTGTACCGTACGGCGCGAGAGCTCTTCGCAGGGCTCGGGCCGCCACGCCCGGTGCGTCTCATCGGCGTGCGCGCCGAGCAACTGGTGCCGGCCGGAAGCGAACCCGCAGCGCTGTGGAGCGAGGACGAAGAGTGGCGCGCGGTCGATCAGGCGGTGGACGAGGTCAGGGATCGATTCGGCTCCGCGGGCGTGGTGCCCGCGCGGCTCTTGCGCGGGCGTGAGGAAGTGGTGGATCCGCGCTCACTGCAGCCTCCGACGTAGTGCCGCCGTTCCCGTCGGCCTGGGGCAGGGCGACGATACGGGGTGCGCGAGCTGTTTACTCGGTGCCAGACGCGTCGGTGCCTGACTCGCCGGTGCCTGACTCGCCGCTTCCCGATTCCTCAGTTGTCGACTCGCCGAGGTGCAGAATCGAATCGAGGAGCGCTGCGAGCCAGTCGAACACGAACACGGTGCCGCGGGCCTCTTCATCGTTTGCCAGACGGTCGTGATCGGCTTCTTCTTCAAGCCCGATGCGAGCCGCGATCGCGAGACGGAGAGCCGTGATGGTTCGCACCCAGGCCGGGAGCGTCTCAGCGGTGATCTCGACTTCGACCTCGCCCACCGCGAAGCTCTGAATATCAGGCTGGTCTGTGATGAGGTCACCGTTTGAGGAATACGTGTCGATGCCGAGCGCACGGGTAATGACCAGCGCGTCCTGCAGTTTCCGATTGAGGAGCCCCTGCTCAGTGATGCGGCGGAACTGCGAGGCATCGGCATCATCGGTATAGGCATCGGGCAGTAGACGCGCGAGTGCCGGATCCTCCGGCGTCGTGTCGGATCCTCCGACCTCGAGACTCGCGAAGAGTGGATCCGGATCCAGCGCGGTTCCACTGTGGCTGTCGAGCAGCGCGATGAGCTGAGACGTGAGAGCCCCGAGCAGTGCCCCCTCATCGGTGTCGAGTCTCAGGCGAAGCCCGCCGCTGTGCCGGGGGAGGATCCTCATGTCTCGTCCCCCTGCCGCACCGTGGCCCAGAGACCGTAGCCGTGCATCGCCTCGACATGCATTTCCATGGCCTCCCGTCCACCCTCGGCGACGACAGCTCGGCCCTGCGTGTGGACGCGCATCATGAGACGTTCAGCCCGGTCTGCGGAGAAGCCGAAATGCGTGCGAAAGACGTACGACACGTACGACATGAGGTTGACTGGATCATCCCAGACGACGGTCTGCCACGGACGCTCGGCCTGCTCGGCGAGCATCGCCGATGACGCGGTGCCCGGAGTGCGATCCGTCGACGGCGACGACATCAGCCCCACCCCAGCTCATGGATTCGTGCTTCGTCGAGACCATAGAAATGGGCGATCTCATGGACGAGCGTGATGCGAATCTCGGCAACCAGGTGATCGTGATCATTGCAGTGCGCGAGAAGGTTCTCGCGGAACAGGATGATGCGATCCGGTTCCTCACCGTAACCGTAGACCTGACGCTCCGCGAGCGAGAATCCCTCGTAGATGCCGAGGACGTCGCTGCCGTCCTCTGGGCGGTCCTCGACGAGGAAGATCACGTTGTCGAGCTCGGCGAGCATGTCATCATGCAACGAGTCGAGACCCTCGGATACGAGCGCCTCGAACTCATCATGAGGGACGTCGAGCATGGCTTCAGCCTACACATCGAGGCCTCATGCGTGCAGTGTTGCAGGTGTGCATTTGCAGGTACGGAATGGGCTATACTCGTAGAGTTGCCTCGAGGCCCGAGTGGTTCCCGTGGTCAGCATGGTGGGCGTAGCTCAGTTGGTAGAGCACCGGCTTGTGGTGCCGGTGGTCGCGGGTTCAAGTCCCGTCGTCCACCCCATTGCGGCGAGGTTCAAACCCTCGACGAGAGGAACCACTCTCGCGAAGGTTTGGACCTCGCCTTCTTCTTTGCCTCGGACGCCCAGCTCAGCTGTCGTTGGGGTCGAGGTAGAACGTGGCTTCTGGATCGTGAATGAGGCGGATGACTGCTGCGGCATGCATGCGAACCGCCGGGTCACGATCGGAAAGCGAGGCCTGTGCAACCTGCTCGCCTGGATCACCGAGTTCAGCAAGAGCTCGGGCAAGACTGCGCTGGACTTCGAGATCGCCCCGTCCCAATTCAAGCTGCAGCTCGTTGGCGAGCGAATCGTGCTCTGACGGAGGGGCGAGGCCAACCGCTGTTCGCCACGCAGTGCGTGCGACCTCATCATGTACATCGTGGAGATGCTCTCTGGTGATCGCAGACCAGGCACGTGCATCTCGAAGCTTCGAAAGCGTGTGGAGCGCCTGAGACCGAGCCTGCCCAATAGGTGAAGCAAGTTCCACGACAACACGGTCAACTACTTGTTCGTGCGAGAGACGGGTGAGCGCCCATGTCAACATCTCCCGCACGGAGAAATCCGGTTCTACCGCGCACCTGACCACCAGCGGCTCCAAGAATTCGTCGTCAGGATGGGTTCCCGCCGACATGGCTGCTTGAAGACGAGCAGAGGGATCCGTCTGCTGAAGTGAGTCGGAGAGCCGTGCGGCGGGAGAGTGCATGCGAACACCCTTTCAGCGACGTGGTCAACCCGTCAACTGGTTCTGTCATGGCGTCGGCTTCATTCCGGGGTGTCGTAAATCGTCGCTGCCTGAGACACTCGAGACGCAGGATCGACGCGATGAGCACGTCGAGCCCGGAAGGCAAGGAGCGTCTGGAGGCGAGGAACTCATCATGGATGTGAAGCTCCCGAGCGATTGCGGTAATGCACCTCGGCTCGGTATCGTCGGGCAGTTCGCGGTGAGCTGGGCCGAAGGGGATACTGAGGGCCTCAGTGAATGGCTCGCCGACGAAGCGAGCTGGAAGCTCGTGGGGAGGGGAACCTATACCGGAGATGAGGCCGTGCACGCAGTCGGCCCGCCCTTCGCTCCGGAGCGCATCGAAGTTCTCTCGGTGATCACGCACGGGCGGCTCGCCTCCTGCGACGGCTATCTCGAAGCTGAGGGACGGCGCATCGACTTCAGTCACGCGATCCACTTCGCCAGTACCTCCAAGACTGCGAAGATCGCAGAACTTCGGAGCTACTGCATTGAGTCGGGCTACTGAACAACATGGTTGCAGGAGTTGTCCCACCCTCACCGAAGCCGCCTGGGATCAGGAGCTGCAATGGCCAATGACACAAACAAGATGATTGGCGTCTTCCCTGACAAGCCGAAGATGCAGGCATTTTTCGATGCCATTGCGCAGTACACCGCTTCGCTGGGCCCCGTCGAGTCCGAGCTCAAGGCGCAAACGAGCTTCTTCGTGAACCGCAAGTTTCTGTGGCTCTGGGCATACGAAAAGACTGCAGACGGAACGCTGTATCTCAATGTCGCACTGGATGAGCAAGTCGATGATCCGCACTTCCACATTGTGAATCAGGTCAGCAAGAACCGATGGAACCACCATGTTGTGGTGAAGTCCGAGGGGGCAGCGAACAGCAAGTGGCTGCACCGCCTGATACGGGCCGGGTACGAGTTCGCCTGCCAGTAGACCCATCTATCCTGAAGCAGAGCACCCAGCCAACATGTCGTCCAGGCGCCTAGAGTGGGAGTCCCACGAGCGAGCGGAGGTGAGGCGCGGATGCTGACCGCTGTCTGGCTGATGCTCCAGTTCTTCGCTGTCGGCGCGCTCGTCTGGGCGGGGCCACAGCTCTCCGGCGACATCGTCGGAGCCACGATCATCGCACTGGTCGGTGCGCTGATCCTCGTGCCGCTCGCTCCCGCCGTGCGTGCATCGCTCCGTGCCGCGCTCACCGCACTCGCGGGCGCACTGGGCCGTCCAGCGCGCCGTTGCCCGCACCATCTTGTCAGGGGGACAGGGCTTCCCGCTGCTCCGGGCACCTCCGGCAGCATCAGGGTTCGTGCTCCTGCGGAGGCTCACCGCGCCTGACTCGCCCTGACCGGGCGTGCCAGCGCACTCCGTCGACCCCGTTTCCGCACGCCTGCCGGCACTCATTGTGCTCGCGCCGGCTGCACCGCCGAACGGCACCGCTACACGGCGCTGCCGAGCACCCGTGCTGCAGAGCGCGGCTGCCAGGCACGGCTGACCGGCACCGCCGGTTGGCACAAACGAATGGTGAGCCCATGAACATCTACGAATTCGCCCCTATCAAAGCACTCATCACCGCGGCAGCTTGGCTGGTGAATGGCATCAGTGATCTGCTGGCTCCGATTGCTGGGGCCTCGAGCGCGGCGCTCGCGGTGATCGCGCTGACGTTGCTGGTCCGCGTGATCCTTATCCCCGTCGGCATCTCGCAGGTGCGGGCCAGTCTGACGCGAGAACGTCTCGCACCGCGTATTGCTGAGCTCCGCAAGCGTTACTCGAAGAACCCCGAACTGTTGCAGCGCAAGACCATGGAGCTCTACTCGGCGGAACGAGCGTCTCCTTTCGCCGGATGCCTGCCGGTGCTCGCGCAGATGCCCGTACTGATGAGCGTGTACGGGCTCTTCATCTTGCCTGAGATTGCGGGGTCACCGAACGAGCTATTGGGGCATGCGTTCCTGGGGATTCCGCTCGGCAGCAGCTTCGTCGGCATGCTCACGGGCGGAGCCGCGGGGACGGCAGCACTGATGCTCCCGCACGCCCTCGTGCACATCGGAATCATCTTGGTGATCGCAGTGGTCGCGCAAGCTTCTCGCCGGCTGCTGGCGCCTCAGCAGCCAGCGCAGCCGACACCTCCGATGCCGACTGCTCCGGGACAGGGGCAGCGCCCGGGAGATCCTGCGATGCCTGATCTCAGTGGCATGATGCGCGCGATGAGCTTCCTCCCATTCATGACCGCGGTCATCGCCGCGTTCGTGCCACTCGCCGCGGCGTTGTACCTCATGACGACGACGGCGTGGACGTTCGGAGAGCGGTGGGTGCTGAACGCGATCCTGCGGAAAGGTCATACTCCGCGCCGATGAGGCGCCGCGTGCTTCGGGTCAAACAGCGCGACTCACGAGCCCACGTTCGACCAAATGCTCCGCCGTTGCGAGGAGCGTGCTCTGCATGGCTTCGACAGCGCGAGATGGGGCGACGTCCGAACGGTGCGCGAGACTGATGGTGCGGGTCAGGTGAGGATCGGCGAGGCGGATTCCGCGGAGACGCGGACGGTCGATGAGCACCATCGCCGGCACGACGGCGACACCGAGGCCGCGTTCCACGAGACGCAGAACGGCGTCCATCTCAGCGCCCTCGAGCACGATATTCGGCGTCTCACGCGCTGCTCGGAAGGCGGCATCGGTCGCGGCTCGAAGGTCGTAACTCGCGTGAAACGCAACGAGGGGGAGGCGGGCGAGTTGCTGCAGCGTAATTGTGTCTCGCGAAACGATCGGGGGAGCGGACGCCGACGAGATCACGACGAGCTCCTCGGTCAAGATCGGGGTCTGCGCCAGTGCGACCTGAGGTGCGGGGCGCACATCGGAGGCGGTGACCAGAGCGAGATCGATCGCGCCGCTCGACAGTTCGTCGATGAGGGCGCGCGACCCTCGTTCGCTGAGATGGAGCTCGATGCCCGGGTGGGCTGCGTGGAACGTCGTCACGGCTTCTGCGACCAGGCTGATGCACAGCGTGGGCGTTGCCCCGAGACGCACCCGGCCCTGACGTAGGCCCGCGAGCTCTGCCATTTCGCGACGCACGGCTTCGGCATCGGCGAGGATGCGCTTCGCGAGCGGCAGCAGGGCCTCGCCGGCCGGTGTCAGGGTGATACCTCCGCGTACTCTGTGGAACAGCTCCGAGCCGAGTTCGTTCTCGAGAGAGGAGATCTGTCTGCTGAGCGACGGCTGGGCCAGGTGCAAGTGCTCCGCGGCGCGTGTGAAATGGCCGATCCTCGCGACCTCCGAGAAGCTGCGCAGTTGTTCGAGATTCATGCTCAATAGTCTAAACGCATCGTTACGACTCTGATTATGCATTGGAGTAATCGAAGTACCTTCCCTAACTTGGATGCCGTGAACACGAATCATGCATCCAGCAGAACCCGCGAACGACTCGTCTCGACATCGGTGCTCGTCATCGGCACCGGAGGTTCGGGTCTCCGCGCAGCCATCGAGGCAGCAGAGGAGGGCGTCGACGTCGTTGCCGTCGGCAAACGGCCCCGACACGACGCGCACACCGCACTTGCCGCGGGTGGGATCAATGCCGCGCTCGGCACGATGGACGAAGACGACAGTTGGCAGCAGCACGCCGCCGACACGATCAAGGAAAGCTACTTCCTTGCGAACCCGCACACCGTCGAGATCGTCGCGCGGGGTGCTCGTCGGGGCATCGAAGATCTCGAACGCTACGGCATGGCGTTCGCCCGGGAAGAGGACGGCCGAATCTCGCAGCGCTTCTTCGGGGCCCACACCTACCGGCGCACCGCATTCGCCGGCGACTACACGGGGCTCGAGATCCAGCGTACGCTCGTCGCTCGAGCCGAGCAGCTCGACATCCCGATCCTCGATACCGTCTACATCACCCGCATCCTCGTGCACGACAACGTGGTCTTCGGCGCCTACGGATTCGACGTCGTCGATGGGACGCGATACCTGATCCACGCAGACTCCGTGATCCTCGCAGCCGGCGGCCACAACCGCATCTGGCGCCGCACCTCCTCACGGCGCGATGAGAACACCGGCGATTCATTCCGTCTCGCCGTTGAAGCCGGCGGTCGGTTGCGAGATCCGGAGCTCGTGCAGTTCCACCCCTCAGGCATTCTCGAGCCCGAGAACGCCGCGGGCACGCTCGTCTCTGAGGCGGCACGAGGCGAGGGCGGGATCCTCCGCAACGGGCTCGGCGAGCGTTTCATGGAGCGCTACGACCCTGAACGCATGGAGCTTTCGACGCGCGACCGCGTGGCGCTCGCGGCGTTCACCGAGATCAAGGAGGGGCGCGGAACGCCGAACGGCGGAGTCTGGCTCGATGTTTCGCACCTGCCGCGTACGACGATCATGGAACGCCTGCCCCGGGTGTACCAGAGCCTGCTCGAGCTGCAGATGCTCGATATTACGCGCGACCCGATCGAGATCGCCCCGACTGCCCACTACTCGATGGGAGGAGTCTGGGTTCGACCGAGCGACCACAGCACCGATGTCGTCGGTCTCTACGCCATCGGAGAGGCCTCCAGTGGACTGCACGGAGCGAACCGGCTCGGTGGCAACTCGCTCATCGAGCTGCTGGTCTTCGGGCGCATTGTCGGCCAGGCAGCCGTCGCCCACGCGCGAGCCCTTGGCGCACAACAGCGCTCTGCCGCAGCCATTGCACAGGCCCGGGGCGAGATCGATGGGCTGCTCGACTCCGACGGCAGCGAGAACGTGCGCGCACTCCAGCGTGCGATTCGCGACACCATGACCGAGTACGCGGGAGTCGTTCGAGACGAAGCGGGTCTTCGTGCCGGGCTCGCCGAGCTCGACGGCATCGAGGAGCGCATGCGGGACATCGGGATCCACCCCGACATCGCAGGGTTCCAGGACCTCGTGCACGCCTTCGACCTCAAGTCATCGGCGCTCGCCGCACGCGCAACGTTGGAGGCCGCTCTCGAGCGGCGCGAGACGCGCGGCTGCCACAACCGCAGTGACTACCCCGAGTCGGACCCCGAGCTTCGAATGAACCTCGTCTGGTCGCCGAACGACGGCGTGGTTCGCGAGGCGATCCCGCCCGTACCCGACGAGATCGCGGCTCTGATCCGCGACGTGTCGACCACCGGCAAGCTCGTCGAGTAAGGGACTTCGAAGGGTGCTTCCGGTTGCCGCCGGATCGATCTCAACTTTGGTTGACTTTGGTGTCGCATGGCGCGGAATGCGACACCAAAGTCAACCAAAGTCCGGCGCTGGAGCAGCGTGAGAGTCAGTCAGCCTCGGACGAAGGGTGGGAGTCGGAGCCCGAAACGGAGTCGGCGTCGGCAGAAGCCTCGGGACCAGCTTCGGCGGAAGCGTCGGCCGGCCCATCGATGAGTGCGGCGTAGTGCTCCTCCGTTGCACGAGCCGCTGCCTCGGCCGCGGGTTTCTCGGGGCCGGGAGCCGGCACGATGACGAGATCGCGGAAGTAGGCGAGCTCGCGAATCGATTCCGCGATATCGGCGAGAGCTCGATGGCCCCCGTTCTTCGCGGGGGCTTCGAAGTACGCAGCGGGGTGCCAGCGACGACTCAGCTCCTTGATCGTCGACACGTCGATGCTGCGGTAGTGCAGCATCGTCTCGAGCTTCGGCATGTACTTGGCGATGAAGCGTCGATCCATACCGATCGTGTTGCCGGCGACGAGCGGCCGCTTGCCTGCGGTGACAAAGCGCTTCAGGTAGGCGATGACCTGTTCCTCAGCAGCGGCGACGGACGCGGCGCCCTCGATGCGGGGAAGAAGGCCGGAGGCCGTGTGCATCTCGCGTACGAAGTCGTTCATGTGGTCGAGCGCTTCGTTGCCCGGATCGATGACGATCTCGAATCCCTGGTCGAGCGGGCTGAGATCGAAGTCGGTCACGATGACGGCGATCTCGCAGAGTCCGTCGCGGTCGACGTCGAGTCCCGTCATCTCGCAGTCGATCCAGACGATCTGCTCGGCGGGGGTGCTCGGCATGCGCGATCCTTGCTTTCGGAGGTCGGGCAGCGGGTGCGTGCCCGGGCGGGTGCTCCGCCGACGCCTCAGTCTACCCGTGGCTGGTCTCGGCAAGCAGTTGTCCGTCCGAGAGGCGCAGCACGCGATCGCTCATGTGCGTGATGACATCGAGGTCGTGCGAGACGAAGAGGTAGCCGATGTCGTGCTCGGCCTGGAGGTCGTCGAGCAGGTCGAGCACTCGGGCCTGCACGGTCAGGTCGAGTGCCGAGACCGGTTCATCGAGGAGGAGTGCCTCGGGTTCGCGGGCAAGGGCCCGAGCGATGGCGAGTCGTTGACGTTGACCGCCGGAGAGCTCGGCGGCAGGGCGCAGCAGCATGCGTTCGGACAGGCCGACCTCGTCGGCCAGGGCGACTGCGCGCGAGACTCGTGCAGATCGGGGGAGGCCTCCGGCACGCAGCGCATCGCGCAGAAGTGACATGCCTGAGGAGCCGGTCGGAAACGTCTCGAGGGGGTCCTGTGGAACGAAGGCGATGCGGCGTCGGAGTGCACGCCGCTCGCTGGACGAAGCAGCAGCCCAGTCGACGCCCGCGATTCGGACCCTCCCGATGTCGGGGGTCAACAGGCCAAGCGCGGTGCGCAAGAGGGTGGTCTTACCGGATCCGGATTCGCCGATGAGCCCGACCGTTTCGCTGAGACCGACCTCCAGTGAAGCCCCCGCCAGGACGGTGCGTGTGGTTCCCTCGCTCCGGAAGGAGACCCCGATGCCATCGAGTGCGAGAACGGGAGAGCTTGGGGCTGCAGGCTTGCCGGCGCCCCGCATCGACGCATGCACGCCTGACTCGAGCAGGCGCGAGCCGCGCGGTTGAGACCCGGGAGCGGCCGCCAGCAGCTCACGTGTGAATGGCTCGCGCGGGGAGGTCAGCACGTCTTCCGGCTTCCCGGACTCGATGATGCGCCCCTCACACATCACGTGCACGATATCGGCGGTGTCGCGCACACTCGCGAGGTCGTGGGTGATGAGGAGCGCCCCGGCTCCGGCGTCGACCCGACGGCGCAACTCGGCGAGCACTCGACTGCGGTGACCGGCGTCCAGGGCGGTCGTCGGCTCGTCAGCAATAATCAGATCAGGATCGGCGATGAGCGCTGAAGCGATGAGCGCTCGCTGCCTGAGTCCGCCCGAGAGCTCGTCGCTGCGCTGACGCAGGCGGCTGGTCGCTTCGGGCATTCCGGCCGATTCGAGCGCTGAGATGACGCGCGCCCGCCGATCCTCCCCGCGTGCGATTTGGTGCAGCCGCAGCGGGTCTCCGACCTCGTGCTCGATGCGCCGGAGCGGATCGAGCGCCCCGAGAGCGTCTTGGGGCACGAGTGCGAGTGTTCGCCCGCGGAGGGCGCTCCAACGACGCGAACCTGGGTCGGGGGCAGGTACAGGATCCGGAGCCGTCGAGACGGTATTCGGTGATGCCAGAGAGTATGCGGTCGAGCGGGGAGCAGCCACCTCGAGGAGCTCGAAGCGTGGTCGCGCCCGCTCCGGCAGCAGGCCGAGCAGGGTGCGCGCTGTCAGGGACTTGCCCGATCCGGATTCTCCGACAAGCGCGACGCACTCACCCGCGTGGACGGTCAGGGAGACCCCCGACACCACGGGGTCAGGGTCGCCGGGGAAGGAGATCGACAGGTCCGAGACCCGCGCGACGATGCGAGATGCGGCGGGTGCAGGAGTCGCGTTCATGAGAACCTCCCCCTGCGCTCGATTGCGCGCCCGAGTACGGTCGTCACGAGCCCCACGGTCAGGATCATGAGCCCCGGGAGTACGGTCAGCCACCACGCCTTTGTGAGATAGGGGCGTCCGGCGTTCAGCATCGTTCCCCACTCGGGTGCGGGCGGCGGAGCACCGAGCCCCAAGAATCCGAGCGCCGCGGCCAGAATCACTGCGTGCCCGACACCGAGCGTGGCGAGAACGAGTACGGGGCGCAGCGCTTCTGGGAGTACGAGCGACGCCCAGATTCGAGGGCCGCGATCACCCTGTAGACGAGCGGCCTCAACGGACCCCGATGCCAGTGAACGACGCACCCCGCCGCGCACGAGCCGGGCATAGCCAGGGGCTGTGGAAACGGTGACTGCGATCACCACTGAGACGAGGCCTGGCCCGCGAACGGCGATGATGAGCAGTGCGAGCAGCAGCGAGGGGAAGGCGAAGAGCGCCTCGATGACGCGATCGGAGGCGAATCGGATCGGTGCTGCTGACCGACTCCGACTGCCGCCTGCGAGCCCGCCGAGCAGCATGCCGATGCCGAGCCCGAGCGCGGTGGCGATGAGTCCGATCATGAGTGATTCGCGGGCTCCGTAGATCACGCGGCTCAACACGTCGCGGCCGGAATCATCCGTGCCGAAGAGGTGGCCGGGTCCGGGCGCCCGGAACGCCTGCGCAGGGTCGACCGCGAGCGGGTCGTGCGGTGCAACCAGGCCGGGCGCTACGGCGCAGACCACGATCGCGAGCGCAATGATCAGTGCGACGACCTCCGAAACCGCAACCCGACTACGCAACGCCCACCGCCCGTTCGATGCGGTCTTCGGTGCGCGGGTCTACGCGAGCGATCACGAGATCGACGACAAGAGTGACCACGACATACGCCAGCGCGGCGAAGAGCACCACGCCGAGCACCACGGGGAGGTCGCGTTGCAGCACTGCCGTCACCAGTGTGCGGCCAAGGCCGGGCCGGGCGAAGATCACCTCGATCACCGCGGCGCCGCCGAGCAGCGAACCCAGCGCCCAGCCGGTCAGGTTGAGTCCGGGAACCACTCCGTGGCGCAGCACGTGGCGGATCCTCACCCCCAGTTCGGTTTCGCCGCGTGCTCGCGCACTTTCGACGAACGGCGCTGAGCGGGCGTCGTCAACTCCGGCCCGGCACACCTGCGCCAGGAAGCCTGCGGTCGGGATGGCGAGCGCCAGCGCAGGGAGCACGAGCCCGTCGAGTCGGCCGGTCGAGACCGCCGGCAACCAGCCCAGCACACCCGAGAAGAGCAGCACCAGCAGCGTCGCGAGCCAGAAATTGGGGAGGGAGGCCGAGACGAGATCGATCGCCGAAGCAATCGAGCGCGAGATGCGCGAACGCCCGCTCGCAATGATGACGCTCACGAGCGCGATCGCCCAGGCGACCAGCAGTGCGGAAAGCGCCAGCACGAGAGTGGGGCCCGCAGCGTCGACGATCACTCGGGAGACGGGGATCTTCTGCGCATACGAGTCTCCGAGGTCACCGACGAGGAGCCTGCCGAGGAACGCGAGGTACTGAATCGGAATCGGGCGGTCGAGTCCGTACTGGGCCCGGGCCGCCTCCAACGCCTCAGCGCTGGTCTGGCTGCCCGGGCCGCCGACGGCCGCATCGGCCGGGTCGCCGGGAATGAACTGCAGGGCGACGAACGCCAGCGTCGCAACGGTGAAGAGCACCGCGAATGCGCCGCCGATGCGTTGCACAACTGCACGCAGGCGTACCCTCCTCATCCGTTCGCGCTCCTCGGTTCGCTCCCGTGGTCCGCGTTACTCGGCGCCGCCGGCGACGACGTCGGCGAGCACCGGAGTGCTGACGGTCGGCAGAGCGTGGAAGCCCTGCAGGTCCGAACGCGTCAGGAAGTGATTCTGCTGATCGTAGAGCGGCAGGATCAGCGACTCGTCGGCGATGAAGCGCTGGGCCTCCTGTGCCGCCTCTGCGCGTGCCGTCTCATCGGTCTCCGAGCCGACCGACTCAAGCAGGGCGTCGAGCTCCGGATCCTTCACCTGCGACAGATTCGCGAAGTATCCGCTCGGCGCAGGAACCGTGGCGTCAGAGTGGTAGAGGAAGCGCAGCACGTCGGGGCCGATCTTCGTGTACGGAGCGCTGACCAGTTCGTACTCGTTCGCGGCGAGCGCTGCGTACCAGCCGCCGAGGTCGAGCAGACTGATCTGCACGTCGAACCCGGCATCCTTTGCGTTCGCCTGAATCTGTTCGAACAGCGCCTGCTCGGCTGCCACCGACTGGTTGGTACTCACGGGGAACCGCAGCGTCAGGCGCTCGCCGTCCTTCGTGCGGATTCCGTCTTCGTCCTTCTCCGTCCAGCCGGCTTCGTCGAGCAGCTCGTTCGCACGATCCTGGTCGAAGACGTACGCGTCCTCAGCCTGCTCGGAGAGGGGTTCGACGCTCGACATCGCACTGTAGGAACGAGGCGCGGTGCCCTCGAAGAGCGTCTCGAGGCCGGAGTCGATATCGACGGCCGCGATGAACGCTTCGCGCACGAGCTTGTCGTCGAAGGGGGTCTGAGCCGAATTGAGCTCGATGCGGTTGCTGGCTCCGGGGCGCGGGGCATCGAGATGGGCGAGATCATCGGAATCCTCAGCCCGCACGATCTGCTCGGGCAGCGGGTTGTCGATGACATCGGCCTGTCCGCTCTCGAGCGCGGCGAAGCGCGAGGTCGCGTCAGGGATGAAGCGCCAGCTCACCGTCTCGACGGCATCAGCCGGAGGCACGTCGCCGCCACCGGGCGGGGTGCGGTAGTCGGCGTTGCGGCTCAACTCGACGCGATCCTGCTTGACCCAGTCGTCAACGATGAAGGGACCCGTGCCGATCGGGGCGAGACAGTTCTCTTCCTGGCCACGCTCGATGCCGGCGGGCGACTGGATCGAGACCCAGACCTGTGCGAGCGATTCGAGCAGCGCGGCATCCGGACGCGTCATGTGGAACCGTGCGTGCGTCGCATCGACGGCCTCGACCTCCTCGATCTGCGCCACGGCAAGGTACCCGGTCGACGAGCCGGTGTCGGGGTCTTGCAGGTGCTCGATGTTGGCCTTCACCGCCTCGGCGTCAACTGGGGTGCCGTCGGTGAATTCGGCCTCTGCGTCAAGGGTGAAGTTCCAGGTCAGCCCGTCGTCGCTCACCGACCAGTCGGTCGCGAGCCAGGGAACGATCTCGCGGTTCTCATCGAGTGCGACGAGCGACTCGAGCACCTGTGAGCCGATCAGCGCCTGCGGATAGTTGCCGCCGACGTGCGGATCGAGGCAGTCGGGCTCGGCGTCGCCGGTGGCATACACGAGCGAGGTGCGCGTCTCGTCGCTGCCCGCGCCTCCCGAAGCGCAGGCGGCGAGTGGTGCGACGAGGGCGAGCGTCGCGGTGACGGTGAGTGCTCTGCGAAGAGCAGCCGATCGCAGGATCGTTGAACGCTGCGCTGTGAAGCGCAGCGGCGCGGGCAAGGTGCGGGACATGCGGAAGCGTCTCCATGTCTGGTCGGACGACCTGGTGCACGCAGCTCGGGAACACCCTGCGGCAATAATTGCACCCGGTCTATCAAAGCGGTTGACCTGCCAATTCTTCCACATCCGACGATGCCGTGGGGAGCATGCACGCTCTAGGCTGGAAGGCATGGCTGTTCTTCCCATCACGATCTGCGGCGAACCCGTGCTGCATAGCCCTGCCGCCCCCGTCACCGAGTTCGACGACGCCCTACGAAAGCTCGTCGATGACATGTTCGAAACGACGGAGGCCGCCCCAGGAGTCGGACTCGCAGCGCCCCAGGTCGGTGTCGGGAAGCGCGTGTTCGTGTGGATCTACGACGACCAAGACGAGGCCCCCGAACGCGGTGTCGCCATCAACCCGGAGCTGTGGATCGCTCCGCCGTCTCCGGGACTGCCCGGTGAAGACGAGATCGAAGGCTGCCTCTCGTTCCCGGGCGAGCGCTTCGCGCTGCGGCGCTCGCCGCGGGCACTGCTGCGTGCGCAGGATGTCGACGGCAACGCCTTCGAGGTCACCGCAAGCGGCTGGTTCGCGCGCATTCTGCAGCACGAGTTCGACCACCTCGAAGGGCTGCTGTATGTCGACCGGCTCGTGCACCCCGAGAACCGTGGCGCGCAGAAGGCTGAGCGGCGTAACGGCTGGGGCAAACCGGGGCTGGCGTGGATGCCCGGCGTCGACGACCTGGAAGGCTGAGCGCTGCTGCGGGATGACTGACTCCGCGTGATTAGTGCTTCCGCGCGATCAGCACCTCTGTCGGATCACTGCTTCTGCAGCATTCGCGAATCGGGCACGATCGCCCAGGCCACTGTCGCCGCGGCGAGCAGCCCGGCAGTGATGCCGAAGGCCCACCCGAACCCTGCAAGGTCGATTGCTGCGCCGGCAATCGCGGGGCCGAGCACGCCTCCGAGGTCGGTCATCATCGAGAAGCCGGCCACGGCTCCGCCGCCGCGCCGCCTCGCAAGCACGTCAGCGAGCACAGCCTGCTGGCCCGGATTCGCGAGCGCGGACCCGGCGCCCGAGACGAACATGACGCCGGCGAGAATCCAGATGGTCGGCGAGAGCGGAATCGCGATGTATGCGACGACGAGGATCGCGAGACCCGTCAACAGCATGGGCTTTCGCCCGATCGTGTCGTTCCACCGTCCCGACGGGAAGATCAACACGGCGTTGCCGGCGGCATAGGCCGCGAGTACCCATGCCGCGACCGTTGCGTCACCGTCGAAGGAGACGGCGACGAGGATTGGAATGACCGAGACGCGCACTCCGAATGAGGCCCAACCGAACGCGAATCCCGAGAGCAGCAGCGAACGGTACTGGGATATCCGCAGTGCCTCGGGAAAGCGGAGCTCGTCGGCTGGGGAGCTCGCTGCGCCGCGCCGCTCCGGCCGGCCGGCCGCAAGCGAACCGCGCAGTGCGAATGCCACCACCGTGGCGGCGACGAGCAGGGTGAAGAAGTAGAGCACGAACGGAGCGCGCAACCCGAACACGGCGACCACGCCGCCGAGCACCGGACCGAGCAGCCCACCGAGCAGGAAGCCCGCCGCGTTCAGGCTTGCGACGCGACCGCGTGACGCGGGTGGACTGACCTTCGCAATCAGCGCGGTTGAGGCGATCGAGAACATCGCCGAACCGATGCCACCGGCGCCGCGCAGCCCGACGAACTGGACGTAATCCATGGCGAAGGCGGCCGCACCCGTTGATGCCGCGACTATCAGGATGCCCGTGATGTAGGTGCGCCGTTCACCGATGCGCGAGACGACCCAGCCGGCGAGCGGGGCCGAGACCAGGCGCATGAATGCGAACGCGCTCACAATTGCTGAGGCGGCGAAGTTCGTGACTCCGAACTCGAGTGCGAACTGCGGAATCGCGGGAGCGACGACGCCGTAGCCGAGCGCCACCGCGAAGCCGCCTGCTACCAGCGCCCACACTTCGAATGGGAGGCGCTCCCGTCCAGGCGCCGAGCTGCCTGGATCGGAAGAATTCCGGGGAGAAACGGGGCGTGGCACCCCACGATCCTACCGCGCGACCGGGTCCCGTGACGCGGGCGCCGCGAGGCGCACGTAGGTATAGTGAACTTGAATGTTCGTCATGACGAACATTATGATTCTTCCATGGCGGGCATGCGCTGCGCAGCGCATGCGACATGTCGGAACACGAGATGGTGATGGATGTGAGAGATGGGTGGGCGATGAGGTTCGGGAGACTGACACCGGCGGTGGCTGCACCGCTCCTGCTCGGGTCGCTACTGATGTTCGCGGGCTGCTCTGCGCCGGAGACCGAGCCGGAGCCGGCCTCAACGGCCGCCGATGAACGACCGGTCGTACTCACAACGTTTACGGTGCTCGCAGATATCGCCGAGAATGTCGCGGGGAATCGCCTCCGCGTGGAATCGATCACCAAGCCCGGAGCAGAGATTCATGGATACGAGCCGACCCCGGGCGATCTCAAGCGGGCTGTGGAAGCCGACCTCGTGATCGACAACGGGATGGGTCTCGAAGCGTGGTTCGACCAATTCATTCAGGGCCTCGACGCGCCGCGGGTGGTGGCGAGCGAAGGAATCGATGCGATCCCCATCGCGGAAAGCGACGATGACGGCGATGGCGGTGAATACGACGGGGCCCCGAACCCGCACGCCTGGATGAGTCCGACTGAGGCGCAGGTCTACGTCGACAACCTGGTGGCGGCCTTCGGGGAGCTGGCACCCGAGTATGCAGCCGAGTTCGCCGCCAACGGCGAGGCCTACAAGGCCGAGCTGCAGAGCGTCGAATCACTGCTCGAATCGGAGCTCGGCGAGATACCGGAGGCGCAACGTGCGCTCGTCACCTGCGAGGGTGCCTTCTCATACCTCGCCCGCGATGCCGGGCTTGCAGAGCAGTTCCTCTGGCCAGTGAACGCTGAGCAGCAAGCGACTCCGCAACGCGTGGCCGCGGTGATCGACTTCGTCGAGGCGCACGACGTTCCCGCTGTCTTCTGCGAGTCGACCGTTTCGGATGCCGGCATGCAGCGGGTCGTGGAATCAACCGATGCCAGGTTCGGAGGCACCCTCTACGTCGACTCGCTCTCGGAGGCCGACGGGCCGGTGCCCAGTTACCTCGAACTCATTCGGCACGACGCCGACACCATTATCTCGGGGCTCACGAGCGGTGAACCCCGATGACCGCCATGAGCTCCCCGACACCTCCGGCCATCGAAGTGCACGATGCGACCGTCCGCTACGGCGAAGTACTCGCGCTCGATAGCGCTTCGCTCGTCGTCGGCTCCGGTCGTGTTTGCGGGCTGATCGGCATGAACGGCTCGGGCAAATCGACGCTGTTCAAAACGATCATGGGTATCGTCGCGCCTGAGACAGGTTCGGTTCGCATCGGTGGCGGATCCTCGAGTCGAGCCCGTCGAGACGGCATCGTCGGCTACGTGCCGCAGAGCGAAGCGGTGGACTGGGCGTTCCCGATCTCGGTGCGCGAGGTAGTGATGACGGGACGCTACGGGCGGATGGGCTTCTCACGCCGCGCAAGACGGATCGACCATGAGGCGGCGGATCGCGCGATCGAGCGCGTCGGGCTGACCGACCTCGCCGACCGGCAGATCGGACGACTCTCGGGCGGGCAGCGCAAGCGCGCATTCGTCGCACGCGGCATCGCCCAGGGAGCGAGCGTGCTGCTGCTCGACGAGCCGTTCGCCGGAGTCGACCGCACCTCCGAAGCGATGATCACCCGATTGCTCCGAGAGCTTGCCGATGAGGGGGCCACGGTACTCGTCTCGACCCATGACCTGCATGCGTTGCCCAGACTCGCGGACGAGGCGATCCTGCTCATGCGCCGCGTGCTCATGCACGGAGACACTTCGGAAGTGCTGCGTCCGGAGAACCTCGCTCTCGCCTTCGGCCTCGACGGCGACGCGGGGGAGGAGCGTGCATGAACATCATCGACCTGCTGCTCGAACCGTTCGCCTACGAGTTCATGGTGCGGGCGCTCGCCACCACACTGATCGCCACCGTGGTCTGCGCCGTGTTGTCGTGCTGGCTGGTGCTCATCGGCTGGTCGTTGATGGGCGACGCGATCTCCCACGCCGTGCTGCCAGGCGTCGTGCTCGCCTATCTCGTGGGAGCGCCCTTCGCGGTGGGCGCGGTGATCTTCGGCCTCATCGCGGTGATCTTGATCGGAGCGGTACGCGATGGGAGCCGGGTGAAAGAAGATGCCGCGATCGGCATCGTCTTCACGACACTCTTCGCGCTGGGTCTCGTGCTGATCTCCGTCACGCCGTCGCAGACGGATCTCGGTCACATCGTGTTCGGCAATCTCCTCGGCGTCTCATGGGCAGACTTCGTGCAGGTCGCTGCGCTCGGCGCCATCGCGCTTGCAGCGCTGATCATCAAGCGACGGGACTTCACTCTCTGGGCCTTCGACCCGACCCATGCGCATGCGATCGGTCTCAACCCGAGGATGATCGGGGCGCTCCTGCTCGCACTGCTCGCGCTCACCTCGGTCGTTGCGCTGCAGGCCGTCGGCGTCGTACTCGTGGTGGCAATGCTGGTGATCCCGGGATCGATTGCGTACCTGCTCACCGACCGCTTTGCACGCATGCTCATCATTGCCCCGGTCATCGCCGCGCTGTGCGCGCTCGTGGGACTCTACGCGAGCTACTATCTCGACACGGCGTCAGGAGCCATGATCGTGCTGGCCCAGGGCATCGTTTTTGCGTTGGTGGCGCTTTTCGGGCCTCGGCGCGGCGTGCTGATGAAGCGACTCAGACGCGGATCGCGTCAGAGATCGGAGTCTCGCCGTCGTTGAAGCGGATCGTGCGGCCGATCGTCGAGTCATCGTCGAGCACGGCGCGAATGACGCGTGCAACGTTCTCGCGCGAGACGCTGCGCGAAGTCTCCGCCTGCGCATCGATGGTGCCGGTCGCGGACTCGAGCGTCAGTGAGCTCGGGCCCAGGATCGTCCAGTCGAGGCCGGAATCGCGCAGGTGTGCATCGGCCGCAGCCTTCGCCTCGGCGTAGGCGAAGAACGAGTTCTCGGGGTCGACCCCGTGGTCAGGCCCTGCGTCGAAGTATGAGACCATCACGAAGCGGCGCACCCCGGCTTGTTCAGCGGCCGCCATCGTGCGGATCGCGGCATCGCGGTCGACCGCATAGGTGCGCTCGGGATCGCCGCCGCCTGCGCCAGCTGACCAGACGATCGCGTCTTGATCCGCGAGTAGCGCCGCGACCTGCTCGACATCGAGGGTCTCGAAGTCGGCGACCAATGCCTTCGCGCCGGTCTCTTCGATGTCAGCGACCTGCTCGGGCTTCCTGATCGCCGAGACCACCGCATCTCCGTGTTCGACGAGCTGCGGTGCGAGCAGCCGTGCGATCTTCCCGTGACCCCCGATGATGAGAATGCGTGCCATGCATCCAGACTATGCGCGCGGAGCGGGGGCCGCATCCCCGACATTCTCAGGCACGTCACCGCCCGGGCCGCCCCTGCCCCCGGCACCACCGCCGAAGCCGCCCTCGAACTCGCCCGCGCTCACGGTACCCGACGCGGAACCATCGATCTTCACGGTGTACTGACCATCGGCCGCGATCGCCTCGCTCGAGACCAAGACCCAGCCAGCATTCTTCCGAGCGGTCGCCGACGCGACAACAGCTCCGGTATCGTCGACGATCTCGACAGTTTGACCGGCTTCGACCGCTCCGCTGAAGGCCACCCAACTCTGACCGTCGTCCTCGGGAACTTCTTCCATGTCCCCGGCACCGAACGCCGACACCGTGCCGCTCGCGACGGAGATGCTGCCGTTTGCATCGAGCGCGCCATTTCCGCCTTGGGTGGGGCCGTGTACCGAGACGTCACCGCCGCTGATCATGAGTGAGCCGTTCGAATCCAGCCCATCGCCCTCGGCATCGACGACGACTGTGCCGCCCGAGATCTCGAGGCGCTCACCGGTGTCGGCCATGTCTCCTCCGCCTCCTCCGGGGATGCCGCCCTGGTTTCCAGGCTCGGGCCCCACCGCATCGGGGCCCATCCCTTCTGGGGCCGCCTCTTCGGGGTCCATCGTTTTCGGGTCCACTGACGCGTCTTCGGATGCCGCAGCATCTTCGGTGGTGCTCGCGGTGTTGCCCGAGGCATTGATGCCGTCATCGCTCGCAGCAAGGTCGACGGTGCCATCGAAGATCCCGATATTCGCTGCCTCCATAGCCTCGGTCGATTTCGTGACTGAGATCTCGCCGCCGCCGACCGACACGATCCGTTCGCCCTTCACCCCATCGTCTGCGACTGAAGCGGTAATGCTGCCTCCTGTGATCACGGTGTCGGTCTGCGACTGGAGCCCGTCGTCGCCGGCGTCGATCGTGATGTCTCCGCCGCTCACGAGAATGTAGTCGCGAGTCTCGTCGTCCTCCTGATCACTTTTCATGCCATCGCCTCCGGTTGCAGTGAGGTCGAGCACACCACCCTCGACCACGAGTGCGTCTTTCCCGCGGAGTGCATCGTCGGCCGCAGACACTTCGATGTCGCCCGAGAGAATAACGAGATCGTCCGTTGAGGTAATGCCATCGTTGCCATGTCCGTCGACCGTGAGCCCACCGTCGCCAGATACGGTCAGGTCGGTATCGGCGTAGATCGCGGCATTCGCTTCTGCGTCGTCCGCGTAGGATGCCGCGTCAGACACAGAGTTTGTGCTGCCTTCGGCGAGGTGGATCGCCGTATCGTCCGCAGATCGCACCTCGATTGCGGGTCCGTTCGCGTTCTCGATGGTGGTGCCATCGAGGATCAGCACGACGAGTGCGTCGTCCGGTGCGTCGACTACGAGGCCACCGTCGAGTGACCCGCTCAGTCGGTAGACACCGCCCTGGGAGATCGTGACTGTCGAGCCTGTGGCCGACACTCCCTCCGCCTCTCCGGCGAGCCCCGAGCCGGAGAACTCGACATCGACCGCATCGCCTTCAGACCACTCGTCAGTATTCACGGTCGTCGCATCTTCATTCTCAGCGAGTACCTGCTCGGGGGAGAGGTCTCCCGTAAAAGCCGAGGCGCTCGCGATCAGCGCGGATTCTGCGGAGGAACCGTTCGCGCCCGTGCCGAGAGCCGAACAGCCGGCGAGCAGGCCGACCGTGATGAACCCGCCCGCTAGCAGCGGAAAGACGACGCGACGAGGATTTGGCCTGGTCGACGATTCCGGCTCGGATGCGTGCAGTTGTGCTGGCGTGTGCTGTCTGGGTGAGAAGATGCGGAAGTCGCGGAGCATGATGATCTCGTTTCTACAGGTCTGGTGTGGCAGGGGCGGAAGTCAGAATCGGGGTGTCAGGATCGTGCCGTCGTGCGTTGGGCTGTGGTGAACGGACCGCGTAGCGCGCGCGACCACTTGTTGGCGGGGAGCTCGGGGTGCAGGGCTGCTGTGCCGGTGCCAAACTTGCTGATGCTGTTCGGTCGGTGTCCGGATCGCCAGAGCTCAGAGTCCCAGGAGCTTGCGCGGTGTGACGACTTGGACTCGATGATCGTGAATTCCGGCAGCTCAATTTTGGAGAATCCTGGCGACTCGGGGCATTCTGTCCTCGTCACAGTGGGATTTGGGTGGGGCGTGACCGTTGTGGGTAGGCGTGCTGAATGCGGCGTTGACCAGTGGAGTGCCGTGTCGATTGTCGCTCGGCTCCCGCACGGCAGCAGCAACGTGATGCGTTGATACCTGCTCACGAGCGACGGGCACAGTGTCTCGGTGATGCCGAGGTCGTAGCCGAGTTCGGCGAGTCGTGCACCGACGAAGCGGCGGCCAACGGCGGTCAGCCTGGAGCTATCGTCTGGCAGGTAGGGCATGCGATCTTTCACTGTCGCACCGCGCCCGCTCTTCGTCTTGAGCTCGAGGAAGGTGCCGCCTGTGTCGACGTACGAGCGGGTGCGCAGCTTGAAGCGACGCCGGCGCCGTAGGGCGGTCGAGCGGTAGCTCAGGCGATCAGGGGTGTCGAAGTAGACCGAGTCGTAGAAGAACTTACGGAGTCCATCGATTTCGAGCACCCGTGTGTTCGGGTCGAGGCGGCCGAGAAGCCTCACCGCGTCAGCATGGGGCACGAGGTACTTCCGGTCGATTCGGGTCATGAGCGAGGCCTCTGCGACGAGCTCATCGAGACCGACGGAACTGAAGCGGTCGACCGGCAGCCGCTGTTCGGTCATCGTGCAGTCTCCATCGATAGGTTCCCAACCGCAGTGCGTGATGGTTGCGAGATCGGCGCGGAAGCTTCTGCAGTGCTCCCTCGAAGCGGCCCGCGGTCGCGATGAACCTGAACCGCGCGCCAGCGCCGTCGTTCGCCAGCGCTGGGCTGCTGCGCGATGCGGTACCGCACATCGACCAGAGTTGAGTCGTTGACGAGATCGAGCTGCTGCACTGTCATCGCGGTGACGGTGCACGCCAGGCGGGACTCAAGGTCGGCACGCAGCTCGGACTCGTCAGCGATGGCGCGGTCGAGACGCACGATCTGGTGGCGGCTTCGTCCGAGGAGTGACGGGTGATCTGCCACCCACATGACGATGAGGATCAACGCCATGAGTGCCGAGGAGACCGCGATTTCAGTGGCGAGGCCGCCGATGAGCCCCAGGGCCAGTGCCGCGAAGTAGTAGGCGACCTCGCGCTGCGAGATCTCGGACGAACGCAGGCGGATGATCGACAGCACTCCGAAGAGTCCGAGACCGAGCCCGGCGGCGATCTGCGCGTTGCCGAGCATCGAGGTCACCGCGAGTACCCCTACGTTGACTCCGAGGAATGCCACGACGAGGTCCCGGCGTCGGTGCCTCGGGTAGTAGATCCCGAGGCTGAGGGCCAACGCGGCGACGATGTCGATGGCGATGAGGGTGAGAGCGGTCGATGGCACAGGTCCTCCTCTGAGAGGTGCAGGGATGTGGACTCGGCTGCAAAGCAGCGGAGGGGCGTCGGGTGAGTGACCCGTTGCAGTTCATGAAAGCGAGCTTTCGTATGTGTTTCCTATGAGCATCCTGTGGTGAGGATGTGGGTGTGTGATTTTGTCTGTCACGATGGCTTGGCGTTCAGCGTGGGCGGACGCGTAGTACCATCGATGCGATTGCCTCCGTAGCTCAGTGGATAGAGCAACGGCCTTCTAATCCGTTGGTCGCAGGTTCGAATCCTGCCGGGGGCACCAAGCGAGAAAGCGAAGCTTTCGAGGTCGGTGGCCCCAGCCGCTGCAGCGGCTGCCCACAGAGTGAAGCGTGGGGTGGGGCACCAAGCGAGAGAGCGAAGCTTTCGAGGTCGGTGGCCCCAGCCGCTGCAGCGGCTGCCCACAGAGTGAAGCGTGGGGTGGGGCACCAAGCGAGAAAGCGAAGCTTTCGAAGTCGGCGGATGACACTGCGTTGCGCTCGCAGGGACTTCTCGCCTCGGGGGTCCTAGGGTGGTTCCGGACCCAGTTCAGGCGATTCCGTGCAGGAGAGTGCAGTGACCGATCACGAGACCCAAGAGGCGTTCAAAGACGCGTTCCGAGTGCATCCCGCTGGGATCGCTGTGATCTCGGCGAATTCGCCTGAGGGGCCGGTCGGATTGACCGCTTCGAGCGTCGCTTCGGTGAGCATTGATCCGCTCGCTCTCGCTTTCTCGGTGACCCGGGCGCGCGGCAGTGCGGGTGGTTTGCTGCAGGCAGAGAGCTATGTCGTGAACCTGCTGACAGCCGACAATGTCGCTATTGCCAAGACCTTTGCTCGCTCTGGCTCCGAGCGTTTCACCCCGGAGCAGGGGTGGGCGAACCTCCCGACGGGCGAGCCTTATCTTCCGGCGGCGCGTACCTCGTTGCGCTGCCGATCGCTCAATGTTGCGAAGGTGGGCGACTCATCACTCGTTCTCGCCGAAGTGCTGGATGTCGTCGAGGGCGTTCAGGGGGATCCTGTCGTCTACTTCGACCGGTCGTTCCACCGCATCGCTGAGCACTGAAATCGAGCCCAACTCCGCTTCGAGTCTTACTCTGCTTCGAGGGTGTTGACCATCGCCTGGGCGGCTCGATCGATGTAGTCGCGGAACGCGGCGTCGTGCATGGGGGGTAGCTGTGCCTCATCCAGTGCGGCGTGCATGTGCAGCAGCCACCGGTCGCGCGCAGCGGGGGTGACGCGGAACGGGACGTGACGCATGCGGAGTCGAGGGTGCCCGCGCTGCTCCGAGTATGTTGTAGGCCCGCCCCAGTACTGCTCGAGGAAGGCGCGTAGTCTCCAGATCGCGCCCTCCCAATCTTCGTCGGGGTACATGGGGGCAAGCAGAGGGTCGGCGCGTACCCCGTCATAGAAGCGGCGGGTGATCCGCTCGAAGGTTTCGGTGCCGCCGATCTGGGCCCAGACGGTGTCGGTGACTGCGGGACCGTTCTCGCCGACGCGCAGCGTCAGATTCGGTTGGGGAGCGCTCTGCGGCAGGTGCTCTCGCCCGGGTGACGGCTCGGTCATGCGGTTCCTCCGATTCCCGGCAGTTCCTTCGCCAGGGTGATGCCGTTCTGATGAAATTCCCGGCTCAGCGCGGCGCGCAGCGCACGCTGCACCTCCCACTGCGCCTCAGGGCGTGTACGCATAGCGAGGCGCAGCGTGGCACGGTCACCGAAGACGCTCTCGAGGCCCCAGACCTCGGGAGCGCCGGCAACCTTGCGGGCAAAGCGGTCAGAGGAAAGCAGTTGCCGTGCAGCGGTGAGGGCGACCTCTTCGGCCTTCGCGAAGTCGTTGTCGGCATCGATCGTGATGTCGACGAGCGCGCGGCCCCATCCCTGCGAGGAGTTTCCGAGGGTGAGTATCTCGCCGTTGCGCACGAACCAGAGTGTGCCATCGACTCCGCGAACCTGCGTCACTCGTATGCCGACGTCTTCGACGGTGCCGCTGACCTCGCCGATCGTGACCACGTCTCCGACGCCGAGCTGATCCTCGAACGCCATGAAGACGCCGTTCAGAATGTCCTTGACGATGTTCTGTGCGCCGAACGCGAGCCCGGCGGCGAGGACGCCCGCCGAGGCGAGCAGAGCCGTCAAGTTGAAGCCCAGCTCTCCCATCACCATGGTGAAGGCCACCATGACGATGACTGCGGTGATGAAGTTTCGTCCCAGGCTGCCGAGCGTGCGGGCGCGTTGAACAGCGCGAGCACTCATCTTGGGGGCAGCGGTGAGCTCCTGCGTGGAATCCACTCCTTGGGCCTTCTTCACACCGACGACGATGCGGTCGATCGAGCGTCGCAATATGAGGAGCAGGATCCAATGGATGAGGATCGCGCCGAGCACGATGCATACGATGCGAATCGGCACCTCGTACTGGGTGACGAAAGAGGAGAAGGCCGATCCGACACTTTCCGCGGCCTCGTCGACCGACTCGTTGAGCTGCAGAATCCCCATCTAGGCCGTCCGCCTTCCCATCCCGTCGATTCGCTGTGCCGCGAGGGCCCGATCCACCCCGGCGAGGTGCTCGGTGATCAGGCGCCGCAGCGCTGCCGGGGCGCTGGCATTGCGCTCCAACCAGTCGGATGTCGCTGCGCGCAGTCTCTCGTCTGCGAGCGAACCGGGGTAGAACCCGTCGATCATCTCTTCGGCGATCGCGTAACTGCGGCTCTCCCACACGGTGAGCAGCGCGTCGAAGTAGAGCTCGACATAGGGCTCGAGCAGAGTCAGATCGTGAGCTCGGGCGAAGCCCAGACCGGTCGCGCGCACGATGAGGTTCGAGGCAGTGCTCTCGGAGAAGATGGCATCCCACGCCGCCCGCTTGTCAGCCGGTGTCGGAAGCGCTGCCCGGGCATGCGCCGCCGATTGCTGTCCGCTCGCGGTCCGATCGTCGGTGAGAGCTGCCTCGATCTCTTCGCGCGTTGCCCGCCCGCCGGCGGCGAGTGCGATGAGCAGCTCCCAGCCGAGGTCGGTGTCGATATCGAGTCCCTCGAGCGGTACGGCCCCCTCGAGGAGAGCGAGTACGGCATCGAGTTGCTCAGGGGTTGCGGCGACGTGCGCGAACATCTTCACGAACTGGAACTGGTTGTCGCTGCCGGGTTCGGCGTCCACTGCGAGCTGCCACAGTGCGTCCCCCACCTTCGACAGAGTCTCCGCGCGAGTCTCCGGTGCGACGTAGCTGCTTGCCGCGAGCATGAGCTGGTTCAGCAGAGTACGCAGGGTCGTCGAAGCGGTCTCCTCGCCGACATGTGCGAGTACGAGGTCGACGAAGCGTGAAGCCGGGAACTCCGCGTCGCGCGTCGCATCCCACAGGGTGCCCCAGACGAGCGAGCGGGCGAGGGAGCTCTCGATGCTGCCGAGCTTCGTCTCGACCGTGGTGAGGGATCGCTCGTCGAGCCGGATCTTCGCGTAGCTGAGGTCGTCGTCGTTCAGCAGGAGTAATGCAGGTTGCCGCTTGCCGACGAGTTCAGGTACTTCGGTGGAGGCGCCATCGATGTCGAGCTCGATGCGCTCCATTCGACGCAGGGCGTCGCCGTCGAAGTCGTACAGGCCGATTGCGATGCGATGCGGACGCAGTGTGGGGTACTCGTCGATAGCGCTCTGCGCGATCGAGAATTTCGTGTACACGCCATCGGCGTCAACCTCGAAGACGGGCCGCAGCGTGTTGACGCCCGCCGTCTCGAGCCACAGCTTCGACCATTCGCTGAGATCGCGGCCGCTGCGTGCCTCGAGCTCGACCAAGAGGTCGGTGAGCTCAGTGTTCGCGTGGTGGTGCTTGATGAAGTAGTCGTGAACGCCCTGCATGAAGGGCTCACGGCCGACCCAGGCCACGAGCTGCTTGAGTACCGATGCGCCCTTCGCATAGGTGATGCCGTCGAAGTTGACGAGCACGTCTTCGAGGTCGCGGATCTCAGCGACGATGGGATGCGTCGACGGGAGCTGATCCTGCCGGTAGGCCCAAGACTTCTCGGAGGCGACGAAGGTCGTCCAGCACTCATTCCATTCAGTGGCTTCGGCAGTCGCCAGCGTCGACATGTACTCGGCGAAGGATTCGTTGAGCCATAGATCGTTCCACCAGCGCATCGTCACGAGATCGCCGAACCACATGTGAGCGAGCTCATGCAAGATCGTGACGACTCGGCGCTCGCGCATCGCATCGGTGACCTGGCTGCGGAAGACATAGGCCTCGGTGAATGTGATCGCCCCGGCGTTCTCCATCGCGCCCGCATTGAACTCGGGAACGAACAGCTGATCGTACTTGTCGAACGGGTACGCGTAGTCGAACTCGGCCTCGTAGAAGGCGAATCCCTCTCGCGTCTTCTCGAAGACGTAGTCGGCGTCGAGGTGCTCGGCCAACGATTCGCGGCAGAACACTCCGAGTGGAATCGTCCGACCGTCGCTGCTGGTGAGTTCGCTGCGCTCGACGTGGTAGGGGCCGGCAATCAGGGCAGTGATGTAGCTCGACATGACCGGCGTCGGTTCGAAGGCCCAGACGGCGAGCGGCTCCGGATCGGCGCGGCCGGTATCGCCACTGCGCTCAAGGGCCCGCGGCTCGGGAGTCGGTTGGTTGCTGACCACCTCCCAGCGTGCCGGGGCAGTGATCGTGAAACGGAACGTTGCCTTGAGATCGGGTTGTTCGAAGACGGGGAAGACTCGGCGGGAGTCGGGTACCTCGAACTGCGAGTAGAGATAGACCTCGCCGTCGGCGGGGTCGACGAAGCGGTGGAGACCCTCGCCGGTGTTCGTGTACCGCTGCGTCGAGGCCACGACGAGTTCGTTCTCGGCGGCAAGACCCGTCAGAGTGATGCGTGACTTCGCGAAGATCTCATCAGGGTCGAGCGATTGCCCGTTCAATTCGACCTTCTCCACTGAGTCGGCGATCAGGTCGATGAACGTGCCCTCGCCGGCGACTGCGCTGAAACGCACGGTCGTCTCCGCGCGGAAGGTATCCGGTCCCGAGGCGAGGTCGAGAGCGACCTCGTACTCGTGGGTGGTGATGATGGCGGCGCGCTCGCGGGCCTCGGCGCGGGTGAGGTTCTCTCCGGGCACTGTGCTCCTTCGTGACTGTCGGGGCGGATCCGGTCGCGAAGCCGGATGCGGGGTCGCGACCGTGGCGCCTGGGCGGCGGGTGTGGTGAACGCCTCCAGCTTAGGCCTCGCGTGCCGTGCGCTTCCTTGAGTACACCGGAAGTTTCGGGGGAATCCGCTGACCGCGAACCCCTCGTACGCGCACGATGTCAATCGCTACGCTGAAGGCATGAGCGATGCAGTGCAGCCTTCTTCGGTCGAGTTCTATTTCGATGTCGTGTGCCCGTGGTGCTGGATGACCAGCCGGTGGGCCGCCGAGGTCGCCGAGGCCCGGGGCTTCGAGATCGACTGGCGGCCTATCAGCCTGGCGGTGGTGAACGAAGACAACGATAATGAGTACCACGTCGAGCTGCACGAGCAGGGTCACCGGGCGGCGCGGATCGCGACCGCGATCTCTGAGCAGCACGGTGCCGCGGCCGTCGGACGCTTCTATGCCGAGATGGGCACTCGCCGCCACCCCGGTGGTCGCGACGACTTCGACGTCATGACTGCGGAGTCGCTCGAGGCGGCTGGTCTTCGCGCAGAGCTCGCCGAAGCGGCCGATGATGAGTCCTTCGACAAGGCGGTACGCGCGACCACGAAACATGCGCTCGAGATCGCGGGCCCCGATGTGGGAGTGCCGGTCATCTCGATCGATGGGGTGGCGTTCTTCGGGCCGGTGGTCACGCCAGCACCGACCGGTGAAGCGGCGCTGCGACTCTGGGACGGGATCCACGCTGCCGCGGGCATCGACGGCTTCTATGAGCTCAAGCGCGGACGCTCGCGGGGCCCGCAGTTCTGACCGTCCGAATCTCGGTAGGATTGAGGCCATGCGCATTCACGTGGCGACCGATCATGCCGGGCTCGAGTTCAGCCAGCAGCTGCAGCAGCATCTGCGTGAGCAGGGCCACGAGGTAGTCGATCACGGGCCGGAGGAGTACGACCCGCTCGACGACTACCCCGCGTTCTGCATCAGCGCCGCACGCGGCGTTGCACGTGACCAGCGCGACGGTGTCGAGGCGCTCGGCGTGGTCTTCGGCGGCTCTGGCAACGGTGAGCAGATCGCGGCGAACAAGGTTGAGGGCATCCGCGCTGCACTGGTGTGGAGCGAGGCGACCGCCCAGCTCGCCCGCGAGCACAATGACGCGAATGTCATCTCGATCGGAGCACGTCAGCACACGGTCGGTGAGGCGATCCGCTTCATCGACCTCTTCATCGCGACGCCGTTCCCGGGAGATGAGCGGCATGTGCGGCGCATCGGTCAGCTCGGGGAATACGAGCAGACCGGAGCCATCGCGGGTAAGCGCATCGACTCGCTATGACCCCTACGAGAATCTGGGGCTCAGCAGTGAATGGAGGTTCGCATGCCTGAGGGGCATTCCGTCCACCGGATCGCGCGCCAGTTCGCCGCGAACTTCGTCGGCACGGCACCGGAGGTGAGCAGTCCGCAGGGGCGTTTCGCGCAGGGGGCGGCGATCTTGAGCCACCGGGAGATGACGGACGCGCGTGCCGTCGGAAAGCAGATGTTCCTCGAATTCGAGGAGGAGCAGTGGCTGCGTGTGCACCTCGGGATCTACGGTGCCTGGGACTTCGCAGGCGACATTCGCATCGACCCGTCGATCCAGATGCATGCCAAGGGCGACACCCACCTGAAGTTCGGTCAAACCGGGGAGTACTCGCGCCCCGACACTGCGCGGCCGGTTGATCGCGAGGCCGAAGACTCGGTGACCTCCATCGGGGCTCCGCGTCGCACCCGCCTGCGTATGGCAGAGCACGACACCGCTTCGCAGAGTGAGACCTTTCCTCCCGAACCCAAAGGGCAAGTGCGCGTCCGGCTCCTCAACGACACCGTCTGTGCAGACCTGCGCGGCCCCACCGCGTGCGAAGTGCTGACACCGGCCGAAGTCGATGCGGTGCTGCAGCGGCTCGGCCCCGATCCTGCCAATGCCGACACTCCGGAAGAGAGGCAGCGCTTTGTCGAGCGTGCCGGCAAGAAGCGGACGCCCATCGGATTGGTGCTCATGGACCAGTCGGTCGTCGCGGGCATCGGGAACATCTACCGAGCCGAGATGCTCTTCCGTGCCGAACTCAACCCGCACACACCGGCGAACACCCTCGATCGAACGGTGCTCGAGGCGCTCTGGGACGACTGGTCGCACCTGCTCGAGATCGGCATCACGGTCGGGCAGATGATGACGATCGACGGACTCGAGGGGGAGGCCTACCGGCGTGCGCTCCTCGATCGCGACGAGCGGCACTGGGTCTACAAACTCGAAGGCACGCCGTGCAAGCGGTGCGGCACCAATATCGTGCTGGAAGAGATGGGCAACCGAAAGCTGTACTGGTGCCCGGGCTGCCAGACGTAGCAGGGCGAGTGCGGCCGCAGACCGATGAGCCGGACTAGAGGAGCCCCTGGTCCGAGAGCCAATCGGTCGCGATGTCGGCGGATGAGCGCTGGTCTTCGGTCGATTCGACGTTGAGGGCGACCAAGTCCTCCGTCGTGAGCTCTGCGTTCACCGCGTTGATGGTCGGTGCGATCTCATCAGCAATCTCGGAGTTGACGAGCGGGACGACCTGCGAGGCGAGGAAGAGGCCCTTCGTATCTTCGAGGGTGACCAGAGACTCTGTCTGGATGCGCGGATCGGCGCTGTAGACGTTCGCGACCTGGATCGAGTCGGCGAGGAGCTCCTCGACCGTGGTGTCGCCGGTGGCGCTGAAGTCTACGGAGGCGCCATAGACGCTCTCGAGACCCTTCGGCCCATACGGGCGCTCTTCGAGCTCAGGGGGCCCACCGAGCACGACATGGTTGACGTCGGCGAGATCCTCAAGCGTCGAAAGATCGTGCTCGGCCGCGAAATCCTCGGTGACGTTGTAGGAATCCTGGTCGGCGGCAGGAGCCTGATCGAGCACCGCAAGACTCTCGGGGAGTGCCGACTGCAGCTCGGTGTAGACGTCTTCACTCTCAGTCGCATCCGTTTCGGGGTCGTAGAACTGGAGGAGATTGCCGGTGTACTCGGGCAGCAACTGGATCGCTCCGTCCTCAAGCGAGGGCAGGTAGGCATCGCGTTGACCGATATTGAAGTTGCGCTCGACCTCGAAACCGTCCGCCTCGAGTGCTTGAGCGTAGATCTCGGCGATGATCTCGTTGGAGTAGTAGGCCTGCGAGCCGATGACGATGGTGTCGTTCGATGCGTCGGAGGAGCTCCCGCCCTGCTCCAGAGGATCTGCCGATGTACAACCGCTCAATGCGAGGGCTGTGATGGTCGTGAGAGTGGTGATGCCGGCTGCGAGTGCGAACCTGCGTCGTGCGATGGTCATGAGGTGGGTCCTTTCCGAGTGAAGCATGTGCGTGGGGTCGGGTCAGGTGTTGCGGGCGTGGGCTGCCACCCCTCTGGGGACGACGAGACGCTGCCCCAGGGCCAGGAGCGCATCGAGGGCTAAGGCGATGCACACGACAACGAGGGAGGCGCCGAGAATCTGATCGAAGCGACGCAGCGGGATTCCTTGCAGAATGGGCTGCCCGAGCCCACCTAGCCCGATGAACGCTGCGATCGTGACGGTGGAGACCACCTGGAGCGTCGCGTTGCGCAGCCCGCCGACAAGCAGGGGCAGGCCGAGCGGCACCTCGATGCGCCACAGGATTTGCCACTCCGTCATTCCGACGGCGCGACCGGCGGCGATGGTCGCCCGGTCGACGGCCTCGACGCCGGCATAGGCTCCAGCGAGAATCGAAGGGATTGCGAGCAGTACCAAGACGACGATCGCGGCCTCGGTCTTGTGGAGTACCCCGAGCAGGAGCACGAGCAGCACGAGCAAGCCGAGGGAGGGGAGCGCACGAGCAGCCCCGGACAGGCCGACTGCGATCTCGCGTCCTCGGCCGGTATGGCCGATCGCCCAGCCGGCGGGAATCGCGATGATCGAGGCGATGAGCACCGCCCCGAAGGTGAAGCCCAGATGCTGCGCGATGGCGGTCGGCAGTGGGAGCGACCCGGTGAGACGATCGGATGAGAAGATCCATGCGATGGCTTCGAGGAAGAGATTCATACCGATGCCCCCTGGTGACGCCAGGGCATGAGCGCACGACCGAGCCACCGCAGCAGCAGGTCTACGAGCACGGCGATCACGACAACTGTCACCACGCCGGCGAGCACTTCGGCGATGATGCGGCGCTGCGCGCCGTTGGTGAAGAGGTAGCCCAGATTCTGCACGCCGATCAATATGCCGATCGTGGCGAGTGAGATCGTCGAAGTGGCAGTGACCCGCAGACCCGCGAGCAGTACCGGACCGGCAAGCGGCAAATCGACCTGCCAAAACTTGCGCCACGCACCGAAGCCGACGGCCACCGACGCGGCACGCACTGAGGACTCGACGGATTCAAGCCCTTCGGTGACCGAGCGGATCATGATCGCGACGCCGTACATCGTCAGTGCGACGATCAGGTTAGTCTCCGACAGGAACGGGATGCCGAGGGCGGCGGAGAGGAGCGCGAACAGGCCGAGCGAGGGGATGGTGTAGAGCAATCCGACGAGGGTGAGCATCGTGCCGCGGAGGCGGGTGAACCGGAAGGCGAGCCAACCGAGCGGAACTGAGAGAATCACGGACAGCACGATGGGGATGAGGCTCTGCCGTAAGTGATCAAGCGACAGCAACCCGATGAGCTCGAGGTTATCGAGCACCCAACTCATGTCTCGGCCCCCCGAGTGTCCGTGTCGCTGATGTTGTCTGTGTTGCTGGTGCTGTCGGTGTCGTCGGTGAGGAGGCGTCCCTGGGTGCGGCCGGCCGCATCGACGAGTACGGTGCCGTGCGGCGTTTGCTTGGTGCGCAGCGCCCGGGTACCACGATCGGCCCCGATGAAGCTCGCGACGAAATCGCTCGCCGGTCGTTCGATGATCTCGCTGGGAGTGCCTACCTGGGCGATCTCCGCGCCCTTTTCCAGTATGACCACTTGGTCGCCGAGCATGAACGCCTCGTCGATATCGTGCGTGACGAAGACGACAGTCTTCTCGAGCTCGCGCTGCAGCCGGATGGTCTCGGCCTGGAGGTCTTGACGCACGATGGGATCCACTGCGCCGAACGGTTCGTCCATCAGCAAGATATTGGGCTCCGCAGCGAGCGCGCGGGCGACGCCGACGCGTTGCTGCTGACCGCCCGAGAGCTGAGCGGGGTAGCGGTGAGCGATGGCGCGATCGAGACCGACTCGGTCGAGGAGCCCGAGCGCCTGTTCGCGGGCCTCGTTTCGCGGCACACCGGTCAGTATCGGCACAGTGGCGACGTTGTCGATCACGGTGAAATGCGGCAGCAGGCCGGCGCTCTGCAAGACGTAGCCGATGCTGCGTCGCAGGTGCACGGGGTCGCGCTCGCGCACGCTCTCGCCGTCGATGAGTACGTCGCCGTCGGTCGGATCGACGAGACGGTTGACCATGCGCAGCAGCGTGGTCTTGCCGCACCCGGACGAGCCGACGAGCACCGTGGTGGTGCGGGCCGGGATGGTCAGGCTGAAGTTCTCAACGGCGGCGGTACCATCAGGAAAGCGCTTGGTGACGTTGCGGAACTCAATGGACATGGCACCCCCAGGGTCGTGTTCTCGACGGTATCCCACTCATCTGACACTGCGAGAGTGCTGGTGCGGCTCCCGGCCAGTGGGGTATGCTCACGCGAGAATTCCGGCTCGTGCTCTGCAGGTGCACGAATCAACGGAAGTGTGCGATTGTCAACGGATTCTGTGGCATAATAGTTCCTTGTGCCACGGTGCGGCACTGCCGCAAGGGTCCGCACGAACCGTGAACGCGCACCCATACTTTTGAAGAACACGATATCCGCGACCCCGACTTGCGGCGGGCGCAGAGAGAGAACATCATGCAGAAGCTCGACCAGGTCGATGCCGCGTCGCTCAAGAGCGACATCCCCGAGTTCCGTGCCGGAGACACCGTCAAGGTGCACGTGAACATCGTCGAGGGCAGCCGCTCGCGTATCCAGGTGTTCCAGGGCATCGTCATTGCTCGGCACGGCGAAGGCGTTCGCGAGACCTTCACGGTCCGCAAGATCAGCTTCCAGGTCGGTGTGGAGCGCAAGTTCCCCGTGCACTCGCCCGCGATCGACAAGATCGAGGTCGTCAGCCGTGGTGACGTGCGTCGGGCCAAGCTCTACTACCTCCGCGGTCTCACCGGTAAGAAGGCCAAGATCAAGGAGAAGCGCGAGGCGTAATTCCGCGATTCTCACGGTTCAGGCTCCCGCCTTTCACAGGTTCGGGGGCCTGAGTCGTCTGTACTGTGGATGATGCCGCACTGTTGGTGATGCCGCGCGGCCATGCGGCCGGGCACGAAGAACGCGAGAGGTGAGCGGAACATGAGCGCAGCTGCGAGTAGACGACGGAGCGGCGCTCTCAGCTTCATACGCGATCTGCTGGTGATCCTGCTCATCGCGTTCGTCGCGTCCTTTCTGCTCAAGACCTTTCTCGTCCGCAGCTTCTACATCCCGTCAGGGTCGATGGAAGACACGCTGCAGGTCGACGATCGCATCCTGGTGAACCAGCTCGTGCCCAATTTTGTCGACGTGAAGCGCGGCGACATCGTCGTATTCCAAGATCCGGGGGGCTGGCTGGGTACGCATGAGCAGCCGCCGGAGTCGGGTCCGCTCGGGCAGGTGCTCCAAGCAGTCGGACTCGCTGCGGATACCAGCCACGAATATGTCGTGAAGCGAGTCATCGGCATCGGGGGAGACACGGTCGCCTGCTGCGACGCCGATGGTCGGGTGACGGTGAACGGTGTTCCGCTCGACGAGACCTATATCAAGCTCCCTGAGGGGCAGACCGCTGCGTCCGGTCTGGAGTTCGAGGTCACGGTACCCGACGGTTCGGTCTGGGTCATGGGCGACAACCGATACGCCAGCAAGGATTCTCGGTACAACCAAGACCAGCCGGGCAAGGGCTTCGTCTCGGAGGAGGAGATCGTGGGACGCGCCTTCCTCCTCAACTGGCCCTTCGAGCGGTTCGGCTGGCTCGGCAACCCCGATCAGGTCTTCACCGGCGTGGAAGAGGCTCGTGCACGCTGACCCGGCCGGGGAGTCCGTGCCAGAGAGTGCAGCGTCGACGACGCCCCCGGTCGAGGTCCGGAACGCTCCCTCGAAAGACCCGACACTCGACTTCGAGTACGAGTGCTTCGCTCGTGGAGAGTCGCTGGTCATCGGTATTGATGAGGTCGGACGCGGAGCGATCGCGGGTCCGGTTGCCGTGGGGGTCCATACGGTGCTCGCAGGCACCGACGGATTCCCACCAGGTTTGCGGGACTCGAAGCTGCTCAGCGAGAAGCGACGCGAGGCAGTGCACCCCCTGGTCGAGGCCTGGGGAGCCGGGGCCGTTGGTTTCGGAGAGGCTCACGAGATCGATGAGCACGGCATCATTGCGATGCTGGGAGCCGCTGCACGGCGGGCCCTGCTCGAGCTCCATCGTGGCGGCGTGCCGGTTGATCGAGCAGTGATTCTGCTTGATGGTTCGCACGACTGGCTGACCCCGGCGCTGCGTGCGCCGTTGAACGTGACGACGCGGGTGGGGGCGGATCGCAGCTGTGCATCGGTCGCAGCCGCATCCGTGCGCGCGAAGGTGTTGCGCGACGCGATCATGCGCGAGGCCCATGGGGATCGACCACACTACGCCTGGGACTCGAACAAGGGGTATGGGGCGAAGGCGCATTATGCGGGAATCGATGAGCACGGACTGAGCGCGCTGCATCGCCGTACCTGGATCAAGTCGGCGCGCTAGGCTGGACTGGTGTCCGTCGGTTCAGTATCGCCCGAGGCGCCCATCGGCGTCTTCGACTCGGGCGTGGGCGGGCTCACCGTCGCCCGCGCGATTCGCGACCAGCTGCCGAACGAGTCGATGATCTACGTCGGCGACACGGCTCACACGCCCTATGGCCCGCGTCCCATCGCTGAGGTACGGCGCTTCGCGCTCGAGATTCTCGATGACCTCGTCGCCCAGGGGGTGAAGTTGCTCGTGATCGCGTGCAACACGGCATCGGCTGCGGTGCTGCGTGACGCCTACGAGCGGTACGACGTACCCGTTGTCGAGGTGATCGGCCCGACGGTCCGCAGCGCGGTGTCGATCACACGCAATAGTCGGGTGGGCCTCATCGGAACGCAGGGTACGATCCAGTCGCGCGTGTACGACGACATGTTCACCATGCGTCCGGATATCTCGCTGCAGACCCGCGCGTGCCCGCGTTTCGTCGAGCTCGTCGAGGCCGGGCGCACGTCGGGCCCGGAAGTGCTGCAGATCGCAGAAGAGTATCTCGCTCCGCTCGTCGCACAGGATATCGATACGCTCGTGCTCGGATGCACGCACTATCCATTTCTGCGCGGCGCTATCGGGCAGGTGATGGGACGCGGAGTGGCGCTGGTGTCGAGTGACATCGAGACCGCGAACGAGGTCTACCGCACACTCACCGAAACCGGGATGCTGCGTTCCGATACTGCCGGCGAGCCTGTGCTGCGTTACGAAGCCACCGGCGGAGACACGGCAGGCTTCGCAGAACTTGCCCACCGTCTGCTCGGCATCGGCATCGATGCCGTCGATCACGCGCCCACCGGCGCAATCGAACTCCCGCAGAACCGACCTCACTTCGAGATTCCCCAGGAGGCACCATGACCGAGACCACCCGAGCCGATGGCCGCACCGCGGAGCAGATGCGACCCGTCACCGTGGAGCGGGGCTGGAGCTCCCAGGCCGAAGGCAGCGCACTGATCTCGTTCGGCGCGACCCGAGTGCTGTGCACGGCGTCGTTCACTCCCGGCGTGCCGCGCTGGCTCACGGGCAAGGGGCGGGGCTGGGTCACGGCCGAGTACTCGATGCTGCCGCGCTCCACGAACGAGCGCATGCAGCGCGAGGCGGTGAAGGGAAAGATCGGCGGACGCACCCACGAGATCTCGCGCCTGATCGGCCGGAGTCTGCGAGCCATCATCGACACCCAGGCGCTCGGAGAGAACACCATCGTCATCGACTGCGACGTGCTTCAGGCCGACGGCGGGACTCGCACGACGTCGATCACGGGAGCGTACGTCGCACTCGCCGACGCCATCGAGTGGGCGCGGGAGCAGGGGCACATCGCGAAGCGGGCGCAGCCACTGCGAGACAGCGTTTCAGCAGTGTCAGTCGGCATCGTCGGCGGGGTGCCGATGACCGATCTCGCCTATGTCGAGGATTCGAAGGCCGAGACCGACATGAACGTCGTCGTGACGGGTTCGGGCGACTTCGTCGAGGTGCAGGGAACCGCCGAGGGCGTTCCGTTCCGACGCGACGAACTCGACTCCTTGCTGGATCTGGCACTGCAGAGCACGTCCGAGCTGCGTGAGATCCAGCAGGCGGTACTGACGGGCGCCGCACCTGCTCCCTCAGACGAGCGGCGCTGATCTCGATGACTCAGGTGGTTCTCGCGTCGCACAACGCGCACAAGCTCGAAGAGCTCCGCCGCGTACTCGCACCCCTCGTGCCCGGCATCGAGTTGATCGGCTACGACGGCCCAGAGCCCGTCGAGAACGGCGTGACTTTCGAGGAGAACGCCCTGCTCAAAGCGCGGGCGGCGACGGCGCACACAGGGCTGCCCGCGATCGCCGACGACTCGGGCATCGCCGTCGACGTGCTCGGCGGGTGCCCAGGAATCTTTTCTGCACGCTGGGGCGGGCCCGCACGCAGCGACGACGCGAATGTGGATCTGCTGCTGTGGCAGCTATCAGATCTCGCCGACGAGCATCGCTCTGCCGCCTTCGTGTGCGCAGCCGCGCTGGCATTGCCGCCCGGGAGTCCTGACGGCGGGCTCGACGGGATCGTCGAAGTCGGACGCTGGAAGGGATCCGTGCTGCGGGAGCGCGCCGGGCACGGTGGCTTCGGCTACGACCCGATCTTCCGTCCGGAGGGGGAGAGCCGTTCGGCGGCGGAGCTCGCCCCGGAGGAGAAGGACGCGTTGTCTCACCGGCGCCGTGCGTTCACCGCTCTGGCACCGGCGATAGCTGAGCGCCTGCAGACGCGCTGAACTCCTGGTGGCATAACCGCAGGACACTGACACGGCGCAGAGATACGGAGTACGGAGCACTCATGGTGGCATCATCGACCGGCGGGGCAGGCGGACTCGTTCGCCCCGATATCTCCGAAACCGACGCCGAGCGGATCGCGCTCGAATTGTACGGGGTTCGCGCACGGGCGACGGAGCTTGGTAGCAACCAAGACCGCAACTTCGTGCTCGCAGCCGACGATGGGACGCGCAGTGTGCTTCGCGTCGATAACCCCGTCTTCGGCGACGACGCACGGGCCGCCCAGCATCTCGCGATCGACGCCTACCGTGCCGCTGGGCTCACCGTTCCGGCCGTGCTGCCCGGGCTCGACGGCAACCTGACGCAGCGCTGGGGCGGCTTCGCCGTACGGCGCAGCGAGTTCGCGGACGGTGAGGCAATGGTCGACGCCGGATACTTCGCGCCCGTGGTGCTCGAGGAATTCGGTGCGCTCGCCGCCGCATCGGTGAATGCGCTCACAGAGCTCGAGCATCCGGGGCTCGACCGTGAACACATGTGGGTGATGAGTGCGGCGCACGACGAGACCATGCAGCTTTCCTCGGCCATCGCCGATGAACGATTGCGCGACCGGGTGCTCACCGCTGCGGCCGAGGCGCAGGCGGCATTGGCGCCGGTGCAGGACGTGCTGCCCGTTCAGCCGATCCACGGTGATCTCACCGACGACAACGTGATGGGGCTGCGCAGCGACGACGCGCGCCTGCATCCGCGCACGATCATCGACCTGGGCGACCTCGCCTACGGGTGGCGGGTCTCGGAGCTCGCGGTAGCGGCCTCCTCGATGCTGCATCACGAACCCGACCGTCCGCTTCGTGTGCTCGACACGATCGCTGCATTCCATCGAGCTGCGCCGCTTTCCGCTGCTGAGGCGCGCGCAGTCTGGCCGCTCGTGGTGCTCCGCGGCGCCATTCTCGTGGCGAGCGGGTGGCGCCAACTCGAGATCGATGGCGGCAACGATTACGCGCGGGAACGCGTCGCCGGTGAACAGGCGATCTTCGACGCGGCGACCGCGCTGCCGCTCGCCGAGATGACCGAGCATGTGCTTGCGAGGCTCGGCTTCGTCGGAGTACCGGAGGGTGCCGGACTCGCACTGGTCGCTGCCCCGGCGATGGGCGATCCTGCATCGAACACGGCGAACAGCCCCGCCGCGGCAGTGGCGAGCGATTCCGTCACCTCATCGCTTGCACGGCTGCTCCCCGATCTCGACGGCGGAGTCGTGATGCTTGATCCCGGGGTCGAATCCGAGGATCTGGCCAGTGGGCGCTGGACGGAGCCGGGGGCCGAGCACCTGCTCGTGCAGGAGGCCTTCCGGAGCGGTGCCGGGGCGGCGGTGCTGCCGTACGGCGTCTATCGCCTCACTCGCACGGTCGCTGACCGCACGGACGCCGCCGAGACCTGGCCGCTCGAAACCGAGATCCGTGTGCGTGCCGGATCCGCGCTTCGCCTTATGGCTCCTGCTGCCGGACGCGTCGCCATCGCCTCGCCGGGAACCGTGACGCTGCAGCTCTCGGCTCACTGGCTGATGACGATCGTCGCCGTCGATAGTGACGGAGGTCCGCTCCTCACCCCCGCCGTCGATGGGCGCACGATCCACTCTGGAGCCGAAGTCGGCGTCGGCGACCCGCTCGGCGAACTCGGCCCATCTGCTTCGCCCCGCTCTCTCACTGTCGGGCTGTTCCGACTCGACGCGATGCTCGAGATCCTCGCCGAGGGGCCGGCAGGATCCGGATCCACTCCCGGGCGCGCGCAGCTCGTCGCCCCGGAGCGCGTGCCGGCCTGGCGCCGCTTCACGCTCGATCCTGCCCGCTTGCTCGGCCTCGAACCGCGTGCCGAACGCGACGAATCGGGCGACGAACAGCTGCGCCGGGAGCGCATCTTCGCGAGTGCGCAGGAGCGCTACTACGAGCGACCGATGCAGATCGAACGCGGTTGGCAGCACCACCTCATCGACACCACCGGCCGCGCCTACGTGGACATGATCAACAATGTCGCCGGGCTCGGACACGGGCACCCGGGTGTCGCCGACGCGGTGAATCGGCAGATCCGGATCCTGAACACCAACTCTCGATTCCTGTATCGCGAGCTCGCCGACTACAGCGAGCGACTGCTCGCACTGCTTCCGGATGCCGCGCGCACAGGCGGCGAAGGGGGCGATCCGCTCGACACGGTGCTGCTCGTCAATTCCGGGTCCGAAGCCGTCGATCTCGCCCTGCGTCTGGCACAGGCCGCGACCGGACGCAAGACCGTCGTCGCGCTGCGCGAGGCATACCACGGTTGGACGATGGCCAGCGATGCCGTCACGACGAGTGCCTTCGACAACCCGAGGGCCCTCGAAGATCGGCCCGACTGGATCCACGTAGCCGACGTGCCGAACCGCTTCCGCGGTACGCACCGCGGTGAAGCCTCCGATGCGACGGTCGGTGCGCGCTACGCCGCCGACCTCGGCGCCGACCTCGACCGACTTGCGGGCGCAGGGAGAGATGTCGCAGGCTTCATCTGCGAATCGGTGCTCGGCAATGCCGGAGGCGTGCTGTTACCCGAAGGCTACCTGGCCGATGTCTACGGACGCGTGCGCGCCGCAGGCGGGCTGTGCATCGCTGACGAGGTGCAGGTCGGTTTCGGGCGCATGGGGTCGACCTTCTGGGGCTTCGAACAGTCCGGTGTCATGCCCGACATCATCACGATCGCGAAACCCATGGGCAACGGGTTCCCGATCGGCGGAGTCATCACGTCTCAGCGAATCGCCGATGCGCTCGCGACGCACGGGCAGTTCTTCTCGTCAGCGGGCGGCAACCCGCTGTCGTGCCGTGTGGGGCTGGCCGTACTTGATGCGATGGAGCGCGAGGGGCTGCAGGAGAACGCGCGCGAGGTGGGGGATCGCCTCGCGTCCGGCTTCCGGGCGCTCGCCGCACGGCACTCGATCATCGGACCGGTGCACGGAACGGGTCTGTACCTCGGTGTCGAGCTGGTGCGGGATCACGAGACCTGGGAACCGGCAACGGCCGAAGCCGCCGCAATCTGTGAGCGCCTGCGTGAGCTCGGGGTGATCGTGCAGACCACATCGGAACGATCCAACGTGCTGAAAGTGAAGCCGCCGCTGTGTCTCACCCCTGAGAGCGCCGACTTCGTCGTCGAACAGCTCGACCGGGTGCTCACCACGGGGTGGTAGCGCAGACGCCGGATGCGGGGGAGTGCGGGGTCAAGACTGATTCAGCGCAGGTACGTGAGCAGTAGCTCGGCGAGCACGAGCACTGCGACCGCCATGAACACGAGACCCGCGACGATGTCGAACCACGGGGCCGCGCGGCGCAGCCAGTGCCGAAATGCTCGACCGGAGCAGGCGAGAGCCACCCCGACAAACCAGAGCAGGCCGCTCAGCAGCATGACCCAGATGATCGCGATGCGATCCACCGCCGTTGCTTCGGCCGGGAGGAACTGGCTGAGCAGTGCCGTGAAGAAGATGAGCGCCTTGGGGTTGGCGATGTTCGTGATGAAACCGAGCAGATAGGGGCGCTTGGGGCGCTCACCGCCCTCGAGCGGGTGCTCAGAGCGCAGGCCTCGAATGCCGCCGAGGAGGCTCATCGCACCGAGCCAGAGCAGCACGAGCGAGCCGGCTGTCTGCAATACGGGAAGCAACCAGGGCAGCGCGGCCAGCACGAGCGAGATGCCGAGCACCGACGCGACGATCCAGAGCGTATTGCCCGTCATGATGCCGAGAGCGGCGAGCACCGCGGCTCGTCGCTCTCGTACCGCCATGCGCATCAGCAGGAAAATATCTGGCCCCGGGCTTGCGATCGCTGCGACCCACGCGATGAGGAGCGTGACCCAGTTCGTCGGGGTCAGGGCAGTTTCGAGCACCAGACCATCCTGGCAGAGACCTGGCTTCCGTAGCCGGTAAGCTGGGGTGGCTCGCGCGAGTGGCGGAATTGGCAGACGCGCTGGATTTAGGTTCCAGTGTCTTCGGACATGAGGGTTCAAGTCCCTCCTCGCGCACTATCTGTGCCGACGCTTCTACTCCTCGTCAGCTCCTGACCGCAATCCGGAGGAACATCTCATCCCAGCTCTGGGTGGTGTGGAGCTTCACGAGGACCTCCTTCTCGGGAACGGGCGGTGGAATAAGAATCGTAGATCCCTAATCGAAGCGCAGCACGCGATCATCGTCGCCTGCGGGGGATCCTCGGCCGTCCGTATTGTTCGTGACGACCCAGAGCCGACCATCGGGTGCCTGCACCGCGGCTCGGAGCCGTCCGTGCTCGCCGACCCAGTGCTCGGAGGAGTTCGCGAGATCGTCGAGCGGCACTTCGCGCAGGCGCTCGCCGCGGAGATTCGCGATCCAGATGCTGCCATCGACGATCGCGATTCCACTGGGGCTGGCGTCAACGGGCGACCATTGCTGCACCGGGTCGATGTAGCCGTCGACGCCCGCGATGCCCTCGACGATCGGCCAGCCGTAGTTGCCTCCGGGTTCGATCACATTGAGTTCGTCCCAGGTGTCTTGCCCGAACTCCGAGGCGTACATCGTGCCGTCGTCATCCCAGGCGACGCCCTGCGGGTTGCGGTGTCCGTAGCTGTAAATCAGGGACGCTTCGAACGGATTGTCGGCAGGTGCATCGCCTTCCGGGGCCATACGGAGGATCTTGCCTGCAAGCGACTCCCGGTCTTGAGCGAGGGCCGTGTTCCCCGCGTCGCCTGTGGTGACGTAGAGCATGTCGTCAGGGCCGAAGGCGATTCGGCCGCCATTGTGATGGGCGGCCGAAGGGATGCCCTCGATGATCGGTTCGGGATCGCCCAGCGTCAGTGATCCCGGCTCGCCCGAGAGCGCAGAGCGTTCGATTCGGTTTCCAGTTTCCGAGGTGAAGTACGCGTAGAGAAAGTCGTCGTGCACCACGATTCCGAGCAGGCCGCCCTCGCCTGTTGCGCGCACGCCATCGATCACGGCGACCTCGCGAGAGCCGCCGGCATCGTCGAGTTCGAGGATGCGTCCGCTGTCGCGCTCGCTGACGAGCGGAGTGCGGTCGAAGAAGGCGATCGACCACGGTGCGTCGAGGTTGCTGGCAATCACCGGCCGGTCGAACGTCGGTGGTGTGGTTTCGGGTGGAGCGGATGCGGTTGGAGTGGGGCTTGGCGTCGGCGACGGATCCGGGTCGCGTTCCGTGTTGGCGCAGGCTGCGAGAGTCGAGAGCGCGAGCAGCGCGGCGCTCGTCAGTACAGCGCTCGTACGTGCGAGCCGTGAGGTCGGTCGTGAACTGGTCATGGTGTTGGACTCCCGGGTGTGCATCGCGCCGGTGTTTCGGCCAGTGTCCCCGAGAACCCTCCGGGAAGCCAGTGAACCGGCTGGTGTTCGCCGGAGTAAGCTGGTGCGTGGACCTTTCATCGCGCTACCCGAGGAGCCCCAGTGACGCGCACCATCAAGCTCGCAGTTATCCCAGGAGACGGTATCGGGCCGGAGGTCGTCGAGCAGGCGAACCGCGTGCTTGATGCGGTGCTCGCCGGGAGCGACGTCGAGCTGCAGCGCACTGAGTTCTCGCTGGGGGTGGATCGCTTCCTCGCGTCCGGGGAGACGCTTCCCGCCGATGAGGAGGCCGCGCTCGTCGAACACGACGTGATCTTGTTCGGAGCCGTCGGAGGTGTTCCCGGCGACGAACGTCTCAAGAATGCGAATATCGAGCGTGGTTTGCTGCTCAAGCTGCGCTTCGACTTCGACCACTACGCCAACGTGCGTCCCTGCACGCTGTTCGCCGGAGTCGACTCCGTACTCGCAGAGCCGGGACCAGTCGACTTCGTCGTGGTCCGTGAGGGGACCGAGGGGCCCTACGCCGGTAACGGCGGCCGGTTGCGCGAGAACACTCCCGCCGAGGTTGCGACCGAGGTGTCGGTGAATACTGCCTACGGAGTCGAACGCATCGTGCGCTACGCTTTCGAAGTCGCGCAGGGCCGCGAGCGCAAGAAGCTCACCTGGGTGCACAAGACGAACGTGCTGACGCATGCCGGCGCCGTGTGGCAGCGGGTGGTCGGTGCCGTCTCCTCCGAGTACCCGGATATCGCTGTCGACTACATGCATGTCGACGCGGCGACCATTTTCATGGTGCAAGATCCCTCTCGCTTCGACGTCATCGTGACTGATAATCTCTTCGGAGACATCCTCACGGATCTCGCCGGCGCCATCGGCGGCGGCATCGGGCTCGCGGCATCCGGCAACATCAATCCCGACGGCGCGTTCCCGAGCATGTTCGAGCCCGTCCATGGCTCTGCTCCCGACATCGCGGGGAAGCAGCAGGCGGACCCGACCGCGGCGATCCTCTCCGCGGCGCTCATGCTCGACCATCTCGAGCTCCACGACGAGGCCGAGCGCGTGCGTGCAGCAGTTCGCGCGGATCTCGCCGACCGCGGTGACGATGTCCGACCGACCTCGGGCATCGGTGACGCGATCATCTCCCAGCTGCACTGAACTTCGACCAGCTCGACTGGTTCCCAGACTCCGGCGCTGTGCCGGCCAGCATCATCATCGAGAAAGAAGCGTTCGTCCCATGACCGACCTCGCATTCGCGCACACCGCAGCAGATCGTCTTCCCGCCGCTGAGCGCGAGGCGATCCTCAAGAACCCGGGATTCGGGGATCGTTTCACCGACCACATGGTCTCGATTGAGTGGACGCGCGAAGACGGATGGCACAACGCTGCAGTCGTCCCGTACGGTCCCATTCCGATGGATCCGGCCTCCTCGGTGCTGCACTACGGCCAGGAGATCTTCGAGGGACTCAAGGCTTACCGGGCGCCGGACGGGTCCATCGTGACGTTCCGGCCTGAGGAGAACGCGCGGCGGCTCAATGAGAGTGCGGTTCGTCTTGCACTGCCAGAGCTGCCGGTCGAACTGTTCGTCAGAGCGATTCACGAGCTCGTGACGACTGACGCCGATTGGGTGCCGGGCGGAGCCGACCAAAGCCTCTACATCCGTCCGTTCATGATCGCCGACGAGAGCTTTCTCGGCGTGCGGGCCGCCGAGCGTGCGCGCTTCATGGTGATCGCCAGCCCGGCCGGCCCCTACTTCTCGGGCGGTGTGAAGCCGGTGTCGATCTGGTTGTCGAGCGACCTCGCACGCGCAGGCCGCGGAGGCACCGGAGCTGCGAAGTGCGGAGGAAACTACGCCTCGTCACTGCTGCCGACCCGTGTGGCTGTCGCGAACGGCTGCGCGCAGGTGCTCTTCACCGACTCTGCGACAGACGACACGATCGATGAGCTCGGCGGGATGAACCTCGTGCTCGTGCACCGCGACGGCACACTGGTCACGCCCGCGCTCAACGGCAACATTCTCGACGGCATCACTCGCAAGAGCCTGATCCGTCTCGCGCAGGATCGCGGCCTGAAGGTTGAGGAGCGCGCTGTGACCGTGTCGGAGTGGCGCGACGGGGCAGCCGATGGTTCGATCGTGGAGGCGTTCGCCTGCGGTACCGCGGCGGTCATCACTCCGATCGGCCAGCTGAAGGGTGAGGAAGGGACGATCGTTGACTTCGGCGATCAGGCCCCCGGCGAACTGACGATGTCGCTGCGCGAGGAACTCACCGGCATCCAGTTCGGCACCCGCGAGGACCCGCACGGCTGGGTCGATGTGATCGTTGCAGGAGGTACACGATGAAGGTCGCACGTTTCCAGCTCGAAGACGGCGAGATCTCGTTCGGTGTGCTCGACGAGGGCGAGCACGGCGGTGTTGATGTCGTCGAACTCTCGGGCGATCCGATGATGGCGGGCTATGACACGACGGGACGGCGCTTCCCGCTCGAGACCGTGCGTTTACTGGCGCCGGTGATTCCTCGCTCGAAGATCGTGTGCGTCGGGAAGAACTACGCCGATCACGTTGCCGAGATGGCGGGCGAGACCGGTATCGGTGGATCAAGTGACGCTCCTGAAGAGCCGCTGCTCTTCCTGAAGCCGAACACCTCGATCATCGGACCCGATGACGCCATTGTGCGCCCGGCAATCTCGGAGCGCGTGGAGTACGAGGGCGAGCTCGCCGTCATCATCGGCGCGGTCGCGAAGGACGTTCCGGTCGAGGACGCCCTCAAGGTGGTGTTCGGTTTTACCTGCGCCAATGACGTTACCGCCCGAGACATCCAGATCAAAGACGGACAGTGGGCGCGCGGCAAAGGCTTCGACACGTTCTGCCCACTCGGGCCGGTCATCGAGACTGATCTGGATCTCGAGGACACCGAAGTCACCACTCGTGTGAACGGTGAGGAGCGGCAGCACAGCTCAACCGCGCTGCTCATTCACGATGTCGCGAAGATCATCGCGCACGCCTCTGCGGCCTTCACCCTCCTGCCGGGCGACGTGATTCTCACCGGGACTCCGGCAGGCGTCGGGAGGCTCGAGGCGGGCGATACCGTCGAGGTCGAGGTCGAAGGCGTCGGGATCCTCCGCAACAAGGTGGTGTAGCCCGCCGCTGCGGCCGAACTCGGGGACCGCCTGTGGCCGCCCTGGGCAAGCGGAACCCCCTCCGGTATGGTGTGGTCACAACGACCACAGGAGGCGACGGTGCCGAGCGTCTGGCAGGCCCTGCGTCGCGGCGAGTCCGCTCGTGCGCGGCGTCTTGAGCTCGAGCGCGCCCACGAGCTTTTCCTCAGCGACCGCCTGGCGATCTCGGGAGACCCCGATTCGCGCCGCCGCTTCACCGAGCGCACGGGAGTGCGGCCGGTGGTGTTCGACTCGTGGCTGCGGGCAGGCGACGGGGCCATCGACCCCGATCGGGTTCCAGACGGACCCGCGCTCACTGCCGAGCAGGTACTCGAGGAACGGGCTCGCCAGCCGATCGGACGCGTGATCCCGACCCTCGAGCGGCTGCTGCTTGAACAGGCCCGCGATTCGGGATTCATCATCGCGGTGGGTGACGCGAGCGGGCGGCTCCTCTGGGTCGACGGCGATCGGCAGCTGCGTTCGGCTGCCGAGGACATGGGATTCATGGCCGGTATGGACTGGTCGGAGAGCGCGGTCGGGACGTCTGCGCCAGGGTCAGCGCTCGAACTCGATCACGCGATACAGGTGCTCGGTGCCGAACACTTCAATCGCTTTGTGCACCAGTGGAGCTGCACCGCGTCCCCTATACGCGACCCGATCACCGGCTCGATTATCGGCGTCATCGACGTAACCGGCGGTGACGAGGTGGCCGCGCCACACATCATGCCGATGGTCGACGCGACGCTCGCCGCGATCTCAGCAGAGCTCAGGCTCGAGACGATCAGGAGTGAGATGGAGTCGCGCGAGCGGGCGACAAGCAGGAGAGCGACTCGCAGCAGGGCAAGTGGAGCGACGCCCGACGCTGCGAGCAGCGGCGACCCCGAACCGCGGCTAGGCGAGCAGTCGCGCCTCATGCTCCTCGGACGAGACCCCGCGGTGCTCGAGGTTGGTCACACCCAGCACGCGCTGTCTGGCCGACACGCCGAGATCCTGCTCGCGCTCGCGCTCGCGCCACGTGGGTTGAGCGCCGACGAACTTGCGGCAGAGGTGTACGGGGCTGGTGGATCAGGGCAGACCCTGAGGCCCGAGATCGTTCGGCTCAGGCGCTGGCTTCAAGAGGCCGAGATTCCGATCCACCTCGAATCACGTCCGTACCGACTCACGTCCGAGCCTTCGGAGCGCCGCGCTCCGAAGGCGCCGCTTGCCGTAGACGCCGCCGAGGTACTTTCGGCGCTCGCTCGCGGAGCCCACCGCGTCGCGCTCGCAGCCTACGAGGGACCGGCGCTGCCAGCGTCTGAGGCTCCGATCGTGCAGGGGCTCCGGCGCGAGGTCGACGGAACCCTCCGCGAGGCGATGCTGCAGGGCGCCGCGCCCGACGGGCTCTACGCCTATGCGCAGCAGTGGGCTCCGGAAGATATCGAGGTGTGGCAGACGCTCCTCAAGGTGCTCCCGAGACTCTCACCGAGGCGAGCGCGCATCGTAGCCAGACTCGAGACTCTTGCTACAGATGAGCCGTAGGTGAAGCATCCGCACCTCGCCAAGGAATTGAGACGCTGCTCTCAAGCGGGCAATCTCTGTGCAACCTTGATGCAACCTCCACCGACCTAAGCTGACGGTACGAGCCCAACAAGCCCGAATTTCGCACTACGTCGTCAAAGGAGATGATCATGGTTGTATACGCATCACCCGGCCAGCCAGACTCGCTCGTGAGTTTCAAGAGCCGCTACGAGCACTACATCGGTGGCGAATGGGTCGCCCCCGTCAAAGGTCAGTACTTCGAGAACGTCACACCAGTGACCGGCAAGGCGTTCTGCGAGGTGGGACGAGGTACCGCGGAAGACATCGAGGTGGCACTCGACGCCGCGCACGCCGCCGCTCCCGCATGGAACACGACGAGCCCGGCCGAGCGTGCGGTGATCCTCAACAAGATCGCCGACCGCATGGAAGAGAACCTCGAAATGCTCGCCGTCGCCGAGACCTGGGACAACGGAAAAGCAGTGCGCGAGACACTGAACGCCGACCTCCCCCTCGCGATCGACCACTTCCGCTACTTCGCAGGAGCGATCAGAGCGCAGGAGGGAGGAATCTCCCAAATCGACGAAGACCTCGTCGCCTACCACTTCCACGAGCCGCTCGGAGTCGTCGGGCAGATCATTCCCTGGAACTTCCCGATCCTCATGGCCGTGTGGAAGCTCGCACCAGCGCTCGCCGCAGGCAACTGCGTGGTGCTGAAGCCGGCCGAGCAGACACCGACGTCGATTCTCGTGCTCTTCGAGCTCATCGGCGACCTTCTGCCTCCGGGCGTTGTCAACATCGTGAACGGCTTCGGTGCAGAGGCCGGTAAGCCGCTCGCATCGAATAAGCGCATCCGAAAGATCGCGTTCACCGGCGAGACGACGACTGGTCGACTGATCATGCAGTACGCGTCGGAGAACATCATTCCCGTGACGCTCGAGCTCGGAGGCAAGAGCCCGAACGTATTCTTCGAAGACGTCATGGCGCAAGATGACGCCTACTGGGACAAGACGAAGGAAGGCTTCACGATGTTCGCGCTCAACCAGGGTGAGGTCTGCACCTGCCCGTCGCGCGCGCTCATTCAGGAATCGATCGCGACGGACTTCCTTGACGCGGTAGTCGAGCGCACCGAGCGGATCGTGCGGGGCAACCCGCTCGATACCGACACGATGGTCGGCGCGCAGGCCTCGAATGATCAGTTCGAGAAGATCAAGTCGTACCTTGACATCGGTCGTCATGAGGGCGCTGAGGTGCTCATCGGCGGCGAGGTGGAGGATCTCGGCGGAGAGTTCGCCGACGGCTTCTATATCCAGCCGACGATCTTCCGCGGCGACAACTCGATGCGCATCTTCCAGGAGGAGATCTTCGGGCCGGTAGTGTCGGCGACGACCTTCACCGATTTCGACGACGCGATGCGGATCGCGAACGACACCCTCTACGGCCTCGGCGCCGGCGTGTGGAGCCGCAACGGAAACACCGCATACCGGGCGGGCCGCGCGATTCAGGCAGGACGTGTCTGGGTCAACAACTATCACTCCTACCCGGCGCACGCCGCGTTCGGTGGGTACAAGTCGAGCGGCATCGGGCGTGAGAACCACCTGATGATGCTCGACCACTATCAGCAGACCAAGAACCTGCTGGTCAGTTACAGCGAGAATGCGCAGGGCTTCTTCTAAGAAGCGCTCGCAGGAAGCGGGAAGGAGCGCACGATGTCCGAGGAGACGGTGCAAGACACCTGCGATGCGACGGCCGGAGTTGCGACCGCCGCAGGGAACGAACCGATCCCCGGCCAGGTCGACGCGCGGCCCGAGGTGGAAGGCGAGACGGACAGCCGTCTCGCCTTCACACCCCGCGCGATCGAGCTCATCGATCAGCTCTGGCGGATGCATGGCCCACTCATGTTTCACCAGTCGGGAGGGTGCTGCGACGGCAGCTCGCCGATGTGCTACCAGCTCGGAGAGTTTCGGACAGGCGGACAAGACGTGCTGCTCGGCACGCTCGAACTGCCGCCGCTCGATGAACAGCAAGCCACGGACGGAACAGGTCCCGAGGTGCCCGTTGAACGCGGATCAGGCGCGGCCGATGATCCGCGTGAGATCGAGTTCTGGATGTCCAGGGAACAGTTCGGTGTCTGGTCGCACACGCACCTGACCGTCGACGCGGTGCCCGGGCGGGGAAGCGGTTTCTCGCTCGAAGCTCCGGAAGGGCAACGGTTCCTGATCCGTTCGCGACTGCTCTGAGCGGGCGTCGCCAGGGCGTCGTGCGATAGCCTCGTCGTCAGCACGACGACATGACGACGAGGAGTGCTGCATGGGTTCGCGCACGAGCGATATCGACCACGAAGAGTACGCTGCCGAGCACGCGCCGCGCGCGCAACCGTTGAACTACCCCGGGGCACGTCCCGACCGCTCGGTGATCGTGACGTCCGATCGGCTTTGGGAAGTCCGAGATCCCGAAGGTGAGGCTCTCGATTGGGAGAGTGCGCGGCCTTTTCGTCTCGGGCATTGCCGAGTACGTGTCGGACCTGCCGATTGCGAGGCGATGAACTTGTCGACGGGTGTACTGCCTCGCCTGAATAGCGTGCTCGAGGAACGTTTCGGCGTGCTGATCGACGGACGGGTGCCCGTGCTTGCCATCGGCTCGAACGCTGCGCCCTCCCAGATGCGGCATAAGTTCGACGCCGCGCCAGGAACGTTGCTCGTTCCCGCGATCCGGGCCCGGGCGACCGGGCTCCGAGTGGGATTCTGCAGCTTCATTTCCGGGCTCGGGTATGTGCCGGCGACCGTGTATCCGGAGGCAGGTGCGGTCACGGAGACGGTCGTGCAGTTCCTGGATCCTTCGCAGTTGCGCACCGTCGACCGCACTGAGCGGGGTTGGTACCGACGCGTATGGATCGACTCCTCAGAATTTCCGATCGTGCTGGAGACGGGTGAACGACTGCGCGGGGCCTACGCATATGTCGCACTGCACGGGTACCTGGCTCATGAGGAGCATGGTTGGGTCATGGGCGCACCCGGCGAGCAGCGCCCCGACGATGTCACACCGGAGCGGTGGATGCCCACGCAGCGGGCGATGTTCGAGCGGTTGCTTCGGGATCCGACGGTGTCGGATGCACTCGGCGGTTCTCCCGAGGGTGCCGTGGGGAGCGGGATCGATCCTGGCCGATCGCTCGAGCTGCTGCGCGGAACGGGCCTTGTCGTCGAGAGTAATGAGCTCGCGCGTCTCCCCGACGAAATGGACGAGCAGCCGCGCCGTTACGGCTCCCTCATCGAGCTCTTCGAGCCGACCGCCGAGGCGGATCCGGATCGCGGAGTCCCGGTCGTGGAGGCGGTGGTGACGGGTACCCACGATCTGCTGGATCGCCGTGGGCGCTCGGTTGTGCGTCTGGGGGCCGAAGTCGACCGGCAGCTCGGCCACCCCAGGCACGTCGAAGTGGTGTCGGCCGAGCTGAGTTCACCGGGTGCTGCTGGTGGACGAGCTCCCCGTGCGCTTGCCACGGTCTACCGGGTGAAGAGCGACGAGGTCGGGGATCCCGATCCGCGGCTCGCCGAGGTCGACCAGATGCTGCGGATGGGGATCGGAGCTGAGCTCGGAGACCGGGTCCTGCTCCGTCCTGTACGCGTGACCCGACCACGCGCTGTCGACGTGCTGCTCGGCGAGCCGAACTATGTCTCTTTCCGTGTGACACTCGCAGACCCCTCAAGCACCGAGCGGGAGGTCTGCCTCATGAGCTCGCTATCGCTGCAGTTGCTGGGCGTCGCGAGCGGCGACTACGTGGTACTCGAAGGAGCCGCCGACGCGAGCGGTGACGTGCCGAAGGTGACGCTCAAGGCCTTCGAGGTGCCCGAGGACGTGCGCGACGAGCGGCGCCGTGTGGCGGGAGGCGGCTGGGATAGTCGCTTTCCGGGCGTGAGGGAGACGCTCGGGGTGAACCCCGATATTCCGACCGTGTTCGTCGATTCATCGACACGGGCGCGGCTCGGGCTCACCGGTCAGCAGCTTGCAGTGGTGCGTGGGCGCCCCGCCCGGCAGCAGCAGTTCGGCAACGAGCTTCGCGAGATGCTCCTGCTGCTCGCCATCACCTTCATCGGAATCCTCGACATCATCTCCGACACCGTCGTGAGCTCGGCGCTGCTCAGTCTGCTCGTCATCGGGGCGTTCGCCCTCGTGGTCGTGAAGATGCGACGACGGCTCTCGCACCGGGCCCAGATGCGCCGAAGGCGGCGGCAGGCTCGGGCGAGATAGGGCCGATGAGGGTGTTCAGCGCGCAGATGAGACAATAGACGGCGATGGATCCCAATAAGCTCAACCACGATACGCAGCCGACTGAGTTCCGGCCGACTCGACCCAAGCGTCGGCCGCAGCCGGGGGCCGAGGCCAGTGCCGCGACCAGCGGGGTCCAAGTGCGCCCGAAGGCCGAAGGTTGGAAGCAGATCACGAACCCTGACGGGCGCCCCACACTGCAGTTTGCGTCGCCGCGCGTGAAGCAGCCCGATACGCACCTTGCCGACATGACGCTCGCGGAGCGCGAGGCCAAGGTCGTGGAGATGGGGTTGCCGAAGTTTCGTGCGAAGCAGCTCTCGGTGCACTATTTCGAGCATCGCACGACGAATCCGGAGGAGATGACGGATCTCCCGAAGAATCGCAGGCAAGAACTGGCGGAGGCCTTCTTCCCGCCACTGCTCACCGAGGTGAAGCGCCTCGTGACCGATGACGGGGCCACGGTCAAGTTCCTCTGGCGGCTCTTCGACGGGGCGCTCGTGGAATCGGTGCTCATGCGCTATCCGGGGCGCATCACGCTCTGCGTATCGAGCCAGTGCGGGTGCGGCATGAACTGCCCCTTCTGCGCGACGGGTCAGGCCGGGTTGACGCGCAACATGTCGACCGCGGAGATTCTCGATCAGGTGGTGCAGGCGAACCGGGTCATCGCCGAGGGCGGACTCGGGCGTATGCGGGAATCTGGGAACGGTGCGGAGCCCGAGCGCGTGAACAACATCGTGTTCATGGGCATGGGTGAGCCCCTCGCGAACTACAAGCGCGTCATGAACGCGGTGCACCGCATGATCGCGCCGTCGCCCGAGGGGCTCGGCATGAGCGCCCGCGGCATCACCGTGTCGACCGTCGGCCTCGCGCCCGCGATTCGGAAGCTCGCCGACGAAGACATTCCGATCACGTTCGCGCTCTCGCTGCATGCGCCCGACGACGAGTTGCGCGACGACCTCATCCCGGTCAATAGTCGGTGGAAGGTGGATGAGGTGCTTGATGCGGCCTACGCCTACTACGAGAAGACCGGGCGGCGGGTGTCCATCGAGTACGCGCTGATCAAAGACATGAACGATCATGCCTGGCGTGCGGAGCTCTTGGCTCAGCGATTGAACGAGCGCGGCCGCGGCTGGGTGCACGTGAACCCGATTCCGCTCAACCCGACTCCGGGCTCGATCTGGACATCGTCGACGCGTGAAGTCACCCGCGAGTTCGTCGATCGACTCAATGCGGCAGGGATCCCGACGACGCTGCGGGACACCCGTGGCAAGGAGATCGACGGGGCTTGCGGTCAGCTCGTTGCCACCGAGCAAGACAAGCGCGACGCAGCGCTGGCCGTTGCCGGCTGATCGAGCGGCGAGTCATCGTCCGAGCGCACGTGCCAGGAGCGCAACATCGGCATCGTCGTTCCAGAGGTGGAAGGCGACGCGAGCATTGCCGGCACGTCCGGAGGCGGTGATGCCTGATGCGCGCAGGGCAGCGAGGTCTGAGCCGTCAGGATCCGCCCAGGTGACGATCGCCGAGTCGCTCGGCGGGAGATGCAGCGCAGATCGCGCGGCCTCGGCCAGCCGCAGGTCGTGGTCGTGCACTTCCGCCGGGTCGAGGTGCGCGAAGAGCCGCAGGGCCGCCTCCGTGCCCTGCACCGAGGGCCACACGGGTGAAAGGTCGAAGCGTCCGGCATTCTCCGCGAGTGGCATGTGCTGGGAGTAGCACGAGCTCCAGACGTCGTCGGCCGAGCACCATCCGGCCGCGAGCGGAGTGAGTGTCTCGTCCAGGCCCGCCCGTACGGTCAGGAATGCGGTGCCACGCGGTGCGCACAACCACTTGTAGGCATGGCATACCGAGAAGTCGAAGTTGTCTGCTCCGACGGGCAGCCATCCGAGCGACTGCGTGAGGTCGACGAACGTGCGGGCTCCGACAGCGGCGGCCGCGGAACCGATCGTCTCATAGTCGGCGACCTGACCGGTCGCCGATTGCACGAGCGAGTAGACGACGAGTGCGGTTTCGGGGGCAACCGCATCGGCCAGGTCGTCGAGCGGCACGTAGCGCACGCGTATGCCGCGGTCGGCAAGCTGCACGAAGGGGTGCACGAGGGAGGCGAAGTCGCCTTCGACGCAGAGAACCTCCGCGGTGTCGGGCACGGAGGTGGCGACGACCGATGCGAACTGCGAGACCTGAGTGCCGACTGCGACGCGCGATCGGTCCACTCCTGAAATCTCTGCATAAAGAGAACGGCAGCGCTCCAGAGATCGACCGACCTCCACGGCATCGAGTCGCCCCTCCGACCAGTCGTCGATGAAGCGGCGCACGGCGGCGGTCGTCTCGTGGCTCGGTAGACCACCAGTGCACGCGGAGAGGTATCCGGGTACCGAGGCGAATAGGCTCTGGCTCTGGAAGCGTGCGGGCGCGGTGATCATGTCGTCAGGCTAGCCACTTCCTGTGCATAATCAAACAGAATCATTCTTATCTGTCGCTTTCCTTCTGGTTATGTTCGAGTTAGAATCGCTCCTATGAGTGCGAACCGTAATGACCCCGTCGGCTCGATCGATTCGACCGAGCTTCGGATCCTGCACGCCCTGGCGACAACCGGATCGCTCACCGCCGCCGCCGCAAGTCTCGGCCTCAGCCAGCCGGCGGTGAGTCAACGCATCAAGCGCGTGGAGACGCGGCTCGCCGTGCCGCTCATCGAGCGTTTTGGTCGGGGCATCAGGCTCACCACGGCAGGTCAGATCTTGGCCGATCACGGGCGCACCGTTGTCACCGAGATCGACGCAGCGCTCGCCGCGATCGATGACCTCCGCGGCGAGCGTGCCGGAACACTGAGACTCGTTGGCTTCCCCTCCGCCTCCGCGACCATCGTGCCGGCGATCATGCGGGCCTTGTCGGAGGAGGCTCCCCAGATCTCGCTGCAGTACCGTGAGGCCGAACCGCCTCCCGCGGTTGAGATGCTGCGCGACGGTGAGGTGGACTGCGCACTCGTCTTCGACTATGAGGGCACGACCGAGTTGCCGGCCGGCAGCATCTTCACACCGCTGTGGCGGGAGGAGATGCGTCTCGTCGTCACGGAAGACCGGATCGAGGCCGACAGCGTGCACCTCAGTGAATTTGCTTCCGACCACTGGATCGCCGGCTGCGAGAAGTGCCGCGGGTATCTGACCACGGCTGCCGGAGAGGAGGGGTTCGAACCGGACATCATCCAGGAGACCGACAACGTTCCCGCGATGCTCGCCATGGCTGCCGCAGGCGGCGCCGTGGCGATGGTTCCCGGTCTCGCACTCGCTGCGGCCCCTGCGCTTCCCGAGGGCACTGCGGCCATTCAACTGGATCCGCCTCGCACACGCACCATCGGGCTCGTGTCTATGGACACCGCCAATGAGAGCCCGCAGGTGCGTCTCGCGAAACGCATGCTCTCTCGAGTCGATGGCAGCTGCTGGGGTCTTGTTCCCGCGGATGCGGAATGACCATCGGACTCTCCCGGAGCCGGGAGACTGACCGCGCCCAGCGCCGCATCGTTGCGATTCTGGCGCTCTCGACGATCCTGGGCGGTCTCGGAATCGGTGCGTCCTTTTCAGTTGGAGCGCTCCTGATCGTAGAGGTCACCGGAAGCGGTACGCTTTCGGGTCTCGGCGCGACGATGAGTGCACTCGGGGCTGCCACTGCCGGAATTCCGCTCGCTCGCTTCGCGGCGAAGCGCGGCCGCCGTATTTCGCTCGCAACAGGCAACTTGGGAGCGGCCGTGGGGGCACTCACGGTGATCGCAGCTGCGGTCACCGGGACTGGTGCGCTCCTGTTCCTCGGGCTAGGCCTCATCGGCATCGCCTCAGCTGTGCAACTGCAGGCTCGCTTCGCCGCCGCAGATCTTGCCCGGCCCGAGCATCGTGCGCGGGATCTCTCGCTGGTCGTCTGGGCGATCACCGTCGGTGCGGTTGCAGGGCCGAACCTGGCCGGTCCGGGGGAGGTTGTTGGCGCCTTCGTCGGGATCCCAGCTCTCTCCGGTGTGTTCGTCTTCGTCGTCGCATCGCAGCTCCTTTCGGCCATCGCGGTCTGGGGAGGGTTGCGACCCGACCCGTTGATCGAGGCGCGCAGGTTGGAGGCAGAGGAAGCCGAGGCGCTCACTCGTGCTCAGGCTGACGGTACTGCGCCACACGGTGCCAGAGTGAGCGACGGAGACCACCCGCTCATCGGACCGGAGGGCACCCGCGCCCAGTTCCTCGTGATCGGTGTCATCGCTCTGTCTCACACCGTCATGGTGGGTCTGATGGCGATGACACCGTTGCACCTGGTCGAACACGGCGGCAGCATCACACTTGTCGGCGTGACGATCAGCCTGCACATTGCGGGCATGTACGCACTGTCTCCACTCGCAGGAGCCGCGACCGGGCGCTTCGGCGCCGTACCGGTGATGTGGACGGGGGTCGCAGTTCTGGCGCTTGCTGCGGTGGGCACGGCGATCGCAGGCGACAATGTCCCGGTCGTGCAGACCGCGCTTGTGCTGCTCGGTGTCGGATGGTGTGCCGCGACGGTCGCCGGTGCGGCACTGCTCACGGATCTCACTCCGTCTGCGCTGCGGCCACGCCGCCAGGGACAATCGGACACGGCGATGAACGCGGCGGGTGCGCTCTTCGGCGCTGCCTCCGGAGCCCTGTTCACCGCCGGAGGTTTCCCTGTGCTCTCGCTCATTGCCGGGGCGATGCTGCTTACTGCGGCGATGGCGATCCTCGCCCTGGGCCGGGTCGGTCGCTGAATTCATTCGCCGGTCACTCTAAGAGCGTCGCTCGCCGCCACGGTGGTTCGTCCCGATAGAATGACTGCGATGTCACAGACTGCTGAATCCAAGTTCTCGACCGCCACCGGCTCGGATGTGCGCGTTCGCTTCTGCCCCTCGCCGACCGGCACCCCTCACGTCGGCATGGTGCGCACGGCCCTCTTCAATTGGGCGTACGCGCGACATACCGGCGGTACGTTCGTGTTCCGGATCGAGGACACCGACGCCGCTCGCGATAGCGAGGAGAGCTACACCCAGATCATCGACTCCCTGCGATGGCTCGGCCTCGACTGGGACGAGGGCATCAGCCTTGACGGGCAGAGCGAGGGCGGGCCGCACGGCCCCTACCGGCAGTCGCAGCGCGGTGAGATCTATCGCGACGTGATTGACCGCCTCCTCGCGGCAGGCCATCTCTACGAAAGCTTCTCCACCGCAGAAGAGATCGACGCGCGTAATGAGGCCGCCGGCCGCCCGAAGCAGTTCGGCTACGACAACTTCGATCGCGATCTCACCGATGAGCAGAAGGCAGCCTTCCGAGCCGAAGGTCGTCAACCAGCCCTGCGCTTCCGAGTACCTGACGTCGACCTGTCGTTCTCCGACCTCGTCCGCGGCGACATCACGTTCCCTGCGGGTTCGACTATCGACTTCGTCGTGGTCAGGCCGAACGGCGCACCGCTCTACACGCTCGTCAATCCGGTCGACGACGCACTCATGGGAATCACCCACGTGCTCCGCGGTGAGGACCTGCTCTCGTCGACGCCGCGTCAGATCGCCCTCTATCACGCGCTCATCGAGATCGGCGTGGCCGAGGCCATCCCGCAGTTCGGTCACCTGCCCTATGTCATGGGGGAGGGGAACAAGAAGCTCTCGAAGCGCGATCCCGAGTCCAATCTGTTGCACCACCGCGACCGTGGCTTCATCCCGGAGGGCCTGCTCAATTACCTGTCGCTGCTCGGCTGGTCTCTCGCGCCTGACCGGGATGTCTTCAGCCGCGATGAGATGGTCGCTGCGTTCGACGTGCGCGACGTGAACCCGAACCCTGCGCGCTTCGATCAGAAGAAGGCAGACGCGATCAACGCTGACCAGATCAGGTTGCTGCCCGAAGCAGACTTCGAGCGGAGGATCCTGCCCTACCTCGTCGCAGGAGGAGCTCTGCCGATCGAGCCGTCCGAGACCCAGCGCGAAATCGTGCGACGGGCGGTACCGCTCGTGCAGAGCCGAGTCACCGTACTGCGTGATGTCGCCGGGCTCATGAGCTTCCTCTTCACGAATTCCGAGGCGCTCGTCTATGAAGAGGACGCGATGAAGTCGCTGAAGAGCGATGCTCCGCAGGTACTGCAGGCCGGCCTCGAAGCGCTCGAGGTTCTCAGCGATGAGGCGTGGACGACTGAGCAGATTCAGAGCGCCTTGCAGGCCGCGCTCATCGACGGACTCGGGTTGAAGCCGCGTGTTGCATTCGGACCACTGCGCGTTGCGGCCTCCGGGCGCCGGGTGTCTCCGCCGCTCTTCGAGTCCTTCGAACTGCTCGGACGCGACGAGACCCTGGCACGTCTGCGCCGCTTGCAGCGGGAACTCGGTGCCGAGGCGTCATGACTCTCGAGGGCCGCATCGGTGACGCGAACGTCGCCCCGATCGGCGTTGCCATCATCGGCGGCGGCCCGGCGGGACTCTCCGCGGGGCTGAACCTGGTGCGGGCGAATCGACGCATTGCGATCCTCGACAGCAACCGACCGCGACACTCTGCAACACTGCAGTCGCACGGCTTCTTGACTCGAGACGGTGCGCCGCCGCTCGAGCTGCGGCGCCTCGGGAGAGAAGAATTCGAGTCATACCCGAGTGCGATATTCGCGCAGGCCATGGTGCGAGAGGTGGTGCAGCTGAGTGCCGAGGAGGCCCGGGCTGTCGGCTTCCCGGACGGACTGGGCTTCAGAGTGCGCGGTACCGGGATCAGGGGTGCCGCAGACGTCGACCTCATCGCCCGTCGAGTACTGGTTTCTGCAGGTCTCACCGAGGAGCTGCCGGCGTTGCCGATGATCCGTGCTTACTACGGAACCGCTCTGCACAGCTGTGTTGAGTGCGATGGGTTCGAGAAGACAGATAAGCCGCTCGTGCTCATCGGAGAAACGAGCGATCTCTTCGCCAGGGCCCTGCTCATCAGCCGCTTCAGTTCTGACCTCATCGTGTTCACGAACGGTGCGGATACGGTGCGCGCCGAGCAAGAGAGACAGCTCGCTGCGATCGGGATCATGGTCGAACGACGCAGGATCGACGACATCGTGGGCGAGAAGGCCGATATGACGGGCGTGCGACTCACTGATGGTGAGGTGATTCCACGGGTGGGGGGCTTCGTGCGTCCGAGGTGGCATGCTCCTGTCGAGTTCCTCGGAGACCAGCCGCTCGATCGTGACGACTGGGGGCTCATCACAGTGAGCGAGCAGGGAGAGACCTCGATCCGAGGCGTCTACGCGGTGGGCGACATCGTGCCGCCCGGCCCGCAGCAGCTCATCATCGCGGCGGGCAACGGTGCTCGTGTCGCGGCGAAACTGAACATGGACATGATCCGCGGAGCACTGGGAGTAGGGCAGATCGATGAGTAGGACGAAGACCGAGGCGGGTATCGTGCGCAATGACAATGAACCTGATCGGCAGCAGTACCTCACTCCGGGTGCTCGGGCTGCAGCGCTCGGCTCGCGCTACGCGGCGATCTCCGCGATCTTCGTCGGGATCCTGCTGATCTCGAACGTGGTCGCGGTCAAGCCGATCGCCTTCGGTGCGATCTCGTTCGGTAGCTTCTCGCTGCCGCTCGTGTTTGACGGGGGAGTCTTCCTCTTCCCGCTCGCGTACATTCTGGGCGATGTGCTCGCGGAGGTGTATGGGCTGAAGGCATCCCGGAAGGCGATCTACGCAGCGTTCGGACTCGCGTTGCTCGCGTCGCTGACGATCCTCGCGGTACAGGTGTCGCCGCCGGCCGACGGGTGGGAGAACCAGGAAGCCTTCGCAGCCGTGCTCGGGTTCGTGCCCCGGATCGTGGCGGCAAGCCTGGTCGCATTCCTCGCGGGGCAGCTCTTGAACGCCTGGGTGCTCGACCGCATGCGTCGGCGCACGTCGGGCCGCTTCCTGCGCACGAGGCTCATCGGTTCGACGGTCGCCGGGCAGTTCGTAGACACTCTGCTCTTCTGCACGATCGCCTTCGCCGGTGTCATCACCGGGCTTGACTTCGTCATGTACGTCGTCCTGGGCTACGTGGTGAAGGTGCTCGCCGAGGTGGTACTCCTCCCGATCACGACGCGCGTGATCAAGGCCGTACGTGCGGCCGAAGGGACTGCCGACGCGCGGGCCTAACCCGCGGCAGCGCGGGCCGCGGCCTTACGTGCGAAATCGGAGCCGTACTGCCGCCCGAGCACGTCGTCGCGAAGCTCGGCGAACTCCCCGGCCACGATCGAGTCCCTGATCCGATCGACGAGTCGCACGATGAAGCGCTCATTGTGAATCGTTGCGAGAGTCGAAGCAAGCATCTCCTTCGCCTTGAACAGGTGGTGGAGGTAGGCCGCTGTGTAGTGCTCGCAGGTGTAGCAGTCGCACTGGGGGTCGAGCGGCTCGAAGCGTCGACGTTGAGAGCCGGCCTTCGCGTTGATGCGGCCATTGCTCGAATACATGGTGCCCCCTCGCGCCTGTCGTGACGGAGCGACGCAGTCGAAGGTGTCGGCTCCCGCGGCGATGGCGGCGAAGAGGTCATCGGGCTCCGAGATGCCGAGTAGATGGCGAGGTTTGTTCTCCGGGAGCTCATCGGATACCCAGCTGCAGATCGTGCCGAGCTCGGTCTTCTCGAGCGCCCCGCCGATCCCGAACCCGTCGAAGGTTTGTTCCAGCGCCAGCTGACCGGTCAATTCGGTCAGTCCGCGAGCCGCTCGCCGGCGCAAGTCTTCGTATTGCGCGCCTTGCACCACGCCGAAGAGCGCCTGGTATGGACGGTGCCGTCGCGCAGCGGTCTGCGCCGCATGCTCGTCGAGGCATCGGACAGCCCAGCGCTCAGTGCGCTCGACCGAGTCCTCCTGATACCCGCGAGTGTTCATCAGAGTGGTGCACTCGTCGAACGCGAAGATGATGTCCGCGCCCAGCTGATGCTGGATACGCATCGAAACTTCGGGTGTGAAGCGGTGGGTATCGCCGTTGATGAATGACTTGAAAGTCACCCCGTCTTCGTCGACGTGCGCGAGACGCTCCTTGTTCTTCGCGATGACGTCGTCGCTGCGGTGCGCATTCTCTTCCATGGAGATGACCTTCTTGAAGCCTACGCCGAGCGACATCACCTGGAAGCCTCCGGAATCGGTGAAGGTCGGCCCGTCCCAATTCATGAAGCGGCCGAGCCCACCTGCTTCGTCCACCAAGTCGCTCCCCGGTTGCAGGAAGAGGTGGTAGGCATTCGCGAGTACCGCCTGGCCGCCGAGCTGAGCCACTGTCTCAGGCAACGTCGCCTTCACCGTCGCCTTGGTACCGACTGGAATGAACGCCGGAGTCTGAATCTCACCGTGCGGTGTCGTGATCGTGCCGGTGCGTCCGAGGGGTTGCCCTGCACTTCCCGAGGTACCGCCTCTCTCAAGACGGTGCTCGACCGCAAAACCGAAGTCTGCCGGGGAAGGGGAATGGGGGGTGCTCTGATTCACCCCACTATTCAAGCATCTGGGGAAGCGGGTCCTTGCGCGACGGCGCGCCCGGGATGCGAGAGCAGGTGGGGTGGAGGATGGTCTTTTTCTCCAGAAGGAGCCGATTCGAGTGCGTGCGCAGCGACGACCGTGTGAGCACCGCAAGCGCAGAATTTGGTGGTTTGGTGTGGGGACACGCCCGGGATGTGGGTTCGTGTTGCGGGGGTGGGGGGTGGGTGCGTAATGTATTCCTTTGTCAGCGCGAGAGTGCGGGCCGCGGGAGCGGTACCGGGCTGGTTGTGCTTCGG